>CANJCB010000036.1 GCA_947473305.1 Rhodospirillales bacterium
CAACGCCCGCAGACCCCATTCGAGCCTTGACCGGAAGACCCCGGACCAAGCTTACTTCAACAGGCTGCCGCAGATCGCGGCCGCCTGAACCCCGCAGAGGTTCCACTTATCAAAGCGAAAAAGCTGCTCAGATAAACCGAGCCAGCTCTGGGGTCGCGATCCACGCTCGGCATCCATTGGCCGGCCGGCGCCGCCTGACGCTGGAGGCCTTGCGCGACGAGCCCTTCGTCGTCGTGCCCCGAGATCAGCATCCCCGAAACCACGATGCCTTGATTTCCCGATTTTGCGAGCTGGGCGCGACCCTCAAGATCTCGGCTTACGATACGTCGTTTCCGAACGTGCTGGCTCGGGTCGCCATGGGGGAGGGCGTCGCCCTGGTCGCGCTCGGATATCGGGGCGATCGAAGCGATAGCGTCCGGGTGATCCCCTTGGACGATCCCCTGCTGTCCGAAACCCCGATCTACATCATTGCCCGCCACGATAATCTCAAGAAAGCCACCCAGAAGCTGATCGATCACCTGGGCGATATCCCCAAAGGAAAAAGCCCGAGGCCGCAGGCCCGGCCGAAAAAAGGTCCATGAGCTCGGTTTGGCCGATGGTCATCGCATCGGTATTGCTGCGACGGCGCGATGAGCCGGGCGGGGGAGGCCCATGATCTCGCGGAGGGTATTGCCTTCGTATTCCTGGCGGAAGATCCCGCGCCGTTGCAGTTCGGGCACCACGAGATCCACGAAGTCGTCCAGCGATCCGGGCAGGCAGGCGGGGGCCAGGAGGAAACCGTCCGTCGCGCCGCTTTCGAGCCAGTATTGGAAATCGTCGGCGATCATCTCCGGCGTCCCGATGATCTGGCGATGCCCGCGCCCGCCCGCCGTGAAGCGCGCGAGTTCCAGCAGGGTCATCTTCTCTTCGAGCGCCTTCTGGAGGAGAAGTTCCCGCCGGCTCTGGATCCCATCGCTCGGCGGGAGCATCGTGACCGGCTCGTGCAAGGGGAGCTTAGAAAGATCGGCGCCGCCCAGCACCTCGGACAGGACCAGCATCGCTACGTCGGCCGGCATCAAGGATTGCAGCAGGTCGAATTTGGCCCTCGCTTCTTCCATTGTGCGGCCCACAATCGGGCCGACTCCGACGAAGATCAGCATGTCCGCGGGCTTGCGGCCGAATTTAGCCATCCGCCCTTTGACATCGTCATAGAAGGCCTTGGCGCTCTCGAAGCTGTCCTGGGCGGTGAAGACCGCGTCAGCGGTCTCGGCCCCGAATTCCCGCCCGATATTGGAGGACCCGGCCTGGAAGATCACCGGACGCCCCTGAGGGGAGCGCGGCGAGTTCAGCGGCCCTTTCACCTGGAACCGCTCAGTGCGCCAATTGAGGTAATGCATCTTGTCGTAGTCGAGATAGGTGCCGCTCTCCTTGTCGCGGATGAAGGCATCGTCTTCCCAGCTATCCCAGAGCCCCATGCAGATCTGCAGGAATTCCTTGGCGCGGGCATAACGGTCGTCGTGCGCCATGTGCTTTTCGGCGCTGAAATTGGGGGCTTCGTCGGAACTTGACGAGGTGACCACGTTCCAGCTTCCCCGTCCGCCCGTCAGATGATCGAGCGAAGCGAAGATGCGCGCCACATGATAGGGCTCGTTGTAGGTCGTGGTCATGGTGGCGGCCAGCCCCAGATGCGTCGTCGATCCCGCCAGCGCCGCCAGCAGCGTCAACGGCTCGAAGAACGGTGTGGCCGGCATCTGCCGCATGACCTTGGGGTTTCTCTGATACTGAACGCGATTGCTATCGGCGAGGAACAGGAAGTCGAACTTGCCCCGCTCGCAAACCTTCCCGAGGTTCTGCCAGAAAGGCAGGGTCCCGCAATAGCCCGGCACGGCCTGCGGGTGGCGCCAGGCCGCGACATGTCCCCCGTCGCCATCCACCCAGGTCCCGATCTTCATCTGCTTCTTGCCGGTCATTCTAAGTTCTCGACTTGTCCGCGCGATTCACCACGAGGGTCGCGGTAAAGGCGCGTGGTGGCGAGTATCTCTTGAATCACGCTTTTTCTCTAGTCGGGCGTTTACCCGGGGCCCGGATCGATCCAGCTTATCGCCAATGACGATGCCCTAAGAATCCAGCCGAAATATCTAGGCGAAAACAAGCGTATCGCGCATGCTCAAGGCGGATCATGCGCTTTCGTGCAACGACAGAGGGGGAGTAAACATGGCGAAGACCTCTATCCTCAAAAACCGGCGGCAGTTTCTCGCCGGCGCGGCAAGTGTGGCCATCGCCGCGCCCTATGTGATTTCTTCGACGGCGCGAGCCCAGAACAAGGTGGTTTACGTCAATACCTGGGGCGGCAGCTGGACCGCCGCTGAGGATGCGGCCTTCTTCAAGCCCTTCACCGCGGCCACGGGCATCGAGGTCCGCACAGTAACCCCGGTTTCCTACGCCAAGCTGAAGGCGCAGGTGCAGAGCGGGACCTATGAATGGGATGTGTCCTCGCCGAGCCAGACCCAGACTCTGCGCGCGGATCTCGAAGGTCTCCTGGAGCCGATCGACCGGAAGATTGTCGACAAAAACAAGGTGCCGGACGACATGACCTTCCACAAAGGGGTCAATAACTCGGCGCTGTCCTATAACATCTGCTACCGCACCGATAAGTTCCCGAACGGCGGACCCAAGAGCTGGGCCGACTTCTGGGACGTCCAGAAATTCCCAGGCCGGCGGTCGCTTTACAGCGGCGATGCAGTAATCGCTGCGCTGCAGGGCCTGCTCGCCGACGGGGTGCCGCCCGGCAAGATGTATCCGGCGGATGTCGACCGCGCCTTCAAGAGTCTCGACAAGATCAAGCCCCATATCAAGGTGTGGTGGACCCAGGGCAACCAGTCGCAACAACTCCTGCGCGACGACGAAGTCGACATGATCGCGATCTGGAACGCGCGGGGCACCGAGTTGAAGACCCAGGGAGTTCCCGTCGAAGTCGTCTGGAACGGCGCGCTTCAATCCATGGGCTGCTGGATCGTCGCCAAGGGCTCGCCCAACAAGGGTGCTGCCTGGGAGTTCGTGCAATTCGCGGTGCAGCCGCAACCCCAGGCGGAATTCGCCAAACGGCTCTTCTATGGACCGTCGAATGCGAAGGCCTATGAGTTCCTCACGCCTGAGATCGCCAAGGAACTCCCGACTTATCCGCCATATCTGAAAGAATCGCTCATCCTAGACCCGGTCTGGGGCGGCGAAAATTCCAACAAGGTGGAAGAGCGCTTCAAGGCCTGGATCGCGTCCTAGCTTCTCGAGGCTAAGGCAAGTCTGGTCCGCCTCCTCTCGTCTTATGGGCGAGGGTGAGTGCGGACCAGATTGCCCTTGCGCTTTCCAGTCTTTGGTCCGAGTTTTTCCCTTTGAACCAACCGCTCGGTCCTCACAAAGAACTGCGTTAGCAGATCGGCATGGTTTCGCGGTATCAAAGCTGGCGCTATGCTCTGTGTCGGCTGGATGGCTGACGACCGGCATCTACCATGGCCGAGAATGAAGGTCGTCCGGAAATTCGGACGTGGCGAGGAGGAAAGATCGGTGGATATCGCAGAGATCGCGTCTTTGGTCGGAGACGACCGGGTTCATGCCCGCTGCTACACGGATCCGGCGATTTTCGAGCTGGAGATGGAGCGAATTTTCCGGCGCACCTGGAATTTCGCCTGTCACGAGAGTCAGATCCCGAAGTCCGGGGATTTCGTCACGATGACGATCGCCCGCCAGCCGATCATCGTGGCGCGGGCGCCGAGCGGCGAGGTGGCGGCGATGTTCAACCGCTGTTCCCATCGCGGCTCCATCGTCTGTCGCGAGGAATCAGGCAATGCGCCGAACTTCACCTGCCCCTTCCACGGCTGGGTCTTCCGCTGCAACGGGGAACTGGCGGGCATTCCCTATCGCGAATCCTATTCGCCGGAATTTCTGGCCCAAACGAACCTTGGCTTGGCGCCTGTACCTAGACTGGGGCGCTACCGGGGCTTCGTCTTCGTCAGCCTGAGCGCCGAGGGCGTGCCCTTTGAAAGCTACCTCGCGCCCCTGAAGGTCGGCATCGACAACCTGCTGGATCGCGCGCCCGAAGGCGAATTGATCGCCGACAACGGACTTCATCGCTATGCCTATAAGGGCAATTGGAAGCATCAGATCGAGAACGGGATCGACGAATACCACCCGCCCTTCTCCCATGCCTCGACGATCAAGGACGGCAAGCAGATGGCGCGGGCCTATGGGTCCGAAGGTTTCCACTACACGAACAAGAACGAGAAGTCGGAGGATGTGGGCCGCTCCCATTTCGACCATGCGGAGATCCACGGCTTTCCCTATGGCCACAGCTATCTGACGGTGGCCGACCGGTCGCGGGTCGCGGACCTGAAGGTGCCGTCCTACCGGGAACTGCTGATCAAGAAGCACGGCGAGAAGCGCTTCGCCGAGGTGGAGGAGGAGACTTTCATCACCAATTGCGTCTTCTACCCGAACTTCATCCTGCGGGTTAACAACAACATCCACCTGCGCGTGGTTCGTCCCATTGCGGTGGATCGCTCGGAAGTGTGGGTCTGGCCTTTGCGCTTCAAAGGCGCCCCGGATGACATGAGCGAGGGCATCATGCGTTATGCCAATGTGCATACGAGCGTAGCGTCCTTCGTGCAGACCGACGATCTCGAAGTCTTCGAGCGCTGTCAGGAAGGTCTCAACGCCCAGGCGCCGGAATGGGTCTGGCTCGCCCGCGGCCTGAAGCAGGAAAAGCCGGGGAAACACCCGGGGGAACTGGTGGCGCAGGGGACCTGGGAGACCGGTATGCGGGCGCAGTTCCGCTACTGGAAAGAGATGATGACGCAGGCCTGAGGGAGGATCCGATGGAAAACGCACCCAAGCCGCGCCGTCTGGCGCCCGCCGAGGTCCAGGAGTTCATCCTGTTCGAGGCGCAACTCCTGAACGAGCGGGCCTTCGAGCATTGGTTCGCGCTGATGACGGAGGATATCGTCTATTGGATGCCCGCGCGCGAGCACCAGCCCAACGGCCGGATGGAAGCCTCGATCATCTATGATGACCGGACTTTGATGCGCTCCAGGATCGATCGGTTGAGCCATCCCAAGATGTGGTCGCAGAACCCGGCGGCCAAGATGCAGCGGCTGGTGTCGAACATTACGCTGGACCACGATTACGAGACCAATGGCATGGTCCATTCGGCCTTCGCGGCTTTCGAGTTCCGCAACAACGAGCAGCGGATCTTCGGGGGCACCTACGAACATCAGTTGCGGCGCGAGGAAGGGGGCTTCAAGATCGCCCGCAAGGTCGTGCGCCTTCTGAACGCTGAGGGCGTCCTCTGGAACCTCGGCATCCCCTTCTAGAGGTATACGTGACGGCGCTGACCAACCACGAACAGGAGGAAACCCCATGAGCCAGAAAATATCGATTCACCCGAGTGTCGATGGCGGCCTGAAGAGCGCGGCCAAGGACTTCAAGGGCGGCGTGTTGAAATGCCATTGCTCCTCCGATCAGGTCGAGATCGCGATCGAGGGCCAATGCGCGCATAATCATGTTTGCGGCTGCACCAAATGCTGGAAGCCCTCAGGGGCAACCTTTTCGCAGGTAGCGGTGGTCCCAAGGGGAAAGCTCAACGTCACCAAGAACGCCGGCAAGCTGAAGGTCGTCGATTCGGCGGCCCCGATCCAGCGCCACGCCTGCGAGAAATGCGGCGTGCACATGTATGGCAGGATCGAGAACAAGGGCCATCCTCTCTACGGCGTCGATTTCATCCATACCGAGCTTTCCGCCGAGCCCGGTTGGGCTCCTCCGGAATTTGCCGCCTTCGTTTCGTCGATCATCGAATCCGGGACCAAGCCTTTCGACATGTCGGCCGTGAGAGGGAGGCTCAAGGAGCTGAAGCTTGAGCCCTACGATTGCCTGTCACCCCCGCTCATGGATTTGCTTGCAACCCATGCCGCAAAGCAGAAGGGCACCCTGCGCGAGTAAAATCTGTCTCATGAATTTGGGGATTCCAGCCTGAAGGGGAAGCAGAACATGGCATCGATCAACCGGCGCGACCTTATCGCTACGGGACTTCTGGGCGTCGGGTTCGGCGCCGCTTTCCCTAGCCGGAGTTTCGCCCAGGCGGCGAAGTTCCGCTTCGCCATGCCGACGACGCCCGCCAACTACCTGCTGCCCTATTTCTCGGCGCTCGATCAGGGCTGGCTCCTGAAGGGCGGGATCGACGTCGAGGGACTGGTCGTGATCGGTGACGTGAATGCCTTCCGCGCCTTGGTTTCAGGCAGCGCCGACGCGACCGTACCCGCGATCAGTCCGGTTCTTGCCGGCGTCGCCGAGGGCGCCAAGGTCAAGGTCGTCAGTTCCTGGCAGCCGGTCGTCGATTACTTCATCGTGGCGCGGAAGGGATTGTCGACGAAGCCGGCGGACCTCGGGACGATGACCTGGGGAACGGCGGGGCCGGGCGGCGTGACCTCGGCGGTTTCGACGCTTTATATGAAGAAACACGGACTCGATCCCGCCAAGGCGAAGACGCTGTCGGTGGGCGATCAGTCCTCGCGGCTCCAGGCGCTGGTGGGGGGTAAGGTCGATGTGACGATCCTCGACAGCTATGTCACCACGCGCGCGGAACGGGCAGGTCAATTGACCCCCGTGACCTCGGTGGTCGAAGAATTTCCGGGCATGGGTAACGTGTTCCTGGTGGTGGACCAGAAATCGCTCGGCGACGCGGCGAAGCGCAAGGCGATCCTGGCCATGGTCAAGGGCGGGATCGAAGGCGCGCGCTTCGTCATGAAAGAGCCCGCCAAAGCGGCGGAACTCATGGAAAAGCATCTGACGAACGCCGATGTCGGCCTGCTGACCGAAACCCTGGTACGGGTCAACAAGCTCGGGATCTGGGGTGTCGATGGAGGCCTCGACCGCAAGATCATCGACTATACGGCCGGGGTCTACTTCGACGAGGGGATTGTTTCCCGCAAAGTGACTTTCGAGGAATTGGTGGACACCTCGCTCGTCGAGGAAGCGATCCGCGACCTGGGCCGTTTCCAATAGTGTCCGCAGCCCCTGCCGCGATCGCGCTCGACCGCATTACAAAGACCTATGCCGGAACCCACGCCGTAAACGATCTCTCCCTGGAGATCGGCACGGGCGAGTTCTTCACCATCCTCGGCCCTTCCGGCAGCGGCAAGACCACGACCCTTTCGATGATCGCGGGCTTCGTGATGGCGGATGGGGGCCGCATCCTTCTCAACGGCAAGGAGATGACCCAGGAGCCGCCCCAGGCGCGGGGCCTCGGCATGGTTTTCCAGAACTATGCGCTGTTCCCCCATCTCAACGTCTTTGAGAATATCGCCTTTCCGCTCCGGGTGCGCCGCTTCGCGGACAAGGAAGTGAAGACAAGGGTCTTGGAAGTCCTGTCCATGATGAGTTTGATCGGATTCGAGACCCGCCTCATCCGACAGCTTTCCGGTGGTCAGCAGCAACGGGTGGCGCTGGCGCGGGCTCTCGTCTTCGCACCTTCGGTCGTGCTGATGGACGAGCCGCTGGGGGCGCTCGACAAGAACCTCCGCTATCAGATGCAGAACGAGATCAAGGAGCTGCAGCGGAAACTCGGCACCACCATCGTCTACGTCACTCACGACCAGGAGGAGGCGATGAACATGTCCGACCGCATCGCGATCATGGACAAGGGCAAGGTGGCCCAGGTGGGGCCGCCGCGCGAGGTCTATGAGAATCCCCGCACCGCCTTCCTCGCGAAATTCCTGGGCGAGGCGAACCTTGTTCCGGCAAAGCTTCGGGCGGGCGCGGTCGAGACCCCGATGGGCGCTTTCCCGGTTCCGGGGGCGCCAGCGGGAGGTGAAGGGGAGGGCTTCTTCTTCATCCGGCCGGAACGGCTCGTCGTGGCGCGGGAACCTTCCGGGGAGGTTCATGCGAAGGGATCGATTCGGGCGATTTCCTTCCTTGGCAATGTCGTGCGCTATCGGGTCGCGCTCGGCGAGCAGGAAGTCACCTCGGAGATGACCAGCGGGCGCGGCGATCTTGGCCTCGGTCTGGGTGACGCCGTCGCGGTGAGCTGGGCTCCCGACGACGGCCGCTGGCTCGCGGAATAACCAAAGTGCCCCTTCGCCGTCACGAACTCATCTTCATGCTGCTGCCGGCTCTGGGCTTGCTGGCGGTCTGCTTCTTTGCGCCGGTGGGCTGGTTCCTGTCCTCGGCTCTTTCCGAAGCGCCGTCGATTGCGGCGGGCGTGGCCAAGGCCATGGAACTCGTTACCTCGCCGGTGTCGGTTCGCGTCATCTACAACACGCTTTTCATCGCGGTTGTCGTGACCGGTGTCACCCTGCTGATCGGCTATCCGATCTCCTACATGCTGACCCGGTTGAAAGGGCTGGCTTTCAATCTGCTGCTGGCCTGCGTGATCGTGCCCTATTTCACCAGCGTGGTGGTCCGCACCTATGCCTGGATGGTTCTGCTGGGCCGCAACGGGGTCATCAACCAGGTGCTGGTAAGCTCGCAGATCGCGGCCCGACCTTTCGAGTTCATGTACAACACCCTCGGCGTCGTCATCGGCATGACCTATGTGCTACTGCCCTATATGGTGCTGACGCTCTTCACCGCGATGCGGGGGCTCGATCCGAACCTGCTGCAGGCGGCGGCGGGGATGGGGGCCTCCGCGCTCTCGATATTCCGCCGGGTGTTCTTTCCGCTGACCTTGCCCGGCGTCACGGCGGGCTCGCTCATCGTCTTCATGCTGGCCATCGGCTATTTCATCACCCCGGCGCTGATGGGCGGCGCGCGCGACATGATGATCGGCCAATTGATCGAGCGCGAGGTCGAGATGAACCAGAATTGGTTCGCCTCGGCGGTGCTGACCTTGCTCCTGCTGGTCGTGATCCTCTCGCTTTACGGGGTTTACCGCCGGCTCGGCGGCAACCGGGCGAGGGCCTTGCCGTGAGGCGTCATCCCCTGTCCTTCTGCCTGAGCCGCGCGGGGATTTTCCTCATCGCGCTCTGTCTTCTCGCGCCGATTGTCGTCGTCCTCGTGATCTCCTTCAGCGCGGACAGTTATCTTCGCTTCCCGCCGTCGTCCTTCTCGCTGCGCTGGTATCAGCGTTTCCTGGGCGATCAGCGCTGGCGGGACGCCATGGTCAACTCCGCCGTCATCGGCGTGATGGCGAGCCTCATCTCCACCACCATCGGCTTCTTCGCTGCCTATGCGCTCTTGCGGGCCCGCCATGGGATCGTGCGGGGGCTGGAGCCCGTCTTCCTTCTGCCCCTCATCGTGCCCCATGTCATCACGGCGATCGGGCTCTATTTCGTCTCCGGGAAGCTGGATCTCATCGGCAACCGGGCCTGGGTAGCCGCCGCTCATTCGGTGCTGGCGATCCCGGTCGCCTATATCATCCAGCAATCGGCCTTGAAGGCCATGGACCCGGCGCTCGAACGGGCGGCCATGGTCTTCGGTTGCTCGCGCCTTCAGGTGCTGCGGCGCGTCACCCTACCTCTGGCATTTCCGGCCATCGCCTCGGCGGCGCTCTTTTCTTTCCTGACATCCTTCGACGAGGTGGTGGTCACGCTCTTCCTCGCCGGGGTCAAGGCGCAGACCCTACCCGTGCGCATCTGGAACAGCCTGGTGCTGGAAGTGGAACCGACCATCGCGGCGGTCAGCTCGCTCTTCATCGCCGTGACCTTCCTCGTGCTGATGCTGAACCGTGCCCTGCGAATATCGCGTTCCTAGGAGATTTCGATGCCCCTCATGTCCGGCAAGCGCGCGCTTCTCGAGATCCTGAAGCAGGAAGGCGTGCGGGTCGTTTTCGGCAATCCCGGTACCACGGAGTTGCCGCTGATCGACATGCTCGCGACGGATGGGGAGATGCGCTACGTGCTGGCGCTTCAGGAGGGCTGCGCCATGGCCATGGCGGACGGCTATGCCCAGGCCACGGGCGGCCTTGGCGTCGTCAACGTCCATGCCGCGCCGGGGCTCGGCAACGCCATGGGCATGCTCTACGACGCCCAGAAGGCGGGCGCCCCGATCCTCGTGACCGCCGGCCAGCAGGACACGACCTTCAACGTCACCGAGCCCAACCTCTGGGCGGATCTTGCGGT
This sequence comes from Rhodospirillales bacterium, assembly GCA_947473305.1. Taxonomy (GTDB): domain Bacteria; phylum Pseudomonadota; class Alphaproteobacteria; order ATCC43930; family CGMCC-115725; genus CANJCB01. The sequence goes on from CANJCB010000036.1 coordinate 10,083, forward strand.
CGTGGCGCGTCCCTTCGTCAAATGGTCGGTCGAGGTGCAGCGCACGGAGGATCTGCCGAGGCTTCTCCACCGGGCAGCCAAGATCGCGCTGACGCCGCCCACGGGGCCTGTCTTCGTATCGCTTCCGGCCGATGTCTTGAATGGAGAAGCCGATCTGGACCTGGGTTTTGCGACCCGGGTCGCGACGGATACGCGGGCCGGCCGGGGCGCCATCGCCGATGCCGCGCGCATCCTGGGCGGCGCGCAGCATCCGGTGATCATCGCGGGTGATGCCGTGGCGCGCAGCGGGGCGCTCGCGGAACTCGTGAAGGTCGCGGAGGCTCTTGGCGCGCCGGTCTATTGCGAGGCCATCGCCAATACGGTTTCCTTCCCGTCCACCCATCCGCTCTTCCGCGGCACGATCCCGCGTCGCCAGGCGCTCGTTCGCAAGGCGTTGGAACAGCATGATGTGCTTTTCTCGGTGGGCGGCGATCTCTACACCTTGTCGCTGCCCGCAGAGATCGAGCCCGTGCCTCCGGGACTGCGGATCGTCCATCTCGACGACGACGCCTGGCAATTGGGCAAGAACTATCCGACCGAACTCGCCATCGCCGCCAATCCCAAAGCAACCCTGGAAGATCTCGCGGAGGCCCTCGGCGCGACCATGACCGCCGCTCAGCGCAAGAACGTCGAGGCGCGGGCGACGCAAATCGGCGAAGAGACCAGGCGCGATCGCGAGGGGTCTGTGGGAAAAGCGCGGACGGATTTCGTCAAGACGCCGGTTCAATCCAACGCCCTGATGCAAGCCATCGTCGAGACGCTTCCCCCCGACGCGGTGATCGTTGACGAGGGGACATCCTCCAGCATCGATATTCGCCGCTATCTCAGGACCGACGATCCGACGCTCTACTACGGCATGCGGGGCTATGGGATCGGCTGGGCGGTGCCGGCCGCGGTGGGCGTGCAACTCGCCCATCCTAAGCGGAAGGTGGTGGCCATCACCGGCGACGGCAGCTCGCTTTACACGATCCAGTCGCTCTGGACGGCCGCACATGACAGGCTGCCCATTGTCTTCCTGGTGCTCAACAACCGCTCCTATCGGATCCTGAAGATGCGGCTCACGGCGATGAAGGCCTTCGCCGCGCAATCGGGCAATTTCGTCGGCATGGATATGTCAGACCCGCCCATCGACTTCGTCGGGCTCGCCAGGTCGTTCGGGGTGGCGGGAACAGCCGTCGGCAGCATCGCGGAATTCCAGTCGGCTTTCCGGGCGGCGCTCGCTTCCGACGGCCCGACCGTCATCGAGGTCGCCATGGACCCGGCCTTGGCATAGGCGTTACTCTTGCCGCAAAGGGAGGACAGGGCGATGAGCTATAAACCGGATCGACGCAGGGTTTTGATCGGAGCTGCCGCCTTGGCGGCGCCGATGATCGGGCATCGCAGGGCGCGGGCGGCGGAGCAGATCTATATCGGTTCTCCCGGCGGCGAATATGACGAGATCATGAAGCGGGCGATCGACGACCCCTTTACCAAGGCCACTGGTATTCAGGTCACGCGGGTCGGTGTTTCCAATGGCAAGATTCTCGCCATGGTCCGCGCTAAGGACCTCGAGATCGATATTGCCGATCTTTCGAGCACCGCCGTCCTGACCCTGGAGCGGCTGGGGGCGCTCGCGCCGATCGACTACGACAAATGGCAGTTCGCCAAGAAGTCGGACATCGCGCCGGGGCTCCTGCTGACCCATGGCGCGCCGATATACAACCTTGCTCATTGCATGGTCTATAACACCAAGGCGTTCCCGGCGGGCAAGCGGCCCAAGACCTGGGCCGACGCCTGGGATGTGGAGCGGTTTCCGGGGCCGCGCGCCTTTCCCGACATGGCCTTCAGCCAGGCCCATTTCGAATTCGCCCTGCGCGCCGACGGGGTGCCGAAGGACAAGCTTTATCCCCTCGATCTCGACCGGTCGCTGAAATCCTTCTCCAAGATCCGTCCCAAGGTCGTGAAGTTCTTCACGACCGGTGCGCTTTCCGCCCAGATCTTCACGGACGAGGAAGCCGTGGTCGGCAGCACCACCTCAGGTCGCGCACAGACCATGGTCGACAAGGGCGCGCCCGTCGCCATCGAATGGAACGACCATCTTCTCTTCGCCGAATGCCTCGTGGTCTTCAAGGACGGCAAGAACGTGTCGGCTGCGCAGAAATTCGTCGATTTCGCCGGTCAGGCTTCGGCCCAGGCAGCCTTCGCGAAAGACCTCAAATATGGACCGGCCAACGTCAAGGGCTTCGAACTCTTGCCGCCTGAGATCGCCAAGACCATGCCGGGCCATCCCGATACGCGGGACCTTGCCATCCATGTGGATCTCGGCTGGTGGGCGGACAATCGCGAGCGCGCGACCGATCTCTGGAACAAGTGGATGCTGCTCGGGTAATCGAAGGGGCGGTTGAGCGACCGTCTGAACACTGAGATTGAGGAGGATGGCAATGGCGTCAGGAAAGCTTGGTGGAACGGTTACGAACAGGCGCCGGGTCCTCGCGACCGGAACGGCTCTTTTCGCGACGCCTTTTCTCTGGCGGACGGCGAGGGCGGCGGAGCAGGTCTTCGTCAAAAATGCCGGTGGCGCCTACGAGGATGTCATGCGGAAGGCGGTCTATGATCCCTTCACCAAAACGACCGGCATCGAGGTCGTCCCCGTCGCCGCGAGCAGTGGCAAGCTCCTGGCGATGTTCCGGTCGAAGAACGTGGAGGTCGATGTCATCGATATCGCCACCGGGCCGTTGCTCAGCCTCGAACGGCTGGGGGCTCTCGCCCCCATCGCCTACGACAAATGGCAATGGGGCAGGCGGGCCGAGTTGAACCCGGAGCTGACCACCGAGTTCCGCACGCCCAATTATTACTTCGCCCAGGTGATGGTCTACAGCAAGACCCTCTATCCCACCGACAACCGGCCGCGCAACTGGCCGGAATTCTGGGATCTGGCGAAATTTCCAGGGCCTCGCATGTCGCCGGATCTTGCCTTCAACCAGCCGGATTTCGAATTCGCGCTGATCGCCGACGGGGTGCCGAAGGACAAGCTCTATCCGCTGGACATCGACCGGGCGCTTCGTTCGCTGACGAAACTGCGGCCGAGCGTGCGGAAATTCTACGAGACGGGCGCTCTCTCGGCGCAGATGCTGATCGACAAGGAAGTCGGTCTCGGCACCATGACCAACGGCCGCGCCCAGACAGTGATCGACCAGGGCGCCCCGATCGCCATCGATTGGACGGATCATCTCGTCTTCTCGCAGTCCTACGGCATTTTCAAGGACGCGCGAAATCTTGCCGCGGCACAGAAGTTCGTCGATTTCGCGGCCCAGGCGCCGATCCAGGCGGCCTATGCGAAGGAATTGCGCTATGGGCCGGGCAACCTGAAGGCGCTGGATCTCATTCCGAAGGAGATCGTCGACCAGATGCCGGGAACGCCCGCCAAGCGGTCCCAGGCCATCTTCCAGGATGCCATCTGGTGGGAAGACAATCGCGAGAAGGTGACCGCGGCTTGGAGCAAGTGGCTTCTGACGTAGCTCCAGCGCATGATATTTTTGCCGTCGAGAGGGTCGATCTGAAAGACTGGCTGCCTCGATTCAGCTAACCTGGCGTCCGCCGCCCCAATAGCGTTGCCGGAGGACTTTCTTGTCCGGCTTGCCCACGGGCGTCAGGGGGAAGGAGTCGACGAAATCGATCGATTTCGGGGCGTACATCGAGCCCATCTTATCCTTCACGAGCCCCTGCAATTCTCCCACGTCAGGCCGGGCGTTGGCGCGGGGCACGATGACGGCCTTGACCGCCTCGCTCTATTTCTCGTCGGGCACGCCGATGACTGCCGCTGCGGAAACGCCGGGATGCGATGACAGGATGTTCTCGATTTCCTTGGGATAGATGTTGAAGCCGCCAGAAATGATCATGTCCTTCTTCCGGTCGACGATGAAGAAGTGGCCGTTCTCGTCCTGGTTGGCCATGTCGCCGTGAGGATGACATCGCCGAAGGTGCCGGCTTGATAGAGAACCTCTTTGTCGATCGCACTCATCACGGGTGTCCTATCGGCCAAGGATTGTCACCGCCGCGATCGCTTCCTCGCCATCGTAGGCGCCGCCGCCGTTTTCGGTCGCGCCGATGCGGGCACCTTCGACCTGACGCTGGCCGGCTTCGCCGCGAAGCTGGGTGACGATCTCATGGATCTGGATGGCGCCGGTCGCCCCGATCGGATGGCCTTTCGACAGCAAGCCACCCGAGGTATTCGTCGGAATTTTTCCTCCGAGCGCCGTGTTGCCCGCCTCGCTGAAGGGCCCGGATCCGCCGACCGGGCAAAGCTGCATGTTCTCGATCTGCTTCAACTCGCCGAAAGTCGTGGCGTCGTGCAACTCGGCCACATCGAGATCCTGCGGCCCCAATCCCGCCTCTTCATAGGCGCGTTTCGCGGCGACCCGACCGACAGCGTTGTCGAGAGTCCGGTGCTCATGATTGACGCCGGTGGTGATCTGCGCGGCGAGGATGCGGATGGCGCGGCTCTTGTCGAATTTCCCGAGCGCAGCCTCGGAACAGAGGATCAGCGCCCCCGATCCATCGGAGATAGGCGCGCACATCGAGCGCGTCAGCGGATAGGAAATGACCTTGTCCGCCAGGATCTCATCGATGCTTATCGGTTTCCTATATTGCGCATTGGGATTGAACTGCGAATTCCAGTGGCTCTTGGACGCGACCGCCGCGAGCTGACGCTGCGTCGTGCCGTATTTCTGCATGTGATAACGGGCCAGCGCCGAATAGCTGTCCATGAAGATGCTGCGCTCACCGGCCGCCGTGCCCTCCGGGACGGGAATGTCGGCGGTGAGATCGATGATCCGCTGCAGATGCTTCTCGCCCAGTTCGATGTCCATGGATCCCTTGAAGGCGGCAAAGGTTTCCGCCTTCTTGTCCTCGAAGAACATTTTCTCCGTGCCGACGACGAGCGCCACGTCGCAGGCGCCGGCCTTGATATAGGCCCTGGCCAGATGAAGTCCCGCCGTCGAGCTTGCACAGGCATTGTCGGTGTTGAAAACCGGGATATGTGCGAGTCCGAGCGGGCGCAGCGCGACCTGGCCGCGAATGCCGTGCTGGCCCTCCATGACCCCTTGTCGGGTGTTGCAGAACCATGCTGCGCCGACGTCCGCGAGCGTGCCGCCCGAATCCGCGACGGCGGCCTGGACAGAGGCGGCGGTCAGGTCCTTCACCGAGAGGGTCGGATGGCGGCCCAGCGGTGTCGTGCCGACGCCGACGATATAGACTTCGGTCATTCGCCTTATTCCTGTTGTTTTGCGCTAATGGCGGGTGGGGCGGTCGGCGTCAAGGTCGATGCATAGGCCGCTATTTGCAGTCCGGCGGCGGCATCGATCCAGACGCCAAGGCTGAAAGATTCGACGATACGTCGAAAGGGACCTGGCATCACATCCTGCTCGAACACGACCTTCGAGCGAAGCAGGCCGACATGGCCGTAAACCTTGATCGGAATGTCGCTGCGCTCCTCCGAGAGATATTTCACCGCGCCCGATGCGACCCGCGCAAGGTAGTCCTCTCTTCCGTCGATGCGCCCGGTATTGTGGGTGTAAGTGAAGTCTGCGTGCAGCAAATTATTCAGAGCCTTCAGATCCCCCTCCAGGATCGCCCGCCATCTGCGATCGTCGGTCGCCACAATTTTTTCCGCATCCAGGGATGTCTGGCCTTCCTCCAGTTTCGCGCGCTCGGGCGGGGCGACTAGTCGAGCACCCCCAAACCCTTAAAATTCGATCGCACGCTAACTGAAAGGGGGTTCGACGCTCAGATCGGGGCGGCCGATGCGAGCGTTCATGATATTTTTAAGGCGTTCCAAGAGGGTGTTTTTTGCCGTAAATATCCCTGGCGGAGACTGTTTGGAGATGAATTTCTTGTCCGGCGCCTCCTTCGGTAGTCTCCCAGGCGATATCGCCAGCTCTTCTTATGGGCCCTATGCAGAGGCGTTGGCGAATGTACGATTGGGACTTCAGTATCTTGTGGCAGTTCCGCTGGCTACTCCTGGTGGGGCTCGGCGTCACTCTGCTCTTCACCCTCGCCACCAGTCTCTTAGGTCTCCTGATCGGCACGGTGGTGGCCCTCTTGAGGCTCATCCCGTCCTGGTTCACCACGGCGCCGCTGCTCGCCTATGTCGGGCTTTTCCGCTGCACGCCGGTGCTGGTTCAGTTGATCTGGTTCTATTACGCGCTGCCGGGGCTTACAGGGATCATGCTGACGCCCTCGCTTGCGGCGGGACTGGCGCTTTCGCTCTATGGTGGAGCTTTCTTTGCCGAGATCATCCGGGGCGGCATTGTCTCTATCGAGCCCGGGCAATGGGACGGCGCCCGGGCGCTGGGCATGCGGCGGCACGAGATGATGCGGCGGATCATCCTGCCGCAGGCGATCACCCGGATGCTGCCGGCGCTCGCCAACCAGGGCGTACTCCAGCTTAAGAACACATCGCTCGCCTCGGCCGTCGCCGTGCCGGATCTCCTCTACCAGAGCCAGATCATCACGGCGGAAACCTATCGGCCGCTGGAGGTCTATACGGCGGTGGCGATCATCTATCTCGTTGTGCTCTTCCCCCTGACCCTGGCGGTACACGGCCTCGAAGTCTGGCTTGGGAGGGACCGCTGATGTCAGGGCATGAGGGCGGCCGAACCATGGTTGAGGTCAAGGACCTCAAACTCTCCTATGGCGAGAATCAGATCCTGAGAGGCGTCTCGCTCACGGTGCCCGAGGGCGGCATCTTGGCGATCATCGGGCCGAGCGGATCGGGCAAATCCACCCTGCTGCGCTGCATCAACCTGCTGGCCCGGCCCTCTGCGGGCAGTGTCCGCGTCGGATCCGAGGCCGTGACCTTCGACGGCTCGAAGCGGCGGATCCTGCCGGATCGCGCGCTGGCCGCCTTCCGCAGCAACACCGGCATGGTGTTCCAGCATTTCAATCTCTTCCCCCATATGACGGCCCTGGAAAACGTCATGGAGGGGCCGGTGACGGTGCGCAAGCGTCCGCGCGCCGAGGCTGAGGCGGCTGCCCGCGCGCTCCTCGCCAAGGTCGGACTTTCCGACAAGGCCGACGCCTATCCGGGAAAGCTCTCGGGCGGGCAGAAGCAGCGGGTGGCCATCGCCCGCGCCTTGGCCATCGAGCCCTCGGTCATGATGTTCGACGAGGCGACCTCGGCGCTCGATCCCGAACTCGTCGGCGAGGTCCTCGCGGTGATCCGCCAGCTCTCTAACGAAGGCATGACCATGCTGATCGTGACCCACGAGATGGCCTTCGCCCGGCAGATCGCCGACCGGATCATCTTCATGCGCGACGGCCTCATCGTCGAGGAAGGCCCGGCGCAGAGCCTGATCGACAATCCGGTCGAGGAATCGACGCGCAGTTTCCTCGCCCATTTCAAGGGAGCCGGCCTCACATGACGCCACGCCGCAAGACCGTTCATGGGGTAAGCATCGGGATCCTGATGCTCGACACCGGCTTCGAGCGACTGCCGGGCGATATCGGCTATGCGCCGACCTGGCCCTTCCCGGTCCATTACCGCATCGTCAAGGGCGCGACCGGCGTGCGGCTCCTCTCCCAGGGTGGCGGCGGGTTGTTGGATCACTTCGTCGAGGCGGCGAACGATCTGGTGGAGATGGGCGTCGACGGGATCGCCACGAGTTGCGGTTTCCTGGCGCTTTTCCACAAGGAGTTGACGGCGCGCTGCCCGGTTCCCGTAGCGACCTCAAGCCTTCTGCAGATCCCCTTCGTGCAGTCGATGCTGCCGGCCGGCAAGCGGATCGGCGTGCTGACCGCTGACAGCGACGCGCTGACGGCCGATCATTTCCGCGCGGTCGGCTGTCCCACGGACCTGCCGGTCGTCGGCGTGCCGCCCACGGGCGTCTTCCGGAAGGATTTCCGCTCGCCCTCGCTTAAGGTCGATCCCAAGGCGCAGGAAGAGGAAGTTTTGGGAATGGCGGCCCGGCTTTTGGGAGAAAACCGGGATATCGGCGCCATCGTGCTGGAATGCACGAATCTCGCGCCCTATTCCGCGAGCATCGCGGAAACCTTCCAGATTCCGGTCTTCGACGTAGTCACGCTGGTCAATTGGCTCCATGCTGGCTTGCGGCCGACGCGCTACCAACGATAACCAAGGCTCGGCACAGAAACTTTTCAAGGAGGTCAAAGATGGTTGCAAGACGAGAATTGCTGATCGGTGCGGGCGCGCTCGCGGGTGCGGCCACCCTGGTGGCCCAGGCGCGGGAGGCAGCCGCCCAATCCACCGACGGTTCGACCATGGACCGAGTCACCTCGACCAAGACGCTGCGGATCTCGGCCATCGTCGGCGCGGAACCCTATTTCAAGAAGAACCTCGGCGACGGAACCTGGAGCGGCGTTGGCGTCGAGATGGCCAAGAGCATCGCCGACCCCCTGGGCGCCAAGGTCGAATATGTCGAGACGACCTATGCCAATTCCATCCTGGACCTGAAGTCGGGCCGGATCGATCTGGTGTTCAGCCTCAATCCGACCGCCGAGCGGGCGCTGTCGATCGACTTCACCCATCCCTATTACCTCCATCCCTATTGTTTCCTGGGGAAGGATTTCAAGGCGACGACCTGGGCCGATGCCAATAAGCCCACCGTGCGGCTTTGTGCCTCCAACGGCACCCTGCCCGACGCCCTGGTGAAGCGCTATGCGCCCAATGCCCAGGTCATCGTGACGAAGACCATCGACGAGGGCGTGCTGGCGGTCCAGACCGGCCGGGCCGATGCCATCATCACGGCGGCGCTCCAGGCGCTCGCCATCAAGGTCAAGAACGCGCAGTTCCAGTCGATCACGGTGCCGACCGGCCCCCGCATCGCGCTGCCCACCTGCCTCGGCGTCCGTGTCGAGACGAGCCCGCGCTGGACCAATTATCTCAACGCCTGGATCGACTACAACCGTGCCAGCGGCCAGATCATGGATTGGATCACCGCGGAACTGGCCAAGGGCGGCATCCGCCGGGAAGACATACCGCAGGACGCCTGATCCCGTCAGCGATGCGGAGGGATTACGATGTCGCGGTGGTCGGCGCCGGACTGGTCGGCGCCGCCATCGCCTATGGCCTGGCGAAGGACGGCAGGCGCGTCTGTCTCCTTGACGAAGGCGACATCGCGCTCCGCGCCTCGCGGGCGAATTTCGCCCTCGTCTGGGTGCAGACCAAAGGGCACGGCTATCCGCCCTACGCCATCCTGACGCATCGCTCCGCCAGTCTCTGGTCCAGCTTCGCCCAGGAGGTCGAAGCGGAGACCGGGGTCGACCTGGGTTTCCAGCAGCCCGGCGGCTTCACCTTCGCCCTCTCGGAGGAGGAGCTGGAGGGCCGCCGCCGCATCCTCGACGAGGTTCAGGCGCAGCCGGGCGTGCCCGATCTCGGCTCCCGGATCGTGCTGCGCAACGAACTGATAAGCCTCATCCCCGAGGCCGGTCCAGAGGTGGTGGGCGCGAGCTATTGCGCCAAGGACGGCCACTGCAACTCGCCGCGCCTGCTGCTTGCCCTTCATCGTGGGTTCGGGATGCGGGGCGGCGATCTTCTGACCAATCGCACGGTAGAGACGATCACCGCAGGCCGCGACGGCTTCAGCATCCTCGGCGAGGGCGAGGAAATCCAAGCCGGAAAGATCGTCCTGGCCGCCGGGCTTGGGAATATCCGGCTGGCGCCCATGGTGGGGCTCGACGCCCCGCTCCAACCGCTCAAAGGCCAGCTTATCGTGACCGAGAAGGTCAGGCCCTTCCTGCACTACCCCTTGGTGAACCTCCGCCAGACGGACGAGGGCGGGGTGATGATCGGCTCCTCGATGGAGGACATGGGCTTCGACACCTCGAGCGTCGTGCCCGTCGTCGCGAATATGGCCAAGCGCGCGATCCGGCTTTTCCCCCTGCTCGCCGAGGCGAATATCGTGCGGAGCTGGGCGGGGCTCCGGATCATGACGCCGGATGGCTTTCCGCTTTACGAGCAATCCCAGGAAGCACCCGGGGCCTTCCTCTGCAATTGCCACAGCGGCGTGACCCTCGCCGCAGCTCATGCGGGCGATCTTGCCCAGGCCATCGGACGGGGCAATCTGGATGGTTTCGGTGCCTTCAGCGGGGAGAGGCTCCGTGTTCAAGCGGCTCAGTGAAGCTTCGGGCCGCGTCCTTAGCTTCACCTTCGACGGCCAGCCGCTGGAGGGCCGCGAGGGCGACAGTCTCGCGGCGGCGTTGCTGGCCGGCGGGGTCGGAGTTTTCCGCACCACCGTCCCCTCGGATGCGTCGCGCGGCCCCTATTGCCTGATGGGCGTCTGCTTCGACTGCCTCGTCGAGGTGGATGGCGTGGCGAACCGCCAGGCCTGCATGATCCCGCTGCGCGAAGGGATGTGTGTCACGCCCCAGCGACGGGCAAGGCAGCTTGGGGAATGAGGCGCCTCGGCGCGGTCGATGAGCTTGCGGCGACCTATGACCTGGCGATCGTCGGTGCCGGCCCTGCGGGCCTTTCCGCCGCCGTCACGGCTGGGCAATTCGGCCTCTCGGTGCTGCTGGTGGACGAGAAGACCGCACCGGGCGGTCAGATCTATCATGGCATCGCTGCGAGCCCCTTGAAGCGGGGTTCCATCCTTGGCCCCGACTATTGGTCGGGTGCGGCGCTGGTCGAAGGCTTCGCCGCCGCTGATGTGGATTATCTCGCGGGCGCCATGGTCTGGCAGCTCGACCAGGACCGCCATCTCTATATCGGCGCGGACGGCAAGAGCCGACGCATCGCGGCGCAGGCCGTCATCCTCGCGACCGGCGCGCAGGAACGGCCCTTTCCCATCGAGGGATGGACGCGGCCCGGCGTCATGGGCGTTGGAGCGGCCCAGATGCTGCTGAAGTCCTCGGGCCTGATCGCCGAGGGTCGCGTGGTGCTGGTGGGCGCCGGCCCGCTGCTCTGGCTTTTCGCTGCGCAGATGATCGCGGCCGGCAGCCCTCCATCGGCGATCCTGAGCACCGCCGCCACGCCTTCGCTTGGGCGTCTCATCCCGCTGCTGCCCTCGTTTTTGGCCTCGGCCTATGCCCGCAAGGGCCTTTCTTTGGTGCAGCGGGTGAGGCGTGCCTCCCGCCTCGTTTCGTCCGTGACCGATCTCAGGATCGAGACGGGCGAAAGCGGCCTCAAAATCGCCTATCGCGCGGGCGGGCAGGCGGAGCGGATCTTTGAGGCGGAGCATGTCCTGCTCCATCAGGGCGTCGTGCCCAATCTCAACCTAATCCGTTCCGCGGGCTGCACGATCGCCTGGGATGACGCCCAGGCCTGCTGGCATCCCATTGCCGACGACTGGGGCGCATCGAGCGTCGAGGGCATCGCTGTTGCGGGCGACGGCGCTGGCATCCAGGGCGCCGAGACGGCGGCCCGGCGCGGGCGGCTTGCGGCGCTCGATGCGGCTTGCCGCCTGGGCCGGATCGACGGTGCGGCAAGGGACCGCGCGGGGGCCGAAGACATCGCAGCGATAGGGAAAGACGCCAAGGCGCGGCGTCTTCTCGACGTGCTTTATCGTCCGACAGCGGCGTTCCGCATGGGCTCGCCGAAAGCGCTCGTCTGCCGCTGCGAAGAGGTCACCGGCGAGCGCATACGCCAGGTCGTGCGCGAGACGAAAGCTGTCGGTCCCAATCAACTCAAGACCTATCTGCGCTGTGGGATGGGGCCTTGCCAGGGCCGCTTCTGCGCGCTCACGGTCAACGAGATCATCGCTGAGGAACGTGGTATCTCCCCCGGTAAGATCGAACCCATGCGTGTCCGGCCGCCCATCAAGCCGATCACCGTGGCGGAATTTGCGGCCCTCGACCTCTAATGACGAGCGACAAGCGAAAGGCGGGATGAAACGATGCCCATAAGAGTAGGCATTCTGGGCTTTACCGGAAAAATCGGCGCGCTCTGCGTCGGGCTCTGCGACGGCAAGGATCTGGTCTTCGCGGGCGGCGTGATGCGTCCCGGCTCGGCGAAGAGCCTGCCACCCGGGGCCACCATCCATGCGGATGTCGCAAGCCTCGCCAAGGCCTCGGACGTGGTCGTCGATTTCACCCATGGCAGCCAGGTAGAGGCCCATGCCAAGGCCCTGGCCTCGGGCCCGGCGGCTTGGGTTGTCGGAACCTCCGGCGTTTCCGAGGAAGGCCGCGCCGCGATCAAGGCGGCGTCCCAGAAGATCCCGGTGGTCTTCGCCGCCAATTTCTCCCTGGGCATGAACGTCATGCTCGCGCTTGCAGAACGGCTTGGCAGCGCGCTTCCCGCCGAGAGTTACGACGCCGAGATCATCGACATCTTCCATCGCCTCAAAGTCGATGCGCCCTCTGGCACCGCCGAGGAGATCGCCCGCGCCGTGATGCGCGGCCGGGGCGAGACGGCGGAATGGGAAATCGGCCGAAGCGGGCATAGTCCCCGGAAACCTGGAGCCATCGGCTTCTCCTCGCTGCGGGGCGGTGCGGTCGCGGGGGAAAATACCCTCATGATGACGAGCCGGGCCGAGCAGACGGTGCTGACCCACAAGGTCGGCAACCCCCGGGTCTATGCCAAGGGGGCAATGCAGGCGGTGCGCTGGGTCCAGGGTCGCAAGCCCGGCCTCTATTCCATGAAAAACGTCGTCGCGGGAGACGCACAATGAGCCTTCGGATCGGCATCGCGGGCATCACCGGCCAGGTCGGCCGCCTGCTCATCGACGAGATCGGCCGGGCGGGCGCCACGCTCTCGGGCGGCACCATCAGGCCCGCCTCCAGCAAATCCGTGCCGCCGGGCATCGCGACCTTTACGGACCTCGAAGAACTGGCGGCGGTCTCGGACGTGGTGATTGATTTCACCCATGCCGATGTGGTGATCCCCAATGCCCGCGCCCTGACGGCCAAAAAGACCGCCTGGGTCATCGGCACCTCGGGCCTCACCGCGGCGGACGAGGCGGCGATGCAGGCGGCTGCCAAGACGATCCCGGTCCTCTATGCGCCGAGCTTCGCGCCCACGGCCGTGTTGACACCGGAACTGGTAACGACCCTCGCCAGCAGCTTGCCCACCGCCGACTACGACGTGGAGATCCTGGAGACCCACCACAAGCACAAGGTGGACGCGCCTTCGGGCGTTGCCATCGCGGTCGGCAAGCATATTGCCAAGGCGCGCGGGCAGGTCTTCGACGAGGTGGCGGTGCTGGGCCGGTCGGGCAATGTCGGCCCACGGAAGCCCGGCGCCATCGGCTTCGGCGCGATCCGCGCGGGCGAGATCGTGGGGGAGACTTCGGTCTTCTTTCTCAGCGACGACGAGCAGATCGTCTTGACCCGACGCGTGCTGGACCGTTCCGTCTACTCGGCGGGCTCGGTCTTCGCGGCGCGGTGGCTCGCGAAGAAGCCGCCGGGCTTCTATTCGATGAAGGACGTGCTGCAGGGGCGGGAGCGCTAGTTTCTCGGCTGCTGGCGCTCCTGTTGTCGCCAGTCTCGCCAGGCATCTCGCCAGGTGATGAGAAATTGCTCGTCCTCTATGCCATGGATCGTCCGTGACATGCCGTCGTAGTAAGCGCCTTCCCGGATCGAGAGCACCGGCAAATCATCCGCCAGGATGGCTTGGACCTTGCGATAGGCCTCGCCGCGCTTTTCGCGGCCCACGGCCTGCTCTCCCTCCTCGAACAACGCATCAACCTGGGGGTTGGAATACCCCGACCCGTTACCGAAAGGCTTCTTGATCGATGAGGTGATCCAGGTGCGCGCCATGCCGAGAGCCGGATCGCCGAAGCTCGTGTAGCCGTTCATGAAGACATCGAAATCGTAGTCGTCATACATGCGCTTCGTGGCGCTCGTCCGGTCGACGGACTCGATCGCGACATCGACTCCGATCGTGCGCCACATGCTCTTTACCGCCGCCGCGACCAGCGCTCCGTCCTTGTCGTCCGCCGCGATCAGGAAGGTTGCCTTGAAGCGAGTCCCATCAGCACCCCGCTTGAAGCCCGCCGCGTCCAGTTCCGCGTTGGCTTGGTCGGGGGCATAGGCATACATCTTGCGATAGTCGATATCGGGATTTGCCGCCCAGGCGAGTTGGGCCGGGAAGGGCATGATTCCCACCTTGCCGACATCCAGAAAGGCGGTGTGCAGCACCACGTCCCGGTCGATCGCCCGCATCAAGGCCTGCCGGACCCGCTTATCGTCGAACGGCTTGCGCTTCACGTTGAGGAACAGAAAGGTCATGCTCGGCGGGGTCGGCGACAGGACCAGCTGCAGCTTGGGGTTCGCCTTGACCACCGGCAGATCGTTGAGCGCCAGATAGAAATTGGTGACGAAATCGACCTCCCCGTTGATCAGCGCCTGGGTGCGGGTGGAGGATTGCGGGATGATCTTGGCGATCACCTCGTCGAGGTAAGGTTTCCCCGGTTCCCAATAATCGGGATTGCGGGTGAGCCTGATGTAATCGCCCCGTTTCCATTCCTTGAGCAGGAAGGGGCCGAGGCCGACCGGATTTGTCAGCGTCGCGGGGGGTTCTGCAGGGGATTGGTGCCCTCATAGACGTGCTTCGGCAGGATGGCGCCACCCTGCTGGCAGGCGAGCGACACCAGGAAGGGGCCATAGGGCGCCTTCAGGCGGATTACCACCTTGTCGGGGGCGGGCGTGTCGATCCCCTCGATCATGCGGCCGGCTCCGGCGAAGACCGAGCTGTATTTCGCGCTGACTTCGAGCAGCGTGTATTTCACGTCCTCGGAGGTGAAGGGCTTGCCGTCCTGCCATTTCGCTTTCACGAGGTCGAAGCTGTAGGTCTTGCCGTCGGGGGAGACCGTCCAGGATTTCGCCAGCATCGGTTGAGGGTCGAGCTTGGCATCCATCCGGGTGAGGCCCTGATAGATGACGCAGGCGATATGCCCGTCGGCATTGTTGCTGCCGACGTTGCGATTGAGCGTGCTGGGATCGCCGCCCAGCGCGAAGACGAGGGTCCCGCCGCGCTTGGGTGCGGCAGTCTGCGACCAGCCGGTGGCAGGGACCGCCGCCGCCAGCGTCGCGGCCAGTCCGGAAATGACGAGAGAGCGCCACGTGTTCCTGATCATGATGGTCCCTTTCAGCGCGCGAAGCGGAGCAAAGCCTGTCCCATGCGGGCAATAATCTCCTGCAGGATGGCGGTGGAGGTGGCGAAGTTGACGCGAACGAAATCCCGATAGCCCGGCGAAAAGCTTTCTCCCGGACTGAAGGCGACCCGGGCCTCCTTCAGGAAGAAGTCGCCCGCGCTGGTCGGCAAGCGCGCATCCCGGCAATCGAGCCAGGCGAAATAGGTGGCTTCCGGCGCGTGCCACCGCACAGCCGGCAGGGCGGTCCCGACCGCGGCTTCGAATTGCGCGCGGGCCTCGGTCAATCGAGCGAGAACCTGGCTCAGCCAAGGCTCGCCCTCACGCCAGGCCGTGATAGCCGCATCCATGCCGGCGATACCGGGCTGGCCCAGCAGGCGGCGGGGAATCCGCCGATGGAAGCGGTCCTTCAACTCCTGCGAGCCGAAATGCATGACGCCGCAGCGCAGGCCCGGAATATTGAAACTCTTGGCGGGGGAGGTGATCGTCACCGTGCGCTTCGCGGCCTCGGCCGAGAGCGCAGCGAGCGGCATATGCCGCCGGCCCGGATAGACCAGATCCTGGTGGATCTCGTCAGAAACGATGACGAGATCGTGCCGCCGGGCGAGAGCGACGAGGGCTTCGAGTTCCTGCTCTTCGAAAACCCGCCCCGTCGGGTTGTGGGGATTGCAGAGAAGGATCATCCGGGTACCGGGATCGATGGCCCGCGCCAAGCCATCGATATCGAGAGTGACGCCTTCGCCGGCATCGACGAGGGGATTGTCGATAAAACGCCGGCCCGTCTCCCGGATCGCTTCCAGCATCGGCGGATAGCAGGGCGTTTGCAGCGCGATCCCGTCGCCCGGATCGGAAAAGGCCAGGATCGCGGCGAATTTGGCCTGGGCCAGATCCGAGACCGGAACAGCCAGGGCGGGATCGGCAGACCAGCCGAAGCGCTTATCCATCCACTCGCTGAAGGCCTGGGCAAGAACAACGGCCGGCTGCTGGCCCTCGCGCCGGGGATAACCGAAATCCTCCTGCGAGACGATCTCCTGCAGCGCCGTTTTGATGGGTTCCGCCGTGCGGAAGTCCATCTGGGCGATCCAGGCCGGAATCACGTCGGGCGGATAGGCGGTCCATTTGGCGCTCCGTTGCTGACGGAGTTCCTCCAGGGGAATCTCGATGGAGGTTTCGCGAGAGGTCATTGCGGGCTTTGGACCCTCCTGGGCGGGATCGGCGGAACTCGAATAAGCTGGACGTGAAAGGTATTGCATACTAAAATTGTATGCAATGTGCGTTGTTAAATCATTATTTATCAATAACTTATAGATAAGTGGTTTATATCGTAATGAGGACGGTGACGAAAATCAGCGATACTGGGCCTGCGGGCTTGTCGCGTCGACTGCCGCGGCGCCTTGCCCTGGTGGCGAGCGAAGGGGAAAGCCCGATTGCGCGTCATCCGCTGCCCGCCCAGATCGTCGAACGGCTGCGAGCGGAGATCGTCGAAGGCAAATGGGGACCGGGAGAGCGTCTGACGGAGCAGATGCTTTGCGAGATCTATGGCGTCTCGCGCACACCGCTCCGCGAGGCGTTGAAGGTCGTCGAAACCGAGGGACTCCTGGTCCTGCTGCCCAACCGGGGCGCTGTCATTACCGAGCCGACCCTCAGCGACACCAGGGATAAATTGCGAGTCCTGGGCGCGCTGGAGGGATTGGCGATCAGCCTGGTCTGCGTTCAGGCCACGGAGGATGAACTTCTGGCCGTCGCGAAGTTGCATGAACGCATGCAGGATGCCCATAAGCGCAAGCAGCCGCGCCGCTATTTCGAGGTCAACGACAAGGTGCATGTCGCCCTGATCGCCGCGTCGCGCAACCAGACCCTCGGCGATCTCCATGCGACACTCTCGCGGCATATCCGACGCGCCCGGCTTATTGCCAATTTCAAGGAGACGGTCAGCGATCAATCGATGGCCGAGCACGAGGCCATCGTTGCCGCGGTCATGCGGCGGGACGCGTCGGCGGCGAAGCAGGCGATCGAAGCCCATATGGAAACGGTCGTGGAAAAGCTGATGGCCGCGGCGTCGGATCGGAGGCGGCGATGACGGTCTCGCTCGATTACGGCGCTCCCACATCGCATTCGAGCCTGATCGCTCATTTCGCGATCGCCAAGGGCCTCTTCGCGCGGCAAGGAATCGAGGCTGCGGTAAAGGTGGTTCATGGAGGACCCGAACTTGCCGCCGCTTATCATTCGGGGGCGATCCCCATGGGCGAAATGGGCTCCCCGCCCGCGATCACCGCCATCGGGGCGGGGCGTCGGATCAAGATCGTGGGCAGCAGCATGCGGCGCGGCGTGGCGCTTTTCTTTGTGACTCGGGCGGATATTCAGGCCATCGGCGGGTTGCGGGGCGAGCGTCTCGGCGCTCTCAGCGCGGGAAGCTGCAGCGATTGGTATCTGCGCGAGGTGTTGCGCCAGAACGGGCTGGAGCCCGGTCGCGATGTGGAGATCGTCGGGCTTGGCAAGGATCACGACCGGGTCAACGAATTGATCGCCGAGGGCGTCATCGCCGGAGCTTTGGTAAGCGGGCTCAACGCGAAGCAGGGCGAGCGCGGCGGGATCAGCCGCTGCTGGGGCTCGGCTTTCGACGTGGCGACGGTGCCCGATCTGCAATGGAGCGTCCATGTCGCGAATATGGAGTTCCTGGATCGCGATACCGAATTCGCAGCCACTGTTCTGGGCGTATTGCGTGAGGCGGGACAGGCGGCCGAGCGTGATCCCGAGGAATGGATCGCCTTCACCGCTGAGAAATTCGCGATCGATCCCGATCTTTCCCGGGAGGCCTTCGAAATCGAACGGCCTTTCCTGCATTTCGAGGGACGGCTGGATCTCGAGGGGCTGCAACGCTCCATCGACTTGCAGAAGAAGCTCGGCGCGCTGAAGGGGGATCTCGCGCTCGATAATGTGGTGGATTGGCGCTTTCACACCCCCGCGCCGGGGCCAATGGCTTAAGGGAGAAAAAGGATGAGTGAGCTTCGTCAGGTTGCGGATGCGGTCGCCGTCGGGACGGTCGGCGGAAAGCTCAAGAAATTCTGCGAGGAGGCGCATGCCATCCTCGCCGCTTCGCCCGGGAGCGAGGGCGCCAGGCGGGTGAAGCCGCTGCTGGAGGCTTTGGTCGCGGCTCCGGACTTCGTCGCGGAACATTGCGGACCCGATGCCAAGCCGGGATTGCATCTTCTTTATGAAGACCCGGACCTCGGTTTCCAGGTCCTGGCCCATGTCAACGACAAGGGGCGGGTATCTCCGCCGCACAATCACGGCGCCTCCTGGGCGATCTACGCGCAGGCCGTGGGGTACACGGATATGACGGAATGGGCCTGCACGCCGGATCCCGCAAATCCGCCGCGCTACGAGGTGAAGCCGGCAACGAAGTACCGGGTCAATCCCGGAGAAGCGGGCATCTATGCGGACGGCGCGGTTCATTCGATCGACTATCAGGGCGGTTCCCGCTTTGTGCGGGTGACCGGGACCAACCTCGACAAGATCGAACGGACTTTTTTCAACCCCGCGACCGGTGAGTCGCGGGTCGTGACCCCTTAGGAAACGGCAGGGAAACATGCTTCCACCCGACCAGAACGACCTTTTGACCCGCGTCGAAGGCGACGCACCCATGGGGCAGATGCTCGCTCAGCATTTCTGGATCCCCGCGTTGAAGTCGTCCGCGGTCGTTGCGGATGGGCCTCCGATCAAGGTCAGGCTTCTGGGGCGGAATTATGTGGTTTTCCGGACCACCGAGGGGAAGGTTTCCTGCCTGGACGAGCGTTGCCCTCATCGCGGAGCGTCCCTCGCCCTGGCCCGCAACGAAAATTGCGCGCTGCGCTGCATCTTCCATGGCTGGAAGATCGATGCGGCAGGCGAGGTGACGGAGGTGCCGACGCAGACAACCGACCCTCAGCGTTTCGCGAAGTCGGTGAAGGTCGGCCGCCATCACGCAAGAGAGGCGGGCGGCCTGGTCTGGCTATGGCTCGGAAAGGGCGATAAGCCGCCGCAATTCCCGCATTTCGAATTCACGACCCTGCCGGTGGAGCGCGTCAGCATTCGCATGGCGACGGTCAATTTCAACTGGTTCCAAGGGGTGGAAGCGAACCAGGATTCCTCTCACGTCGGCATCCTGCACCGGAATTTCGTGGGCGGGCTCGGCAACCTCCAGATGATGGCGCAGAACAGCTCGCCGCTCTACGAGGTGGCCGGGACGCCCTACGGTTATCAGGCGGTGGCTTTGCGGGCCATGGCCGACGGTTCGACCTATATGCGCATCACGGAATTCGTGATGCCCTGGTATTCCTTCATTCCGCCGATCGACATGGCGGATAGCGAGCGGATGGCGATCATCGCGGTGCCGGTCGACGATCGGACCACCAACATGATCTATATCCGCTACGACAACGAGAAGACGGTCGATCCCGAGCATTACCAGCGCATCCTGGAAACCGAGGATTTCAAGATCCTTTCAGGCGGCGAAAGAACCAATTGGGGCCAGGACCGGGAAGCCATGCGCAACGACAATTTCTCAGGCTTCCACAATCTCGTGCTGGAGGATATCGCGGTTCAGCTCAGCATGGGGCCGATTGCGGATCGGTCCGACGAACAACTGTGCTCGGGCGACAAGGCGATCATCCAGGCCCGGCGGCTCATGCTGCGAACCGTGCAGGCTTCCGGAGAGGGGACAGCCCCTCCGACCGAAGAGCTTGGGCCTGCCGGCTACACGGCGATCCGCTCGCGCGCGGATATTTTGCCCGAGGGGGCGGACTGGCGCGACGCTTGCGGGCAGGTGACGCTCTAGCCGGACGACACCCCGGTGGATATCCCCGAGTGGAATTGCGCGGTCCATGCCATCTGCGGTGGCGAAGTGCCTTCTTCCCGAAAACAGACTACTCTGCAAAAATTCTGAAGATCGCTATGGGGGAGGCGAGATGACCAAGCAGGTGTGGCGCGCGGGCCTTGCGACGCTGGTGGTGGCTTTGTCGCTGGGAGCGATTTCCGCACCCGCCCTGGCCCAGGATCTCAAGGTCGGCGTCTCCGGCCTGCCGCCCGGTCAAGGCAACCCCTATAGCGGGATCGGCACCCCGTCGAGCTTCGTCTGGGACGCGATCTTCGATCCCCTGGTCCGCATCGATGCGACAGGGCGGGCGGCCCCCGCCCTCGCCGAGAGCTGGAAGAACATCGATCCCACCCATTGGGAATTCGCCCTCCGGCAGGGCGTCTCCTTTTCCAACGGCGAGCCCTTCAATGCCGATGCGGTGGTCGCGGCGCTCAGTTTTCTGATCAAGGACGGCAGGCCTACGGCGGTCGGCGGCGAGCTTCGCAACCTCGTCAGCGCCGTCAAGAAGGACGACAAGACCGTCGTCATTGAGACGAGCGGCCCCGATCCGGTGCTGCCCAACAAGATGGCGATGGTCTCCATCGTGGCTCCCGGCGCCTGGGCCAAGCTCGGACCCGCCGACTTCGCCAAGGCGCCGGTCGGCACCGGCCCCTTCGTCCTCGATAAATGGACGCCGAGCGCGGCCCAGCTATCCGCCAGCAAGACCTCCTGGCGCGCGCCGAAGGTCGCTACCATGGAGGTGCTGGCGCTGCCGGAACGCGCCGCGCGGCTTCAGGCGCTGCTCTCCGGCCAGATCAACATCGGCTTCGGCTTTTCGCCCGATAATATCGGCCAGCTGAAATCGGGTGGCACGCAGACCATGGTGACGCCGGCACCCCAGGTGATGTCCCTGGCCTTTGCCAACGTCCAGCACGCCAACAGCCCCTTCAACGATGTGCGGGTCCGGCAGGCGGCCAATCTGGCGGTGAACCGCAAGGCCATCGCCGATGTCCTCCTTGCCGGCCAGGGCGCGCCCGCCGGCCAGGCGGGCACTCCGGCGGCCTTCGGCTACGATCCCAAGATCCCGCCCTATCCGACCGATGTGGAGAAGGCGAAGAAGCTGATGGTCGAGGCCGGTTTCGCCAAGGGTTTCTCGGTCATCGCCGATGTCTCCGTCGGCAGCTTTCCCGCCGACAGCGAGATCTACCAGCAGGCGGCCATCGACCTGAAGGCGATCGGCATCACGCTCGAACTGCGCCAGGTCACTTTTCCCGAATGGCTCGATTTCTACCTGAAGGGCACCTGGCCGCACGAACTCTTTGGCTCGTCCTGGAACACCGCGCCCTATATGGATTCTATCCGGCCCTATACCTATACGAGTTGTATGAAGGCGAACCCGTTCTTCTGCGACAAGGAGATGACGCCGTTCGTCAATGCGACCACGGCCGAGTTCAATCCCGACGCCCGCGCCGATCTCCTGCGGAAGCTTCACGCGAAGACCAACGAGGTGCTGCCGGCGATTTGGCTGGTGGAGCAGATCGATCTTTCCGCGGTCAGCCCCAGCGTGAAGGGTCTCGTTTTCGAGAACCGCGTCGTCCACTACGAGGGTGTGACGGTCTCGAAATAGGGGCTCGACGTAGGGGCTTACCCTACCAGCCGCTGCACCATCGCCGCGATCGGGTCGCCGGGTGCCACCGGCTTCCCGGCGACCCTCGCTTCCAGCTGCTCGACCCGCGCGGCGAGCCCGGCGAGCTCTCCGATCAGGTTGTGGACGATGCGGGACACCTCGTCGATATCCCGGCCGTCGAGCAGGGTACGGATGGCAAGCTCGGACGAGCGCAAAGCGGCATAGCTCATTGGATCGCTCCTTTCCGGGCGATGGTCATGCGCCAGGGCGTGCACCAGCGGCTGGGATCGGCCTCGGCTTCAGGTCCACCGGCGCCGGCCAGATACCATTTGCGCTCCTGCACCTCGGTAAAACCCGAGGCCCTGCAAACCCCGGCGAAGTCGAGCTGGCGGAAGGGGAGGGAGAGCGGCTCGTCGATGATTTCGCTGTACCATTTCAAGAGGACGTTGCGGAACGGGTCGTCGTCCAGCATCCGGTTCTCCAGCACCACCAGCATGCCGCCCGGCCGCAACACCCGCGCCGCCTCGCGCATCTGCAGCGCGATGGCGGGCGCCGGCACCTCGTGCAGCACCATGGTGATCGTCGCGACATCCAGGCTGGCGTCGGCATAGGGCAGGGCTTCCATGTCGCCCTGCCGCCAATGAATTTCGAGGCCGCGTTCGGTTGCCATCCGCCGTGCAAGGCGCAGGCAGGGTTCGGCAAGGTCGATGCCATGCACCACCGCCTTCGGCCAAGCCTTCTTCAGCGAGAAGGTGGTCTTGCCAAAACCGCAGCCGAGGTCGAGGACATCGGTCGGGGTCCTGCCCGGAGCCAATGCTGGGATATCGCCGACGAATTGGTCGTGGAGCTGGAAATTGTCGTTGTTGCCCTTGTGGACGATCCGCGCCCCCAGGAGATAGATCACCGCGCCGGCAAGGTCCCGCCAGATGCCGCCTGCCTGCCGATGCCAGTCGAATTCATAATAGGCGGGCACCTGCTGACCAGGGTTTACGTCCAGCGTGCCGAGGTCGGAGGCACGCGGCTCTATGGCGGCTGCGATCTCCCCGATCCGGGATTCCGTGACCTCGCGGCAGAGCGCCCAATTGGCGTCCTGGATATAGCGGTGCAGCCATTGGAGGCGCCGGGCGCTGGGCAGTTCCTGCATCAGGGGTTCCGCCGCGGTGTAGGTGCCGGGCGGATTGCCGTCCTTGATCCGGGCGAGATATTCGCCGCGCAACTGGGTGTAGAGCGGACCCATCCAATAGCGGCGGAGCCCCAGCAGCGCGGCGACCCGCGGCCGGTGCTCCGGCCCCCAGACGAGCAGCGAATCGAGCGAGGGCGCAAGCTCGGCGGGTTTGCGCGGCGAGGGTGCAAGGCTCATGGGTCGGTAGCTCCTCTTCAGGCGGCGGCCCAGGATGCTTCCCGCCGAGTTCCATGGACAGCCTGCCGTGAGGATAGTACGTTTCCTTTCACGATCCCAAGCACCGTGGTGCCGGATTTTCCCGCTTTCCGGTCTCCTTCTTGCAATCATTCCCCATGATTCCCGGGTTCTTCCCGTCCGTTCCCCTTGTTCTCCCCAAACGGCGTCGGGAGGCGGCGTGAACAGGCTGAAGGCCATCGGGCGCATTCTGGGACGAAGGCTGGGCGAACTCCTCATCCTGCTTTTCGCCATTACCACGCTCCTCTTCTTCCTGCTGCGCCTCTCCGGCGATCCCGCGGCGGTCCTGGCCGGGGAGCAGGCGGCGCCCGAGCAGGTCGCGGCCATCCGCGCGCTTTACGGGCTCGATGCACCGCTGCCGGTCCAGTATTTCCGCCATCTGCGCAATGTGCTTTTCCTCGATTTCGGCCAGTCGCTGCACGCGGGGCGTCCCGCGATCGACATGGTGACGGAACGGCTCGGCAGCACGCTGATGCTGGGCCTTTTCGCCCTGACGCTCACGGCGGTTCTGGCGATCCCCATCGGGGCCTGGCTCGGCGCGCGGCCGGACGCGCGGTCGCGAAGGGTCGGCAATGCCGCGATCTTCATCCTGCAGGGACTGCCGGGTTATATCGTCGGGCTGCTGCTCATCGAGCTTCTGGCGGTGCAGTTTCGCCTGTTGCCCTCCATCGGCAATCGCGGCGCGCTGAGCTGGGTGCTGCCGACATTGACCCTGGCCTCCTTCCTGGTGCCGAAGCTCGCCCGGGTGGTCGCCGCCAATGTCACCGAGGCGATGCGCGAGGATTTCATCCGCACCGCGCGAGCCAATGGCGCGACAACAGCCGAGGCGGTCCTGCGCCACGCCCTGCCTAACGCGCTCCTGGGGGCCACGGCGCTGATCAGCACGCAGTTCGCTTTCCTGTTGTCCGGCGCGGTGATCACCGAATGGATCTTTGCCTGGCCGGGCTTCGGGCAATTGCTGATCCAGTCGCTCCAGCGCCTCGACTTCCCCGTGGTGCAGGCGGCCGTCTTCGTCACCGCCGGGCTGGTCTTTGCGGTGAATGCCGGCACCGATGTCCTCTTCCGACTGATCGACCCCCGGTTGCGGAACCAGCGGGCATGAGCGTCGATCAGGCGCAAACGTCGCCGGGGCGGCTTGGGACTTGGGCGACGAAGTTCGGCGGGAACTGGATGCTCGGCCTTGGTCTCGCCATCGGCCTTCTCTTGAGCCTGGGCGCGCTGGCGGCGCTGCTGATGCCCCTGCCGGAAGCCTTCAGCGGCAGCCTCATGACCCGCTTCAAGGCGCCGCTCAGTCCTGGTTATTTCCTGGGCAGCGATCAGCTCGGACGGTCGGTTCTCGCGCGGCTGGCGGTGGGGATGCCCTGGTCGCTCGGCATCGCGCTGACCGCCTCGATCATCGCGGTCGGCGTGGGGACGGCGGCGGGCCTTACCGCCGCAGCCCGGCCGGGCCTCACGCGGCGGGTGATCCAGCATTTCCTCGACACGGTCATCGCCTTTCCGGCGCTCATCATAGCGGTGACGGTTATCGCCCTGGTCGGACGCGGCTTTTTCCCATTGGCGGTGACGCTCGGCCTTGCCACCTGGCCCATCTCGGCGCGGGTCATCTATGCCGAGGGACTGAGCGTCATGCGGCGGGAATATGTGGTCGCGGCCGATCTCCTCGGCGTCGGCCTTGCCCGTTCCGTGCTGGTTCACGTCCTGCCGGCGGTGCGGCCGACCCTGCTCGTGATGTTCGCCTTCACCTTCGCCGACATGCTGATCGCGGAAAGCGCCTTGAGCTTCCTCGGCCTCGGTGTGCCGCTGACAGCTACGAGCTGGGGCAATATGCTCTCGGAGAGCCGCCAGTATCTCATTGAAGCGCCCTGGCTGATGCTGGCGCCGGCCGGGATGATCGTGCTGGCGGCAGTCGCCTTCAACCTGATCGGCGACGGCATCGCCCTGCGCTCGCGCGGGCGCAGCCGGTCGGCGGGGTAGGGGAGCCATGACAGGGACCGAAACCGTCCTCGCCATCGAGGATCTGACGGTTGACCTGCCGCTTTCGGGCGGCGGAAGGTTCCGGGCGCTCGACCGGGTGAACCTTCAAGTCAGGCGTGGCGAGATCCTGGGCCTTGTTGGTGAGTCAGGCTCGGGCAAATCGATGCTGTCGCTGGCGGTGCTCGGCCTTACCGGCATAGCCGGGGAAAGGATCACCGGCCGCATCGCGCTCCTGGGCGAGGATGTGCTGGGGCTTTCACCCTCCGCCTGGCGGCGGCTCCGTGGCTCGGCGGTGGGTATGGTGTTTCAGGATCCGATGACCGGGCTCAACCCCGTGCGCAGCATCGGCTCCCTTCTGGTGGAGAGTGTCCGGCGCCACCAGCGGCTCGACCGGGCCACCTCGAAGACCGTGGCGCTCGATGCGCTCCGGTCGGTCGGCATTCCCTCGCCGGAGGCACGGATGAAGGCCTATCCGCATCAGCTTTCCGGCGGGTTGCGGCAGCGGGTCATGATCGCGCTGGCCTTGATCAACCGGCCCTCGGTGATCATCGCCGACGAGCCGACGACCGCGCTCGACGCCACCATCCAGGCGCAGATCCTGGACCTGTTGCGCGCGCGCCTCGCCGACCGGGCGGGCGGCATCCTCATCACCCACGACCTGGGCGTGGCGGCCGAGGTCTGCCAGCGCTTGGCGGTGATCTATCAGGGCACCATCGTCGAGCAGGGGCAGACGGCCGAGGTCCTCGCCTGGCCCTATCATCCCTATACGCAAGGGCTCCTCGACGCCGCCCCTCGTTTCGACCGGCCGCGCGGCCGGCTGGTGCCGATCCCCGGCCAACCGCCGCAGCCCGGCGACCGGCGGGAGGGCTGTCCCTTCCGCAGCCGCTGCGCCCATGCCGATGAAGCCTGCGCGGCTTTGCCGGTGTTGGCGGAGGTGGCCCCCGATCATCTCGCCCGCTGCTGGCATCCGCTCCGCGCGGCGACATCCCCCTTCGAGGATGCGGTATGACGGAGCCGCTCCTGGAAGCCACGGACCTGCGCGTAACCTTCGGCTCGGCCGCAGGACGGGTCCATGCCCTGGATGGCGTTTCGCTCGCGGTCTCGCCGGGCGAAACGGTGAGCCTCGTGGGTGAATCGGGCTCGGGGAAGTCAACCCTTGCAATGGCGCTGATGTGCGCCGTCCGCCGCGACAGCGGCGCGATCCGCTTCGAGGACGCGGAGATCGGCAGGCTTTCGCCCAAGGCGCTGAAACCGATCCGGCGGCGCCTGCAAATGATCTTCCAGGACCCCTATGCCAGCCTCGATCCCCGGCTGACCGTGGAGGCGATCCTGGCCGAACCGCTGGTCGCCCATGCGATCGGCGACCGGGCGGAACGCCGAACCCGCGTCGCTGAACTTTTGGAGCAGGTGGGCCTGCCACCCGATGCCGCGCAGCGCTTTCCCTCGCAATTTTCCGGCGGGCAGCGCCAGCGCATCGCCATCGCTAGGGCGCTGGCGCTCCGGCCCCGGATGATCATCGCCGACGAGCCGGTCTCCGCTCTCGACGTTTCGATCCAGGCCCAGGTCGTCAATCTCCTGCGCGATATCCAGGCGAAGACCGGGATCGCTTATCTGGTCATCGCCCACGACCTGGCGCTGGTCTACGAGATTTCGGATCGCATCCTGGTGATGTATCTGGGGCGCATTGTCGAGGAGGGCAGGGCCGAGGCCGTGGTCCGGCAACCGCAGCATCCCTATACGGTGGCTCTTCTCTCGGCGACCCCGACGACCGATCCCCAGGGCCGGCGCCAGCGCATCGTGCTGCGCGGCGATCCGCCCTCGCCGATCAACCGTCCGGGCGGCTGCCCTTTCCATCCGCGCTGTCCCATCGCCCGGGACCGCTGCGCAGAGGATGTCCCGAGCCTCCAACCCAGCCCCATCGGAGGCCGCGTCGCCTGTTTCTATCCCGGTGAATTGCCGAGCCCCTATGCTAAGGAAGCTTCGGCGACGATCATCCGCTGAAACGTTCGGCGTAGCGGGCGCGCCAGCCGTCGCCTGCGATCCAGGCACGCAGATCGGCCGCGGCCGGGGACCGCCGCTCGATGGCGGCAATCGTCGCCCAGGCGAGCGCCAGATTGCAGGAGAGAACCGAGGCTCCGCCGATGGTCGGTGCGCCCAGGATCGTCTTCAGCGTTGGCATGCCGGTTCCGAGCATGATCACGGCATCGAGCTTCTTGCCTTCGAAGGCGGCGAGTGCCTCCGAGGCCGTCTCGGAGCGGATCGTATAGATCGCGTGGAAGCTGGAATTATCGACCACCGTGCCCGCGACCGCCGCGACCTCGAAGCCCCGGCTGGTCCAATAAGGAACGGCGGCCTCGGTGAGGTCGCTCGGATAGGGCGACAAGAGCCCGATACGTCTTGCGCCCAGAGCATTAAGCGCGGTCGTCACCGCCCGGCCGGCGGAAACGAAGGGAACGCCGAGACGGCCCGAAAGCCTTTCAATAAGCGCGTCCTCGCGGGCAGTCCCGATCAGATAGGCCGAGCCGGTGCAGGCAAAGGACAAAGCATCGACCGGGGCATTGTGGAATTGCCGCAGAGTCTCGTCGACCCGGTCCACATAATCGACCAGCCGCTCCGGGAGCGTCTGGCAATCGCTGGTCATGCGGGCGGAGATCATGGCATAGCCCGAGGGCCAGAGGATGCCGCACTCCGGCTCTGCCGTGGTGTTCGCCTGGGGCGTCAGCAGGCCGATCAAGCCCTTGGGACC
Source organism: Rhodospirillales bacterium (assembly GCA_947473305.1). Lineage (GTDB taxonomy): Bacteria > Pseudomonadota > Alphaproteobacteria > ATCC43930 > CGMCC-115725 > CANJCB01. Next base: position 37,743 of record CANJCB010000036.1, read on the forward strand.
GTATTCGACGGTCATCTTCAGGCGATCTCCGCCGCCTGCCTCAAGCCGTCGATCATCGAGGATTTCAGGAGATGGGCCTTGGCCCTGACAGGGTCGTCCGCGATGGCCTGCATCTGGGCCAGTTCCTTGCGCCGCCGCTCCGGGTCGCGTTCCTGCATCCGGGTGCGGTTGCGGTCCGCCTGCTTCAGGATTTCGTCGAGGGCGATGGGGCGGCGCTGGCGGGCATAGAGGTCGATCAGCTCCTCTCCGGCCTCGCCGCGCAGCACTTTCAGCAGCTTGTCCGTCAGGTTGAAGGCGTCGTGGATCCCGCCGTTCATCCCCATGCCGCCGGAGGGCGCGTTGATATGGGCGGCGTCGCCGGCCAGCACGACGCGGCCATAGCGATACTCTTTCACGATGCGCTGATGCACCCGATAAGGCCGCACCTCCATCACCTCATAGGGACCGTCCTTGGGGACGATGTATTGCAATTTGCGCTCGATCGACGGGGGCGTCAGCGCCTGCTCGATGGTCTCGCCCTCTTCGGGATAGAGACTGCAGCGCCAGAGATGCGGCAGTCTCAGAAGAGAGTAGGTGCCCCAGTCGGACCAGACGTAATTGACGTTCGAGAGACCCTTCAAGTGTTCGTGAAATGGGAAGCGCGTCGCCGCCAGGATCGTCGTCTCGGGATAGGTCAAGCCGTCGAACTCGGCACCCAGCCCGTCCCGCACCGTCGAACGCCCGCCGTCGGCACCGATCAGCCACTCGGTGTCGATCACCTGGGGGCCGTTGCCGTCCTCGACGGTGGCGCGGACGCCGTCGGCGTGCTGCTCGAAGCTCAGGAGCCTGGTCGAGAAGCGCAGATCGACCAGCGGATTGGCTTGCAGCCGGGGGGCGATCAGATGGCCGAGCCGGTATTGCTCGCATTGCAGGCGATAGGGATGGGGCGTTTCGTCCTTCAGGATGCCAAGATCGAACAGGGCGCGCTCGCCGGTGCTGTGCAGGCGGATCTGCCAGGTCGGCGTGATTAGCCCCTGGGCGATCAGCGGCTCGGCGAGGCCATAGACATCCAGCATGTCGAGGGTGGGCGGATGCCAGGTCGAGGCCCGCAGATCCTCGTTGACCGTCGGTCCCGCCTCGATGAGCGTGACCGGCTGCCCAGCTTCCGCCAGCCGCATGGCGCTGACCAGACCGACCGGGCCAGCGCCGACGATGAGGACTTTCACACGTTTGTTCGACGCTGGACTGTTCGCCACCCTGCCGCTCTCCTGATCGCTCTGGCGGTGCGGGCCTGATGGCCGCCACCCATGCCCATCCTACACAGCACGGGGGTGCGAACCAAATTCTGACGCCAGCGGCGGGAGCGGGTTCCTGGATTTCCTGTGGGCAAGCTATTTCACGCTCATCTCACGAGATCTTCCTGGGCCTCTTCCGGATGGCCGCGGTCAAGGTCCTGGCCGGAAGATCCGCGGCGGCGACAGGGGCGCCGGCGAGAACCATCTGGGCCACCAACTGGGCATATTCGTTCCGCGTGAGGCCTACCCCGTCGCGGAACCATCTGAAATGCCAGTTCAGCATGCTGAAGACGGACATGGTCAGGGCTTTCAGCAAAGGCCCCTTGCCGACGGTGGGCACGGCCGCCGCGATGGATTTCGACAGGATGGCCACCAGCTTGCGTTCGAGGTCCTGAAGCTGCTTGCGCTTGTCCTCGGACAGCAGCTCCAGATTTTTCATCCTGACGTGACGTTCCTGCTCGTTGTGCTGAGAGAACTCCAGCATGGCGACGATGATCGCGAGGAAATTCTCCTTCGGATCTTCGACCGAACGACAGGCTTTCTCGGCGGCGCCGAGCTGAATGCTGAGATTATTGTGGAGGATGTCGAAGAGGACCGAGTCCTTCTCGGCATAGTAGTAATAGAGGAGGGATCGCGATACGCCGCAGGCCTCCGCGATCATCGTGATCGAGGTGCCGGAATAGCCGTGTTCCGCGAAGAGCTTCGCGGCTTGCCGCAGGATCTCTTGGCGTTTGACGTCGTAATCCCGGGCGCGCGTTCGAGCCATATGCCTCTATCCCGCTGTCATCCCGGTTGCCTGGGACCGGTCGAGCTTTAGCAGAAGGCCCTGGCCCTGTCGCGCACTTATCGCCCAAACTTCTCAGGGTTTCAGGAGGCTGACGAGCCGGCCTTCGTATCCTCCGGCGCCAGCCAGAGCTCTTCCGACTTCGATCCAGGTCCGGCCGACTTCTTCTCGAAGCCGCGCACCCCTTCGCTATACTGGTACCAGTAATAGAAATCCTCGTAGCGGATCGGCGGATATTCCGCTGGCCTGTCGGGCGTCACGCAGGTCGGCACGCATTCCACCATGGCGTCGAGGTCGGGGGCCACGAAGAAGGGGATCGAATAGCGATCGACCTCATTGGTATTGATGACCCGGTGCCGTGTCGATTTGAAACGCCCATTGGTGAAGCGCACCATGGTGTTCCCGGAGTTGACCACGAAAGTGCCGGGAATGACGTCCGCGATCCGCCAATGACCGGAGGGCATCTGCACCGCAAGGCCCGGGACGTTCCCCTGAGCGAGGATAGTCATGAAGCAATTGTCCGTATGAGGCGGGATGCCGTAGCGGCGGTTCCCGATCTCCTTCTGGGGCGGGTAATAGACCATGCTCATGATGATATGCGGGTCGGCGAAGGCCGCGTCGAAATAGTCGGCCGGCAACTCGAGCGCTGCGGCCCAGAGCGGCAGCATCTTTTTGGCAAGCCCATGCAGGATCCCCTGATATTCGAGCGCGCCCTCCTTGAAACCATCGAGCCAATGCGGCCAGACATTGGGCCGGCGGAACGGCTTGCTGGGGTCAAGCTTGGGATGGCCGGGCGAGCGTTCCTGGACGATGTTGATGGTCGAGTTGAGGCTGGGCTTCTGGGTGGCGGCCAGGGTCTGCCGATCCTCGACGCCCTGATAGCCCGTCCTGTCGAATTTGGGCATCGTGCGCCGAACCTCTAGCGGTGATTCGTGCAGCCGGCGGGATTGGGCGAAGGCCTGGTCGATGGCGCCCTGGGGCACGCCATGGCCGATCAGGTAGAAGAAGCCCACGGTCTCGGAAATTTCCCGCAGCCTGGTCCCGAGAAGCTCCCGCGAGCCGGGCTCGCCAGCAATATAGGGAGCGATGTCCAATACGGGGATTTCCTCGGTGGAATCCGGGTGCTCCATCAAATAGATCTCTTCGGCGCCATCCATTTTCAGTCTCTCCAGCAAGAGGAAACCCAGGGCCTATCCGGCCATCCAGGCGGCGAGCCGATCCTTGATCTCGCCGAAGCGCGGGGTGAGCCAATCGTAGTCAGGCTGTATTCCCTGGGCGAGCTTGTCCGGCGCCGTCGGAGAGATCGCGATTTGCTCCTTCGTCATGAAGTCGAAGGCTTTGGGGTTTCCGGGCCCGTAATTCTGCATGGTCGCAAAGAGCGCGTGCTGCTTGGGGTCCAGGAAGAATTCCAGATACTTGAAGGCGTTCTTGGCGCGGGGCGTTCCCTTCAGCACATAATATTTTCCACCGGTCTCCAGATGCGCCTGATTCCAGACCATCTCGATCGGCAGGCCTTGATCGACCAGCGACTGCGCGCCGCCGCTCCACATCGGCATCATATCGACCTCGCCGTCGCGCATGAGCGCCATGGCCTGCGCCCCTTGCGTCCACCAGATGGTGATATGGGGTTTGATCTCATCGAGTTTCTTGAAGGCTCGGTCCATGTCGAAGGGATAGACCTTGGAGGGTGGAACGCCATCGGCCATCAGGGCGAATTCGATCACGCTATTGGCCCTGACCAGCATGCCCCGCTTGCCGGGAAATTTCTTCACGTCCCAGAAGTCCGTCCAACTCCGGGGTCCGCCGTTCGGGAATTTATCCTTGCGGTAGACCAGGGTGGAGCCGCCCGTGACATCCTTGAAGCCGTCGCCCGAAATGCCGTCCTTTATGGCCGGGTTGTTCACATCGACCACGTTTCGGTCGAGTGGTTCGACCAGGCCTTCGAGATGGGCGGCGTGATACTCGATATCGGTCACGTCGAAGTCGTAATTCCTGGCCTGGATCTGCGCCTTCACCTTGGCAAGGGAAACCCCCTGAACGGGGACGACCTTAATCCCGGTCTTCGCGGTGAAAGGCCCGAAAAAAGCGGCCTCTTCGGCCTTCTGCCAGGAGCCGCCGAAGGTGCCGACATAGACTGTCAACGCCGGAGACAAAGGGAGCCACGTGGCGGAGGCAAAGGGAGCCACTCGCTGGCTGGGGTTTCGGGAATGAGAAGGGGGTCCGATCGGACCCCCTTCTCATTTTCAGCCGTCGATTTCCCGGG
>CANJCB010000037.1 GCA_947473305.1 Rhodospirillales bacterium
AGGCCGGCATCATCGACCCGACCAAGGTTGTCCGTACCGCTCTGCAGGACGCGGCCTCGGTCGCGGGTCTCTTGATCACGACCGAAGCCATGATCGCCGAGAAGCCGGAGCCCAAGGGCGGCATGCCCGCCATGCCCCCGGGCGGCGGCATGGGCGGCATGGGCGGCATGGACTTCTAAAGTCCGGTTGCTCGGAAACAAAGGAAGGGCCGCGGAGAGATCCGCGGCCCTTTTTCTTTGCCCCGGCGGTGCCCGATGAGGCCCGCCTTTATTCTTTATCCGGCTGCTTCGCCGGCTGGGCCTTGTCGAAGGCGGAGCGTTTCATGCAGGTCCCGAAAATCCGCATGATCGTCGGATAAGGCTTCAGGTCGAAACTCTCGTGTCGCATGGCATTGAAGACCTGGGGCACGAGGCAGATGTCGGCGAGAGTCGGCTCGTCGCCGTGGCAGAAGCGGCCGGCCTGACCGTCGGTCGCCAGGATATGCTCCAAACTGTCGAAGCCTTCCTTGATCCAATGGTTGAACCAGGTCTCGATAGCCGCCTGATCCTGTCCCAGCGGCTTTCGCAGGTAGCGCAGCACTCGGAGATTGTCGATCGGATGGATATCGCAGGCGATGAGTTGCGCCAACCCCCTGACCCGCGCCCGGTCGGCGGGATGGCCGGGAAGAAGCGGCGGGGAAGGATGGGTCTCGTCGAGATATTCGATAATCGCCAGGGATTGGATGAAAACCTGGTCGTCGTCAACCAGGGCCGGGACCAGCGCCTGCGGATTTAAGGCCAGATAATCGGGCGCTCTTTGCTCGTCGCGGCGCAGGTGGATACTGGCCTGCTCGTAAGCAAGGCCCTTGAGATTGAGTGCGATCCTGACCCGGAACGCCGCCGAAGAGGCAAAAAATCCATAGAGCTTCATCAAACGCCTCCCCCATCTGCAGGCTGCCAGAGTCGGAGCCTCCGTCGCATCCGTCAAGGTTGCGGAGCTGGCCGTTTCCCTAATCCTTGCCCCTCACGGTCGCCGTGCTATAACGCTCGACATTCTAGAGTCGGAGCACCCATCGGTTGGCCGATGCGACGATCCTGGTCCTCAACGGACCGAACCTCAATCTCCTCGGCGTGCGCGAGCCCGAAACCTATGGACGCGAGACGCTCGCGGATATCGAGGAATTGTGCCTGGAGCGCGCCGCGGCGCTGGGATTGGCAATCGATTTTCGCCAGTCGAACCACGAAGGCCAGCTCGTCGACTGGATCCAGGAGGCGCGCCAGACCGCCGATGGGATCGTTCTCAACGCGGGCGCCTATACCCATACCTCGATCGCGATCCTCGACGCGCTGCGTTCGGCCGACGTGCCGGTGATCGAGGTGCATCTGTCGAACATCTTCAGGCGCGAAGCCTATCGACACCATTCCTATGTCAGCGAGGCGGCGCAGGGCGTGATCTGCGGCTTCGGCAGCCAGGGATATACGCTCGCCCTAGAGGCGATGACGCGGATCCTCGGCCCCCTCGACGAGCGCGATTGACGGAGACTGAACCCCGCATGGCCACTTCAAACGACTTCACCGTGAATCCCGAACTGGTGCGCACGCTTGCCACGCTGCTCGACGAGACGAGCCTTACGGAGATCGAATATTCGGTCGGTGAGAGCCGTATCCGAGTCGTCCGCAGCGCGGCCCCCACAACGACCGTTGCGATGGCAGCAGCCCCTGTCGCCGCCGCTCCGGCGGTCGCAGCCGTACCGGCCGGAGTGACGCCCGATCACCCCGGCGCGGTGAAGTCGCCGATGGTCGGTACCGCCTATCTCTCGCCCCAGCCTAGCCATCCGACCTATGTGAAGGTCGGCGACCGCATCGCCGAGGGTCAGGTCCTGATGATCATCGAGGCCATGAAGGTCATGAATCAGATCCGCGCGCCCCGGGGCGGACAGGTCCGCGAGATCCTGGTCAGCGACGGCGTACCGGTCGAGTTCGGCCAAGTGCTGATGGTCCTGGAATAGGGCGGGCCTTCCCTTGTTCGAGAAGGTACTCATCGCCAACCGCGGCGAAATCGCGCTCCGGATCCACCGCGCCTGCCGCGAGATGGGGATCAAGACGGTCGCCGTTCATTCGACCGCCGACGAGAGCGCCATGCATGTGCGGCTCGCGGACGAGAGCGTCTGCATCGGCCCGCCCGCCGCGCGCGACAGCTATCTCAATATTCCGGCGATCCTGTCGGCCGCCCATATCACCGGCGCCGACGCGATCCATCCGGGCCTGGGCTTTTTGGCCGAAAACGCGCCCTTCGCCGAGATGGTGGAGGAGCACGGCATCACCTTCATCGGCCCGACGCCCGAGCACATCCGGCTGATGGGCGACAAGGTGGCCGCCAAGCGCGCGGCCATCGAACTCGGCATCCCGGTGGTACCCGGCTCCGACGGCACCGTCGAAACCGTGGAGGCGGCCATCGAGGCCGGCCGACAGGTCGGCTATCCGATGCTGGTCAAGGCGGCCGGCGGCGGCGGCGGCAAGGGCATGCGTGTCGCCCGCGACGAGGCCGAGCTGAAGGAAGCCGTGCCTGCCGCCCAGAACGAGGCCAAGGCCTTCTTCAACAACGGCGAGGTCTATCTGGAACGCTATCTCGACAGGCCCCGGCATATCGAGATGCAGATCCTGGCGGACGGCCAGGGCGGCGTGATCCATCTCGGCGAGCGCGACTGCTCCCTGCAACGGTCACATCAGAAGATCCTTGAGGAAACTCCCTCGCCGGGCCTCAACGCGACCCAGAGGGCGAAGATTTCCAAGATCGCCACGGATGCGATGAGGAAGCTCGGCTACAAAAGCGCCGGGACCATCGAATTCCTGTTCCAGGACGGGGAATTCTTCTTCATCGAGATGAACACCCGTATCCAGGTCGAGCATCCGATCTCGGAGATGATCAGCGGCGTGGACCTGGTGCGGGAGCAGATCCGCATAGCCTCCGGCGCCCCCCTGGGATACCGCCAGGAGGATATCGAGCTTTCCGGCCACGCCATCGAGTGCCGCATCAATGCGGAGCATCCGGAAACCTTCCGGCCCTCGCCCGGCAAGGTCACGAGCTATCTGGCACCCGGCGGCCTCGGCGTCCGCACCGACAGCGCGCTCTATCAGAACTATGTGGTTCCGCCTCATTACGACAGCCTCGTTTCGAAGCTGATCGTCCATGGCCGGACCCGCAACGAAGCCTTGATGCGCATGCGCCGCGCGCTCGAGGAATATGTCATCTCCGGGATCGACACGACGATCCCGCTTCACCAGAAGCTCCTGGGCTCGCCGGATTTTCTCAATGGCGACTACGACATCCATTGGCTCGAAAGGTTCATGGGGCTCAAGACATAAGGCTCGGATGTTCGCGCTGACGCCAGACCTTCTGCTCCGCGCCTATGCGGTCGGGATTTTCCCGATGGCCGAATCGGCCGAGGACGCCGAGGTTTTCTGGGTCGATCCCGAACAGCGCGGCATCCTGCCTCTGGACGGCTTCCACCTGCCGCGACGGCTGAAACGCACCCTCCGCTCGGGCTTCTTCGAAATCCGCTGCGACACCGCTTTCGAGGAAGTCGTCCGAGCCTGCGCAGAGTCGACCGAGGATCGCCCGAAAACCTGGATCAACGACGAGATTGTCCGGCTTTATCTCGCGCTGTTCCGGCGGGGCTGCGCCCATAGCGTCGAGGCCTGGCGTGGAAACGAACTCCTCGGAGGCCTCTATGGCGTGCGGCTTCGGGCCGCTTTCTTCGGGGAGAGCATGTTCAGCCGCACCACCGACGCCAGCAAGGTGGCGCTCGCTCATCTGGTCGCGCGCCTGAAGCTGGGAGGTTTCCGGCTCCTCGACACGCAATTCGTGACGAGCCATCTGGAGCAATTCGGAGCCGTGGAAATCAGCCGCTCCGACTATCACGCGCGGCTGACGGAAGCGCTAACCGCCGATGCTCATTTCCCGGCGGATTTCGGAGGCGATGCGCTCTCGGTTTTGCAGTCGAGCACATTGACGTCGTAGATCGGATCTTCGAGCGCCGAAAGCGCAGGGCTCGATGCGAACATCCAGCCGCTGAAGACCCGCTTCGTCTCGACCTTTTCTCCACCGGGCCTGACCTCGTCGATCTGGAGGAAAGCGGTGGTTTCCGGCGGTTCCTCCGGCGGACGTTTCACGCAGGCCTTCACGGTGATGACGAGCGTTCCGAAGCGCACGCTTTTGTCCACCGGCGCCTCGAATTTGGAAATCCGCGCGGTTGTCTTGTCGAGCCCCTGGAGGATGGCGGTCACCGGCTCCGCAGCGACAACCGGGGTCGCGCAGGCAATCAGCAGCGCGGTGGCGAGATAGGCTCTCATTTTTTCGATCCGTAAGGATTCACCAGACTCTCCGCCAGCGACCGCATCACTTGGCGGAACTGCCTCTCGTCGCATCCCATGAGCACGGCATCCTCCAGCGCGTCCTGCGCCATCTGACGTAGCTCGACGAGGTTCTCGTTCAAGACTTTGATCTTTTCAAGGCAGGAGACTTTCTCGCCCTCAGGCGTCAGCCATACCGGGATGTCAAAGTCCGCATCGGCCATGATGGCACCTCGGTCACTTGGCGGGAGCAGCGTCCCCGGATCCCTCTTTCTTCGGGCCGCCGAGGCCGAAGAGATATTGCCCGATGAGCGCTTCGAGACTCATGGAAGGCGTGGTCTGGCCGATCTGGCCACCCGCCGGAATGGTCTCGCTGGCACCACCGGGATCGAGCGCCATGTATTTGTCGCCCAGGAGCCCGCTCGATGCGATCGAGGCGACGGTATCCTTGGGCAGCTTGATCGTGGGGTCGATGCTCATGCGCACGATCGCGTCGAAGGTCTTGGGATCGAGCGTCTGTCCGATGATCGTGCCGACCTTAATGCCGCTGATCCGGACATCGCCGCCGTCACGGATGCCGTCGACGCGGCCGAAGCGGGCGCTGACCTCATAGCCGCCGGTGGCGCGAACCTGGGTGGTCGAATAGGCGAAAAACAGGAAGACCGCGGCGACCACCAGCACGACGGCGCCCATAACGGTTTCCACGGCGTTGCGTTTCATGATTCCTCGAAGCTCTCGTAAGTTCGCGGGTCGCCTATTCCGGCTTCCAGGCCTCGTAGTCGCCCGTGGCGGGCGAACGATGGCCGCCGAGCAGCACCGATCCCGGCGGCCTATAGGCCTGGGCGGTCCCAGTCAGGTTCGGCTGATGCTCTTTCTGCCAGGCATGGCGGGGACGGTTGGCGCTCGGAATCTCGTTGGAGGTGTAGTGAAGCCAGCCATGCCATTCCGGCGGCACGCGGGAGGCCTCGACCTCGCCGTTATAAAGCACCCAGCGGCGCTCGCGGCTGTAGAGTCCTCCGCCCTTCTCGATCGGCCGGTTGCCCTTCTCGCGGTAATAGCGATTGCCGAACTGGTCCGTTCCGGCGAGTTCGCCTTTCAGCCAAGTGTACAATCGTGTGCCGATGCTCATCGCCGCCCGCTGTCCTTAAGGCTCTTTAAGAATGGCGCGGACTATCGCATTGGCCGGTCCCCTTGACAAGCAAGGACCCGATCGCCGATGGTGCGGCCATGATCCTCAACCGCCGCCATAACGCGCAGGTTAAATGGGCGCCCATGCCGGGGCCCGAGGATCGTCGCGCGCGTTAAGCCTTAAAGCGTCAGAAGATCGATCGGACCCCGCCGGTATCGGACGGGGTCTTTTCATATCCCGTCTCCGGCCTTGCACCAGGAGAGGGACATGGAAAGCGAACAACCCCCGATAGGCGGCCTTTGGCTCCCGCTCGTCACCCCGTTCCGGGACGGAGCGCTCGACGAAGTCTCGCTCCGCCGGCTCGTCGCGCATTTCGCTGAGGAGCCGATCGACGGGCTTATCCTGGGCGCGACCACGGGCGAAGGCCTGACACTCGACGAGGAGGAGTTGGAAATCCTCGTCGCCATTACCGCCGAAGAAGTGGCGAAGACGAGTCGGCGCCTGCCGCTTTACCTCGGGCTTTCGGGCAGCGACACCCGCAAGGGGGTGAAGGCGCTCGCCCGTACGCAATCCTGGGCGCTCGACGGCTATCTCATCGCCTCGCCCTATTACACCCGGCCGAGCCAGCTTGGCCTGTTGCGGCACTTCTCGGCTTTGGCCGAGGGAACTGACCGGCCCATCGTGCTCTACAACATCCCCTATCGGACCGGCGTCAACATCGATAACGAGACGATCCTGCAGCTCGCCCGGCGGGAGAACATCGTCGGGATCAAGGATTGCTGCGCCGATGCCGCGCAATCCTTCGATCTCCTGCGGCGGCGGCCTTCCGGCTTCGGGGTTCTGACCGGGGAGGATGCGCTGTTCTATGGCGCGCTGACCCAGGGGGCCGATGGCGGCATCTGTGCCTCGGCCCATATCCAGACCGGCGCCTTCGCCACCGTCCGGCAGCAACTCCTGGCGGGGGATCAGCGGACGGCGCTCGACGCCTGGCACGCCATTGCCGATCTGCCCCGCCTGCTTTTTTCGGAACCGAGTCCCGCACCGATCAAGCATTGGTTGTGGCGCACGGGCCTGATCGATCGGCCGGAAGTCAGGCTTCCCATGACACCGGTGAGTGTCGAACTCGCAGCGCGCCTCGATCGCGAGATCGGCCGGCTACGCTAGCCACCCCATAGGCTCTCTCTCACCGAATCGACATCTAGCGGCTGCTTCCGAGAGAGTCCTACAAAATGTAGCAAATAGTTTTTTGCATCGGCCAGATTTTGTGGCACGCTTGTGACTCGCCACTAGATCTGGCGGGTCCGGAAAGGATCGCGCGGGGACAGATCGGGCGCGGATAGGGACGTCGAGAGACGGGGGAAGAGATGCGGGTTACACGTCGTTTTACCACTGCTGGCACAGACGCTTACGCGGCGATCGAGTTCAAGACCACCACGAGCGAAATCAAGAATCCTGACGGTTCGCGGGTTTTCCACCTGCCCGACATGGAGGTTCCGGCCGACTGGAGCCAGGTGGCCGCCGACATCATCGCCCAGAAGTATTTCCGCAAGGCTGGCGTTCCCGCAAAGACGCTCCCCGTGGTCGAGGCCGACGTTCCCGATTGGCTCTGGCGGCAGATCCCCGACGAGGCCGCGCTGGCGGCCCTTCCCGTCGCCGAGCGCTATGTCTCCGAGATGAGCGCCAAGCAGGTTTTCCATCGCCTTGCCGGCACCTGGACCTATTGGGCCTGGAAGGGCGGCTACTTCGACAGCGAAGACGATGCCCGCGCCTATTACGACGAGATGCGCGTCACCCTCTGCCGCCAGATGGGCGCCCCCAATTCCCCGCAATGGTTCAACACCGGCCTTCATTGGGCCTATGGCATCGACGGTCCGGCCCAGGGCCATCATTACGTCGACTTCAAGACGGGCAAGCTCACGGTTTCCGAGAGCGCCTATGAGCACCCGCAGCCCCACGCCTGCTTCATCCAGTCCGTCGCCGACGACCTCGTGAATGAGGGCGGGATCATGGACCTCTGGGTCCGCGAGGCGCGGCTCTTCAAATACGGTTCGGGCACCGGCTCCAACTTCTCCAAGCTGCGCGGCGACGGCGAGAAGCTGTCGGGCGGCGGCCGCTCCTCCGGCCTCATGAGCTTCCTGAAGATCGGCGACCGGGCCGCGGGCGCCATCAAGTCGGGCGGCACCACCCGCCGCGCCGCCAAGATGGTCACCGTCGACATCGACCATCCCGATATCGAGGCCTATATCGACTGGAAAGTCGTCGAGGAGCAGAAGGTCGCGGCGCTGGTCGCGGGCTCTAAGCTCTCCCAGAGGCACCTCAACCTCATCATGGTCGCCTGCACCGAGGGCGAGGGCGACGATCGCTTCATTCCGGCGAAAAACCCCGCACTGAAACGCGAGATCAAGGCCGCCCGCCGCGCCATGATTCCGGAGAATTACGTCCAGCGCGTCATACAATTCGCGCAGCAGGGCTATACGACCATCGACTTCCGGACCTATGACACGGATTGGGACAGCGACGCCTATCTGACCGTCTCGGGTCAGAATTCTAACAATTCGGTGCGTATCACCAACGACTTCCTGAAGAAGGTCGAGAAGGACGAGGACTGGACACTCATCCGCCGCATCGACGGCAAGCCGCATAAGACGCTGAAAGCCCGCGAGCTTTGGGACAAGGTGGCTCTTGCCGCCTGGGCCAGCGCCGATCCGGGCGTGCAATACGACACGACCATCAATGAATGGCACACCTGCCCCGAGAGCGGCCGCATCAATGCGTCGAACCCTTGCTCGGAATACATGTTTCTGGACGATACGGCCTGCAACCTAGCCTCGATCAACCTCCTGGCCTTCCGGACGGACGATGGCGGCTTCGACACCGCCGGCTTCGAGCATGCGGTGCGCCTCTGGACGCTGACGCTCGAGATCGCCGTCATGATGGCGCAGTTCCCGTCCAAGGAGATCGCCAAGCTCTCCTATGAATTCCGCACCCTGGGTCTCGGCTACGCCAATATCGGCGGGCTGCTGATGGCCATGGGCATGGGCTACGACAGCCCCGAGGGCCGCGCGCTCTGCGCCGCCATCACCTCGGTTATGACCGGCGTCGCCTATGCGACTTCTGCCGAGATGGCGGGCGAGCTCGGCACCTTCCCGGGCTTCGCCAAGAACCGCGAGCCGATGCTGCGGGTCATCCGCAACCATCGCCGCGCCGCCTATGGCGAGACGACGGGATACGAGGGCCTGACGGTCCTGCCGGTGCCTCTCGACCACGGCAATTGCCCCGATGCGGAACTGCTGATCGCAGCCCAGCGCGCCTGGGACGAAGCCTTGGCTCTTGGCGAGAAGCATGGCTATCGCAACGCCCAGACCTCGGTCATCGCGCCTACCGGCACCATCGGCTTGGTGATGGATTGCGATACGACCGGCATCGAGCCCGACTTCGCCCTGGTGAAGTTCAAGAAGCTCGCCGGCGGCGGCTACTTCAAGATCATCAACCGGATCGTACCCGACGCGCTCAGGACCCTGGGCTACGGACCGGAAGAGATCGAAGGCATCATCCGCTATGCCGTCGGCCATGGCACCCTGCGCGACGCGCCCGGCATCAACCATGCGGCGCTGAAAGCCAAGGGCTTCACCGACAAGTCTATCGAAGTCGTCGAATCGGCGCTGGTCTCCGCTTTCGACATCAAGTTCGCCTTCAACAAGTGGACGCTGGGCGAAGAGCTTTGCAAGGACGTCTTCAAGCTCTCGTCCGAGCAATTGAACGACGTAACGCTCGACCTGCTGTCCACCATGGGCTTCACCAAGGACGAGATCGAGGCGGCGAATATCTACTGCTGCGGCTCGATGACACTGGAAGGCGCGCCGGGCCTCAAGGACGAGCATCTGCCCGTCTTCGACTGCGCCAATCCTTGCGGCCGGATCGGCAAGCGCTATCTCTCCGCCGAGAGCCATATCCGCATGATGGCGGCGGCCCAGTCCTTCATCACCGGCGCTATTTCCAAGACCATCAACATGCCGAATTCGGCCACGGTCCAGGATTGCCGGGATGCCTATCTCCTGTCCTGGCAATTGGGGGTGAAAGCCAACGCGCTCTACCGCGATGGCTCGAAACTCTCGCAGCCGCTTTCGTCGTCGCTCCTTGCCGACGATGACGAAGCCGCCGAGGATCTCCAGGACATGACGCCGGCCCAGCGGGTTCCTGCCGCAGCCGAACGGATCGTCGAGCGGATCATCGAGCGTGTCGTCCACCAGCGCGCCGAGCGTCGCCGCCTGCCTCATCGCCGCAAGGGCTACACCCAAAAGGCCGTCGTCGGTGGCCACAAGGTTTATCTCCGAACCGGCGAATACGAGGACGGCAGCCTCGCCGAGGTCTTCATCGACATGCATAAGGAAGGCTCCGCCTTCCGGTCCTTGATGAACAACTTCGCAATCGCGATCTCGATCGGGCTGCAATACGGCGTGCCGCTGGAAGAGTTCGTCGAAGCCTTTACCTTCACCCGTTTCGAGCCTGCGGGCATCGTCGAGGGCAACGAGACGATCAAGATGGCGACCTCGCTGCTCGACTACATCTTCCGCGAGCTGGCGATCTCTTATCAGAGCCGCGACGACCTCGCCCATGTGCAGCCGGCGGATCTCCTGCCAGATGCGGTCGGCAAGGGCAGCAGCGAGAGCAACCTTCCCGATGACGACGGCCGGCACGCAGCCGTGGCGGCGGCTGTCCAGCGGGTTGCCTCGACGGGCTATGTTCGCAGCCGCTTGACGGTTCTGCAGGGCGGAACGCCCCGCGGCTCCATGGCAAGCGTCGGGAACACCGCTCTTGCCATGGAGACCCTGGCGGTCGGCACCGTGGAGATGGAGCCGGCGCGGGTCGATCTTTACGGCTCGACCGGCCTGACCACGCCGGGCAGCCGGGTCGAACAGATCCGCGAAGCGCGCATGAAGGGTTACGAGGGCGACAGCTGCGGCGAATGTGGCAACTTCACCCTCGTGCGGAATGGAACCTGCTTGAAGTGCAACACCTGCGGCGGGACGTCCGGCTGCAGCTGATCCGGCCGGGTCTGGCCGGCGTATGAGGGTTTGGTATCGATAGATCGAGACTGCCTCGCCGCTGCCTTTGAGACCCCGCGTTCGCGCGGAGCCTGACAGCCCCTCCGATCGGCTTTACCTCCCAGCCGATCCGAGCATCGGGGCAGATTTAAGGGGTGCGCCTCGCGGCGCACCCCTTCTTTTTGACCGGTGACGGCAGATCAGATCAGGTGGCCATCCATTGGTCGAAACGCTCCTTAATCCGAGGCGCACGGGGCGTGTACCAATCGTCGTCGCAGGCGATAGAGACCGCCAGATGCTCGGGTGAACTGGGCGACCGCTGGATCTCTTCCTTCGTCATATATTTGAGCGAGTCCGGATTGGGGGACCCATAGGCCAGCGCCCGGCAGAAGTCGGCGAGGTTTTTGGGATCGGCAGCAGTCTCGTAGTAATTGAAGGCATGCTTTGCCCGGGGCGTCCCCTTGATCACATAGCGGCCGCCCTGCGCGATGTCAGCACCTTCCCAGATCACCTCGATGGGAAGCCCGTCATCGAGCATCTGGGCGGCCTGCGCGCTCCAGATCGACATGATGTCGACTTCACCGTCCCGCAAAAGCGTCTGCGATTGAACGGCCGTCGACCAATAGGTGGTGATATGGGGCTTGATCTCGTCGAGCTTCTTGAAGGCCCGGTCGAGATCGAGGGGATAGACCTTGTCCAAAGGCACCCCATCGGCGACGAGCGCGTATTGAAGATTGATGTTTGCGCGCTGACCGAGCGCCCGCTTGCCAGGGAAGCGCTTCACATCCCAGAAATCGGCCCAGCTCTTCGGCCCGCCCTTGGGATACTTGTCCTTGCGGTAGACCATGACCGTCGAGAGCGCGACACCCTGGAGGGCATCATTTCCCTTCCACATCTTCGGATGGATCTTGTCATAGTTCAGCGCCGTCTTGTCGAGCGGCTCGACAAGCCCCTCGGCCTGCGCCTGGGGATATTCGATGGAGGCCACGTCGAAGTCGTAGGTCTTGGCCTGAATGGTAGCCTTCACCTTGGCGAGATTGACGCCCAAGACCGGGCGGACGGGAATGCCGGTGCGCTCCGTGAAAGGCTTGAAGAAGAAATCCGTCTCCGCCTTGCTCCAATTGCCCCCATAGGTATTGATGTAAAGAATCTTGTCTTGAGCGGCGGCAACCCCGCGCATGACCATCGGCGCGGCAAGCAGAGTGCCCCCGGCGGCAATGAGATTGCGCCGCGTGATAAGGCGCTTCTTCGATAGAATCATTCCCAGTACTCCCTCCCTGATTGCTTTCTTTAAAGAATCGATTCGGCGCAAGCCTGCTCGTTCGTTATATCCAGGTCCCCCGGCTGCAGGTCGAAGCCAGCATCCCGGACGATTTTTTCTATTTCGCCGCTTTTCTTCAGTTTTCTCAACTCGGCCTGAAAGGCATCGATGAGATCGGTATCGACCGGCCGAAAAGCCGGGGCGGAGCCCCGCTTGTCGCCGTCAGGCAGCGGATAGACGATTTCGTAATTACCGCCGCGCAAAGTCTTCATGTCGCGCAACGAAATAGAGCCGGAAAAGACCACATCGACACGCTTCGACGTGAGCCCGTCGACGAGCGTCCCCGTATCTGGATATTGGGTAATGGTGCCTTTTCCGATGGCCATCTGCTCCTGCATGAAAGGGAGCGTAACCGTGCCGGTGAGCAACCCGACCCTGAGATTGCGCTGGGCGATGTCCTTGATGGATTTCGGCGGCCCGCTGAGATCGGCGGGCACATAGGCGACCGCCGAACGGTCGATCAATGTGGGATCGGAATAGGTGACCTGGGCACAGCGCGCCTTGCTGATGGACAGCGATCCCGCGATCATATCCCAGCGCCCGGCCGAGAGACCGGGGATCAGCGCACCGTAGGTTACGGCGACGCCCTCCATCTTCGGCACGCCCAGGTTGGTCATGATCATGCCCACGATCTTGGGCGTGAAGCCGCCGAGCGTGCCGTCCGGATTCATGATGCTGTAAGGCAGGCCATTGACGATCCCAACCTTGATCGTGCCTTCCTTGCGCAGCCTTTCGAGCAGATCGTTATGGGCGGACGCGCCCGAGGCCGAAAGAGCTAGCGCCAGGAGGCCCAAGCTTACCAGACTTAACTGCCGCGCCCAGCCTCTTCCCATACTCATTCCCCCTGTCGAGTTGTCGTCGCCAAGAGTGGCGCCGATGGTGATTTCCACCATCGTACAATAGTCGACAATCTGACAAAAGAAACGTTGAGAGGGCGGGCAGAACTATCTTCGCGACCGGTCCTCAGTGAGTCGCTTGCACGCCGGTCAGGGGTTTGACGAAACCC
This sequence comes from Rhodospirillales bacterium, assembly GCA_947473305.1. Classification (GTDB taxonomy): domain Bacteria; phylum Pseudomonadota; class Alphaproteobacteria; order ATCC43930; family CGMCC-115725; genus CANJCB01. The sequence continues at coordinate 12,833 of CANJCB010000037.1, forward strand.
TGGAGCGCTTCGAAGGGCAATTTATTGAGCCCGTCGGGCAGGACGAAAAGCCCGGGATCCTGGGGACCGCGCTGGACGTTCGAAAGCTCCATCCGGAAGTCGGTCGGTTTGTTGGAATGAGGCGTCACGGCCGTGCCGTCGAGGCGCATCACGATGCCCTCGGCGGAGATCCAGGCAAAGCCGGAGACTTCCGTTCCGTCCTTCCCTCGTTCGGCAATCTTGTATTGGGTCGTCGGGACACCGTTGACGGTCTCCTCTCGGACCCTCGTCTTCCGCAGTTTCGCGACATCCATCTCCCGCGCCGCCGGCGCGAAGGTGAAGGGCACATAGCTCTTGAGAAAGGGCAGGATGAACCAGCCCGACGCCGTGCGCGCATCCAAGATGACCGTCTGCCTCATGCCGAGAAGCATTACCTCATGGCGCTGCAAGCCCGGCGTGTGAAAGATCTTCCCCGGAATGGAATTCCCATCGACCGTCAGCGCGCGGTCCGCGGTGAAAGGCACCCGGGCGTCGCCCAGAATCTCGGCGGCGGCAGGGCCAGCGCGAAATCCTGCGAAGACGACAAAGAGCAGGAGGATCAAACGGCGCATCTGGCTATCCTCTCACAAAACCCAACTAGTCATGGTGGGACAATAAGGCGGTTTCACGGCGGTTCCATTCGACCACGTCCGAACATTGTCGCGGGGCCGGCCTTACCCTATCCTCACCGCCCTTGCTCCCGCAGCGATTGAGGATTTCCGAAAGATGGCCAGTAGGATCGAAGCCCGTCTCGCCGAACTCGGCATCGTGCTGCCCCAGGCGGGGGCGCCGGCCGCCAATTACGTGCCCTTCGTGCGCACGGGCGACCTGCTTTTCGTCTCCGGCCAAGTTTGCGCCTTGAGTGGCAAGCTCTCCCATGTGGGCAAGCTCGGCAAGGATTTCTCGGTCGAAGAAGGGCAGAAGGCCGCTCGGATCTGTGGGCTCAACCTTCTGGCGCATTTGAAGAACGCGCTGGATGGCGATCTCGACCGGGTCGTGCGCTGCGTTCGGCTCGGCGGCTTCGTCAACTGCATGCCGGAATTCGTTGACCAGCCCAAGGTGATCAACGGCTGCTCGGATCTCATGGTCGAGATCTTCGGCGAGGCCGGCCGCCACGCGCGGACCGCGGTGGGAACCAACGCCCTTCCCTTCGACGTCGCGGTCGAAGTGGAGGGATGTTTCGAAGTCCGCTAACGCTTCATGACCCAGGACAGCAAGGAACTCACCGTCCGCGTGGTCTCGCGGCTCGCCGAAGTGCCAGCGGCCGATTGGGACGCCTGCGCCGGGGAGGACAACCCCTTTCTATCCCACGCTTTCCTGGAAGCCCTGGAAGCCAGCGGTTCGACCACGCGCGAGAGCGGATGGCTGCCGCAGCATCTGCTGTTGGAAGATGGGGGCGGCAAGCTCATCGGCGCCGTGCCGCTTTACCTCAAGGGCCATTCCTACGGCGAATACGTCTTCGATCACGGCTGGGCCGACGCCTATGAGCGGGCGGGCGGGCGCTATTATCCGAAGCTCCTGTCCGCGGTGCCCTTCACGCCGGTGACGGGCCGCCGGCTGCTTCTCCATCCCGACGCCCCGCCCGAGGCCGCGACGCTCCTGATCGAGGCCATGGTGAAGGTCGGCCAAGACAACAAGCTCTCCTCGATCCATGTGACCTTCCCGTCCCGCGAAGACTGGGATCGCTTCGGGGCGGCCGGCTTCCTCCAGCGCACAGGCCGGCAATTCCATTGGGAAAACGAGGGCTATGGGACCTTCGACGATTTTCTCGAGGCGCTGGCCTCGCGCAAGCGCAAGCAGATCCGCCGAGAAAGGCGCGACGCCGTCGAAAGCGGCCTCAGGCTCGAAGCGGTCACCGGAAGCGCGCTCGAAAGCCGCCACTGGGACGCTTTCTACCGCTTCTACATGTCGACCTCGGACCGGAAATGGGGATCGGCATATCTCACCCGGGAATTCTTCGACCTCATCGGACAGCGCATGCCCGGTAAGATCGTGCTGATGATGGCCGAGAAGGACGGGCGCTACGTTGCGGGCGCGCTCAATTTGAGGGGCAGCGACACGCTTTTCGGGAGGAATTGGGGCTGTCTGGGGGATTTCCCCTTTCTGCATTTCGAGCTCTGCTATTACCAGGCCATCGATTTCGCCATCGCCCATGGCCTAAAGCGCGTCGAAGCCGGCGCCCAGGGCGAGCACAAGATCCAGCGGGGCTATCTCCCGAGCGAGACCTATAGCGCCCATTGGATCAGGGACGCGGGCTTCGCCTCAGCCGTCGCGGATTTCCTCGCCCGCGAGCGCCGCATGATCGACCGCGATATCGAACAGCTCGCCGAGTTCTCGCCCTTCAAGCGAACGAGCGACTGACCGGATGGTGATTCCGGTCGTCGTCGGCCTTGCGCTCTTCATGGAATATCTCGACGGCATGGCGATCATGACCGCGATCCCGGCCATGGCGCAGTCGCTCAATTCCGACCCCGCCCATTTGAGCCTCGCGGTCACGGCCTATCTCCTGACCCTCGCCATCTTCATTCCCGCGAGCGGCTGGGTCGCCGACCGCTGCGGCGCGCGCACGGTCTTCCAGGTCGCCATGGCCATCTTCACTCTCGCCTCCATCCTCTGCGGGATAAGCCAGACGCTGCCTCAGCTCCTCATCGGCCGCGTGCTCCAGGGCTTCGGCGGCGCGCTCATGGCCCCGGTCGCGCGCCTCATCCTGATCCGCACCTTCCCGAAGTCCGAGTTGGTGAGGGCCATGTCCTGGTTCACCATTCCAGGCTTGATCGGGCCCGCGCTGGGTCCTCCCTTGGGAGGCTTCCTCACGGATTTTTCGTCATGGCGCTGGATCTTCCTGATCAATGTGCCTGTCGGTGTCGCTGGCATCGTCCTGACGGCGTTCCTGATCGAGAACTACCGCGAGCCGGAGGCCAAGCCCTTCGACTGGAGGGGATTTTTCTTGACGGGAGGCGCCCTCGGCAGCTCGCTCTACAGCGTCGACGCGATCGGACATGGCGCAGCCACGGGATGGGTGGCGGCGTTCCTGCTCCTAGGCGCGCTGATCCTGGTTCTTCTGGCGATCCGCCACGGGCGGGTCGGGATCAATCCGCTCATCGACCTGAAGCTTTTGCGGCTGCCGACCTTTCGCGTATCGAATACGGGCGGCCTTCTCTTTCGGATCGCCCTCAACGGGGCCATCGTGCTGCAACCGGTGCTGGTGCAGGTCGGCTTCGGCATGACCGCTTTTCAGTCAGCCCTTCTGACGGTATGCGGCGCCGTCGGGATGATCATGATCCGCCTCTGGATCCGCCATCTTCTGAAGCGCTTCGGCTTTCGCCGAAGCCTGATCTGGAACGGATTGTTCACCGCGCTGACCCTCGGCGTAGTCTGTTTCTTCACACCCGGCACGCCCGTCGTCTTTTTCGTGGCGGCCTATTTCGCCTGCGGCGTGGCGCGCTCGTTTCAGTTCATGGCCATTTCGACCATCGTCTATTCCGACGTGCCGCCCGAGCAGGCCAGCGCCGCGACGGGCTTTTCCAGCATGGCCGACCAATTCGCCGCCGCGGTGGGCGCCAGCACCGCCGGTATCCTGCTTCAGCTTGCAGCCTCCTGGCGCGGCGTCACGGCCGAAGCGCTGACCGCCAGCGATATCCAATGGGCGATGGGGGCCATGGCGCTGCTCGCCGTTCTTTCCGTACCGCCGATGATGCGCCTCCGCTCCGATGCGGGAGCGGAAGTGAGCGGCCATCGTCGCGCTTCTTCCGGCCCCGGATGACAGTCCCTATCGCGGCGATCATCGGAGGCGGCCCTGCCGGCCTGATGACGGCGGAAACGCTGGCCCAGGAAAGCAGAGCGGAGATCCACGTCTTCGACGCAATGCCCTCCGTGGGCCGGAAATTCCTCCTGGCCGGAAAGGGCGGCCTCAACCTCACCCATTCGGAACCCTTCGAAGGTTTCCTCAAGCGATATGGCCCCCAGGCCTCCCAACTCAGGCCCTATCTTTCCGCCTTCGGGCCGAAGGAGATCGTCGCCTGGGCGAAGGGCCTTGGCGTAGAAACCTTCATCGGGAGTTCGGGCCGCGTTTTTCCGGTTGATTTCAAGGCCGCTCCCCTGCTGCGCGCCTGGCTCCGGCGGTTGCGCGAGAGGGGGATAACCTTTCATCTCCGCCACCGCTGGCGCGGCTGGGGCGAGGGCGATGCTCTTCATTTCGAGACACCCGACGAGCCTCTGCTTTTCAAAGCCGAAGCCACCATCCTTGCTCTTGGCGGCGCGAGCTGGCCTCAATTGGGGTCTGACGGAGCCTGGGCACCCTTGCTGACGGAGGCGGGAGTAGCGGTAAATCTGCTTCGTCCCGCCAATTGCGGGTTCGATGTCGGATGGAGCGATCATTTCCGCTCCCGTTTCGCCGGAACGCCCGTCAAGTCGGTCAAGGTCGGCATGGCCGGAAGAAACGTCCGGGGCGACTTCGTCATCACCGAAACCGGCGTCGAAGGAAGCGCCCTCTACGCCCTGGGACCGACACCCCGGGATGAGATCGCGCGCCAGGGCGATACAACGCTGCTTGTGGATCTAGCGCCCGATCGAGCACTTCCGGTCTTAATCCAGGCCCTTGCGCAACCGCGAGGCAGCCGATCGCTTTCCACTCATCTGCGCCGCACCCTGGGCCTCGACGGGGTCAAAGCCGCGCTCCTGCGAGAATGCCTGCCACGAGATGCCTTCGAAAGTTCGGGGCGCCTCGCGCGCTGGATCAAAGCCGTGCCGCTCCGCCTCACCGCTCCCCGCCCGGTTGCGGAGGCTATCAGCACCGCGGGCGGCGTCTCCTTCGACGCCTTGACCGACGACCTGATGCTTCAAGCTCGTCCGGGCCTCTTCTGCGCCGGGGAAATGCTCGATTGGGAGGCGATCACCGGCGGCTATCTGCTGACCGCCTGCTTCGCCCTCGGCCATGCCGCCGGGCAGGGCGCGGCGGCATGGCTAGCCCGGCCCCAGGTCTAGCGTCCTAAAACAAAGGGCCGGGAAAAATCCCGGCCCTTCGCATCTTTCATCCGAACTGGATCATTCGACCAATTCCGGTTCTTTCGGGCTTGGCGCGGGCGCCAATTCCTTGAAGTTGAACGAGAGCTTCCCGTCCTTGACCGTCACGCGCACCATGCCGCCCTTGGCGAGCTTGCCGAAGAGCAATTCCTCCGCCAGCGGCTGTTTGATGTGCTCCTGGATGACCCGGCCCAGGGGCCGTGCGCCGAAGAGCCGGTCGTAGCCCTTCTCCGCCAGCCATTTCCGGGAGGCCTCGTCCAGTTCGATGGTGACGTTGCGGTCGGCGAGTTGCACTTCCAACTGCAGGATGAACTTGTCGACGACCCGCCCGATGGTCTCCGGCGCCAGGGCGGCGAAGGAGATGATCGAGTCCAGCCGATTGCGGAATTCCGGCGTGAAGAGGCGGTTGATCGCCTCCTCGTCCTCACCCACCCTGACATCGCTACCGAAACCGATGGCGGGTTTCGCCATGTCGGAGGCGCCGGCATTCGTGGTCATGATCAGGATCACATTCCGGAAATCGACATTCTTGCCGTTGTGATCGGTGAGCTTCCCGTAATCCATCACCTGAAGAAGGATGTTGAAGAGATCGGGATGCGCCTTCTCGACTTCGTCGAGCAGCAGCACGCAATGAGGATGCTGGTCGATGGCATCGGTCAGCAACCCGCCCTGGTCGAAGCCCACATAGCCCGGAGGCGCGCCGATGAGCCGCGAGACCGTGTGCCGCTCCATGTATTCCGACATGTCGAAGCGGGTGATCTCGATGCCGAGGGTCCGGGCAAGCTGGCGCGCCACCTCGGTCTTGCCGACCCCCGTGGGGCCGGAGAAGAGATAGCTGCCGATCGGCTTCTCGGGATCGCGCAGGCCGGCACGGGCCAACTTGATCGCCGAGGTCAGCGAATCGATCGCCTTGTCCTGGCCGAAGACCATGGTCTTCAGGTCGCGTTCCAGGTTCTTCAGTACTTCCCGGTCGTCGCGCGACACGCTCTTGGGCGGGATGCGCGCCATGGTGGCGACCACCGCCTCGACTTCCTTGGCGGTGATGGTCTTGCGCCGGCGGTTCTCCGGCACGAGCATCTGAGCCGCCCCCACCTCGTCGATCACGTCGATGGCTTTGTCGGGGAGCTTGCGGTCGTTGATATAGCGATGCGCCAGTTCCACCGCCGCGCGGATCGCATCGGCCGTGTAGCGCACCTTGTGGTGCCGCTCGTAATAGGGTTTCAGCCCGCGCAGGATCTTGACCGAATCCTCGACCGTCGGCTCGTTGACGTCGATCTTCTGGAAGCGCCGGACAAGCGCCCGGTCCTTCTCGAAGTAGTTCCGGTATTCCTTATAGGTCGTGGAGCCGATGCAGCGGATGGCCCCACCGGCAAGCGCCGGCTTCAAGAGGTTCGAGGCGTCCATCGCCCCGCCGCTGGTGGCGCCAGCGCCAATGACGGTGTGGATCTCGTCGATGAAGAGCACCGCGCCGGGCGTTGCTTCCAATTCCGTGAGCACGGCCTTCAGCCGCTCCTCGAAATCGCCGCGGTAGCGGGTGCCGGCCAGGAGCGTGCCCATGTCGAGCGCGAAGATGGTGGCGTTGAGCAACACCTCCGGCACTTCGCGCTGGACGATCCGGCGGGCCAGGCCTTCGGCGATGGCGGTCTTGCCGACGCCCGGGTCGCCCACATAGAGCGGATTGTTCTTCGATCGGCGGCAGAGGATCTGGATGGTCCGGTCGACCTCGCTCTCGCGGCCGATCAAGGGGTCGATCTTGCCGTTCTTGGCCTTCTTATTGAGGTTGACGCAATAGGCGTCGAGCGCGTCGTGGTTGCGCTTCTGCTGCTTCTCGCCGCGCTCGCCACCCTCTTCCTCGGCCCCCTGGACACGGCGGGTCTCGGAGCGGCCCGGCGCCTTGGCGATGCCGTGGGAGATGTAGTTGACCGCGTCGAAGCGGGTCATGTCCTGCTCCTGTAGGAAATAGACCGCGTGGCTCTCGCGCTCGGCGAACATCGCGACCAGCACATTGGCGCCCGTCACTTCCTCGCGACCCGAGGATTGCACGTGGATCGCGGCCCGCTGGAGAACGCGCTGGAAGCTCGCGGTGGGCTTGGCGTCCTCAACGTGGGTCGAGACCAGATTGGTCAGCTCGTTGTCCACATAATTGGCCAGATCGCGACGCAGTTTTTCGAGATCGACCGTACAGGCGCGCAACACGGCGACCGCATCCTGGTCGTCGGTGAGAGCCAGCAGGAGATGCTCGAGCGTCGCATATTCATGACGCCGCTCATTCGCATGAGCGAGGGCACGGTGCAGGGTCTTCTCAAGATTGCGCGAAAGCATGCACGCCGGTTCCTTTTCGAGTTCCACCGGATCCGCGTCGCCGCGCCCCGGCAGGGGCTGCCCGGAAGCTCGGGCTCGTCAAATCTCCGAAGGCGTTAGGTTCCGCCTTACTCCTTCTCCAACGTACATTGCAGCGGATGCTGGTGCTGCCTGGCGAAGTCCATGACCTGGGTCACTTTGGTCTCCGCCACTTCGTAGGTAAAGACACCGCATATGCCGACCCCGCGCCGGTGCACATGCAGCATGATCTGCGTCGCCTCCTCGCGATTCTTCGCAAAGAACCGCTCCAGGATGTGGATGACGAACTCCATAGGCGTGTAGTCGTCATTCAGCATCAAGACCTTGTACAGCGACGGCGTCTTCGTCTTAGGCTTCGCCTTGACGATGATGCCGGTCGCCGGGCCGTCGCCGTTTCGTTTCTCGGTATCGCTCATGCGCGAAGAATCGATTTTACCATCGTGACGGGTTGCAACAGAGTCATGATATTGGGTCGCGCGCCGCTCGGCAAAGCCCCTTTTGGACTCTTGGACGTCAATTTTCCGCAGGGCATGAAAGCGGACGCCATCATGTTCAGACTACATCTTTGGAATGATCCTGGATTTTCAAGCCCAGGGGCGGCTGCGCCAACGAAAAACGCCCGGCCAGGGTGAACCCGGCCGGGCGTTTCGATCTGGTGCGGCCGGGAAAACCCGGCCGCTTTTTAGCCGATCAGGCCGCCTGCTTCGTCTTCGCCAGCTTGACGAAGGTCGCGCCGACATGGGCGCTCAGGGGCTGGAAGGCCTCGTTCGACACCTTGACGCCGATCTCGGAGATCTTGGTCGCATTGGCGACCAGCGCCTCGAAGGCGGTCTTGGCATAGGCCTGGTTGATCTTGATCACTTCATCGAGCGTCTTGGCGCTGATGAGCTTGGTAGTCACTTCGACGGTCTGCTCCATCGAATGGCGCGCATAACCGCTCAGCTCCTTGCCGATCACTTCGAAGCCCTCGGCGAGCGCCGCATTGGCCTTGGTCACCGCTGCCGCGTTTTCCTTGCCGAATTCGGCAAAATCGCCAACCGCGCCATAAAGCGCCTTGGAGGCCTTCGCGGCCTTGTCTTTCGCCGCGGTCACGGCAGTCTCGAAATTCTTGAGGCCTTCGGCCGCTGCCTTCTTTACTTCGGTCTTCATAACTTCGGTCTTCATATCAATCTCTCCATCGATGGAAATCGGTTTCCCGAAGGCCTTCGACGAATCGGCCCCGGCTATGCTGCAACGCAACATGCACCTTATATGAGGCACCGCCCCTACATTTCAAGAGAAATTGTGCAGCGCAGCAAAGATCCTTTAAAACGCGCCGCGCAGCCATTCCAGAGTGGCGGTTGACACCCGACGGAATGGCCTCTAACGACGAACGGTCCTGCGAGGATCGCTTCAATGATGCCGTCGTCCGCCCAGCCTACAAGCCGCGCCAAGCCGATCGAACGCTCCCGTCGCAAGTTTCTCCTTATCCCGATTCTCTGCCTGGCGGCGGGTTCCTGCACCCTGGGTACCGACTTCAAGTCGCCCCAACAGCCAGAGGGAGATAGCTACGACCGGGAGGCGGCGCCGCCGCTTTCCGCGCCCGGCACGAAAGAGGTCGAGCAGCACCTCACGCTCGGCAAGGAAATCTCAGGGCAATGGTGGCAGCTCTTCCAATCGGGCGATCTCGACAAGGTGGTGGCCCAGGCGATCGAGGGCAACAAGTCGCTGGTCGCGGCGGAAGCGACGCTCGCCCAGGCCCAAGAGATCGTCAATGCCGCGGCCGGCGCGCTTTCCCCCCAGGTCGATCTTTCTGCCGGGGTCAGCCGCAACAAGTCGAACGGGGCGAGCGCCGGCTTCAAGACGCCCCCGCTTGTCTATAACTTCTTCACGATCAAGCCGACGCTGACTTACGACCTGGACATCTTCGGCGGGACGAAGCGCCAGATCGAGCAGCAGCGGGCGCTGGCCGAGGTCCAGGAATACCAGGTCGCGGCGACCTGGCTCACCCTGACCGGCGATGCGGTAGCCCAGGCGATCCTGATCGCTTCCACGCGGGCGCAGATCGCCACCATCGAGGGCATCGTCGAGGACGACCGGCAGAACCTCCAGCTCGTTACCACCGCCTATAATAACGGCGCGGTGGCGCAGCCGGATGTCGATATCGCCAGAAGCCAGCTTGCGAGCGACCGGGCGCTACTCCCGCCGCTCCGCCAGCAGCTCAGCGTGGCGCGCCATGCTCTGGCGGTCACTCTCGGCCAGCGGCCGGTGGATTGGACACCGCCCGATTTCGATCTCAGGACTCTGGCCGTCCCGCAGGACCTGCCGCTCTCCCTTCCCTCGGAACTGGCCCGCCAGCGCCCGGACATCCTGGCCGCCGAGGCGCAGCTTCATGCCGCCAACGCCGCCGTCGGCGTCGCCACCGCCGCGCAATACCCGAATATCACTCTGACGGCTTCCCTGGGCGCGGACGCCCTCAACCCCGGCCATTTCTTCACGGACGCGGCGAATGTCTGGTCGCTCGGGGCGGGTCTCACCGCGCCGATCTTCAATGGGGGGACCCTGGCCGCGCAGCGGCGCGCAGCCGAGAACGCCTATCGCGCCGTGCTCGCCAATTACCAGCGCACCGTCGTCCAGGCCCTGGGCCAGGTCGCCGACAGCCTGCAGGCGCTCGGGCACGACGCGGAGCTGCTCTCCGTGCAGCAGGAAGCCATCGACGCCGCGCAATCCTCGGTCGACCTCACCCGGATCGCCTATACCGCCGGCACCGTGACGGTCCTCCAGCTCCTGGAGGCCCAGCGCTTTCTCGAACAGGCGAAACTCGGATATGTCCGCGCGCAGGCGCAGAGGCTTGCCGATACCGCGCAGCTCTTTGTAACGCTTGGCGGCGGCTGGTGGGACTGGCGGGAAAAGTCGCGGAAAACTGCGGCTCTCGAAGCAATTCCGCCGAAATAAGGCATTCTTAAGAGATCAGTCTCACAATCCTTCTCTAGAGAGTCACAGGACTCGTTAGAGAACTCTTCTGGCTATCTCCCACCCCTTGAAATGAGTCCTGCATAGATCGGTTCTTGTCTGGAGAACCGGCGCCGTTTTTTTGATGACTCAAAATTAATCAAAAGTGGCGACGGAAATCCTAGACAAGGAATCCCGGTTTTTTTACATTCGCCGGTATCGAATCTTGAGGGTCCACCGGGGAACCGCAGGGATGGGAGTGGGGAGCTTGGTCAAAGCCAGAACTCGCAAGGGCTTCGTCTTTTCAAAATTGGCGATTGCCTTGATCGTATCGGCGTTCATTTGGAGCTCTTCCACCGCTCAAGCCAAATACGCTTCGATCGTCATCGAGGCGGAGACCGGCAGGATCCTCAACGAGGTCAATGCCGACGAGTTGAACCATCCGGCGTCCCTGACGAAGATGATGACGCTCTACTTGACCTTCGAGGCCTTGAAGGCGGGGAAGATCAATCTCGATACGCCCTTTGCCGTTTCCCAGCACGCCGCGAGCCGCGCGCCGTCCAAGCTGAACCTCGTCGCCGGGCAGACGATTACTGTGCGGAACCTCGTTCTGGCGGTCATCACCAAGTCGGCCAATGATGCGGCCTCCGTCCTCGCCGAAGGGATTGGCGGCACCGAGCCCGCCTTTGCCCAGCGCATGACCGAGAAAGCCCGCCAGCTCGGCATGAGCCGGACGGTCTATCGCAACGCGTCCGGCCTCCCCGATCCCCAGCAGGTCACCTCGGCCCGCGATCTCTCCAAGCTGGCCATTGCCCTGCTGCGTGATTTTCCGGATCGCTACCGGCTCTTTGCGACCGAAGAGTTCAGCTACAATGGCCAGACCTTCTCGAACCACAATCACCTGATGCGCAGCTTCGAGGGGATGGACGGGATCAAGACCGGCTTCACCAATGCCTCGGGCTTCAACCTTGCGGCCTCTGCCGTGCGCGACAACCGCCGCCTCGTCGGCGTGGTGATGGGCGGCCAGTCGGCTAGGGCCCGCGACATCCAGATGGCGCGTCTTTTGAACGACAGCTTCGCGAACCGGGCGTCGCCGTCGCCTGTCCTGGTGGCCGAGGACCAGAGCGGGGGCGGTCTCGCCCATCGCGCCGCCCGGGGCGCCAAGCGCGTCGTCGCGGCCCTGTCGCCGATCAGCCGGGCCGAGGCGGCGACGCCCTCGACGAGCCGTGCGGCGCTCCACGCGCCTCATCAGGCCAAGCCCGTCGAGGCAAGCTGGAGCATCCAGGTCGGCGCCTTCAGCCATAGGGGCGCGGCCGAAAAGGCAGCATCCGTCGCGCTGCCCAAGGTCCCCGCCAAGGGCAAGAGCGTACAGGTCCTGAACCCTGCCCATTCGGATAAGGAAAAGCTCTATCGGGCGCGGATCATCAACCTGACGGAAAAAGAAGCCGACGCCGCCTGCCGCGCGCTTCGCAAGAAGCATGGCACCTGCGCCATCATGGCTCCTGGCGTGATCAAGACCGCCAGCCGCTAACAAGCCATCCCGATTGCAACGACGAAGAGGCGCCTAGCGCGATTTCCACTCACGTGGAATCGCTCTAGGTAATAGGGCCTCCGGCCGCTCAAGCGCCGCTTCGGCTGTCGCGTTTCCATTAAGATGGAAATCGCTCTAGTGCGCCTCTTCCCAATTCAGGGCTATGCCCGTCTCGACGACGATCGGGACAGATAGGGTCACGGCCGGGGCACAGGCTCCTTCCATGATCTCTTTTGCGAGCGCCGCCGTGGCCTCCGCCTCGGCATCCGAGGCTTCGAAGACCAATTCGTCGTGGACCTGCAGCAGCATGCGGGACGACAGACCGGCCTGCTTCAGCGCGGGCGGAATGCGGCGCATCGCGCGCTTGATGATATCGGCGGCCGAGCCCTGCAGCGGCGCGTTGACCGCCTGACGTTCGGCGAAGGCGCGGCGGGCGCCGTTGCCGTCCTTGATGCCCGGGATGTAGCAGCGCCGGCCGAACAGCGTTTCCACGAAGCCGCGCTCGCGACATTCCGCCTTGATCCGGTCCATATAGCTGCGGATGCCGGGGAACTTCGCGAAATAGGCGCGGATGTAATCCGCCGCCTCGCCCTGCGGGACTTGAAGCTGCTGGGCCAAGCCAAAGGCGCTGATCCCATAGATAATGCCGAAATTGATCGCCTTGGCGCGGCGACGGATCATCGGATCCATGCCCTCGATCGGCACGCCGAAAACCTCGCTCGCGGTGATCGCATGGATGTCGGCCCCGGCGGCGAAGGCCTCGCGCAACTCCTGGATCTCCGCCATATGGGCCGCAAGCCGCAATTCGATCTGGCTGTAGTCGGCCGAAACGATCTTATGGCCGGGTTCCGCGACGAAGGCCCGGCGGATCTTGCGTCCTTCCTCGGTGCGGATCGGGATGTTCTGAAGATTGGGATCGGTCGATGACAGCCGCCCGGTCTGCGCGCCCACCAGCGAGAAGCTGGTATGGACCCGGCCGGTCATGGCATTGACCTGCTCGACCAGGGCATCCGCATAGGTGCTCTTGAGCTTTGCGAGTTGCCGCCAATCCAAGACCCGAGCCGGCAGGTCGTGGGTCATGGCGAGCTGTTCCAGCACGGCAGCGTCGGTGCCATAGGCGCCGGTCTTCATCTTCTTGCCGCCGGGCAGGCTCAGCTCGTCGAAGAGCACCTCGCCCAATTGCTTCGGCGAGGCGACATTGAAGGGATGGCCTGCGAGCTTGTGGATCTCCTGCTCCAGGTCCGCCATCCGTCGCGCGAAATCCCCTGAGAGGCGCTTCAGTTCCTCGCGGTCGACCTTGATTCCCGCCCGCTCCATATTCGCGATGACCGGCACGAGCGGCCGTTCGACCGTCTCGTAGAACCGCACCATGCGTTCCGCCAGAAGGCGCGGCTTCAAGACGCGATGGAGGCGCAGCGCGAAATCCGCATCCTCCGCCGCATAGGCGCAGGCCTTGTCGAGCGGCACGGCGGCGAAGCCCGTATGGCTCTTCCCCGACCCGGCGACATCCTTATAGGCGATCATCTGATGGCCGAAATGCAGCATGGCCAATTCGTCGAGCCCATGGCCATGCATCCCGCCCTCCAAAACGAAGGAGAGAAGCATCGTGCAATCGGTCGGGCTGACGTCGATGCCGTAGCCGCAGAAGACTTCAAGATCGTATTTGATATTTTGGCCGATCTTGAGGACGCCCGGGTCTTCGAACAGCGGCTTCAACCGCGCCAAGGCGTCGGCGAGCGGGATCTGGCGCAGCGCTTCCGCATCCTGCGCCGGACCGCCAGCCAGATCGAGAATGCCTTGCGGCGGCGCAACCTTGTGGGCAAGCGGGATGTAGCAGGCATGGCCCGGTTCCACCGCCATCGAGATGCCGACGAGCTCCGCCTTTGCCGAGGAGAGGGAGGTGGTCTCCGTATCGACAGCCACGCTGCCTGCTGCCTTGGCCAGGGCGATCCAGCGGTCGAGATGATCGAGGTCCTGCACCAACTCGTAACGCTGCAGAATGTCGCGCAGCCCCGGTACAGTCGCGAGAGGCATCCGTTCGCCGGGTGCTTGCGTCTTGAGCGGCAGCGGCTGCACGACGGGCAGGGGCGAGCCTGTCACCGGAGGCAGCGACCCATCGGCATTGAGCTTCGCCTCGATGCGCCCGATCAGCGACCGGAACCCCTGGTCCCGCAGGAAAGTGATGAGCTTCTCGCGATCCGTCGGGCGGACTTCGAGCTTTTCCATCGGACAAGGGAGCGGGACCCGCTCGTCGAGCTTCACCAGCCTTTTGGAGATCCGAGCCAGATCCGCGTAGTCGAGCAGCGATTGCCGCCGCTTCGGCTGCTTGATTTCCAGCGCCCGGTCCAGAAGGGTCTCGAGATCGCCATAGGTATTGATGAGTTCGGCGGCGGTCTTCACACCGATCCCCGGCACGCCCGGCACGTTATCGACGCTGTCGCCGCAGAGCGCCTGGACATCGACGACCTTTTCCGGCCCCACGCCGAATTTCTCCACGACCTCGGCCGCCCCGATCGGCCGGTTCTTGATCGGATCGAACATGCCGATCTTGTCGGTCACGAGTTGCATCAGATCCTTGTCGGAGGACACGATGGTGACCTGCGCGCCCGCCGCGGCGGCTTCCCGCGCATAGGTGGCGATAAGGTCGTCCGCCTCGAAGCCCGAAGCCTCGATCTGGCAGATGTTGAAAGCCTCGGTCGCATCCCGGACGAGCTTGAACTGCGGGATCAGATCGGCAGGGGGCTCAGCCCGGTTCGCCTTGTATTGATCGTAGATCTGGTCGCGGAAGGTCGGACCCGCCGCATCGAAGATCACCGCGATATGATCGGCCTCGGTCTCACGCAGGAATTTCCAGAGAATATTGGCGAAACCCAGCACCGCCCCCACCGGGGTCCCATCGGGGCGGGTGAGCGGCGGCAACGCGTGATAGGCCCGGAAAATATAGCCCGAACCGTCGATCAGATAGACGTGGCGAAGCTCTTTCACGGGGGTCAGGGACGCGCAGGCGCTGCCGGCGGCGGATGGTCTTCCTGGCGGGTCTTCAGGCTGGAGCCGGGACCGGGGGGTTCCACCCCATGGCTCTGAGCCGCGGCGCGATGCGACTCATGGATGAAGAGGCGGGAGCAATAGGGGCATTCGACCTTGCCGTCCGCCGCCAGGTTCAAGAAAACTTTCGGATGCCCGAGCGCGCCGCCGCCACCGTTGCAGGCGGCGACCATCGTGTCGATATAGACCGTTTCGGAGGGCTGCATCGGTTCGACTTAATCCTGAGACAAGGTCGGCGCCTTATGCTCCGACAGATAGCGCCGACGTTGACCGGCTTATGGAGCGGATGATACCCATTAGTGCGTTACAATCAATGACCAGCTCAGTGCTCCTCGCAGATCCTCCGGCCGGTGGCGCCGCATCGAACCGCGTTTCCTCCTCGGAGAACGCGGTGGAAGTGCGCGGCCTCGCCAAGACATATGGGAAGAGCGCGCGGATGGCGCTAGACCATGTGGATCTCGCGATCCCGCGCGGGTCGATCTTCGGGCTTCTGGGTCCCAACGGCGCGGGTAAGTCGACACTCATCAATATCCTGGCGGGCCTTGTGCTCAAGTCCGGCGGCAAGGCATCGATCTGGGGCATCGATATCGACGAAAACCCGCGGCAGGCGCGCGCCGCGATCGGCGTCGTCCCGCAAGAGCTGAATATCGACCCTTTCTTCACGCCCTGGGAATTGCTCGATCTCCAGGCCGGACTTTATGGAGTTCCGAAGTCGGAACGGCGCACCGACGAGATCCTGGAGGCCGTGGGGCTGGTCGAGAAGCGCAACGCCTGGGGCCGCACCCTCTCCGGCGGGATGCGGCGGCGCCTGATGGTCGCGAAGGCGCTTGTTCATTCGCCGCCGGTGCTGGTCCTGGACGAGCCCACCGCCGGGGTTGACGTCGAATTGCGCCGGCAACTTTGGGCCCATGTACGGAGTCTTAATCAAAGCGGGACGACAGTCCTCCTCACCACCCATTATCTGGAGGAGGCCGAGGAGCTGTGCGACCGCATCGCTATCATCAATCATGGAAAAGTGGTCGCCTGCGACACGACCCAATCGCTTCTGGGTCGGCTCGACGTCAAGGAAATGGTGGTGCTTCTCGATCAACCGATCACGGAGATTCCGGCAAGCCTTCAGGAATTCGCGCTCTCCGTCTCCCAGCCCGGGCGGCTGGTCTTCCGCTACGAGCCGAGCCGCACCTCCCCCGGCCGTCTCTTCGCGGCGCTTCAGGCGGCGGGGCTCGAGATCCGCGACGTGATCACCGAGCAAACCGATCTGGAAGACATCTTCCTTCAGCTCATCCGAAGCGGCGTGCAACCGTGAGGGGCGTGGCCAAGGGACTGGCGCTGAGCCTCCTGCTGCTGCTCTCCGCCTGCGCCGTGCCGGAGGCGTCGCGCGATTCCACCACGGGAAGGCCCGTCCAGGAAATCACCGGACGCTGGAAGCCGGTGCCCCAGAACGACACGCTGGTCGCCGCCGACGGCGTCAAGCTGCCCATGCGCGTCTGGCTGCCGGAAGACAGCGCACCGGTCAAAGCGGTGATCGTGGCGCTTCACGGCTTCAACGATTATTCCAACGCCTTCGCAGTTCCGGCAAAGGATTGGGCGATCCATGGCGTCGCGACCTACGCCTATGACCAGCGTGGCTTCGGCGCGACTGCCGAGCGCGGTTCTTGGGTTGGCAGGAAGAAGCTCGACGAAGACGCGGCCTCGGCAACCCGCATGGCGCATCAGCGGCACCCCGGCGTGCCGGTCTATCTCCTGGGCGAAAGCATGGGCGGGGCGATCATCGTCAGCGCCGTCACCGGCGAAGCCGGCGCGCCTCGTCCCGAAGTGAACGGCATCATTCTCTCCGCACCTGCCGTCTGGGGCCGGGAGACGATGAATATCGCCGAACGGACAGCGCTTTGGGTGGTCAAGAAGATCGCCCCGCGCATGACCTTGACCGGCAGCGGGCTCAAGATCTGGCCCTCCGACAATATCGAGATGCTGCGGGGCCTGAGCCGCGACCCGATGATCATCAAGGAGACGAGGGTCGATGCGATCGACGGCCTGGTCGATCTGATGAGCGCGGCGCTTCAGGCGGCGCCGGACGTCAAGGTCCCGATGCTCATGCTCTATGGCGAGAAGGACCAGCTCATTCCCAAGGTCCCGACCAAGCTCATGATCGAGCGGCTTCCGCTCGACGCGGCCCTGAGCCGGCGCATCGCCTGGTATCCCCATGGCTATCACATGCTGCTCCGCGATCTCGAAGCGCCGGTGGTCCTGAACGATATCGAAGCCTGGATCGAGGATCATAACGCGCCGCTGCCCTCGGCAGCCGACCTCAACGCGAGCCGGATCCTCTTCGCTCAGAAATAGTCAGGTCGCCGCCGCGTCGAGGATCTCGACGGTATGCGAGATCTCCGCCGTGGCGGCGAGCATGGCTGTCGCGGAGCAATATTTCTCATGCGACAGGGCGATCGCCCGCTCGACTTTCGCGGGCGAAAGCCCATACCCCGTGACGAGATAGCGCAGACCGATCCGAGTGAAGACCTTGGGATCGGTTTCCGCCCGTTCGGCTTCGAGTTCCACGACGCAATCCGTCACCTTCTCCCGGCCTCGCCGCAGGATGAGGACCACATCGACAGCCGTGCAACCACCGAGCCCCAAGAGCAGCATCTCCATTGGACGCACGCCCAGGTCCCGCCCGCCCACATCCGGAGCGCCATCCATGACCACCGCATGGCCGCTGCCCGATTCACCCACGAACATCATGCCATCGACCAGCTTTACTCGCGCCTTCATGGAGCCCCTCATCGCCATTTCCAACGGGCGAGCTTAGTGCGTTCGGCGGAAGACGCAAACCCGAACGCCAGGAGGCCGGGGCAATTTCCGACAATTGGCTGGCCGTTGAAATTCTTCCGGTTTATTCTTCCGGGCCGAGCCGAATGAGCGGTGCGGTCTTATTGCACATGATGGCCATGTCGGTTTCGGAATACCGGTCATTGATACCTGCCTGCGCGACGGCGCGAGAGACGCGCCGCGTTCCCCTCCGACAGGTGGGGGGCGTATGATGGCCGACGCTCTGAGCGTTCTCCATCAGGTCGAAGAGCGCATCCTCGAACTTTCCGAAGAAAAATTCCTCGATCTCATGGTGCTGCTCCATGAGATTCGCAGCCATCCCGACGCTGCCCGGGCGATCGAAAAAGCCCGGCCCCGGATGATCAGGCTGCGGCCCCCCCGCCCCCCGAGCATCCAGCGCATCTTCTACTATCCTTTCGAAGACCTGCTCTGCGGCGGCCCCGCCGCGCCCACGGAAGATGGCCGCGTGCCCCGTGAAGCGTTGCAACTCTGCTGGAAAGTCGTGGCGAGTTCGATCGGCCCCGCGACCATCCAGGGCCTGGAGCAGCGTCTCGCCACCTCCCAGGACCGGCGCCGGCAGATCACGGACCTCGGCCGCAAGCTCTGGCCGGCCGGCGCCAAGGCCCTGCGGACCGCCCTCGCCCGCGCCTCCGAGGATCCCCTCTTCGCCCAGGCGACTTTCGGCGGCAGCGCGGTGTTGCCGCTTATCGAGGACATCGCCGGGGTATTGCCGCTTGCCGAAGAGATCGAGACCCTCAAGGAACGCTTTCCGGAAAAGCCCGTCCAGGGCCTGACCGATGAGGACTCCGAGGCGATCCAAGCGACGATCACCCGCATCCGCGGGCAAGGGTTGGGCGAATCCCGCCCGCTCGTTTGGACGCTCGCCGCCCGCATGGCAAATCCGGCCGATTTCCTGCTGCGTTTCCTCGAAGGCGGGGCGGGAGCCTCGGATGAAGCATCGGACAAGCTCATCGACGCCTCGGTCGTTCGGCTTGCCGACGAGTTACGCCGGGTCGAAACGGAAGTCAGGGAAACCCAAAGCGCCCTCGACGTGGCGGGTGAGGCGGCGAAGCTAGCCGATACGCTCGTGTCGGCGCGCCAATTCGCGGACAAGCGCAAACATCTGGAAGGCCCCCTCAAAGAGATCAGCATGCACTTGAAACGCATGGTCGAAACGGAAGTGTTGAAGGACGCCGATTCAACCGTCCTCGATGCGGTCCCCGCCGCACCGGCGGCCGGCGCCGATGGCCTGCCCGAACTGCCCGCGGATAGTGCGCTGATCGACGCCGAGAACCGCGTTCGGGCCCTGCGCAAATGCGCGAAATTCGCTGGCGCCGTGGATCTCGACAAGGCTGTGGGAGACAAACTCAAGAGCATCGCCGACGAGGTTGAGCATCGCGCCATGGCGATGCTCGACGCGCTGCCCAAGAATGCTATCGCCACCGAGGTCAAACCTGTGGCCGAGCGCCATCTCTGCAACTCGGTTCGCATGCTGGAGCTGGCGCAAGGTCCCAATGCGGCCGAGAAGGTCCTGCGCACCGGCCTCGCCCGAATCGCCAAGGCCTTCGCCGACTAGAGGCCATTGCAACCGTTCCCTCTCTGGGCTAGGGTCTCGCCGCTTCGGGCACCCGTAGCTCAGCTGGATAGAGCGCTGCCCTCCGAAGGCAGAGGTCATGAGTTCGAATCTCGTCGGGTGCACCAAATTTTCCAATTACTTAAGCGACGAGATTTCGATATTTGCCCGGCTCCGGCTGGCATATAGCGAGGAGTTGCGTCAGGCTCCCTGAGGAAGAATGGCGGCAAATCGGAACCGGAAAGGGCTGAAGGACATGGGCGTCGATCTGTCGAAGCGAAGCTATCTGGGCCGGGCGGTCCTTGGCGGCATCGTCGCGATCATCTGCGGCGTGACCTCGGTGGCAGCTTCAGCGCAATCCGTTCCGCAGGGAGGGGTACTGGACAAGCTGCGCAAGGCGGGCGTCGTCAAGATCGCTCTGGTGAACGCCCCGCCCTATGGCACCATGAGCCCTGATGGGACAGTTGGCGGGCTTGGGCCGACCGTTGTCAAAACGATCATGGCGCGGCTCGGCGTGCCCAAGGTCGAAGGCGTCATCTCGACCTATGGTGAATTGATCCCCGGCCTGATGGCGGGGCGCTGGGACATCATCGGAGCGACCATGACGATCACCCCGGCGCGCTGCCAACAGGTGACTTTCTCCGATCCGGAATTCATCGAGGGCCTGGGCTTTGCCTATGTGCCCGCCGACGTGCCCTCTCCGCCCAAGAGCATCAAGGAAATCGGCGAGAAGCTCGACCAGATCGGCGTCAAATCCGGCTCCAACGAGCTAGCCGTGATGCAGGCCTCGGCCGCCGCGGGTCGCAAGGGCACCGTATCGCAATTTCCCGACAATGCGGCGATGCTGGAAGGACTGCAGAGCAAGCGCGTCCAGCTCGTCGTGGGCGGGGTCATGGTCCTGCGCGCCGAGCGGGACCGGCGGAACAACGGGTTCGAGGTGATTTATCCGATGCCCGACGACATTCTGCGCGGTCAGAGCGGCGCGTTCCGCCCCGGCGACAAGGATCTGATCGACGCCTATCAGGCCGAGCTTCGGAAGATGAAGGCATCCGGTGAATTGGCGAAGATGGTCACGTCCTTCGGCTTCGATGTGCTCCCCGGCGCCATGGAAATGACCAACGAGCAAGCCTGTAAGATTCAGTGAGGTCTTTTGATCGGGCCGCCGCCAGCGCCCTTCAATCCTGTCTAACGCGAAGAAGGCCGGGCTTCGCTCAGGATGCGGATGGGCTGCCTTCATGAGCATCTGGAACGCCGTCCTCAGAACACTGGTGGCCAATTTCGTCAAGCATCGCCGCACCTATCGCGATGTGGTGGACTTGCCGAATGTGAAAGCGACGCTGGAAACCGATGGGAAAGCGAAGACTGCCGGTCGTATCGCGGGACGGGCGCTAAAGCGTTTCCGGGGAACCGCCCCCCCTCCCGACACCACGCAGAAATAGATGGGTAAGGACCGATTTTAATTCTATGGCGATAAAATCGCCGTCGCCTCCCAGGGTTCTTGATCGTCTCCAATCACGCCATACATTCCAGATATTATTTTATAATCATGCTTTATAGTCATACGTAACTCTGGGCAATACCAATATCTCGACAAGGTTTCGTTGTAAGAATTAGAGCCCATACCTCCTTGAGAGCCTAAAGATACTTTTTCTCTCCGTCTCACTTCAATCAAAATAGATGGGAAAACTCCCGCTACAACATTTACATTTTCGATTCCCCGAATGTCTATGCTTATATCTACATACGAAACCCCACCACCAATACCTGCACCCGACTCCGTTTCTCGGAATGAGAAGGTATTTTTCTCACGGATGGGCCATATATTGTCGTAATTCTTGACAATACTCTGAACAGAATCTACAAATATGCCGTAATATAGCGCGGTTACTTTACCATTTTGATCAATATAAGAACATTTATATTTATTTCCCTGAGAGTCGTCATCGATACGTTTACGCTGCTTTCCATTCGACATTTTGATCAGCGCGCCGTTATCCGGGCACTGGAACTCGATACCGTTCTTGAAGGCATCCGGGGTGGGCGGCTGCGCTTCGCGACGAACCGTCAACGCGTTATCGATCTGGACAACGCCCAGGGGCCGCGCGGGAGGGGTCACTACGGCCACCTGCTGTGAAAGCCGCGCTGGCGATGTCTCCGGCTTCTGCAGAATCCCGCGCCTGCGCTGCGCCAGTGAAGCGAAAGAGCCTTGTGGATACTTCTGCAAATAGTCCTGGAAGTCCCTGGTATCCTGGCTGTTCTCGATCGATTGCCAGAAAGCCACTTCGATTGCCTGCGGATCGGCAGGCTTGGGATCCGATGCCCCGACCGGCTGTACGGGTGGCGGTGGTGCCGGTGCCGCTGCCACCGGGGGAACGGAGGGCGGTGGCGCCAAGCCTGCCGACTTTTGCAGTTCGGCGAGCCGGTTCTTCGCGAGCGCCACGAAAGAACCACTGGGATATTGCGCCAGATAACTCTGAAAATCAGCCGGGTCGGTGCTGAACAGGATCCCTCCCCAGTAGCTCAACTCGATAACCTTCGGGTCGACTGAAGTCGCCGGCGAGGAAGAGGTCCCCGCCGTCTCCGCGGGAGCCGAGGTCACTCCGCCCCCCAGGATCAATGTCCGATTTCCGTTGTCGATAGCCCAGGACCCGAACCGCCCCAGAAAGCTCTGTCCCAGCAAAGGCGTGCCATTCGCTTCCGCAACGCTGCCGATGACGTTTTCCATGACCAGGCTGCCGACCTTCAACGACCTGATCCGGAACGTCCGGGAAACCGCCCGCGATCCGTCCGCCAGCATATAAGTCTTGTTCCCGAGAAAGTCCCCGGACTGCAGGCTCCCCGCACGCACCATCTTGTCGACGACATCGGCAGGGATGGCCACATCCGACGCCGCGCTGTCGACCGTGAAATCGAGTGAGGTTTTGTCGTTGACCAGGCCGGAGACCCTGTAGGTCGAATCCCGGTCCCTTTCCATCGGCACACTAACCGGCTCGGACTGAGCCAAGGCCGGCGCCGCGCCGCCCAGGCTCAGAATAATGACCGCAATGGCACCCGATCGAATCTTGCTCATGGTCCCCCCAACCAACCCGCAAGTTGAGCGTAATTCACCCATGAGAGCGGCGCTAGTGGATTGCCTGTTGGGAACATCCGGCCCCTCTGACAGGCCTGCCCTTCAAGGCTTAAAAGCGTTTGGAGATCCCGACATAGGTCTGAACGTCGGGAGTGGCCCGATTGAAGCCGATGTTGGTGCCGATATCTAGTTGGAGGTTCGGCATCACCGACCAGATCAGGGCAAAATCGACCGACCACTGCCGGGTTGTCGTCGCGGAATCCGGATTGATGTCCGACCAGAGCTCAACCGAACCCGTGAGGCTCGAGGTGATCGGACGGCTCAGGTTGATCAGCCCCTGGAAATTGGCGTGATAGCCGGAGTTCGTCGAATTCCGGAACAGGTCGATTTCCGGTCCCAGCAATAGCGAGAAGTCGTTCGGCAAGGCGAAGGAAACCGGCACGATCAGGCCGCTCTCGAACGACTTGTTGCCGATGCCCGCCCGCGCCGTCGGAACCTTGACATAAGGCAGTAGCGACACTGCGAGGCTTCCGCCTTCATTCCCCAAGAGATTGTACTTCACCCGGGCGAAGAGGTCGCCGATGCCCTTCTGGTCGCTCCTCGTTCCGGCGGCATTGTTCCGGGTTTTGACCTGTACGAGGGGAGCGATGTTCAGTTCCAAATCCATCCGATCGTTCAGGCCGAGTTTGAGCGTCGGATTGGTGTAGAGAAAGATATCCTGGGTCGTGCCCCCGATGCTGCTGCGGGTCCAATTGAGGATATCGGTCTCGATCTGAAAATGCCCCGCATCCACCGTGCAAGGCGCGTTTCCCTTCGTCGGGCGGTCGGTGCAGAAGTTCCGCATCTGGTCGGTCGGCGTGGGGTTGAAAAGGGCATAGCCGCTCTTGTCGAAGGGGGGCGAGGGATCCTCCGCCCAAGCCGCGGCGGGACAGGCGATCAGCGTCAGGATTCCGAGGGCTTTTCTCATCCACGGACGAAACATCATAGTCTCCCAATAGTCTGGCTAAACATGACGGCGGAACTGTCTCTTGCCCGGAGCGGCTTCAGAAGGGAAGCTCTCACGGGATCAAAACCGCCAGGTTCAATAGCATAGCGATACCCAAACAGCAGGCCGCGATCAGGACGACCTCGTTCATCGTGTCCTGCTGGGACGGAAAGCCCGCAACAAGCCGAGCGGTCTGTGCGGCGACCACTTGCTTCGATCCGTTGCCGTCCGGACCGGCGCGCGGGAAGCTGATCACGCTCTCCGGAGAGGTGGTCTTTTCTCTGAAATCAGGGACGCTCACGGGCCCATCTCCTCGCTCTATCCTGCCGCGAAGATGGAGCTGGAGCCGGTATAAATTCGAGAGGTCTCACCGCCTGCGCTTTATATAAGCCGCTTATATGGCTAGACTTGCCACGCGACCGGGCACCCCTCGCAAACGCATATTCAGTCTCCGCGCCGCCGCCGCTGGTCTTGGAACTCCAGCCTCATCGCCTTGTTTTCCTTAAAGACAACTAAGGAGACAAGCGATGCCGAAGGGCGACAAATCCAAATATACGGATAAGCAGGAACGCAAAGCTGACCATATTGCCGAAGGCTATGAGAAAGGGGGAGTATCGGAAAAAGAAGCAGAAAGGCGTGCCTGGGCAACCGTCAACAAGGACGACGGCGGCGGGAAGAAATCAGGCTCCGGCCGGGGCGTCCAGACCGGTCATCCGGCTGCCCATAAGGGCGGCAAGCTGGGCGGAAAGGCGGCGGCATCCCGTACGGCCACACAGCGTTCCGCTTCGGCCCAAAAAGCCGCGGCAACCCGCAAGCGCAACGCGGAACATCGCAAAGCTTCGTGAGAATGGGTGGCGCGTCAACGCGCGGGATGACGCGCTAAGAAAAGTCTTCCCAGGCTTCCGAACTCGCGCCGGCCAAGGAGCGCATGCGCTCCTCGTCCTGGGCGAATTCCGCAGCCGGACCCTCGTAGGCGACCTTGCCGTCATCCAGCACGTAGACCCGATCGGCAATGGCGACCGCCGCGCGTACGTTCTGCTCTACCAGCAGGATGGACATCCCTTCCTTCCGCATGGAAGCGATCACTTCGAACATGTGGCGCACGATGAGGGGCGCCAGGCCCTGGGAGGGCTCGTCGAGCAGCAGCAATGTCGGATTGAGGAGAAGCGCGCGGCCCACCGCGAGCATCTCCTGTTCGCCGCCGGAGAGTTGTCGTCCCTTGTTGGAGCGGCGTTCCTTAAGACGGGGGAAAAGATCGTAGACCCGCTGAATTGTCCAGGGACCGGGCCGCTCCAGCGGGACCTGCAGGTTTTCTTCGACCGTCAGATTCGGAAAGATGCGCCGCCCTTCCGGGACATAGCCCACGCCGAGCGCGGCGATCCGATACGAGGGCCAGTCGGTGGTCACCCGGTCGAAGATCGTCACCGAGCCGCTACGCGCGGGCGTCAGTCCGACGATGCTGCGCAGAGTGGTGGTCTTGCCTGCTCCATTGCGCCCCAGGAGCGCCACGAGTTCACCCTCGCCGACCTCGATCTTAACATCCTGCAGGATATGGCTCTTGCCGTAATAGGTATGGAGCCCGTCCACCTTGAGAGGCGTCATTCGACGCCTCCGAGATAGGCCGCCTGAACCTTCTCGTTGGCGGCGATCTCCTTGGGCGTGCCCTCCGCCAGCATCGCGCCTTCCGCGAGCACCAGGATGCGATCCGCCAGATGGAATACGACGCGCATATCATGCTCGATCAGCACGATGGATAGCCGTTCTTTCTTGTGGAGGTCCCGGATCAGACGCACGACGTCGTGCGTCTCCTGATCCCCCATGCCGGCCGTAGGTTCGTCGAGCAGGAGAAGGCGGGGCTTCAGGGCGAGCGCCATCATGATCTCGATCGCGCGCTGATCGCCGTGGGAAAGCTCTCCCGCGAGACGCTCGGCCTTGGGCGTGAGGCCGCTCATCTGGAGGAGATCCTGCACACGGGCCTCCGTTTCCGCGCGCCGCGCCTTGGTCAGCCAGGGCGTGGTGCGAAGACCCGCGGCCGTCTCCACCGGAATCAACAGGTTCTCCATCACCGTGAGCTCGGGAAAGATCTCGGTGATCTGGAAGGTGCGGGCAATTCCCAAAGCGACCCGCTGATGGGCCGAAAGTGCGGTGATATCTCTGCCGTCGAAGAGGATCTTGCCGGCGGTCGGCGGAAAGAACCCCGAGAGCAGATTGAAGAAGGTCGTCTTCCCCGCGCCATTAGGCCCGATGACCGCCCGGAGTTCCCCGGACTCCACCGACAGGGAGACATCGTCGACCGCCACCAGGCTGCCGAAATGGCGCGAGACGCCGCGCGCTTCCAGGAGGCTCACGTGGCCCGCCTGCGCTTCAGCATGCCGAGCACCCCGCGCGGGAAGAAAACGACCGCCAGCACGAAGAAGAGCCCCAGCGGCGTCATCCAATAGTCGGTAAGGCTGGAGAGCTTGTCCTGGAGCACGACGAAGATTGCGGCGCCGATCAAGGGTCCCCAGAAGGACCGCATGCCACCCAGCACCGCCATGATCACGAAGTCGCCCGACTGGTCCCAGCGGAAGGCGCGCGGATCCACGAAGTTGTTGAGATAGGCATAGACGACGCCCGCCAGACTCGCGAAGGCGGCGGAGATCACGAAGGACATCCAGATATGCTGGTCCACGGGGATCCCGAGGAACCGTGCCCGGCGCTCGTTTTCCCGGATCGCCAGCAAGGTGCGCCCGAAAGGCGACCGCAACAGCAGCGCCATTCCCGCGGCCGCCGCCCCGAAGCAGGCCAGCACGAAATAATAGAAGGCCGTCTCGTCATGAAGGATATCGAGGCTCAGCGGCCCCAGGGAGAGCGGCATCCGCGTCCAGCCCGTGAGCCCGTCGTCGCCCCCCGTCAGATTGACCCAGCGAAAGGACACGAAATAGAAGATCTGCCCGAAGGCGATCGTCACCATGGCGAAATAGACGCCCCTCAGGCGGACGATCATCAACCCGATCAGCATGGCGCCGACAGTGCCGAGCAGCACGCCTGCCACCAGGCCGGCCATGGAGCTTGCCGCCAGATACTTGATCGTGAGCCCGGCGCCATAGGCCCCCAGCCCGAAATAGGCGGCATGGCCGAAGGAGAGGACGCCGGTGAACCCCAGCAGGAAATTGACCGACATGGCCGCCACCGCCAGCACGACGACCCGCGTGCCCAACGTCGTGTAGCCGCCGATATGCCCGATCCAGAAAGGCATCGTCAGCAGCAGGGCCCAGACGATGATCGTGCCCTGCCAGTCCTGGAACTTTTTCATTGCAGGCGGCCCTCGTCCCCGAAGAGTCCGTGGGGCCGAACCATCAGGATGAGCGCCATCATCACATAGATCACCGCCTCGGTGGCCTCGGAGAAATAGACGGAGGTGATGCCCGAAACGACGCCGATCAGCAGACCACCCACCAGGGTGCCGGGGAGACTGCCCAGACCGCCGACGATGATCGCAACGAAGCTCGGCATGATGAGCTGGTCGCCGATAGTCGGCGCGAGACCCAGCATCCCCGCCGCCAAAACGCCCGCCAGCCCCGCGAGATAGATGCCGAGCCCGAAGTTGAGGCTGCGCAGGACACGCACATTGACGCCCAGGACAGAGACGGTGTCGAGATCGAGCGTGCCCGCGCGGATGCGGATGCCGAGCCGCGTATACCCCAGGATCAGGAAGAGCCCGCCCACGGCGATCGCCACCACCGCGATCATGAAGATGCGATATCCGGTCAGGAAGAAGAGGTCCATCGACAGGGGCGAGGCGAGCCAGGATGGGATCTGGTAAGGCACGCTCTGCGCGCCCCAGATGAATTTCAATCCGTCCTGGAAGATGAAAGCCAGCCCGAAGGTCATGAGCAGGCTATAGAGCGGATCCCTCCCGTAGAGCCTTCGGATCAGCACCCGCTCCACGGCAACGCCGATGATCGCCGCTCCCAGCGGCGCAATGACCAGCGCTATCCAGAAGCCCGTGATCGGCGCCAGCGAATAGGCGAAATAGGCGCCCAGCGCCAGGAAGCCGCCATGGGCGAAGTTGATGACGCCGCTCAGGTTGAGGATCAGCGACAGGCCGAGCGCCATCAGCGCATAGAAGGCGCCGACGATGAGCCCGTTCAACAGGTTGAACAGGATGACCTGGGACATCAGGCCGACCGCTTAGAGATGTTCATGAGAACCGTGATTTCTTGCTGAGGTCCGCGCGCCACGGGATCGCGACGCGCGGGTTCCTTCAGGTCAGGCCGGATAGTCCAGCTTGCAGCCGGTCTCGCTCGCCGGCGGCATGAACTCCGGTCCCTTGATCACTTGGTCGACCACGAAGAGATCTTCGGGATCGATTGTGCCCTTCGCCTGGAGATGACCGACGAAGACGGCCGGAACGAGCTGGTGATCCTCCTTGCGGTAGAAGACCTCGCCCGGCATCAGCGCCACTTCCGGCGGAAGCTTCATGCCTTCGAGCCCACGGGCGAGCTTGATGGCGTCGAGCGTCTTCTCCTGGTTGGCGACCAGCGCGCAGGTCCAGATCGCCGCATAGCCGAACCAGGTCCGCGCAGTCGGGACCTTGTTGGTCTTCTTGCGGATCGCCGCGACGAAGTCGGCCACATGCGGCACGTTCGGCTGGTTCCAGTACCACTCGAAAAGCCAGGTGCCGATGCGGGCCTCCGGCGGCAGGCCCTCGACAACTTCGAGTTCCTGCTGCATGCCGGCGATCTTGACCTGCTTGTCGAGGCCGAACTGGACCGCCTGCTTGATTGAGTTGATCCCGTCGTCACCGGCCGCGAGGTCGATGATCACATCGGGATTGGCGGCGCGCGCCTTGATCAGGATCGCGGAATAATCGGTGGTGCCGAGCGGGAAGAACTCCGTTCCCACATTGACCGCGCCGAGCTTGGCGGCCGCCTTTTCCAGCCCCGCCTGGAGCGCACGGCCGAAAGCATAGTCCTGGGCGATGTAATAGAATTTCTTGCCCATCTTTTCGACGAGAGGCTTGGCCATGGCGGCCCCCTGCATCGCGCCGGTATCGCAGATCCGAAAGGTCGTCCAATGGCAATTGGCGCCGGTCACCGCATCGGCATGACCGCCAGGGACGATGTGAAGCGTCTTGAGCTCGCCGGCCACTTGCGCGATGGCGATGGCCGAGGACGAATTCACATTGCCGACCAGGAAATTGACCTTGTCGGCCTGGATCAGCTTGCGCGCCTTCTGCACGGCGACGTCGGTCTTGTCCGAGGTCGAATCCTCGATGACGAGTTCGATCGGCCGGCCGAGGATGCCGCCCTTGGCGTTGATCTGGTCGCGAGCCAGTTCCATGCCGGCCTGCTCGTTCTTGCCGAGCGCCGTATAGATGCCGGTCAGCGG
This sequence comes from Rhodospirillales bacterium, assembly GCA_947473305.1. Taxonomy (GTDB): domain Bacteria; phylum Pseudomonadota; class Alphaproteobacteria; order ATCC43930; family CGMCC-115725; genus CANJCB01. Next base: position 41,547 of record CANJCB010000037.1, read on the forward strand.
GTTATCGACGCCGATCTTGATCGGCTCCTCCCCGCGCGCCTTGATGATGAAGGGGCCCGTGAAGGGGAGAAGACCGGCTGCCGCGCCGGCCGTGAGGAGCGTCCGCCGCCCCACCATATTCGCCTGTGAAGGACGTGCCATGCGTTTTCTCCCATTCTTTTAGAGCCGATCCGGAAAGTTGTTGAATCGGATGAATCGGATGTGATTCCTATTGGAGCGCCAGATTTTACGGGAGGCGCTTCATGTGGAAACCGGAACATCGCCGCGCAGCGTGCCGGCGTGGCCTACGTTATCCCAGCGATCTGACG
>CANJCB010000038.1 GCA_947473305.1 Rhodospirillales bacterium
CATCCCGCGCCTACCCGAACTCGTCGGCAACCAAGCCTGACAAGCAGACAGGCCCAGGGTTTTGCCCCTGTTACCGCAAATGCAAGCAACTCATTGATCACGCCGAGAAATACGCCAACTGGGTGGGGTCAAGTTTCGCGCGACAAATGACCCCCCTCAAATTCGCATGTTTGCCAACCGGATCAACGCGCTGAGAGACTTCAGGGACGGGGTCATTGTTGGGCGCGATTTCACACCGAAAGCCTTGCGTACTGCTGGCAACGTCAGTGATGGGTCAGGGCCACCAGGCCACGCTTGCCACGATTGGCCCATTGCCCGATGAAGAACAATATGAGCGACAAGGTGATCATAACGACCGATACCGCTGCGACGGTCGGATCGATCTCCAGCATCACGCTGTCCCACATCCGCTTGGGCAAGGTGAATACGCTGGTGCCGCTGAGAAACAACGCCATGATCACGTCATCGAAGGATGCCAGGAAGGCAAATAGGGCGGAGGAAACCAGACTGGGTCGGATCATTACCAAGGTGGTTTTACGGAAGGCCAGGATCGGCCCGGCGCCTAAACTGCGGGCAGCTTTCTCTGGCATCAGGTCGACGTTCCGCAGCGCGCTCAACACGATCGTGACGACGAGCGGAATAGCGATGATCATATGCGCCAATACGAGGCCCAGCCGCGTGCCGACCAACTTTAGCGGGGCGAACTGAAAATAGAGCCCGACCGCGATGATGAGATGCGGCACCACAAGCGGCGACATCAAAAAGCTCAAGCAAAAATTGCTGCCGCGAAACTTTGCGCGCGACAGGCCGATCGCGGCCAATGTCCCAACAGACGTAGCGGCTATCATGGTCGCAAGCGCCACTTGGAAGCTGGTGACGGTTGGTCCCATCCAGTCACGCCGAGACAAATAGGTTTCGAACCAGCGCAGCGACAGGCCGCTCGGCGGGAATTCCAGATAGGGGGCCTTGCCCAGGCTCATCGGTAGCAAGATCAGCAGTGGGAAGAGCAGGAACACCAGCAGGATGCCAACATAAACGCGCAGGAAGGGGGCAAGATCGCGCTTCGGTCCGCGCCTTTCGATCTTCGCATCGGCCCGAGCCCAGCGTGTCGACCGGCGCGCCCACAGCGTGGCAAGCCATACGGCGATGCGTCCGAGCCAGGGCGCGTTCATCGCTTTGGCCTGTCCGGGGTCCCCTGCCGAGAAACCGAGAAGGTTGCCGAACACCATGACCAGCACGACTGTGAACATGAGCAATACGAGCGACATCGCCGCCGCCAAATTCCAATCGAGCGCAGAATTGACCTGGCGCTCTATCAGCATGACGTAAGTGATCTCCTTGAGGCCACCCAGCAGGGCCGGGGTGATCAGGTAGCCAAGCGTTGGGATGAAGATAAGCAGCGCACCGCCCGCCACGCCTGGCAGACTGAGAGGAAAGAAGACGCCGAAAAAGGCGCGCATGGGACTGGCGCCGAGTGAGCACGCCGCATCTACCAGTCGGAGATCGAGCCGTGTCATTACGCTGTAAAGCGGAAAGACGAAAAAAGGCAAAAGCACATGGACGAAGCCGATAAGAACGGCAAAGCGAGTGTAGAGGAACTGCACCGGCTGATCGATCAGGCCGAGCCCACGCAGGACTTGGTTGAGCGCACCTTCCTGACCAAGAATGGTTATCCACGCGAAGGAGCGGACCAGCGCGCTTGTCCATAGGGGCAGCACGACGGCGAGAATGACGAAGCGCCGCCCGCGCTCCGACATATGGAGCATCGCATAGGCGATCGGATAGCCGATGACCACGCAAAGCATTGTAACCTGCGTGGTGATGAGGAAAGTCCGGGACATGACCGGCCCGAAAGCCGGATCCTCGAATACCTCGATGTAATATTTGAAGGACCAGTTCGGCGCATCGAAGCTTTGCCTGACCAAGTCCAGCATCGGATAGCCGTAAACCGGCAGCATCAAGGCGAGGGCTGGGAGAAGCAATAGGAAGGGTCGCGCCAAACGCCCGCCGAAGAGCAGCTGGCGTGAGCGATTTTCTCCAGCCATGCCCCCGCCTCTATGAAACTCTCCCGGAACCGAAACGATCTTCCGAAATCCCTACTTAGTCAATGACATCAAGGGTGACAGGCCCCAACGTTCGGTACAGTATGGATCAACGGCGAGCATCGGATTTATGGGATGGCGGCGGACAGACAGATCGTTGGCAAGAGTGTGACGATCCGCGAGCTGACCAAGGTTTACGGGGACGTCGCGGCCATCCGAAACATCTCCATGACCATCGAACCTGGCGAGTTCGTCTCGCTCCTGGGGCCCAGCGGATCGGGCAAAACGACGACAATGATGGCGGTCGCCGGCTTCGTCGACGATTGCCAAGGTTCGATCTTCATCGGCGAAAGGCGGGTGGATCGACTGCCTCCGCAGCATCGTGAAATCGGCGTTGTATTTCAGCACCTTGCCTTGTTTCCGCATATGAGCGTCGCGGACAATCTCTCCTTCCCGCTGCGTCTGCGCGGAGTGGGAAAGAAGGACGTGGCGCAGCGGGTTCATGCCGCCCTTGATCTGGTGCGTCTCACGGGCTTCGAAACGCGCCTGCCGGGTCAGCTCAGCGGCGGCCAGCAGCAGCGCGTGGCACTGGCCCGCGCCATCATTTTCGACCCGCCGGTTCTGCTGCTCGACGAACCCCTGGGCGCACTTGATCGCAAGCTGCGTGAGAGCATGCAACAGGAACTCAGGTCTCTCCACCGCCAACTCGGTGTCACCTTCGTCCTCGTGACGCACGATCAGGAGGAGGCGATGACGATTTCCGATCGCGTCGCGGTGATGAACCAGGGCGAGATCATGCAGTTCGGCCCGCCGCGCGAGATCTACGAACGGCCGGCCTCGACCTTCGTCGCGGATTTTCTCGGCAACGCAGTCATGCTGGAGGGAGTCGGCACGCCTGAACCCGACGGACTATGCAGGGTCGCATTGGCCGAGGGCCTGACTTGCCTTGCGCGTGCCGCGGGACCGCTGAGACCGAACCAAACGGTCACTCTTATGCTACGACCCGAAAAGCTCATTCTCGGCGGCGAAGGGGAGGCGATGCAAAACCGTTTTACCGGCATCGTGCAGGATGTCACCTTCACCGGCGACCGCATCAAATATCTGATCGATCTGAAGCCGGACCTGCGTGTCGCGGCCGTTGTGCAGAACCGCCGCGAAGCCCGACAATGGAGTGTTGGCCAAACGGTTCCTGTCTGCTGGCAGGCCGAGGATACACTCGCCTTTCCGACGAACTCCTAGCGCCGAGGGCCAGTCAGATTTGGCAACGCGGGGCCGAATTTTTTAATGTCCGCGATATCCAAACCCTCAGAACGATGCTCGGGTGGATCACGGGTCGAGAGGGGCGTTCTCGATCACCCCAGGAACGTAGATCCCACCCCGCCGTCCACCGCCATAGGCCCGATAATGCCAATAGGACAGATCCTGGGCGTCCGGGGTTACCAGCCAAAGCCGGAGAAGATGCCGTTTGCGCTCGACTTCGGGGTAATCCTCAAACGCATTTCGTCCGTGAATCACCGCGAGATTGTTCAGCAGCTGGATATCCCCGATCTGCAGCGACATCGGAAGATGAAAAGCCGGGTCACCGGCGATCCGATCGATGAGCGTCAGTGCCTCTTTTTGTTCATGGGTCAGCCTCGGCAACTCCGGGTAGCGTTCCGACATCAGGATCGGCAGCCGATGGTACATCATGGCGGGAGCGTCGCCCGCCTTGTAGAAAACCGGGAGCTGGTAATAGGGCTTGGCGCCGGCCGGCACCTCGCCGCGGCGATCGGTCCAAAAGGGTTGATAGAGGACGCGCAGAAGATCGGGCCGGGTACTCAGAATTTCGTCGTGGATGGCCGCGCCGCTCGCGATGAAACTTTGGCCCCCTGACTTCGCCGGGTGGAGGCAAAGAAGCCCTACGATGTCGCAGAAGTCGGAGTGAAAATCGAGATGCTCATTGGTTGCATAGCGCCGGAGGCTGTGCTGTTCCATGTCGAAGACATGGCCAAGGAGATGCCCTCGACCGTTTTGGCTGACGGGAAAGCCGAGATGAGTTCCGATACCCCAATAAGCAATCGCCGCTTCGCGCGGCGAATAGCGCTCGATCGGCAGCCCTCTAAGTAAGACGAAACCGCGTCCCTGCAGCACCTCGAGCTTGGCGGCCGCGAGCGCCGGGCCGAGACGGGGCAGGGGAAAATCTTCCCGGCCGATTGCCATGATGTCGAGGCCTTGCCGGATTACCTGTGCGACGGCGGCCTCGATCTCGGCAATCTCTTCGGTGGAGAAAGAGCGGATCCAATCCGTCCTGTCGACGAGTTCCGCGCCCTTCCAATGGGACGCGCCACCGATCGGTTCGATAGGCGCATCGAACTCGCCGTCGATCCGCTCGGCTGCGCCGAGTTCGGTCTTTTGCGTCATGGTATAGCCTCTAGTTGTGTGCCGCCGGGCATTCCACCGCAGGCTGCTTCGGGCGACTCAAGTCACCATCCATTTTCGCCACAGATCGGCGTTGAACTCGAGATTTGATTTTGTGCCGTTTTTCGCCGCCCACCATTCCGCATCCAGCACCACTTGCTTCTTGAGATTGTCCGGGAAGGATGGGTAGCGGTTTCGCTCGTTCTCCGGAATGAAGGCGAAGGCGTCGCGGTTGGTGGGGCCGCTCGGCTGAAGTTTGACGAAGGCGGCTTGGCGGTCGGGTCGCAGCGCGAATTCGATAAGCTTCATCGCGCCGGCGGAATTGGGGCCGCCTTTCGGAACTGCCCAGGTCGTGTTGAAAAGAATCCCCTCGTTCCAGGTGAAGGCGATCGGCGCGCCCTGCTGGATCAGATCCTGGATGCGCGCGGCATTGGCGAGGCCGACGACGGCACTCCCATCCGTCAAGGCTTGCGGAATGGCTGCGGCGGTATTGATCCACTTGACAACATCCGGCCGAATCCGGCCGAGACTTTTGTAGGCCCGGTCGAAATCGATCGGATAGAGCTTGTCCTTTGGGACACCATCGGCCAGGAGCGCGGGTTCGATCGGATTGACCACGTAATCGCCCGCCGGAAGCATCCGTTTGCCCGGGAAACGGGCCACGTCCCAGAGATCGGCCCAACGGTCAGGGTGCGGCGAGCCTGCCGGGAAAGCCTTGGTGCTATAGGCGATTACCGATGAGGCCCAAAGGCTCGCGATCGAAAATGGCTTCTGAAGGTTCTTGTCGATGCCCGCCAGGACCTTAGGATCGATTGCGGAATAGTCGATCTTTTCGAGAAGTCCCTGGCTCGACAGCACGAGCACATCCGTGGTGACCGCCGGCACGAGGTCCCATTCCATATTGCCGGCCTTGCCCATGACCTGGATCTTCGCGATCGTGAAGCCGGGCACATCGACCACCCGGATCCCGGTTTCCTTCTCGAACGGCTTGAAGTAGATCTCCCGTTGGGCATCCTGGTAGGCGCCGCCATAGGATGCCACCACCACCTGTCCCTTGTCCTGCGCTCGCGCTCGTCGGGGAAGTATTGTGGCCGCGAGACCGGTGATCGCCGTAGCGGATGCGTTCTCCAGGAAGTCTCTTCTACGCATGGTGATGTCCTTCCGTTGGATCATAGGGCTGGGTGTGCAGTGGACCGTCCGGTCAGTTCAAGGACTCGTCCCGGTAGGGATGTAGCGGGCGGTTCTCAGAGCCTCGTCGTCCCATTTGGTGCGGGGCCCCGACCCGACCCTGTTCTGGGCATGATCGATGGACGTATTCTGGGTATGCTCGGTCAGCGGGCGTTCCCGGCTTTCCCAAGCAGCAAGCGCCTCGCCGATTTCCGGATCCTGATCGAGCGCAACCGCCAGACTTAAGGCATTGGCCATGGCGGAGCCCGCCCCTTGACCCAGCGTGGGCGGCATGGAATGCGCCGCGTCGCCCACGATCGCCACCCGGCCGACCGACCAGCGCGTGAGCTTCATCGCCTCATAGACGTCGAAGCGGCCCCGATCGCCGATGCGGCCGAGAATACCGGCGAGGAAGGGGAAGGCTTCCGAATAGACCTCGGAGCGAACGGGCAATGCGGTCGCCGCGAGGTCGCTCTTATGCGCTCCCAGCAGGAGGTAAACCTCGCGCTGGTTGCAGGGCACATACATCAAGCGATATCTGCCGCTCCAGAAATTGATTACATAGTCGCGGTCGACGGGAGTCAGATCATCTTCGCGACGATCGACGAGAAGCCGGATGACCCCTTGCTCGTATTGCTCTCGCCAAACCGGTTGGCCGAGCGAATCACGGATCTTCGAGCGCACGCCGTCCGCGCCGACCACCAGATCGGCTCGATGTTTTCGACCTTTCGCGGCCAGAAGAATACCCTCCGGCTCCGCGCCCAGGGCTTCGGAGCCGGTCTCGATATCGACACCCAGCTTTTGGGCTTGCGTCAGCAAGGCCTGGAAGAGGTGCTGCCGCGTCATTGTGATCATCCGGGTTCCGCGATCCGGCCCGAATTTGATCGAATAATAGGTCTCGTTTCGCTCGTTCCGGCTTTGGTTCAACGGCGCCTCATGCGCACCTGTCACCGCGGCGTCATAGGCTCCCAGCGATTTCAGGATGCGAAGCCCGTTCTCCCAGATGAAAATTCCGGCCCCGAAAGCGCGCAGCTCCCGCTCCGCCTCGTGGATTCGCACGGTCCAGCCCCGCTGCCGCAACGCGATGGCAGCCGCCAACCCGGCGAAGCCCGCGCCGGCAATTTCCGCATGACGGCCTACCATCGATCACCTTTGTTATCGTCCCAACTTATCGAGCGGCATCCTCCGTATGACGAGGAAACCGTATTGAAGTTAGCATTTCAACATGATGCTCAAAAGTCGGAATAAGATCCCCGAGAGGTTGTTAAACAGCAAGATTGCCCGCATGTTTGAGGATGCGGGTGCGGAGTGGACCGCCCTACCGACGTCGTGCCCCGTCGGATGCGGCTAGCGGCGCGCCCCAGATTGCATCTGGTTTGTCTGTGAAATCGCGCCCAACAATGACCCCACCCCTGAAGTCTCTCAGTGCGTTGATCCGGTTGGTAAACATGCGAATTTGAGGGGGGCATCTGTCGCGCGAAACTTGACCCCACCCAGTTGGCGTATTTCTCGTCGTGATCAATGAGTTGCTTGGATTTTGGATGGGGTCACACTTGGAAGCGATTTCACAGCGGATCCTCCAGGCAGCCGGCCAGCCGCTCGCCGATCCGCAGCCGGCGCTCGACCTCGGCCAGCAACAGAACCCCGCCACCCGAGGACAGACGCCCACCATCAAAGCGGGCCACGACGGGCTTGCCACAGAGAGGTGACAGACCGGGCAGCGGGAGGGTAGGATCAACTGTGGCGGGCATGGCGCTCCGGAACGGCAGATTCGGCTTTAGCAATCGAATCTTGGGCGATTCCAACGAGTTACGCTATGCTCACCGACCTCCATGAATTATCCAGGTTAGTTTAGGAAGTCTCAGTTGATGCTCGATGCGGTGCTGCGTATCGATGGAATATATCACAGAGGGGGGCGGGGAATCAGAGAGCGACGTCATACGAAGTCACCTAGTATTAATAAGAATTTGCGCCCCTTTAGTTAAGATACCAGTACAAACTGTACCCGAGACCAAGGTTCCGCTTGGACTAATGGCCGTGAATTTTGTTTGATACCAAGACCCAAAGCATCCAGAAAGCCAGCTAAAGCCACCCACCTCAATAGGCTTGTATCCGGCGTCTATCAAAACGCGAGTGGCAGTTTCTGGGTCGCTGACAAAGCCTTTTGCCTCAGCAGGTTTAATAATTGCCTCGACACCAATTCCCAGTGCGAGCATTGCGATTATCACGCCAGCCCTAATAGTGCAGACAAGAAGTAATCCGGCAAAAACACGGGTAAATATTTTTCTGAGTGACATGCAATTCCCGGTTCAAACGCCTAGCCACTGCGTGGTGACCACTCAACCGACATTCCCCAGATCAACGCCAAATACTGCGATCATGGTAGCCATCGTGGCCATTTCAGGCAAGCGTGAGACCAGTACGATGGTGACCTCGCCCTGATTCGACGCGAAGGCCGGTAAACTTGGCTTGCCGAACCAGCTGATGACGTCGGTTCCCTTGATCAAGACGCACCTCTCCCGTCGTCATTCGGTTTCTCCCCATCACGACCGGACCCGTCATGCCGGAGCAGGATCAGGCGGTGCCCATTCGCTCAGCCGATTTCTCATGGCCGATCTCCTGATCAGCCCAGGATGGCGTTGGGCGAGGGTCTACCTCAATTTAGCAGGAAGTTGCGCGACGCGGTGCCGCAGGCGAAAGCTAGCGCTTGGGAGATTGACGAAAACCTCATGCGATCCGAGCTAACGCCAGCGCAGGAGGCTGACTGCATGGCGAGGCGTAAGGCATTGTGGAAGGCAAAGAATAGTGGTGCAAGTTGCGCCACTATTCGAGATCGCCCCGGAATGCCTGCGGGCTTTGCGGCGGATACGGCCACCAAGACGGGACGCGACAAGAGCACCGTCAATCGCGCAGCCTCTCGCGGCGAGAAGATCGCCCCCGGCGCGAACACCCGCGCTGGGTACTCGACACCGCGCCCATGGCGCCGCTCCCGTCACCGCGCTACCATCCGGGCTCACGTTGGCGGGGGCCGACCATGAGAACGATCTCGACGGTTGGGGCTATAGTCATTGCGGCGTTCCTAGGCGCGGCAACGCCAGTGCTTGCGGGTCCGTATGAGGATGGGCTGGCGGCCGCCAACAGCCAGGACTATGCGACGGCGCTCCGGCTCTGGAAGCCGCTCGCAGACCAGGGTCAGGCCGGCGCCTGCACCATGACCTTGCCGCCCAGCACGTCGCGCCGGGTACATCGGAGACGGCCATTAAGACCGGGCACCGGGTAGTCAGCGCCCAGCTTCGCGATGAGCGATGGCATTACTGCCCGAGCATAGCGCCGGCAGAAAGATGCTCCGGCGCGCGTCCGCTCTCGCCCCACCTCACCCCGGCCCTCTCCCCCCTGAAGGGCGGAGAGGGGGGCCAGCTTATTTTCTACGACGCCTTCTTCTGCGGCTGGCCGTAGTACCACTTGCGCAAGTCGCCGTAGCTGATCGGCTGGTAGAGCGGGGGCCGGTCGGGGCCCTGGCAGGTGGGCAGCACCTCGACCACCGTGTCATCGCTCGGCCCGAAGAAGACCGGGATCGAATAGCGGTCGACCTCGTTGGTGTTGATCACCCGGTGCTTGGTCGAGAGGTATTCCTCGTTGCTCCATTGGACAAGCGAGTTGCCGGTGTTGACCAACAGGCAGCCGGGGCGGATGTCGACCTCGCGCCAATGGCCGGAGGGCATGCGCACGGCAAGGCCGGGCACGTCCTGCTGCGCCAGGAAAGTCATCATGGCGTTGTCGGTATGCGGGTTGATCCCGTACTGTCGGTTGCCGATCTCCTTCTGGGGCGGATAGTGGAGCAGCGCCAACTGGAGGTGCCGGGTCTTGAACATGTCCTCGAAATAGTCGAGCGGCATCTTGAGCGAGATGCACCAGAGCGGCAGGAAGCTCATGGCAAGCTTGTCGATGGCGGCATGATACTTGACCACCGTCTGGCGGAAGCCCGGAAGGTCCGGCCAGCGGCTCACCGAGTCGCCGGGCCCGATCTCGGGCTTGCCCGCGCGCTCGAAATCGGGCTCCCACTGCACCGAGAACTGGGCGTAGTAGCTGGGCTTGGTGCCGGTGATGATCGAGGTATTGGTCTGCGACCCATAGGTGCCCCGCGCGCCATAGCCGCGATATCCCGTTCGCATGCTGTCGTCGTCGCGGGCCTTGAGCGCTTCCTTCGCCTCCAGGGGCAGCGCGTGGAAGGCCTTGCTCTGGGCGAAGGTCGCATCGAGCAGCGCCTGGGGGATGCCGTGGTTCTTCAGGTAGAAGAAGCCCACGGTCATGGTGATCTCGCGCAGCTTCGCCGCCACTTCCTCGGCGCCGCCGGGGCGGCCGTCGAGATAGGGGGCGAAGTCGAGCGTCGGGATCTCCTCAATCGAATCGGGGTGGTCGATCAGGGCGACCGTCGCCTCGTCTTCGCGCATCTCGCCGCGCGGGTCGCGGATCTTGCCGTCATCCATCGGATGTCTCCTTCACTGGGAAGCGGGTGGCGCGCTTCAGAGGGCGCAGGCCTGCTCGCCGCTGATGTTCATGAACTTCTCATCATATTCGAAATCGTGCTGCTTGAGGATCTTCGCGACCTCGCCCGACTTCTTGAGCGCCCGGAACTCGGCCACGAAGGCGTCGCGCAGGTCCGTGTCGTCCAGGCGGAAGGCGCCGCCCGAGCCCCGGTTGGGATGGCCCGAATCGACGGGCGCGATCTCGATGCCGCCGCGCTGGCTCTTCAGGAGCTGCATGGTCTTGGCGTCGGAGGTGACGATCGGCACGCGCTTGGCTGTGAGCCCCTCGTAGAGCAGCGGCGTATCGCTGAACTGCGCGATCTCGACCTTGTCCTTCCGGCCGGCCGCCTCGATGCCCTGCTGGAGATAGGGAAGCTCCGCGCTGCCCTTGGAGATGCCGATCAGGCTAAAGGCCGCGCCGAGCTCGGTGAAGCTCTTGGGCGGATCCTTGACGGTCCCCGGCAGGTAGCCGATCCACTGGGTCTCGTCCTTGCGGTAGAAGGGGTCGCAGAAGAGCACCTGCTTGCAGCGGTCGGGCGAGATGGTGAGGCTCGCGCCGATCATGTCCCAGCGACCGGCCTGGAGCCCGGGGACGAGCTCGCCATAGGCCGCGACGAAAGCCTCGATCTTGGGGATGCCCATGCGCTCGACCACGGCCCTGACGAGGGTGGGGGCGATGCCGATCAGGGTGCCGTCGGGGTTGAGCGTGCTCCAGGGCATGTTGTTGGCGATGCCGATCCGGATCGAGCCCTGCTGCTTCAGCTTGGCCAGAGCCCCCCGGTCCGCCGCCGCCGGCCGCACGATCGCCGCCGCGCCCGCCACCGCCAGAACCCCGCGCCTCGTCCACTGACGACCCCTGCCATGCCCCATGATCGATTCCCCTGAAAAGAGCGTACTTTGCAGATTGCTGCCCTCATCCTAGCCGCATGCGCGGCCGGGGTCACGCGTCTCCTGGCATGATGGCGCTGTGAAATTGCGCCCAACAATGACTCCGCCCCTGAAGTCTCTCAGCGCATTGATCCGGTTGGCAAACATGCGAATTTGAAGGGGGTCATCTGTCGCGCGAAACTTGACCCCACCAGTTGGCGTATTTCTCGGCGTGATCAATGAGTTGCTCGGATTTTGGGTGGAGTCACACTTGGAAGCGATTTCACACCGAGCTTCGCGATTAGCGACGGCATGTCCATGTCGGTCGCGTTGTTGCAGGCGAGGCAATGGGCGACGAGATAGCTGCCGTTGCGGTGGGTGCTGCCGAGGGTGGCCGCTGCCATTGACCTAGTACCTGCCGAAATTGAAAAGCACGCGACGGGTCATCCAGGGGATTTGCACCACGTAGGCGATGCTCCCGCCGAACCTGAAAGCTCCAAAGAGTTCGCCGACGCCTACTGCGCGCCGAAGCTGGGTGACGTGAAACTCCGGCACGGTGAAAAGCTCGTCGGTCTCTTTTCCTATAGCGCCCTTAGCGGAGCATTCAAAGATTGGGAGAGTTGTGGGGTTCTTAGCAATCCTGGACCTGGGGCGGGCATTTGTCGGCGGTGCTCCCAGTCGTAGGGCATCACAAGCGCTCAGAACACGAAATTGTGCAAGCTAAGTCCCCAGCAAGTCCCCAGGGATTTTTACGGCGCCTCGGACATCACGGTCAGCCGCGCGACGGGACCTAAGTCCTTGAATGAAAACAGCCCCCGGAGTTATCCGGGGGCTAGTTACAGGGAGGCTTCACGTCTGGGAGACGTAAGGGTCCTGAGACCCTCTTCCCGGATCCGAAAATCCGGGAACTCGGCGCAACCGCCGAAAGCAGCGATTGCAGAACAGGTTGCGATGAACCATCGCACGATTAAAAAAGTGACTGATGGGTGCAGAATTGACCAACCTTAATTTCGGTTGGCTCCTTTGCAAAAACTGCATCTCTACGCTCAATCCTTGAGCAGGAGCATAAAATTAGCCCATTAGGGGACGGTGGAAGTAGAAAAACGGAAAGGTCTATTTAACCATGACGCGAAATCAGCCGTTTTTTGCCTCAGCGACTTTACGCAGGAGGAAGTCGCGGAAGACCGCGATGCGCTTGGAAGAGCGTAATTCCTCGGGATAGACGAAATAAGCCTCGACCTCGGGGCCGGGCAGATCGACCAATACGCGCACCAGGCCTTGAGCCTCATGGGTCATGTAATCGGGCAGCGCCGCCAATCCCAGGCCGCTCTCCGCCGCCCGGAAGATCGCATAGACGTTGTTGACGGTCAGTATGGGGCGGCGCTCGTGACCGGCGTTGGAGCCCGCGTCGATGAGCCAATTGACGCTCGGTGTCGGCGGACGGGCATCGGTGCCGTAGATGATGATCCGGTGCTTGTCGAGATCCTCGGCCTTCTGCGGCATCCCGTGCTTTTTCACATATTCGGCCGAGGCATAGATGTTGTAGCGCACGGTCATGAGATGGCGCTGCACCAGATCGGGCTGGCGGGGCGGCGACATGCGGATCGCCACATCGGCCTCGCGCATGGAGAGGTCGAGTTCGGCGTCGTCGACCACGAGGCTGATCTGGATTTCGGGATAATGGTCCAGGAACTCGCGGATGCGGGGCGCCAGCCAGGCGCCGCCGAAGGCCACCGCCGCCGTCACCTTGAGCGGTCCTCGGGGGCGATCCTTCGATTCCTGCAGCATCGCCTCGGTCATGGCGAGCTTGGCGAACACCTCGCGGGCGGTGCGAAAGAGAAGGTCGCCCTGCTCGGTCAGGATCAGACCGCGCGCGTGCCGGTGGAAGAGCGGCACGCTGAGGCTTTCCTCCAGCGCGCTGATCTGCCGGCTGACCGCGGATTGGCTCAGGTTCAATGTCTCGCCGGCATGGGTAAAGCTGCCAGCCTCCGCCACGGCGTGGAAGACCCGCAGCTTATCCCAGTCCATACCCCGCCCCCAGGACGGAGCGCCTCCGAGCGATGTCGGCATGCTTGCCCCCAGACTTTTTATTCGGCTGCTTTCAGCGACCCTGCCACCTCGTGCGCGGCAATGAACTTCTCGGCCTCCAGAGCCGCCATGCACCCCATGCCCGCCGCGGTCACCGCCTGGCGGAAAATCTTGTCCTTGACGTCGCCGGCCGCGAAGACGCCCGGGATCTCGGTCGCCGTCGAATCGGCGCGCGTCATGAGATAGCCCTCAGCATCGAGCGGCAATTGACCCTTGAAGATCTCTGTGACCGGCGTATGGCCGATGGCGATGAAGACGCCGTCGCAAGGCACCTGCTTGGTCTCGCCGGTCCGGGTGTCGCGCAACTTCACGCCGGTGACATGGGGCGGATTCTGCTCGCCGACGATCTCGTCGACCGTGGCGTTCCAGACGACCTCGATCTTCGGGTTCCGGAACAGCCGGTCCTGTAGGATCTTCTCGGCGCGGAAACTGTCGCGGCGATGGACAACCGTCACCTTGGTCGCGTGGTTGGTGAGGTAGAGCGCTTCCTCGACCGCCGTATTGCCGCCGCCGACCAGGACGACCTCCTTGCCGCGGAAGAAGAAGCCGTCGCAAGTGGCGCAAGCGGACACCCCGAAGCCGCGATAGGCGTCCTCGCTCGGCAACCCGAGCCAGCGCGCCTGAGCGCCTGTCGCGATGACGACCGTCTCGGCGACGAAGACATCGCCCGAGTCGGCTTTGCAGACGAAGGGACGGCGGGAGAAATCCACGGAGGTGATGATGTCGAAGACGGTCTTGGTCCCGACATGCTCCGCCTGCTTCTGCATCTGTTCCATGAGCCAGGGGCCCTGGATCACGTCGGAGAAGCCGGGGTAGTTTTCCACATCAGTCGTGATCGTGAGCTGGCCGCCGGGCTGAAGTCCCTGGACCAGGATCGGCTGGAGATTGGCGCGCGCCGCATAGATCGCGGCGGTATAGCCCGCAGGCCCCGCGCCGATGATGAGAACTTTCGTGTGGTGTTCGGTCATAAGGTCGTTCCCGCCCGGCTCTAGAAGCCGAACATGTGGTCAAGGCTGAAGGCACCGTCGCGCCCGATCAACCCATGATAGCCGAAGAGCCGGCAGGTTCTATCGTCAACGACGATATAGGCGCCATCTCCCGCCTGTTTTCTTTCGGCCGGGTCGAAGATCTCGGAATAGCGCCAGAAATGGGAGCCGGAGCAGGGGATCGAGATCCGCCGTTGGGCGACCACCCCACCCCCCTGGTCATGGAGCCTGAGATCCGTCGTGCTTGTCCCATGCCAGGGCAGCGAGGCCGGATAGATCAGATGGCACAGGGTGTCGTAGGGCTCCGGTCCCAGCCGCAGGAAGAGCCGGGTGGAGAGACCCGGCGCGCGGCCCGCATAGGATTGCGGTTCGTTGCGATAGGTCATGACGGTGTTGAAGACATGGGCGCCGAAGCTCGTCTCCGCCGCATGGCCCGAGGCGCGGTCCTCGTAGCGGAAAAGCCCATGCAGCCAACCGTCGGCGTCATCCCCCGCCGAGGGATCGTAGACGATCTCCAAATGTCCGAAGCCCGAGGGCAGCGCATGGCCGTTGATCGCCTCGTCGAGATCGAGCTTCGTCGAATGATCGCGCGCGAGTCTGCCGAAACGGTGGGTCGTCACCTCGCGGCCCGAGGCGTCGTAGAGGATTGCGCCGATGGGCAAGCTCTGCTGGCAGGTCGCCATGGGCGTCGGGAGCGCGATTGACCGCCAGATGTCGCGCGGCAGGATCGGGGCCGGCAGAAGATAGCCCTTGCCGAGGAGATTGCCCAATTCGCCGATCCGGGGATCGGGCTTCAAGTCGGTGCGCTCCACATTGGCGTGGGCAATGCGGGTGCGGCGGCCGCTGGTGATCTCGTAGCGGGGCCGGACGAAGTGCTTGCCGGCCACGATCTCGATCTGCTCGGGCCATCTGAGGTCCGGCAGCAATTCCGTTACGTCGATCTCGCGGGTCGCGAAGGGACCAATGGGCTCCTGCAGGACGCGGATTTCCGGCGACCCCATGCGGTTCATCCCGATCTCGCCCGCCGGAATGGGGCAAGGGTGGCTGTTCTGGACCCAGAGCACGACCCGTTCGCCCTCGTCGGGAGCGGGGAGGCCAGCGTAGAAATCGGCCGGCCAGGAATTGGCGTCATGGGTGCAGGAAAGGCTGGGATTGCCGTCGTCGCCGAAGGTGTCGAGGGCGTATTTGACCACGTCATGGCCCGTCGCGCCGACCGCATGGAGAAAGAGCTGGCCCGTGAAGTCCTGCAAGTGGAAGCGCCTGCGAATGTGGCGGCTGTCGAGGGTGATGGCGGCGACGCCTTCGGCCACCGTTTCTTCCCATTCGGCAATCGGTTGCCCCTTGCCGTCCAGGAGCAGGCACCAGAGTCTCACTTCCTTCGCGCCGTAGCCCGCCCAGTAGTTGGCCGTGACGAGGCGGGTGTGCTGTCCACCGCCGTCGCGGAAGAAGGCGAAGTTGGTCGCGAAATTGAGCGGGCTCAGATAGTCGCGCTTGTTGGTGATGCAGCGCTCCGGCAGGCGGATCGCATCGAGACTCAGGACCTCCGCGCCCTCGGGCAGCAGATGGCGGATGTGATCGATGAGCTTACCGGCGTCGAAAGCCGCGACGAAGACCACCTTGGCGCCCGATGATTTTAGGTCGGTCACAGGTTGCGCGGGTCGACCCAGCACGGGCTTGCCGATCTCGGTCACATCCTGGACGTAGCAACCGGCGAGCGTCAGACCGCCGAGATCGTGGAATTCCGCGAAACCGTCCGCGAAGCCCAGGGGGTCGTAGACCGCGACCGGACCTCGGCCCAGCACGGCGAAGAGCGCCGGCAGAGCCCTTGCGGCGAGCGGATGGGTCACGGCCTTGTAGAAGCTGTTGCCGCCGCTCTTGTTGCTGAAAGTCTCGATCTTAAGCGGCATCGGTCAAGTTTCTGCGGTCGTTTCGCAAGCGCTGCTGCCCTGAACTTGGACACGGGCGGGGATGAATGCTAGCCCGTGGCGGGTAAAAAGAATGTGGCGATACCCTCTTCACCTGGATAGTCTCCCGCCCGCATGGCGACAAGCAATCATATTCAGACCATTGAAACCGCCGAAGAGCGCCATTGGCGTTATGCGCTTTGGGCGGTGTCGGCGGTCACGATGCTGCGACTCGCCTGGCTGTTCGCCGACCGCCTCGACCTCTATCCCGACGAGGCGCAGTACTGGCTCTGGGCCCAGGCGCCGAGCATCGGCTATTACTCGAAGCCGCCACTGGTGGCCTGGCTGATCGCCACGACGACCGCCTTTCTCGGCAATGCCGAGGCGGGGGTGCGCTTTTCGGCGCCGCTGTTGCACCTGGGCGCCGCCTTTTTCATCTATGGGATCGCCAAGCGGCTTTATGATTCGCGGGTGGCGGCCTGGTCGGCGGTGGTCTATGCGACCTTGCCGGGGATTTCCGCCTCTTCGATCATCATCTCGACCGACGCGCCGCTCCTCTTCTTCTGGGCGGCGGCGCTCTATGGTTTTCTCCGTGCGCGGGAGCCGGGTGGCGTGCGCTGGTGGATCGGCGTCGGGATCGCGGCGGGGCTGGGGCTTCTCTCGAAATACGCGATGGCCTATTGGCTCGTCTCCGCGCTCGTCTATCTGCTGATCGTCCGGGACGAAAGAAAGCATCTGCCCGGGTTCCTCGTCGCCAGCCTGATCTCGCTTCTGGTCTATCTGCCGAATTTCGTCTGGAACTGGCTCAACGGCTTCCAGAGCTATAAGCACACAGGCGACAATGCCGACATCGGCAATGCGGGGATCCATCCGGGAGCCTTCCTGGAATTCGGGGGTTCGCAATTCGGGGTTTTCGGCCCCATCCTCTTCGCGGCTCTCATTTTCTTTGCGCTGACCCAGGGCCGCCGCCTGCTGCGTCCGCCAGCATCCCTGCTGGCCTGGTTCGCGCTGCCCACCTTGGTGATGATGCTGGGCTTGAGCATGGCCACCCGCGCCCATCCCAATTGGTCGGCCCCCACTTATGTGAGCGGCACGATCCTGGTCGTGGCCCTTTTGCTGGAGCGCGGCTGGGGTCGGCTCGTTTCGATTTCCGTGGCGATCCATATCGTGGCGGTCGTTGCGCTCCTCGGGGCGAAGGACATCTCGGCCGCCATCGGCATGGAGATCCCCGGCAAATACGACCCGCTCCATCGCCTCAGGGGATGGAAGACAATCGGCCGCGTGGTGACCCAGACCCTGGCTCGGACGCCGAATGCGACACTCCTATGCGACGATCGCGAGGACCTGGCCTCGCTCCTCTATTACGTGCAGCCGCCGGTTGCCGGGAAATGGAACGCGGTCGGAGGGATCCACGACTGGTTCGATGCGACCCGGGACATCTCCCAGGATATCGGCGCCGACTTCCTCCTCGTCAGTCGCCGCAAGCAATTGGGCGTCGTCGCGGATTACTTCAACGAGATCGGCCCTATCCAGCACATCACCGTGCCGGTCGGCCGCGGCGAGCAGCGCGATTACCTGATGGTCGAACTCAAGGGCTTCAAAGGCTACCGCCTGCCGCCCGCCGCTAAGTGACGGATAGGGTGGGGCGCGTGAGGGATATTCCGTAGCGTTCCAGCGTCTGGCGCAGCGCCAAGGTCGTCACGGCACCGACGAAGCAGCCGCCGATGACATCGCTCAGGTAATGCGCGTCGATGATGACGCGGCTCGCCGCCACCAGCCCGGCTGCCGCCAGATAGATCCTGAGATGACGCGGCCAGAGGATCCAAAGCGCGGTGGCGAGCGCCGCGACCGTGGTTGCGTGGCCGGAGGGAAAGGACCAGTAATCGGCCTGGAAGCGCAGGCCCTGGAAGCCGAAGAGCCCGTCGTTGAAGAGGATCTTCGGTCGCGCCCTGCCCGCCAAGATCTTTATGACGTCGGCGACGATGCCGGAGACCGCCACTGCCAGGAAGAGAAAGGCGGGCGTCCAGGCCAAGCGGTTCAGGCGTTCCGCGCGATGGGCCGACCAACTCGCCCGCGCGGCAAGCTTCAGCGTAAGATATAGCGCCAGGAAAAAGGCGAGATAGCTGCCCGACAGGCCGAAATCGGTGACGAAGCGAAAGAAATTCAGGAACCAGTCCGGGGCGAGCTTGAAGGCCCGCGCCAGGGGCCGGTCGAGGATCGCGTAGGAGACGACCAGGCCACCGAAGGCCGCGAAGCTCATCTTCGCCAGGGTCGAATTCCAGCGGTCGAGCGGCCCCCAGAGCACCCGCAATCCATCCCGCTCCACTACCCAGCGCCAGGTGAGCCAGGTCGTGCCGAAGACGAAGAGCCCGGAAAAGACCACATCCGATAGGAAATGCCCGCCTTGCGCGATCCGCGCGATGCCGACGACGGCCCCTGCGGCCAGCGCTACGACCGTCGTCTGCCGTCGCCTCACCCCGACTGGGATCAGGAAGGCCAGGGAGACGAGATAGAAACCCATGGCCGGGTGGCCCGCCACGAAGGAGCAGTTCCGCTCGCATTGACGGGCCGGAAGGGGGGCGGGAGTGAACTGCTTGGTCCCGCCGAAGGCTTCGACCTGCGAGGGGCGCGCGCGGCCCCAATGATCCTTCAGGACGGTATTGACGAGAAGACCGGGACCGAGGAGCAGGGCAATGACGAGAAAGGCGATGCGCGGCCGGTCGAGCCCGAAAAGCGCCCGTTTCCGCCAGACCAGAGAGGCCGCCGCAGCCAGGGCCAGCAGCAGGACCGCTTCGGTCACCCTCGGGACGATGTCGTAAAGAAAGCGGAACGGCGCCCAATTGGCGAGGAAGAAGCCTTCGCCCGGCCGCCAGAAAAGCCCCGTGGTCCAAAGATCGAGACCCGGAAAGAAAAGGAAGAGCGCACTCGCCCCTGCCAGGGCCGCGAGATAGATCGCAATCCCGCGCATCAGGCGGCGCGCTTCATGAGGAGGTCGCGGATCATCGCAGCCGCCCGCGCCGTATCGTTGAGCGGCGGATAGGACCATCGCTCGACCTGCCCGCGGAAGGGGCGGGTGACTTCGGCTTTCTCCATCATCGCATGGAAGCGGCGGAACTTCGTCGACCCGCCTTCCAGCTCGATGACATGGACTGGCTTGCCCGTGGCGCCGGCCTCGCTGACCATGGAAACCGAATCGCCGGTCACCAGGATGGCATCCGCCAGCCCCAAGAGGCCGAAATAGGGATTGTCGCCGCTCCCGTCCCAGATATAGGCCGCGCAGCCCTTGAGCTTCTCGCGCAGGAGCGCAAGACCGGCCTCGCCTGTGCGTCGCGACGGCGTGATCGCGAGGCCATATCCGCGTTTGGAGACCTGGACAAGGTCGTCGGCGAGCTGACCCAGCCGCTCCAGGGTCAGCCTATAGACCTTGTTGTTGCCACCCAGCAGGACGGAGACCAGCGGGCGCGGCAGATCTGCCAGCATCGGGGCGAAGCGTCTGCGCCCTTCCTCCAGCATCGCGGGCGTGACCCGGTGGACGGCGCCCCGGGTCAGCACGACGTTGTCGCCTCGGGTGTGGTCGTGCTCCGGCACCACCATCAGGTCCACGTCCTGTCGGCCCGCATGCGGATCCTGGATATGGACCCAAAGCGTATGGCCCTTGTTCGCCGCCTTGACCGCTCGCGCCGGAGCTACGGTGTTGCGTCCGCAGCTGATGATGACTTGAGGCCAGGGCGGTTCCAGAAGATCGCCCTCGGGGCTTATGGCCATCAGGGGCTGGACCCAGAGCGAAGGCATCAGGTGCCGCCAGGGCGCGCGGATCACCAGCCGTTTCTCGACGAAGGGCAGGCCCAGCGCCTCCGCCAAGCCGAGCACCTGGCTCCTCATGCCCTGCTTGCCATCATGCAGAACCCAGACCTGAGACATTCTCACGCGATCTCAACCAGCAAAGTTGCCTCGCCCCCGTGAAATTGGAATATAATTACCAGCTTCACCGGCTGGCGCGAGAAAATCCCGCAATGCGACGCATCAAGCTCGACAAGATCGACCGCAGGATCCTCCGCGATCTGCAGGCCGACGGCCGCATGACCAATGTGGAACTGGCGCAGCGGGCAGGCATTTCCGCGCCCCCCTGCCTGCGCCGGGTGCGGGCCTTGGAAGAGGCGGGTTTCATCCGAGGCTATCACGCGGATATCAACCCCGAGGCCCTGGGCTATGGGGTCACGGTCTTTGCCCAGGTCGGGCTTGCGAGTCAGGCGGAACCCGATCTCAAGGCTTTTGAGGCGCTGGTTGCGACCTGGCCGGAGGTGCGGGAGGCCCATATGCTCGCCGGCGAGACGGATTTTCTTCTGAAGGTGGTCGCCGAGGATTGGGACGGCTATCAGAAATTCCTGACGACCCAGCTCACCGCCGCGCCCAATGTGAGCCACGTGCGCACGTCACTCGCCATCCGGTCCTCGAAATACGAGCCGGGCGTGCCGATCGAGCTGGATTAAGCCGGCTTCCTAGCGGAAATCGACGGTGACGACCTCATAGGACTTGGCGCCCCGGGGGGTCGTCACTTCGACGCTTTCGCCGGTGCCCTTGCCGATGAGCGCGCGGGCGAGGGGCGACGTCACCGAGAGCAGGCCCTGGCTGATGTCGGCCTCGTCCTCGCCGACGATCTGGAAGACCTGTTCTTCGTCGGTCTCCTCATCGGCGAGCTTCACGGTCGCGCCGAATTTTATGACCTTGCTGCCCGAGAGCTTCGAGACGTCGATCACCTCGGCCCGGGCGATCTTGTCCTCGAGTTCCATGACACGGCCCTCGATGAAGCTCTGCCGCTCCCGCGCCGCGTGATATTCGGCGTTTTCCGAGAGATCGCCATGATCGCGCGCCTCGGCGATGGCCCGGATGATGGCTGGACGATCTATCGTCTTCAGCCTCTTCAATTCCTCCTGCAGCCGGGTGTAGCCGTCCGCAGTCATCGGGATCTTGTTGCTCATGAGGAAAGGGCTTTTAGGTTAGTTGGAAGGAAAGGCCGGATAGTGAAAACACCACCCTCCCCGGGCGGCGCTGCCCGAGGGTGCGGTGCTAAATCGACCCTACAAAGTAAGACTGGAGGGGCGCGACTTCAAGCCCGCCCGATTTGAGCGCGGCAATTGCCTGAACCGAGGCCCGCGCGCCGGCCACGGTCGTATAATAGGGAATGCTTAAAGTCAGCGCCGTGCGGCGCAGGCTGAAGCTGTCGGCGATGGCCTGGGCGCCCTCGGTCGTATTGAAAATAAGGTGGATTTCGCCGCTCAGCATGCGGTCCACGATGTGCGGGCGACCTTCCAGAACCTTGTTGACGACCTCGACCTCAAGCCCGGCGTCACGCAGCAGTTGGCCCGTGCCGCGCGTGGCGATGAGCTTGAAGCCCATCTCGACGAGGCGGCGGCAGGGCTCCACCAGATGCGACTTGTCCCGGTCGCGCACCGAGATGAAGACCGTCCCCGAATAGGGCAGGGCCACGCCGCTGCCGAGCTGCGACTTCGCGAAGGCGCGGCCGAAATCGCTGTCGAGGCCCATGACCTCGCCGGTCGAGCGCATTTCCGGACCCAGGATGAGATCGACGCCGGGGAAGCGGTTGAAGGGGAAGACCGCTTCCTTGACCGCCACATGGGCGGGCGCCTCCCCGGCGCTGCGTTCCTTGAGGCCGAAACTCGCGAGCGTCTCCCCCGCCATGATGCGGGCGGCGATCTTTGCGATCGGCACGCCGGTCGCCTTGGCGACGAAGGGGACTGTGCGAGAGGCGCGGGGGTTCACTTCGAGGACGTAAATCCCATCGTCCTTGACCGCGAACTGGATATTCATCAGGCCCACGACGTGAAGCGCCTTGGCGAGTTTCCGCGTCTGCTCGCGGATATCCTCGATCACTTCGGCCGAAAGCGAATAGGGCGGCAGGGAACAGGCGCTGTCGCCCGAATGGATGCCGGCCTCTTCGATGTGCTCCATGATGCCGGCGACATAGACATCCTTGCCGTCGGCCAGGGCGTCCACGTCCACCTCGATGGCGTCCTGGAGATAGCGGTCGAT
Source organism: Rhodospirillales bacterium (assembly GCA_947473305.1). Taxonomy (GTDB): domain Bacteria; phylum Pseudomonadota; class Alphaproteobacteria; order ATCC43930; family CGMCC-115725; genus CANJCB01. Next base: position 22,029 of record CANJCB010000038.1, read on the forward strand.
CAGCACGGGGCTGGTGCCTGAGACCTTGACCGCGTTCTTCACGTAGCGCGTGAGGCCCGCGCGGTCATGGACGATCTCCATGGCGCGCCCGCCCAGCACATAAGAGGGGCGGATCACCACGGGGAAGCCGATGCGGGCCGTGACCTCCGCCGCTTCCTCTTCGGAATAGGCGATGCCGTTCACCGGCTGCTTCAGTCCAAGCGCGATCAGGAGTTGCTGGAACCGCTGCCGGTCCTCCGCCAGGTCGATGGCATCGGGCGAGGTGCCGAGGATCGGGATCTTGGCGTCTTCCAGCGCCTGAGCGAGCTTCAGGGGCGTCTGGCCGCCCAATTGGACGATGACGCCCAACACTTCGCCCCGGCTCTGCTCGACCCGGACCAGTTCGATCACGTCCTCGGCGGTCAGGGGCTCGAAATAAAGCCGGTCGGAGGTGTCGTAGTCGGTGGAGACAGTCTCCGGGTTGCAATTGACCATGATGGTCTCGATGCCGGCCTCCTTGAGGCTATAGGCGGCATGGACGCAGCAATAGTCGAACTCGATGCCCTGGCCGATGCGGTTGGGACCTCCGCCGAGGATGATCGCCTTCTTGCGGTCGGACGGCTCTGCCTCGCATTCGGGCTCGCCCGAGCCGTCGTCCTCATAGGTCGAATACATATAGGGCGTGAGCGAGGGAAACTCTGCGGCGCAGGTGTCGATGCGCTTATAGACCGGCTTGACGCCCAGGTTGCGGCGTTTGGCGGCGACCTCGCTCTCCCCGATGCCCACAAGTTCCGCGAGCCGCGCGTCGGAGAAGCCCATCCGCTTCAACCGGCGGAGCGAGGTTGCGTCCTGGGGCAGTCCGTTCTTCCTGACGCCTTCTTCCGTCTGGACGATCCCCTCGATCTGTTGGAGGAACCAGGGCTCGTATTTGCAGGCGGCGTGGATCTCTTCGGTCGTCAGCCCGTGGCGATAGGCCTGGGCGATGACCAGCAGTCGGTCGGGCGTAGGCCGGGTCAGCGCCGCGCGCACGGCGTTCTTGTCGCCGGTCTGGGCTCCGGGGATCTCGACCTCGTTGAAACCGGTGAGGCCCGTCTCCATGGACCGCAGCGCCTTCTGGACCGATTCCGCGAAGCTCCGGCCGATGGACATGGCCTCGCCCACCGACTTCATCGATGTGGAGAGCAGGGGCTCGGCGCCGGGGAATTTCTCGAAGGCGAAGCGCGGGATCTTGGTGACGACGTAATCGATCGTCGGCTCGAAGGAGGCGGGCGTCGTCTTGGTGATCTCGTTGCGCAGCTCGTCGAGCGTATAACCCACGGCAAGCTTGGCCGCGATCTTGGCGATGGGGAAGCCGGTCGCCTTGGACGCCAGCGCCGAAGACCGCGACACGCGAGGGTTCATCTCGATGACGATGAGCTTGCCGTCCGCCGGATTGACCGCGAATTGGACGTTCGATCCGCCCGTGTCGACGCCGATCTCGCGGAGCACCGCGATCGAGGCGTCGCGCATGATCTGGTATTCCTTGTCGGTCAGTGTGAGCGCCGGCGCGACGGTGATCGAATCCCCCGTATGGACGCCCATCGGATCGATGTTCTCGATGGAGCAGATGATGATGCAATTGTCCGCCGGGTCGCGGACCACCTCCATCTCGTATTCCTTCCAGCCCAGGACCGATTCCTCGATCAGCACCTCGGTGGTGGGGGAGGCACGGAGACCGCCCTTGACGATCTCCTCATATTCTTCCCGGTTGTAGGCGATGCCACCGCCCGTGCCGCCCAGGGTGAAGGACGGCCGGATGATCGCGGGCAATCCTACCGCGTCCAAGGCCGCCCCCGCCTCTTCCATCGAATGGATGACGCTGCTCTTGGGCGTCGCGAGGCCGATCTTGGTCATGGCGTCGCGGAACAGAAGCCGGTCCTCGGCCTTGGCGATGGCGTCTTCCTTGGCGCCGATCAACTCGACCCCATGCCGCTTCAGCGCGCCGCTCTTCGAGAGCGCCATTGCCGTATTGAGCGCCGTCTGGCCGCCCATGGTGGGCAGGAGCGCGTCGGGCTTTTCCTTAGCGATGATCTTTTCGACCATCTCGGGGGTGATAGGCTCGATGTAGGTCGCATCCGCCAGCTCCGGATCGGTCATGATCGTCGCCGGGTTGGAGTTCACCAGGATGACCCGGTAGCCCTCCTCCTTCAGCGCCTTGCAGGCTTGCGCGCCGGAGTAATCGAATTCGCAGGCCTGCCCGATGATGATCGGGCCGGCGCCGATGATGAGAATGCTCTTGATGTCTGTACGCTTCGGCATCGGGGGGTTACTTCGCCTTTTCCATGAGGTCGGCGAAGCGCCGGAAGAGGTAATGGCTGTCCTGGGGGCCGGGGCTGGCCTCCGGATGATATTGCACCGAGAAGATCGGCTTGCCCTCGACCTTCAGGCCCTCGTTGGTCCCGTCGAAGAGCGAGACATGGGTGACCTTCACGTCCTTGGGCAGGCTTTCCGGCATGACGACGAAGCCGTGGTTCTGACTGCTGATCTCGACCTTGCCGGTTTCGAGGTCTTTCACGGGATGATTGGCGCCGCGATGCCCCGCCGGCATCTTCTGCGTCGTCCCGCCCAGCGCCAGCGCTAGGAGCTGATGCCCGAGGCAGATGCCGAAGATCGGCTGGCCCTTTTTGATAAGCTCCCGCAGGACTGGCACCGCATAGGTCCCGGTGGCCGCCGGATCGCCGGGGCCGTTGGAAAGGAAGATGCCGTCAGGCTTATGGCGCAGGATGTCTTCGGCCGTGGCCGTCGCCGGCACCACGGTGACCTTGCAGCCTTCCGACGCGAGCATTCGCAGGATGTTCCGCTTCGCCCCGTAATCGACGGCGACCACGTTGAAGCGCGGCTTGTCGAGCTTGCCATAGCCCTCGCCCATAACCCAACGGGTCTCGTCCCACTGATAGGTCTGGCGGGTGGTGACTTCCTTGGCGAGATCCATGCCTTCGAGCCCTGGCCAGGCCTTCGCCTCTTCGATCAGGGCGGGGATATCGATCTTGCCGTCGGCGGCATGGACGACGATCCCGTTGGGCGGGCCCTTGTCCCGGATGCGCCGGGTCAGCCGCCGCGTATCGATGCCCGCGATGCCGACGAGGCCCTGGCCTTTGAGCCAGCTGTCGAAATGCCGGCTGGCGCGGTAATTGGCGGGTTCGGTGATATCGGTGCGGATGACGAGGCCGCGCGCCGCGGGCGTCGTGGTTTCCACGTCCTCCTCGTTGGCGCCCACATTCCCGATATGGGGGAAGGTGAAGGTGATGATCTGCCCGGCATAGGAAGGATCGGTCATGATCTCCTGATAGCCGGTCATGCTGGTGTTGAAGCAGACCTCGCCGACCGCCTGGCCGGTGGCCCCGATGCCGCGGCCCCAGAAGACGCTCCCGTCGGCGAGCACGAGCGCCGCGTTGCAGCCCTCCGGCCGAAATGGGATGGGCGAGGATCCGGGGTTACTCATGCGGGCTCGCTCTTCCTTTACCTTCGGGGCGCCCGTGCAAAGACCTGCCGCAGTGTAAGCGGCAGCGCAGCAAGTCTGCAGTCGGGCCAAACGGGCATCAGATAGACGCTCGCGCTTCCCCCGTCAAGCCCGGCTGGCTTGACGATTTGACGGTAGCGGCATCTAGAAGTTTGTTTATTTTCAAGTACTTAAATATCTGACGACGGAATATTTCCATCCACCGTCCGGCTCCGGTAATGTTCGACCTCGATAATGCCTGGAGACAGCCCTCATGTTGCGCGAAAAAGTAAGCGAGACCTTAAAGGAAGCCATGAAGGCGAAGGATTCCCGCCGAGTCTCGGCGCTCCGCCTCATCATGGCCAAGCTCAAGGACAAGGATATCGAGGTTCGCGTGAAGGGCAACATGACCGGCATTCTGGATGGCGAGATCCAGCAGATGATGCAGAGCATGATCAAACAGCGGCGCGAGTCGATAGAGCTTTACACAAAAGGCAACCGCTCGGAACTCGCCGCCCAGGAACAGGGCGAGATCGACGTGATCGAGACTTTCCTGCCGCAGCAGCTCGACGATGCCGCCTTGGAAACGGCGGTGAAGGGCGTGGTCGCGGCGACGGGCGCCTCTAGCATCAAGGACATGGGCAAAGTCATGGCAGGCCTCAAGGAAGCCCACGGTGGTCAATACGACCCCAGCAAGGCCAGCCTTGCGGTGAAGAAGGTGCTCGGCGGCTAGAACTCGCTCCCGTCTTTCTTGCGGAAGACGCGAGACACCCCGTCCGCGCTTTCGATCGCCATGATGTCGTCGTCGGGATAAGTCACCCGATCCCCGGCGGAACGGTCGCCCACCTCCAGATAGATGACCTCGCGATTCGTGCGGTTTACGAGCGCATGGGCCCTGCCATTCGCTGGGAACCCTGCGCACATGCCGGGCTTCAATGGCGTTTCGCCCTCGTCGGTGATGAGGACCGGCTCGCCTTCCAGGACATAGATCAACTCGTCCTGGGTGCTGTGGGCATGGCGCAATGCCGAAGAGCCGCCCGGCAGGATGCGGGTCAGGTTGACGCCGAAGTTCTTGAGCCCGAAAGCTTCGCCGAGGGGGTGTTTGAACCGCTTCAGCATCTGGCTCGCATAGGGTTCCGGGTAGTTGGAAGCCTTGGCGCGGGCGGGCACGCTCAGGGCATCGACGGCGATCGGACCTTTGGTCATCCCATGCCTCAGAGATTGAGAGCGGAAAGATCGAGCCGGTTGCCCTTGGCCGGTGGGCACCAGAAATAGCTGCCCGAGATCGGCCGCGAGAAGCGGAAGAGGGCGTCCACCGTACCATCGTCGAGCCCGGCCATCCGGCGAAGTACCCGCTCGAAAGCGTCGAGCGAGGCGCCATAGGCGATGAACTCCAGCCCTTGCTCGACCCCGTTCGACCAGGGCATGGAACGCCGGACCATGAAAGCGGCGGGCTCGTAGTCTTCCTGGGTCGCCCGCTTCACATGGGCGGAAATCGGCGCATCCTCGATCTCCTCGTTGGTATCCTGGCGGCGGCCGAGCATCGCGTCCTTCTCGGCCTGGCTGTGGCCGTTGAAGTGCTTGAGGTCATGGACCCAGCGCTGCACCGCGACGAAGCTCGACCCGACCCGGCCCTCGCCCGAGGGGATCAGGGCCACGGCCACGCCATGATCGCCCACCGGGCTCTCCGTCCCGTCGATGAAGCCGGTGAGATCGCGGCCCTCGCCATAGGTGAAGGTGTCGATGGCGTCATTGAGCGGGAAGGCCTCGCCCAGGAGCTGCTTCACCGCTTCCGACCGATCGAAAAGCGCCGTCCGGTCGGGCGCGCGCAGGAAAACCCAGATCGACTGCTGGGTCGAGGGCACCACGGCCCCGGGACCCGAAAAGGCGGGGAAAGTTCTCAGTCCCGGTATTTCCCCGCCAACTCCCCTGACCAGGGGCTCGCCGAGGCCCACAGCGCCCCAGCCAAGGTCGAAGCCATCCGCAAAACGTCCCAGCCCGTGCTTTGCATCCGCTCCGGGCGCGAGCCTGAAATTGAGCGATCGGCCATAGCCATGGATTTGCCCGAGAACGCCAGGCTGAGCGAGATGTGCGGACATGGAGGGACTCCGGGAAAAAGTACAACTTTCTCCCTAGTCCAAGCTCATGAACGGGTCAATCGCAGTGTTCGTGCGCGCCTATTTCCCCCGGGGGATGATCACCGGAACGACCACGGGCGCGGCCGAGGGAGGCGGCGGGGGCAGGGGATTGGACGTGCTGGACGAACGCACCTCGCGAACGATGCCCTGGTCGTCGACGTACACGGCGAGGAATTTCGTCCGGCGCAGCGCCTCCCCCATGTCCTCTTCGACGTATTCATAGATCAGCGCATGTCCCTTGCGGGACGAGATCATAGGATAGCTGGAGCCCCCGGTGGGCTTGCCGAAAAGCGCTATGACGTCCGCCTCGTGACTCTTGTCGCGTTCGATCAGCGCGACCTTGGTCTCGTCGAAATTGGTGCTGTCGGCTTGGAAGCTGCTGATGCCGACATATTCCACGAGCTTGCCGTTCCAGAAAAGAAGTCGCAGCGTCCGTGCCGGCCTGACGCCGGCAAAGCGGCCGATCAGCTGCTGACCCGAGGCATCCAGAAACCGGTAGCTCAGCCGCTCATAACTCCCGGTCTCCCGGGCGGAGACGAAGACCGATTGGCCCATGAGAAGCCGGATCACCTCGAATTGAGTGGAGGGCGGCTGCAGCACGTCGCTCGTTTGGCTGCTCCGGCTGACGGCGGGGCCGAGCATGGCGGTGGCTTCGGCGGGTGTCGTCTCTCCGAGTTTCAGCGCGCCGTCGGACGGCATCTTGAAATCGCGCCCGGCGGTGCAGCCGGTGAGCAGCGCTAGGAGGACAAAGGCGAGCCCGAGCGCGTGCTTTGGCGCTGCCCTGCGAAGGATTGACATTCGAAGCTTCCCCCAAAGTCTCTTGTCGACCCGAATAGCGGGGGACAATCTGCCCGCCGGGTCACGGCGACGCAAGCCGCGGGTCTCGCGCGCTGCTTCCAACTCCTATATCGTGATCCCTACCTCATCCGACCGAAGAGAGTCCCCTGGCCGATGGCCTTTCCGCCTCAATTCCTCGACGAACTGCGTGGCCGGCTTTCGCTGGCGAGCATTGTCGGGCGGCAGGTGCGGCTCATCAAGCGCGGCCGGGAATACGTGGGTCTCTGCCCCTTCCATAACGAGAAGTCGCCTTCCTTCAACGTGGTGGAGGACAAAGGCTTCTTCCATTGCTTCGGTTGCGGAGCCCATGGGGACGTCATCGGCTTCGCCATGCAGGCGGGCAACTTAAGCTTCCCCGAGGCGATTGAGACCCTGGCGGCCGAGGCAGGGCTCGAAGTCCCCAAGCCGACGCCCGAAGATCGCGAGCGGCACGAACGCCAAGCCGGGCTCCAATCCGCCATGGAAGCCGCCTGCGCCTGGTTCGAGGCGCAGCTCTGGGCGCATCAGGGCCGCAATGCGCTCAACTATCTGGAAGGCCGCGGGCTGGACCGGGCGACGATCAAGCGCTTTCGCCTGGGCTATGCGCCGGAGGATCGGGGCGGGCTGAAGCGCGCGCTGCTGAAGGATTTTCCGGAACCCCTCTTGCTGGAGGGCGGTCTGCTGCGTCGCCCCGAAGGCGGCGGCGAGACCTATGACTATTTCCGGAACCGGGCGATCTTCCCGATCGGCGACCGGGGTGGGAAGATCATCGCCTTTGGCGGGAGGGTAATGGGAGAAGGGCAGCCCAAGTACCTCAATTCTCCCGAGACCCCGCTTTTCCAGAAGGGCCGGACCCTCTACGGCTGGGCGGCGGCGCGGGCCGGGGCGGCGCGCAGCTCTTCGGCCATCGTCACCGAAGGCTATATGGACGTGATCGCGCTCCATCGCGCCGGCTTCGACACGGCGGTGGCGCCGCTCGGCACCGCGCTTACCGAGACGCAGATCGAGGAACTTTGGCGGCTGGCGCCGGAGCCGGTCATCTGTTTCGACGGCGATGCGGCGGGAATCCGTGCTGCCGCGCGGGCGCTCGACCGGGCCTTGCCGCTCCTGAAACCGGGGTTGAGCCTGCGTTTTGCGGCGCTGCCGGCGGGCGAGGATCCAGACACCCTGATCCTGCGCCGGGGCAAGGTGGCCATGCAGAGCGTGCTCGACCGGGCGTTGCCCCTGGCCGAAATGGTCTGGACGATCGAGGTCAAGGCCCAGCCTACCGATACCCCGGAGCGCCGGGCTGCCTTCGAGAAGCGGCTTGAGGAGCGCGCCCGCGCCATCGCCGACAAAACCGTGCAGGATCATTACCGGCAGTTCTTCAAGGAGCGGCTCTACGGCCTTTTCAACGCCCGCCGCGCCATGCCGGCAAAACGCCAGGGACAGTGGCAGCAAACCCGTCGCCGCGGCTTCCTGCCGGAACCAAAGATCGTAGGTTCCACCCCCGCTGACCCCAATCCCTTGATCCGGCGGCAGCAGGAAATCCTTCTCGCAACCCTCGTCAATCATCCCGAACTTTTGCATGAAGTTGCCGAAGACTTGGCAACTCTGGAGTTCCCGGCTGCCGACCTTGACAAATTGAGCCGTGAAATCCTACACATCCACGGGGCCAATCCCGATCTTGACGCGGGCATGCTCGAACGCCACCTTTGTTCAAACGGATTTACGGGGACCGTGGAAAGCTTGCTCTCTCCTCAGGTCATGGGCCACTGCGCGTTTGCGCGGCGGGATGCGAAAATTGAGGCTGCGCGCAGCGGTTGGCTCCACGCCCGCGATTTGTTCCGGGATCCGCAGCGGCGGGCCCAGTTGGTCGAGGCGGAGCGGGACTTCGCCAACGACATGACGGAAGAGGGGTGGGCTCGCTTCCAAGCTCTGAACCAGAGCTCGGCGAGCGAGGAGACAGGGGAAGAAAGCTTGTCGTGAGCGGCGGGCAGCGGACATTCGGTGGCGGGTCAAACCCGCTTATTTGAGCGATAGCTGACCTGTCGGCGGATCGATCCCGACGGGTTTTGTAAAGGTCAAAGGCGAAAGCATGGCAAGCAAAGCGGCGACGACACCGGAAACCACCGAGACCCGCGAGGAGGCAGCCGAAGGCCCGCTTCTCGACAGTCTCACCGCAGCCATCAAGAAGATGGTGCTCCGCGGCAAGGAGCGGGGCTACATCACCTATGACGAGCTGAACGCCGCGCTGCCGCCCGACCAGGTGTCCTCGGAGCAGCTTGAAGACACCATGACGATGCTGAGCGAGCTCGGCATCAATCTCATCGAAAACGAAGAGACCGACGAGCCGGCCGCCGCCGAGGCGGAGGAAGAGGGCGCCGAGACCGAGGAGCGCAGCGGCAGCGGCAACCTCAACGACGAGGATATCGGCCGCACCGACGATCCCGTCCGCATGTATCTGCGCGAGATGGGCTCGGTTGAGCTTCTGAGCCGCGAGGGCGAAATCGCCATCGCCAAGCGGATCGAGGCCGGTCGCGAGATGATGATCGGCGGGATCTGCGAAAGCCCGCTGGCCATGCGGGCGATCATCGGCTGGCGCGATGCCTTGAACGACGCGAAGATCCTCCTGCGCGACATCATCGATCTCGATGCGACCTATGGAAACAATGCCTTCGAGGCGGAGGCCAACGGCGAGGCCGTGCCTCCCGGCGACGGTGTCCCTGCCGAGGTCGAGGAACCCGAAGAGCCCGTGCTCGAGGGCGAAAGTGGCGAAGAAGGCGAGGAGGGCGAGGAAAGCTCGATTTCGCTCGCGGCCATGGAAGCCCAGCTGAAGCCCACCGTGCTCGCGACCTTCGACCAGATCGCCGACACCTATAAGAAGCTGCACAAGATGCAGGACCAGCGCCTTCAGCTCATGCTGAAGGGCGAGGCGCCGACCAAGCCCAAGGAAAAGGCTTACGAGAAGCTGAAGTTCGACATGGTCGAAAGCATGAAGACCGTGCGCCTCAACAACGCCCGGATCGAGCACCTCGTCGAGCAGCTTTATGATGTGAACCGCCGTCTCGTGGCATCGGAAGGCAAGCTCCTCCGTCTTGCCGAGAGCAGCGGCGTCAAGCGCCAGGACTTCCTGCACCAGCACATGGGCCACGAACTCGCGCCCAATTGGATCGAGAAGGTCAAGACGCTGCCCGGTAAGGGCTGGGCGAACCTGACCTCCAAGCATGCGGGCGACGTGGTCCTGCTGCGCGAGCAGATCGCGACCATTTCCAATGACGGCGGCCTGCCGGTGGGCGAGTTCCGCCGCATCGTCACCACCGTCCAGCGCGGCGAGCGCGAGGCGAGCCGGGCCAAGAAGGAGATGGTGGAGGCCAACCTTCGCCTCGTCATCTCCATCGCCAAGAAATATACCAACCGAGGCCTGCAGTTCCTGGATCTCATCCAGGAAGGCAACATCGGCCTCATGAAGGCGGTCGATAAGTTCGAATACCGCCGCGGCTACAAGTTCTCCACCTATGCGACCTGGTGGATCCGGCAGGCGATCACCCGTTCCATCGCCGATCAGGCCCGGACGATCCGCATCCCGGTCCATATGATCGAGACGATCAACAAGCTCGTCCGCACCTCGCGCCAGATGCTCCACGAGATCGGTCGCGAGCCGACGCCCGAGGAATTGGCCGAGAAGCTCGGCATGCCTCTCGAAAAGGTCCGCAAGGTTCTGAAGATCGCCAAGGAACCGATCAGCCTCGAGACGCCCATCGGCGACGAGGAAGACAGCCATCTCGGCGATTTCATCGAGGACAAGAACGCCGTTCTTCCCCTGGACGCGGCCATTCAGGCCAATCTGCGGGAAACCACGACCCGGGTTCTGGCCTCGCTGACGCCGCGCGAGGAGCGTGTCTTGCGGATGCGTTTCGGCATCGGCATGAATACCGATCACACCCTGGAAGAGGTTGGTCAGCAGTTCTCGGTCACCCGCGAGCGTATCCGGCAGATCGAAGCCAAGGCGCTGCGCAAGCTCAAGCATCCGAGCCGGTCGCGGAAACTCCGGAGCTTCCTCGATACCTGAGGCTGCCTAGGCGGTTTTGGAAAAAGAGCGGGACATGGGTTGTCCCGCTCTTTTCATTTGGAGCGCTTGGTGAAGCTCGCCACCAGTTCCACATGGTGGGACCAGGTGAACTGGTCGACGACCTTGACGCTCTGGAGCCAATAGCCGCCATCCACCAGGATGCGGGCGTCGCGGGCGAAGGTGGCGGGATTGCAGGAAACGCCGATGAGCAGCGGGACCTTGCCCGCGGCGAGGGCCTTGACCTGTTCCTGGGCCCCGGCGCGCGGCGGGTCGAAGACGATGGCGTCGTAGCGGTTGGCCTCGTCGCGGCGCAGCGGATTGCGGAAGAGGTCCCGTCGGAAGGCCCGGGGCACCCGGGGGCCTTTGGCTTTCATCAGGGCGCGGATTGCAGGCTCGACGCTCTCATAGGCATCGACGGACCCGTGCCCCAGCATCGGCCCGGTGAAGGTGCCGCAGCCAGAAAAGAGATCGGCGAATTTTCCCCTCTGCGGCAGCAATTCCATCACGGCCTCGACCAGCGCCATTTCGCCGGCCTTGGTCGGCTGAAGGAAGGCCTGGGGCGGAAGGGCCACGTCGAGCGAGCCGAATTTGGCGACCAGCGGGCTGGTCTCGATCATCGCCTCCAGCGAAGCTTTTTCGCCAGCCCGCCAGGAAATGCGGTCCAGGCCGGCTTGCCGCGCGAGCAGCGTCAGCGCTTCGCGCAGTTGGAGATCGGGAACGCCTTTCCTGCCGATGGGACCGGTGATGACCATGTCGAAGCGGCCGTTCACCGTCTGGACGAACACATCGGCCCCCTTGCCCTCCTGCAGGATGGGAGCGAGCCCCACGGTCAGTCTTGCCCTGAGGTCCATGATGGCCGGATCGGCGATCAGGCAGGAGGCGATATCCGTCACCTGATGGGACCGACGGCGGAAATAGCCCAGGGTGACCTGATTGTTCTTTTTAAAGGCGGCGAAAGTGGCGCGGCGGCGATTGCCGCCGGGTAGGAAGACGGGATCCCGCCAGACCTTGGGTTTCAGCCCTCTTTTCTGAAGCGCGTCGCGGACGATCCCCAGTTTCCAATTCCGGTAGAAAGCCTCCCCGGCATGCTGGAGGGTGCAGCCGCCGCAAAAGCCATAGTTCGGGCAAGGGGCTGTGACGCGATGGGGAGAGGACTGGACCACCCTGACCAGATCGCCCCGCAGCACGCCGTCGTCGTCCGGATGGATCTCGGCCTCGACGCTATCTCCCGGCAGCGCGCGGTCCACATAGACGCGTCCCCGCTGCGACAGGTGCACGCCGTCGCCCTTGGGGCCTAATTTATGGATAAGCAGCGTAACGGCCATTGTTTCTTTTCAATCGAAATCCCGAGTTTCGCCAGCGGATATTTCGGAGCGGGGACTGCGGGGGCCGAAAAAGACATATGGTCGCGCGGGGGGCCGTTCTCCAAACCTCCATGAGAAACATTACTGCTGGAGGTTCAGAAGCCATGTCACCGACAGGGCGACGAGCGACAGCAGGCAGATGACCCAGAAACCCACCTGGGGGAGCTTGCCCGGGGCTACCAAATGCTTTCCCACGATCTGGCCGCTCGGTTTTGGCAGCAGGTTGGCCAGTCGCCCGGATACAGCGGCGATATCGGCGGCCGGGGGAAGCTCGGAAAAGCGATCGAGAATGCCAGAGAGCGCTTGGACAGCCTTCGGCTTCGTCAGCCCCGAAAGACGGGCGGCCTCCGCCCAGGGATCGAGGCCGAGCCTCGTCAGCGCGGATAGCACGCTCAGTTCTACGCCGTTTGCCTCCTCCCCCACCGAAGCGAAGAGAAAGGCATTAAATTCGGAATTAATCAGAGCATATTCACTACGCATAATTCTTATCCCAAAAATATTCTCATCTTGGATATTCCATGCATAAAGAGTCGGTACTAAGTAAGCGAGTTACAAGATCTGTGCGGCGGGGGCTCGCGTTCCCATCGGCCGAAACGACGTGGCCGTGGACGCGCCCGCGACGCGATTGTAGGGTCGCGCAATCATGACGAAAGAGAAGAGAAACGGTGACGCGACCAAAGAAGACCCTACCCGGGAACTCGCGGGCGTTGTCGCCGGAAATCTAAGCCGGCTGCGCGCAAGCAGGGGGCACACGCTAGCCGCGCTCGCGAAGCTGGCGGGGGTCAGCCGAGCCATGCTGAACCAGATCGAGCTCGGCCGGAGCATGCCGACCATCGGGCTTCTCTGGAAGGTCGCCCGGGCGCTCGATGTGCCTTTTGCAGCTCTGATGAGCGATGCCGCCACGGGCGGTACGGTCGTTTTGAAGGGCGGTATGACGAAGATCCTCACTTCGGCTGACGGCAGCTTTACCTCGCGCGCGCTTTTCCCTTTCGAAGGCGAACGGAGGGTGGAGTTCTATAAACTGACGCTCGCCCCCCATGCGACCGAGAAAGCCGAACCCCATGCGCCGGGCACCATGGAAAATCTGACCGTCGCCAAGGGGGAGATCGAAATCGGCTTGGGCGCCGAGCACCATCTTCTGGGGCCGGAGGATGCAATTCTCTTTCAGGCGGATCTGCCGCACAGCTACCGCAACCTGAGCTCCGAGACCGCCGTCATGTACTTGGTAATGACCTATGTCGATGAAATCGGATAGCGGGTCTCAGGCAATATAGCAGACATAAAGATTATATATTGACTCTTCGAAATCGGGGCGGCTAGGATGTGCCTCGATCCCCAAGGGTCCGCGGGCATTTGACGAACAGCAGCTTGCGCCGCGTCAACAAACGCTAAAGCGCCACGGAAGCGATTTCGTGGTGGAAACCCAAATCACGAGGGTCCCACGATGACCGACAGGCTCCTTGCTCTCCTCTCCCATCGCGACGCCCGCCAGGCTCTCATGCCCGGCTCGGCCTGTCGCCGCTGTCGCCTCTCCTGTTGATCCGGCCGCGCTTTTAGGCGCGGCCACTTCTTCCCGATAGGTCCTAGCAGTACCGCCTCATCGAGGCGGCGGAGAGTCCCCATGCGTCCAATTCCGACCATCGTTCCCTTCCTCCCGAGGGAGCAAGGCTGATGTTCATCACACCCAACGATCCCATGCTCGATAGCGCATTGGCTTTCGACGGGGTGAAGGAACCCCCCGGATATCCCGAGGAAACGTTCAGGAAAGCCGGCAGACGGGCGGGCTCGGTGCGGCTCGCCGGGCTCCGGCGGGTCTTCGAGACGCCGACCGGTCCTCTCACCGCTCTCGACGGCATCGATCTCGGAATCGAGCCCGGCGAAATCTTCGGCATCATCGGGCGCAGCGGAGCCGGGAAATCGACCCTGATCCGCTCGATCAACCGGCTCGACCGCCCAACCGGCGGAAGCGTCTTGGTCGACGGCGAGGACATCACGAACCTGCCGGAAAGCGCCTTGCCGGCGGTGCGCCAGCGCATCGGCATGGTGTTCCAGCATTTCAATCTGCTCTCTGCCAAGACGGTGGCTGAGAACGTCGCCCTGCCGCTCAAGATCGCGGGCGTGGCACGACGGCATCGGGAGGCCCCGGTGGCCCGCCTGCTCGATCTCGTCGGTCTTGCCGACAAGCGGGACGTCTATCCGGTGCAGCTTTCGGGTGGGCAGAAACAGCGGGTGGGAATTGCCCGCGCGCTCGTCACGGATCCGGACATCCTGCTCTGCGACGAGGCGACCTCGGCGCTCGATCCGGAGACCATGCTCTCGATCCTCGATCTCCTCAAGGACATCAACCGGCGGCTCAATCTCACGATCATCCTCATCACCCACGAGATGACGGTGATCCGCGAGATCTGCGACCGGGTGGCGGTTCTGGAGGCCGGGCGTGTGGTCGAAAGCGGCCCGGTCTGGGAAGTCCTGGGCGAGCCCCGGGCCGAAGCGACCCGCCGTCTCCTCCGCTCCACCGCGCTTGAATTGCCGGAGTTCCTCACGGCCCGGCTCAAGTCCAAGCCGGCTCCTGATCGCGATGCGCTGATCCGCCTCCATTACGCAGGCCCGCGCGCCTTCGATCCGGTGCTGGCTGATCTGGCACTCGAACTGGGCGTCCGTGCCAGCGTCGTCCATGGCGCGGTGGATACGATCCAGGACCATCCCATCGGCGTTCTTGTCGTCGCCATTCCGCCCGACGCGCCGGTGCCGCTGGAAGAAACGCTCCTGTTCCTGACCCGCAAGGTCGCTCGCGTGGAGATGCTGGGCCATGTCACCCGTCGCTGATCTCTTCTGGCAGGCCTCGGTCGAGACCCTGACCATGGTCCTGATCTCAGGAGGTCTCGCCTTCGTCGGAGGACTGCCGCTCGCGGTGATCCTCGTGGCGACAGATCGCGGCGGGATCCGGCCCATGTCCGGCCTCAATAGGGTCCTAGGCGCGGTCATCAATGGCTTTCGCTCCACCCCCTTCATCATCCTGCTGGTGGCGCTCATTCCGCTGACGCGGCTCATTGTCGGCACCTCCATCGGCACGGCGGCGGCCATCGTGCCGCTGACCATCGCCTCCATCCCCTATTTCGCGCGCATCGCCGAAGTCTCGCTCCGCGAAGTCGATCGCGGCCTCGTCGAGGCGGCGCAGGCGATGGGCGCCACCCGTTGGCAGATCGTCCGGGAAGTGCTGGTGCCGGAGGCGCTTCCCGGCATCGTCTCTGGCTTCACGGTGACGCTCGTCAGCCTCATCGGGGCCTCCGCCATGGCGGGCGCCGTGGGGGCGGGCGGGCTCGGCGATCTTGCCATCCGCTACGGATACCAACGGTTCGACACCTCGATCATGGTCGCCGTGATCGTCTTTCTTATCCTCATCGTCAGCGGCGCGCAGACCGGCGGCGACCGGCTCTCCCGCCGGCTCGACAAGCGCTGACATTTTTTCCAAAGGAGTTCCCATCATGAAATTCGGAAGAACCTTCGCGGCGCTCGCCGTCGCGATCCTCATCGCCGGTCCCGTCCAGGCGGCCGACCATATCAAGATCGGCATCCTCGGCGGCGACAGCGAGCTGATCTGGCAACAGGTCAAGAAGATCGCGGCCAAGGACGGTCTCGACATCGAGGCGATCCCCTTCACCGACTATACGATCCCCAATGCGGCGCTGGATGCGGGCGACCTCGACGCCAATGCCTTCCAGCACAAGCCCTATCTCGAAAACCAGATTAAGACGCGGGGCTATAAGATCACCGCCATCGCGCCAACGACGATCTCGCCGATCGGGCTCTATTCCCACAAGGTGAAGAAGCTCGCCGATCTGAAGGACGGCGCGTTGGTCGGCATTCCCAACGATCCGAGCAACGGCGGGCGGGCACTCCTGCTGCTCCAGGCGCAGAAACTCGTCACCCTGAAGCCCGGCACCGGCGTGACCCCGACCGTCTTGGACATCACCGACAACCCGAAGCACTTCAAGTTCAAGGAGGTCGATGCGGCGCAGCTTGTCCGTAGCCTCGACGATCTCGACGCGGCGGTCATTAATTCGAATTATGTGACGCCGGCGGGCATCAACCCCGTTCGAGATTCGCTCGCCATCGAAGTGCCCGAGAACAATCCCTACGGCAATGTCATCGCCGTGCGCACCGCCGACAAGGACAAGCCGATCTACAAGAAGCTCGTGGCAGCCTTCGACAACGATGAGATCCGCAGCTTTATCAACAGCCATTTCGATGGCGCCATGATCCCGGCGTTTTGAGAATGAAGCGCCTTCTCTCCCTAGCGCTGGCGGTCGGTTTTCTGGCCACCGCCACGCCCGCCCGCGCCGAAGTCTCGGAGGTGCGTTTCGCCCGCCAGCTCGGCCTCGGATATCTCCAGCTCTACGTCATGGAGGAATTGAAACTCGTCGAGAAGCAGGGGGCGGCGCTGGGTGTGCCGCTAACCGCACGCTACGTTCCGCTGGGCGGCCCCGGACCTATCAACGACGCCTTGCTTTCGGGGAGCGCCGAATATGGCGCGGCCGGTGTTCCGCCCTTCATCATCCTCTGGGACAAGACCCGCGCCAACGTCCAGGTGAAGGGGGTCGCGGCGCTCAACGCGCAGCCGGCTTTCCTCAACAGCAACAAGCCCGGGATCAAGACACTTGCGGATTTCACGCCCCAGGACCGGATCGCGTTGCCGGGCGTGAAGCTCTCCTTCCAGGCGATTCTCCTGGAAATGGCGGCGGAGAAGGCCTTCGGACCGGGCCAGCATTTCAAGCTCGATCCGCTGACCGTGACCCTGGCCCATCCCGACGGCGCCACCGCCCTGCTTGCGGGTCGTACCGAAGTGACGGCGCATTTCACGAGCCCGCCTTTCCAGTACCAGGAACTGCAGGATCCCAAGATCCATCGGGTCTTGAGTTCCTATGAGACGACCGAAGGCCCGGCGAGCTTCAGCGCGCTCTGGACCACGACCAAGTTCCGCGCCGCCAATCCCAAGACCTATCAAGCGGTCCTCGCGGCGGTCGAGGAAGCGACGAAATTCATCAATGAGAACCGCGCCGAGGCTGCTCGCATCTTCCTGAAAATCGACCATTCGAACCAGCCGCAGGGCTTCATCGAAGGGATCCTCGGGGACAAGGACATCATCTATTCGACGACCCCGCTCGCCCTCGGGAAATTTACCGACTTCATGGCGCGCATCGGGAGCATCGGAACCCAACCCAAAAGCTGGATCGATCTCTATCTTCCCCGAAATCCATGACCGCGCCGGAAGCTGACGAGCGCGCTGGAGAGTCCCAATGAATTTTCGAACTCTAGGGACGGCGCTGTTTTACGCCGTCACCTTCACCCTCGCTTTTCCGGTTACGCCCCTGCGGGCAGAGGTTTCCGAAGTCCGCATCGCGCAGCAATTCGGTTTGACCTATCTGCCACTCATTGTCGCTCGGCATGAGAAGCTGGTCGAGAAACGGGCGGAAGCCGCCGGTCTTTCCGGGCTCAAGGTAAGCTGGATCAGGCTGGGCGGCGGGGCGTCGATGAACGACGCGCTCCTGACCGGCAGCGTCGAATTCGCCTCGGCCGGCCTCGGGCCGTTGCTGACGCTCTGGGACAAGACGCGCAACAATCTCGGGGTGCGCGGCGTGGTGGCGATGGATGCCTCGGCGGTGCTCCTCAACGTCAACCGAGCCGACCTTAAGACCGTTGCGGATCTCAAGGACACCGACCGGATCGGCCTGCCGACCGTCAAGATCTCCCATCAGGCGATCCTGCTCCAGATGGCGGCGGAGAAGGCTTTCGGGATCACGCAATACGATCGTTTGGACAAGCTCACCGTGACGCTGGCCCATCCCGACGCCTATGCCGCGCTGATTTCAGGCAGGACCGAGATCACCGGCCACTTCGGCAATTCGCCCTTCATCTACCAGGAACTCGACCGGCCGGGCATCCACACTCTCCTCTCGTCGGTGGACGTGATCGGCGGCCTCGGCACGGTCACGTCGCTTTTCACCACCGCCAAGGTCCGAAGCGACAATCCCAAAGCCTATCGCGCCGTCTTCGATGCAATGCGCGATGCGCAGGATCTGATCGAGAAGGACAAGGCGCGTGTCGCCCAGATCTATATCGAGGAGGAGAAGGGCCCCTTGAGCGCCGCCGAGATCCAGAAGCTTCTGGAACTGCCCAGCGCGCGCTACAGCAGCGCGCCGATAAACTCCGAGAAATTCGCCGACTTCATGGTCCGCACGGGCGCCCTTAAGACCAAGCCGCAATCCTGGCGCGACTACTATTTTCCGGAACTCCACGAGTTGCAGGGAAGCTGAGGATGGCTTCTGACACGGCAGGTCCCATCCTCACGCTCAGCAACGTCACCCTTCAATACGGCGGCGAACGGCAGGTAACCGCGGTCCAGAACGCGAGCTTCCAGGTCTGGAGCGGCGACCGCTTCGTCATCCTGGGGCCTTCGGGCTGCGGGAAATCCACCCTGCTGAAGGCGGTCGGCGGCTTCCTGCATCCCATCCGGGGCGAGATCGCGCTGGACGGACGCCGGGTCTCGCGGCCCGGTCCCGACCGCATCATGGTTTTCCAGGAATTCGACCAGCTCCTGCCCTGGAAGACGGTTCGAGGGAACGTGACTTTTCCCCTGCGCGAGAACGGCGTGCCCCGCGCCGAAGCCGCCCAGCGTGCCGAAGAGCATCTGGCGAGGGTGGGGCTCTCCCGCTTTGCCGATCACTATCCGCATCAGCTCTCCGGCGGCATGAAGCAGCGCGCGGCGATTGCCCGGGCCTTGGCGCTGGAGCCGCGCATCCTGCTGATGGACGAGCCTTTCGCGGCGTTGGACGCGCTCACGCGCCAGAAGATGCAGGAGGAGCTGCTGCGGCTTTGGGACGAACTCGGCTTCACGCTCCTTTTCGTCACCCATTCGATCGAGGAGGCGGTGCTGGTGGGGAGCCGTATCCTGCTGCTGTCACCGCACCCTGGCCGCATCCGGGGCGAATTGAGCGTGCCGCCGGCCCCCGACCATAAGCTCAACGCACAGCATCATGCCCTGCAACGGCGGATCCATGGACTGCTGTTCGACGAGCGGCAGCCCGAGCAGGAGGCGAGGATCGCCCATGGCTGACCAGACCATCCGGCCGGACTACATCCGCGAGCCCGAGCCGCCCCTGGCCGAAGACTATCTGCCCATATACGCCCCTTGGTGGCGGCGGCTTGGCGCGCTATCGCCGATACGGCAGGCAAGCCTTCTCGTCGTCATCGCGATCGTCTGGCAGCTCTACGCCAGCGCGCTGGGCAACGACCTGGTTCTGCCGACTTTCGGTGCGACGGCCAGCGCCTTCTGGAAAGGCATTGTCAATGGCCCGCTCCCTTTGCGCGCCTGGACCTCGCTGCAATTGCTGCTGACGGGCTATGTGCTCGCGGTGGTGCTGGCGACCGCGCTGACGCTCCTCGCGGTCTCTACCCGGATCGGAACCGATCTCCTGACCCTTTGCACCGCGATGTTCAACCCGCTGCCCGCCATCGCGCTCCTGCCCTTGGCGTTGCTCTGGTTCGGGCTCGGCGAGAAGAGCGTCATCTTCGTGTTGGTCCATGCGGTGCTCTGGCCCCTCGCACTCAACACCCACACGGGCTTTCTCGGCGTGCCCGAAACCCTGCGCATGGCCGGTCAGAGCTTCGGTCTCAAAGGCCCGCGCTATTCCCTGAAGATCCTGGTCCCGGCGGCCTTCCCCTCTATCCTGACGGGGCTCAAGATCGGCTGGGCCTTTGCCTGGCGGACCCTGATCGCGGCGGAACTGGTGTTCGGTGTCAGCTCAGGCTCCGGCGGGCTCGGCTGGTATTGATCGGCCCCCATCGATTGGTCCGGTTTGAATGTTAGTGGATGGTTGGTTTAGGGTCTAGCGCGGGCGGCGTAGCTGGTCGGGATTGCGCAGCCGACCGCGCGGCAAGAGCTGGGACAAAAACCTCCGGGGCTGGTGGCTTGTAG
>CANJCB010000039.1 GCA_947473305.1 Rhodospirillales bacterium
CGCGCCGCAGCGCTCGCCTTCTCTTCCGAGAGACCGTAGATCTTGATCGGCAGCATGATGTTGTCGAAGACCGTGAACCAGGGCAGCAGCACCGGCTTCTGGAACACGATGCCCACGTCCTGACGCGGCGACACAACCGTCTCGCCCGAAATCGCGGCCCGACCCTCCGTCACCGGCGTCAGGCCCGCCAGGATCCGTAAGAGCGTCGACTTCCCGCAGCCCGAGGGACCCACAACGCAGACGAACTCGTGGTCCATAACTTCCAGGCTCACGCGGTCCACCGCATGTACGGCGGGCAGACCCTTCCGCGTGAACCGCTTCGTCACGTCAGAGAGCGATATCGCGTTCGCCATGCTCATTCGCCCCTGCCACCGGTAAGCGTTCGCGCGATCAGCATGCGCTGGATCTCGGACGCGCCCTCGCCCACCCTGTAGTGCCGCACGTCGCGATAGAAACGCTCCACCGGAAAGCCTCGGATCAGTCCCATGCCGCCGTGGATCTGTACCGCCCGATCAACCACCCTGCCGACCATTTCCGAACAGTAGAGCTTGCACATGCTGGATCCGCTGCCGACGTTCTTGCCGGCTTCCACCTGGCGGATGGTCTCATAGGTCAGAGCCCGCGCGGCGGCGATCTCGACCGCATTGTCCGCGAGCATCCATTGGATCGCCTGGCGGGAGGCGAGTGGCTTGCCGAAAGTGTTGCGCTGCTTGGCGTGTTCGATCGACATCTCCTGCATGCGTTCGGCCGCGCCGATGCAGGAAGTGGCGACACCGAGCCGCCCATCGGTCAGGGATTCCATCGCGAACTTGAAGCCTTCTCCGGCCTTGCCCAGGAGAGCCCCATCCGGCACGAAGCAATCCTCGAAGGCGATTTCCGCGAGCTTGATGGCATCGGAACCGATGGTCTGATCGATGCGCGTGACCTTGAAGCCGGGCGTGCCCTTGTCGACGAGAAAGGCCGAAACGCCGCCGCGCGCGCGCTTCTCGGGATCGGTCACCGCCATGACCATGACGACATCGGCCACATGGGCCCCGCTGATATAATGCTTCAGGCCGTTGAGCATCCAGCCGCCCTCGACCTTCTGCGCCCGGGTCTTGATCGCGCCGGCATCGGATCCCGCTCCGGGTTCCGTCAGCGCGAAGGCCCCCTTGAGCTTGCCCTGGACCATGCCCCGCACGTAGCGGTCACGCTGCTCCGGCGTCCCATGGCGCGCGATGGCGATAGGGCAGAGACCGCTGGTGCTGGTGACGATGAGCGTGAACATCCGATGGGACCGGCTGAATTCCTCCAGCACCAGGCTGAAAGGGAAAAGCCCGAGGCCGCCGCCGCCGAATTCCTCGTCGAGCCGCATGCCGAGATAGCCGTTCGCCGCGAGCAGTTCGACGACTTCGTCGGGAACCTCGCCGCGCTCGTCGATCACCGAGGCCCAGGGTTCCAGTTCTCGCTCGGTGAAACGCCGGGCCGTGCGCCGGATCTCCTCGAGCTCTGGCGGCAGCTCAAACTCCATCACCTTTCTCCATTCTGTTTTACAAGCGGCACCAGGGGCGTCGTCAAGGCGAGCGAGGCCTCCTCCGCCTCGCGCAAGAGGCGCTTCGTTTCCCGGTGAACCCATTGCTTGTGCAGGCCGAACGCCGAACCCCCGTGACCCGCCAGCGCCAGCGCGTGCTCGGCGGTCTTGACCTTCAGCTCGCTCGCCGGAACGATCGCCTGGACGATGCCGCGCCGCATCCCCTCCTCCGCCATCATGGCCCGCCCGCTTTGGACGAGATCGAGAGCGGTGGCATCGCCCATCATGCGGGAAACCACCGCCGCGCCCGCGAAAGTCGGCCGGCCGCGCAGGATCTCGGGCAGGGAAAAGCCGCCCGCTTCTGTCGCGATCCGCGCGTCCGCCAGCAGGGTCAGGATGCAGCCGCTGCCGATGGAAAGGCCATTCAGCGCGACGACCAGGGGTTTCGGAAAATCCATGAAGGAAACACAGGTGCGGAACATCTGCCGCGACCGCTCCCGCCGATAGGCCTCCTCCGGCATCGTTTCGCTGGTCTCGGAAAAATCGCCGCCGGCGGAGAAAGTCTTTTCACCCCTGGCGGCAAGGACTACCGCGCGGATGCCGTCATCCGTCGCCGCAGCGGCAAGGAATGCGTCCATACTGGCTTGCATTCCCACGGTCAGCGCATTCCGCTTGCGGGGCCGGTTCAGGATCAGCCACCCGATACCCGCGTCGCGCTCGATCAGAAGATCCGCATCCGCCGCGGAGGCAGCCCCTTCGGCCATACCCTAAGCAATTCCTTCCCGATTTTTATTGGGGCCAAATCGACCATGGCACCACTTCGGTTGTCAACCATCGACCGTATCGGCGAGGGGAGAATTTTAGGGTGAATATTCCTTGATGAAAATTTGGGCAAATCCTCTAAGGGGATGAAATAATTAAGACTTATTTCCGCACCTTCTTCCTTCATCGTCGCCGTCGGCAAAAGATTGTTGACAGCTTCGGCGGTCAGGTATCGGATTTGAGAGAGGCTGTGTGCGGACGCGGTCTCCCGTGCGACGCGAATTCGCTTCGCGGAATAGACAAACCGGCCAGCGACCCAGTAACCTGAGGTCAAGATCGAGCCGATACGGCCACCATCCCGGGAGGAACCTTCAAGATGCTTCGAATGCCGTCTCTATCCCTTGCCACCTTCGGCGCCGCTCTTGCGCTGGCGGTCGCCCTCGCGGCCAATCCCGCCGCCGCCCAGAACAAGAAGGTCAAACTGGCCTATGGCGTGACCGTCGTCGATTCCAGCACGGCGCCCTGGCTCTCCGCCGCCAAGACCGGCGGTTTCTGGCAGGAAGAAGGACTCGACGTCGAGGTCACCGGCTTCAATGGCGCGGGTCCGGCTCTGCAGCTTCTCGCCAGCGGGCAGGTCGATGTCGTCTTCACCGGCACGCCCGAAATGTTCCATATGCGCGGCGAGGGCGTTGCCATCAAGGCAATCGCCAATGCCTATGACAAGAACCACAACTACCCGGTTGTCGCGGCCGACAGCCCGATCACGACGATCGAGGGCTTCAAGGGCAAGCGCATCGGCGTTCAGACCATGACCGGGTCCATCGTCATGTGGATGGATACCTTCCTCGGCGCTCACGGCCTGAGCAAGAAGGATATGGGGGAAATAATCCCGGTGGGCACCGGCGCCACCGCCGTCCATGCGTTGACCACCAACCAGATCGACGTGCTGATCGAATGGCACGGTCACTACGCTCTGCTGGAATCCCAGTTCGGGCTCAAGTTCCGCAAGTTCGACAACGAGCCTGCGCTGACCAGCGCGGCCTTCGTCCAGGATTTCTTCGCGCGCGAAGAAACGATCAAGAACGATCCGAAAATGCTGACCGGCGTGCTGCGCGGCGTCGCCAAGGGCATTCTTCTCGCCCGGACCAATCCGGCAGCCGCCGCGCGCGGCCACTTCGAGCAGTTCCCCAGCACCCGGCCGACCAATGTTCCGCTTGAGGAAGCCGTGAAGAAGGCGGGCGAAGTGATCGCCGAGAACGTCGAACTCTCCGAGGAGAGCTCCAAGGCCCAGCGTTGGGGCTATGTGGAGCCGGCCAAGATCGACCGGCTGCGCGATCTCCTGGCGGACAGCGGCGTGATCCACAAGAAGCTGGCGTGGACCGAGTACTACACGCCCCAATTCATCGACGAGGTGAACAAGTTCGATCCGGCGGTCGTGGTCGCCAAAGCGAAGTCGATGAAATAGGCATGGAGGTCGAGCTTCCGCCGGAGTTGGAAGAACTCCGGCGGACGGCCCGCCGCTTTGTCGAGCGCGAACTCGAACCCTGGGCGGAAATTATCGAGCAGCGCGGGGAAGTGCCCACGGAGGTCCGCGCGCTGCTGGCCGCGAACGGCTATCTCGGCATGCGGGTGCCCGAAACGCTCGGCGGTGGCGGGCTCGGGCTTTTCGCCTATTGCATCGCATTGGAAGAACTGAGCCGCTCGCATCGGGTCTTCACGCTTTTCGCGACCAACACCAGCGGCAATACGCCCATGGCCATCGCCCGGCATGGCACCGCCGACCAGCAGGAACGTTACCTGAAAGGTCTGGTCACGGGACGGCTCTCGACCGCTTTCGCGCTCACCGAACCGGAAGCCGGCTCCGACGCGGCAGCCATCAAAACCCGCGCCAAAAAGGTCGAGGGCGGCTGGGTGATCGATGGGCAAAAGCATTTCATCAGCGGAGGCGCCACAGCCGATTTCGTGTCGGTCATGGCCGTGACCGATCCCGAGAAGCGGGCGCGGGGCGGCGTCACCGCCTTCCTGGTCGATAGGGAAACGCCGGGCTTCAGGGTCGGCCGCATCGACGGCACCCTGGGATCGGATGCCGTGAAGCTGGCGGAACTGGTCTTCGAGAATTGCTTCGTGCCCGATGCCGCCGTGCTCGGTCGCGTGGGCGGCGGTTTCGCGCTCGCCATGGAATCGCTGGCGGACGGTCGCCTCACCATGGCCTGCACCTGCATCGGTTCGGCCGATAGGATGCTGGAGATGGCCCTCGCTCATGCGAAGGATCGCCAGACTTTCGGGAAGCCGCTTTCCAGCCGTCAGGCGATCCAATGGATGCTGGCCGACAGCGCGGTGGAACTCTCGGCCGCCCGCGCGCTGACCTATGAGACGATCCGGCAGGTCGAGGCGGGCGCCAACCCCGGCACCGGCCCTAGCGTCTGCAAGCTCTATTGTTCGGAAATGGCCGACCGGGTGACCGACCGCGCCGTCCAGATCCATGGCGGCATGGGTCTTATCAGGGGCTTCCCGGTGGAGCGCTTCTACCGCGACCTGCGTCATTACCGGATCGTGGAGGGCGCATCGGAAATCCAGCGTCACCTCATCGCCCGGGACCTGCTCGGCGCCGCAGCCACCTGAAGGCCGCGACGCCGGAAGCCGGGCTTAGGTCATCGACTTTGCCTTCTTGATCACCTCGTCCATGTTGAAGTTATTCGCTTCCTTCAGGAACTGCGGATCGTAGAAATCCTGCCAGGGCAGGCTCTTCTTGAGGATATCCGCCTCGCGGAAGACATCGCGCGTGCTGTCCACCTGCTCGCCGGAGACGATGCCCCATCTGCGGGCCTTGGCGCTGCCGATCGAAATGCCGACGTTCTGGGCGATGGTCCCGGCGGACTTCCTGATGGCTTCCTCCCGGGGCACGTTGGTGGCGAGGCTGCGGGGGAATTGCTCGTAATGCCCCCTCGCGGCCGCGGCGGGATTGGCGTCCGACAAGATGATGCCCTTGGCGACGCCGCGCAGGAAACCCAGCACCAGCTTCGGATCGTTCTTGATGAGGTCGTCGCGGGTGCTGGCGCCCTGGACGAAGGAATTCTTCGTCAGGATGGGATCCTTGTTGAACTTGCGCAGCTTCACGCCGAACTCGCTCTCCATCAGGACGTATTGGCCTTCCCATTCCTCCAGCACATCGACCTGGCCGTTCTGCAGGGCCTGGATCGCGGGGGCGCCGGTGCCCACCGAAATCGCGGCGGCGATGTCCTTGCGCGTCATGCCGTGGGCTTTCAGCAGAACGTCTAGGAAGACGATGGGAGCACCGGTCACGGACTGCAGCCCGATCTTCTTGCCCCGGAAGTCCTCGATGCTCTTGATCGGGCTCGATTCCAGCACCGCCGGGAAATTGTGGTTCCAGTCGTAGACGCTGGCCACCACCTTCACCGGCGCGCCCTCTTCCTTCAAGCGCATGAGGTCGGGGGTGCCGCCATAGGCGATATCGATGTCGCCATGGGCCAGCGCCTGATAGGCCAAAGCCGAGCCCTGGAAGCCGGTGACCTCGACATCGAGGCCTTCCTCCTGCCAGAAGCCGCCGGTAGCCCCGGCGCTATCCCAGGGGGCGACGCTGGGGTCGATCACGGCAATGCCATGGCCGACCCGGACTTTCTTGAGCCCGGCTCCGATGGCAGGGGCGGCGATCAGTCCGGGAACGCTCGCCGCCACCGAAGCGCCAAGCGTCAGCTTCAGGAAATCGCGCTTCGTCACGCCGGATTTACGAATACGGTTCGTCATCTCGTCCTCCCAAAAATTAGCGCTCTCATCCCGGGAGGGATCGGCGCGACGCTTTCTCTTCTCCCTTCGATTTTCGTCACGAACGGGCCACAACGCAAGGTTCAATCCGCTGCCGTTCTGAGATAACCGAGGGTGGCAAGCAGGGGCTCATCGGTCACCCGGAGCAGGACCGTCTCTTCACCGGCTTCCAGCGCGTGAGCCCGCCAGGCAGGCATCGCGACCAGATCGCCGGGCGACAATGTGGCCTCCCAAACCCCTTGCGTGATCCGCACCGCTCCGGCGATGAGAGCATAGAGACTGCTGGCGGTGGATCTGGGCCGGGCTGACCTCGCCTGCGATCCAAGCCGCAGGAGCTCAAGACCGATCGCGGGGATTTCCCCTGCCGCGATCGTCACCCTCTCGCACTCCGGATGATCGGCCAGCACCTCACCCGAACGAATGCGAAAAGGCGAAGCGGCGGGGCGGCCCGCGATGGTCTCGAAGCGATCGGGATGAGCCTCGAAGAACATCGCCTCCATATGCTGGAGCAAGGGCACGTCGAGAAAGGTGATCCAATAGCCCGGCGTCCCGCCATCGTTGCCATGCCCGTGCCAGCGCCCGTTCGGCGTCAGCACCACATCGCCGTTCACCATGTCGAGACGCATCCCCTCGACCGTCGTATAGGCGCCGGGCCGGGTGTCGACCGCGAGACAGATCGCCGAGGGGGTGTGACGGTGGGAGGGCAGACGCTCGCCAGGGCCGATCATCTGATAGGCGGCAACGATATTCCGGGTGGTGGCATAGCGGTTGCCCTCCGCCGGATTCACCATGATGAGGTTGCGCCGCTCGGCCTGCTCCGGCGTGACGAAGGACAGCGAGGCTTCCAGCGCTTGGCGCGCCTCGGCGAAGCGCCAGACGGCGGGGATGAGACCGGGCTTTGGCTCCGCCGGCACCGGTGCTTCGCCGCGCGCCCAACCGGCCAGGAACCCCTGCTGCCCGAGAGCGGCGTAATAGGAGGAGAGCGCGTTGGCGTCCATGGTCAACAGCTCCTCTATCTGGCGCGGACCGCCTCGATCATCCGGCCCAGGATTTCGTCGAGGATCGCCCGCGACGTGGCGAAATTCAGTCTTCCGAACTCGCGGGAAGCCACATCGAAGGTATCCCCGGCGCTCAGACCCACCCGGGCTTTTTCCAGGAAGAATTGGAACGGCGTTCCCGGCAGCTTCAGCGCGGAAAAATCGATCCAGGAAAGGAAGGTCGCTTCCGGGGCATAGATCCGCGCTCCGGGAAATTCGCTTCGGACAGTCGATACGAGATGATCCCGGTTGGCGGTCAAATGCGCCATCAACCGGTCGAGCCACGGCTGACATTGCGTCCAGGCCGCGGAGGTTGCCTCGAAGCCATTGATGCCGGGATGACCGAGCAGAAGAGGAGGGATCCGGGCCTCGAACCGGTCCTGGAGCGCCCTCGAACCGAAATGCATGAGGCCGCATCGCAGCCCCGGCATGTTGAAGCTCTTGGTCGCCGAGGTGATCGTGACCGTGCGCGCGGCAATCTCCGGCGAGATTTTCGCCAGGGGAATATGCTGGCGACCGGGATAAACGAGATCGGCATGGATCTCGTCCGAGACGACGACCAGGTCATTGCGGATCGCCACCTGGGCGATGGCCTCGAGTTCCGCCCGGTCGTAGACCCGGCCGGTGGGGTTATGGGGGTGGCAGAAGATCATGACCCTGGTTTGGCTGTCGATGGCCGCGGCGAGGGCCTCGACATCGAAGACGAAACGCTGGCCATCGTCACGGAGGGAATGGGGGGTGAGACGGCGGCCGGTTTTGAGGATCGCGTCGCGGAACGGCGGATAGGCCGGGGTCTGAAGGAGAATGTTATCGCCGGGGTCCGCGAAAGCCATGACGGAAGCAAAGCTCGCCTGGACGAGATCGCTGACGAATTGCACCCGCTCCGCATCGGCGTCCCAATCGAAACGCTCCTTCATGCGCAGCGAGAAGACCTTGGCGAGAGCGGTGACGGTCGCGGCGTAGCTCGGATAACCGAAATCCTGCTCACGCTCGATCCGGGCGAGAGCTTCGGCAATAGGCGGCGCGATGGCGAAATCCATCTCCGCGACCCAGGCCGGGATGACGTCCGAGCCGAAGCGTTGCCATTTCGCGTTGCGCCGGCTGCGCAGGAACGGCACCGACAGATCGACCAATTCCATCTCTTCACCCCTTTTTGCCGGGTGGAGTTAATCAGAACCCCCGGTATCGGTGAATGAGTTTCTGCGAAAGGCGAAAGCGCCGGTCCTGACGGCGATTACAGCTTCGCGCTTCGGATCGCCTGCCAGACGCGCTCCGGCGTGGCCGGCATGTCGAAATGGCGAATACCCAGAGCCGACAGCGCATGCACGACGGCGTTCATGATGCTGGGGATCGATCCCGCGCAGCCCGCCTCGCCGCATCCCTTCACGCCGAGGTCGTTCGTCGCGGCCGGGGTGGGAGATTGACCGGATTGAAAGATCCGGGGGAAATGCTCGGCCCTTGGCAGGGCGTAATCCATATAGGATCCGGTGAGGAGCTGCCCGCCCCCGTCATAGACCGTCCGCTCCATCAGGGTCTGGCCGATCCCCTGGGCGATGCCCCCGTGCAACTGGCCCTCGACGATCATGGGATTGACGACGACGCCGAAGTCGCTGACGGCGGTATATTTGACGATCTCGGCAATGCCTGTATCGGGGTCGATCTCGACTTCCGCGATGTGGCAGCCGTTCGGGAAGGTCGAAGGCGGACCGTCGATGGCGAGCTTGGCGTCGAGCGACTGGGGCAGTTCCGGGGGCAGGACGAGACCAGAGCGCAAGGCCCGCGCGATTTCCAGAAGGTCCATGGCCCGGTCGGTGCCGGCAATCGCGAAGCGACCCTCGGAGAACTCGATGTCCGCGACGGCCACTTCGAGAAGATGCCCGGCGATCTGCCGGCCCTTGGCGATAACCTCATCGGCCGCGGCGGAAAGCGCGGCGCCGCTGGCCGTCAAGGACCGCGAACCCGCCGTGCCGCCCCCGGCGACCAATTCGTCGCTGTCCCCTTGCAGGAGCGTGATCCGGTCGAGCGGCACGCCCAGCTTGGCGTTCAGCACCTGGGAAAAGGGCGTCGCATGCCCTTGGCCGTAGTCGAGGGTCCCGGTGATCATGGTGACGGACCCATCCGCCTCGAAACGGATGCCGCCCATCTCGCGAGTCTTGCCGGCGGTCACTTCCAGATAGCTCCCGAGCCCGATGCCCCGAAGCTTGCGCTCGGCGAGGCTTTTCCGGCGTCGCGCCTCGAAGCCGCTCCAATCGGCGAGCCTGACGGCCTTTTCCATGAGCCCGCCGAAATCTCCGCTGTCATAGACCATGCCGGAAGCGACCTGCCAGGGCATTTCCTCGGTCCTGACATGGTTGCGGCGGCGCAGATCCAGACGGTCGATGCCAAGCTCGGTCGCGGCGGCATCGATGAGCCGCTCCATGTAATAGTTGCCCTCCGGCCGCCCCGCCCCCCGATAGGAACC
Organism: Rhodospirillales bacterium; assembly: GCA_947473305.1. Taxonomy (GTDB): domain Bacteria; phylum Pseudomonadota; class Alphaproteobacteria; order ATCC43930; family CGMCC-115725; genus CANJCB01. The sequence continues at coordinate 9,554 of CANJCB010000039.1, forward strand.
CACCGGGGTCGTATTGGTGAAGACACCCCGGGAGGCCACTTCCACGAGAGGCGTTCGATAGACGCCGAGGATGTTCTTGGCGGCATTCTCGGTGAAGGGGACGATCGAGACGGGAAAAGCACCGATATTGCCGTATCCCGTCAGCCGGACGGCGAGGAACCGCCCCTCGGCGTCGAGCGCCAGTTCGGCCAGCATCTCATGGGACCGGCCGTGATGATCGGAGAGGAAGCTTTCCGAGCGGTCGGCCGTCCACTTGACCGGACGCCCCAGATCCCGCGCGGCATGGAGGACGCAGATATATTCGGGATAAGGCTGGGACTTCATCCCGAAAGAGCCCCCGACATTCCCGGTCATGACCCGGAGTCTCCCCGGCGCGACGCGAAGGACATCGCGGATCAGCGCCGTCCGCAGGCCGAAGACGCCCTGGCAGCCGACCTGGAGCGTCCAGCGCCCCGAGGCCTCGTCGTATTCCGCAAGAGCCGAACGAGGCTCCATGGCATTGGTCACGACCCGGCTGTTCTCAAGATGCAGCCGGGTGACATGAGCGGCCCGCGCAAAGGCGGATTCGACCACCGCCCTGTCGCCGAAGCGGTAGTCCACCGCCACATTTCCGGGCACTCCGGCATGGAGCTGCGGCGCATCGGCGTCCAGGGCCTCCCTGATCCCCGTCACCGCGGGCAGGGGATCGATCTCGCAGAGCACGGCCTCCGCCGCGTCTCTCGCCCTGGCCGCCGTTTCGGCGACCACGCAGGCCAGGGCCTCGCCGCCGAATCGGACCTTGTCCAGCGGCAGAGCGAGGCGCGGCGGCGTGTGCATCGGCGTGCCGTCATGGTTCGGCACGGCGACGCCGGGCATCAGGCCACCGTAGCCGGCCGCTGCGAGATCCGCCCCGGTATAGATCGCCACAACGCCCGGCATCTCTCGGGCGGCGGAGATATCGATCGCGCGGATCACGCCATGGGCAAAGGGGCTGCGGACCATGACCGCATGGATCTCGCCGGGAAGATGGAAATCGTCGGTATAGCGGCCCTCGCCGCGCAGCAGGCTGGCGTCCTCCCGCCGCTTCAACGGCTGGCCGAAGCTCCCTTGCCGAGCCGGCATGGACTCGCGACTGCTGAAATTCATCTCTGTCCGGATGCCTGGGGTGCCTCGGCTCCGCCGGATCGGGGGCCGGTTTGGAGAGCGCGGATCATGAGGAGCGGCATAAACTCCAACAATTGAATTTACTTCTGGCCCCTAGTCCCCAGCGGAATAGAAAGCCGGGTCACGCCCGCCTCCATTTCGACCGCGACCGTCTTCAGGGTCTGGACCAGCATCTCGGCCGCGGGCGAGAGGCGCGCGTTGAGGCGGGAGGTGATGCCGACAGGGCTGCTGGCCGAGGGCAAAGTCACCGGCAGGATGACGATCCGGCCCGCCGCCGCATCCTCGGAAGCCACCTGCCAGGACCAGACATTGAGATAATTGGTATGAAGCAGAAGCGACCGGTTCATCAGCAGCGAGATGCTCTCCACCACGGGAACCGGCGGGTCGAGATGGTTTTCGCGATAGGCCCGGTCGACCTGTCCGCGCAGGGTCGTTTCCGGCGGCGGCAGGATCCAGTCCCACTTCAGGAGATCCTTGAGGTTGAGATCCTTCCGACCCGCCAGGGGATGGCCCGGGCGGACGACGATGCAGGCCTTGTCGGTCAGGAGAACCTCCTGCTGGAGATCGCTGCGCTGACGCCAATCCGGGATCCGGCCGACGATGAAATCGAGCTTGCCCGCCTGGAGCGCCGGGATCAGGAGATCGTCGGTGCCCTCCATTACCGAGATGACGAGCTTGGGCCGCTTCTGTCGCAGCAGGGCGATGGCGCGTGGCAGCAAGACCGGCGAGGCCGCGAGCAAGGTCCCGATGGCGATCCGCCCGCCGGTCCCGTCGCGCAGGTCGGCGATCTCCTGCGCCGCATGGTCGAGCTGCGAGGTGATGAGCCGCGCCTGGGCGATCAGCGCCTCGCCGTAGATGGTCGGCGCAAGACCGCCGCTCTTGCGGGAGAAGAGCAGGACGCCGAGCTGGAACTCGGCCGACTGGAGCGACTTCGTGACGGCCGACTGGGTCATGTTGAGCTGCTTGGCAGCCCGGATCATGCTGTTCTCGTCGGCAATCGCGATGACCACCCGGAGGTGGCGGAGGGTCAGCTTGTTGGCAAGTTCCTCCAAGACTTAAAGCTTCATGACGCGAGCCATTGGCTCCAGCGGTCGCGCAGGGTCGGCAACTGCTCGGCCAGCCAGTCCGCATCGTGGAAAAAGCCGATTTTGGCATGCTCCGGCGTCGTGGGCATCGACTGCACGAACTCGGGCTTGATAAAATCGAGCGCCCTGGGATCGATCGGCCCGTAGGCGTAGTTCAGCTTTTCGCAGAATTTGGCGAGGCGTTCCGGCTTGGCGCAGGAGGCGACGAATTGCCAGGCGAGCTTGGCGCGCGGCGTGCCCTTGGCGACGCACCAATTGGTGGCGACGGCCTCGGCCCCCTCCCAGACCATCTCCAGCGGCACGCCGGACTGGATCAGCTGCGGCGCGCGGGAGCCCCAGACCGGCAGCATGTCGACCTCGGCGTCGCGGACGAGCTGATCGATCTGCCCGCCCTGGGTGTACCAGACCTTGATATGCGGCTTGATCTCGTCGAGCTTCTTGAAAGCCCGGTTGAGATCCAGGGGATAGAGCTTGTCGACGGTCACGCCGTCAGCCAGGAGCGCGAAGGCGATCGAGGTATAGGAGCGATCCCACATGGCGCGCTTCTGGGGGAATTTCTTCACATCCCAGAAGTCCGCCCAGTTCTTCGGGCCGCCGTTGGGGAATTTGTCCTTCCGGTAGCCCAGGTTGCAGGAGAGGACCGCCGTGACCACCGCGAGGTCCTTGAAGATCCCGCCCTTGGGATAGAGCGCAGAACGATCAACGACCGACCAGTCGATATGCTCGACGAGGCCCTCTTTGTCGGCCTGGATCAGTTCCGCGGAATTGAAGGTCGAGCAGTCCCATTCATAGGTCCCGCTCTGGACCTGCGACTTGAGCTTGGCGAAGGAAACCGGCGAAACGGCCTTGATCTGGACGCCCGTCTCCTGGGTGAAGGACTTGTAATAGGCCTCGTCCTCGGCCGCGGTCCAGCCGCCGCCCCAGGTATTGACGTAGAGGATCTTCTCCTGGGCCTCTGCCGCTCCGCGCAGCACGGCGGGGGCTGCGATCGCACCGGCAAGGGCCGCCCCCGTCTTGAGGATGGAACGCCGGCTTGTCGTCGGATGGGAACTCGTCATCTCGCCCCCTGCTCTTGATTATTGGAGCTCGCCAGTCGCGAGCGGTTTTGCTCGAAATATGTGAACAGACCCGCGCGGGATCAGTCAATGAAATTTGCTACAGGAATACCTGCGTTACTATTCCACATAGGAATACTTACTTGATCCATTTTCATTTGTTCGCGCTGTTTCGCTGGCACATGATCCTCGGCGACCGATTCATTTAAAGCGGCGCATTCCGACGCCCGCAGCGGCCTGGAGGACGAAGGCGATGAGTTCTGCTCCGACCGAAGATCCCAAATCCTGGCGCCAGACCAAACGCTGGTTCCGCGATCATCCGGAACTGGGAAAGCCCGGCGAGATCCCCACGGGACCGATGATGTCGGAGGAATATTACCAGCGGGAACGGAAACTACTCTGGCCCCATGTCTGGCTGATGGTCGGACGGGTCGAGGAAATCCCGGAAGCCGGGCAGTTCTTCATCAAGGACATTCCGACCTGCGACGCCACGCTCATCGTGGTGCGGGGGCGTGACGGCAAGATCCGCAGCTTCCACAATGTCTGCACCCATCGGGGCGCGGCGATCTGCTGGGAGAAGAGCGGAGAGAAGGGCAAGGTCAACGCCTTCGCCTGCCCCTATCACGGCTTCACCTTCGATCTCGAGGGCAAGCTCAGCTGGGTTCCCGACGAGGAGAACTTCTACGACCTGAAGAAGGAAGAACTAGGCCTGAAATCCGTCCTGACGGATATCTGGGAAGGTTTCATCTTCATCCATATGGATCCCAACCCGCGCGAGACCCTGAAGGAATATCTCGGGGAGATCGGCACGGGCCTGACCGACTACCCCTTCCAGGACACCCCCTATTTCTACGAATACAAGGCGGTGGTGCGCTGCAACTGGAAGGTCCTGATGGGCGGCTTCCTGGAGAACTACCATACCCAGGCCCTTCATGCCGGGGCGCGGACCCGGGCGGTCACCAACGAGAACCCCTATAGCCACAATTTCGATATCAAGCTGCACGACAAGCACCGCTGGATCTCGCTCTATCGCAGCCCGGACCAGAAGCCGACCAAGGCGGGCGAGATCGCGTTCCGGGCGGGACGTTCCTCGAAGGACGCCTCGGTCGTCAACAGCGACAAGTGGTGGAAGCTCCACAAGTCCTTCAACATCAACAACATCTTCCCGAACTTCCAGCTCAACGTGGTCAACGGGGCCTGGTTCCGGCACCTCTTCTGGCCGCTCGGCGTGGACAGCGTCTTGTGGGAATCGCGGATGTATTACCCCAAGGCCAAGAACGCCAGCGAAAGGTTCTTCCAGGAATACGCCCGGGTCGCGAGCCGGGACATCATGCTGGAGGACGGCAATGTCTCCGAGCGGTCCCAGGCGGGGTTGAAGTCGGGCGCGATCACCAAATGGGTGCTCCAGGACGAGGAGGTCGCGATCCAGCATTTCAACAAGGTCGTCGCCGATTATGCCGGCCCCTGGACTTCGGAGATGTCGCGATGAGCGAAAGCAGCTTACCCCCAGGCTTCGAAGCCCTCGAACCCTTCGTCGCCGCCTGGAGCAAACCGCGGGCGGCGGAGCGGGCGGCCCAGCGCATTGCGAGCAATATGGAGGAGTTGAAGCGCTTCTACGACGCCGTCATGGCCCAGGCGGAAGAAGCGCTCACCTATCTCGACAAATTCGACATAGGTGCGCTGCCCGAGCGCGAGCAGCGGTTGATGAACCTGCTGCTCTCCCTCCCCGAAGCCGCGAACGCGGTGGAGGTCTACCGGCAACCTTTTGTCCCTTATGCTTTCCGCCCGGAGCGCTATCCTCTGACTGAAGCCGACTCATCGGCGACGAGGCCATAAGCAAGCGAGAGGCCCTGGCCATGAACTACCGCAAGCAAGACGCCAAATCCTATGCCAGGCTCCATATGAGAGGCGTCTGGGCGGCTGCGCAGACACCCTTCGCCGAGGATCTTTCCATCGACGAAGCGGGCTTCCGGCGCAACCTACGACATTGGGCGGACGATCTCGGCGTCGAGGGCGTCTTCGTCTCGGGCAAGCAGGGCGAATTTTTCTCGATGTCGGTGGCGGAGCGCAAGCGCACCTTCGAGATCGCCGTGGACGAGGCGCGCAGAACCGGCGCCAAGAGCCCCTTCAACACGATCCTCTCCTGCTCCGACCAGAACATGGACGTGGTGATCGACCTGGCGAAGCACGCCCAGGCGATCGGCGGCGATTACATCGTCGTCCATGCTCCCGTGCTGCATTTCCTCAACGCCCAGGACCAGACGCTGCTCGATTATTACCGGCGGATCGCCGATCAGGTCGATATCGGCATCGCGCTCTGGAGCCACCCGGACAGCGGCTATCTGATGTCGCCCGAGCTTTGCACCCGGATCGCCGATATCCCAAATGTCGTCGCGATCAAATACAGCGTGCCGCGGGAGATGTACGCACGGCTGACCCGCATGGCCGGCGACCGGCTCATCGTCAGCACCTCCTCGGAAAAGGAATGGCTCGACAACATCATCGAGCTCAACTGGCAGCTCTATCTCTGCTCCAATCCGCCCTTCCTGATGCAGACCAGGACCGACCGCCGGATGCGCGACTACACCGACCTCGCCTTCAAGGGGGAACACGCCAAGGCGCGCGCCGTCCGGGACAGCCTGGAGCCGGTGCGCGACGCCATCAAGCGGACCCAGCCCCCGGAAAAGCCCCATGCCCATGCCAAATACTGGCAGGAACTTCTGGGCCAGGCCGGCGGCCGCGTCCGCCATCCCATGCTGGAACTGACCGAGGCCGAAAAAGCGAAGGTTCGAGAAGCTTTCACAAGCTGCGGGCTCAAGGGGATCAAGGCGCCGATTCCGGCAGCCGCTCAATGACCGGGGGCAGGCTCAAGGCCTTCAATTTTTCGCGCTGGATCGACGAGCATAAACATCTCCTGAAGCCGCCGGTCGGCAACCGGATGATCTGGGAGGACGCAGATCTCATGGTCACCGTGGTCGGCGGGCCCAACAGCCGCACCGACTATCACGACGACCCTTGCGAGGAATTCTTCTACCAGCTCAAGGGCGACATGCTGCTGAAGGTCGCGGAGGGCGGCAACTTCTACGACGTGCCGATCCGGGAAGGAGAGATCTTCCTGCTTCCCCATCATGTGCGGCACTCGCCCCAGCGCCCGCAGGAAGGCTCCATCGGCCTGGTCATCGAGCCGAAACGCCAGGAGGAGGAGCTCGATGCCTTCGAATGGTACTGTTTTCAATGCCAGGCCCTGGTCCATCGCGTCGAATTGAAGCTGCGCAGCATCGTCAAGGACCTGCCTCCGCTGTTCGGCGCGTTCTATGAAAACCACGACGCCCGGACGTGCCCGAGTTGCCGAACCGTCCATCCCGGCAAGACCCCGCCCGAGGGATGGGTCCGGCTCTAGGCGGTCCGGCAGATTTTTTGGATATCGCCGAAGAGGGGTGGGTCCTATCCTCGCGGCCGGCCCGGGGATCGAGGGAGAAGGCGGTGGCGCGCGACATACTGCTGATCGACGACGACGATTTCATGGTCGAGCTCGTGTCGAGCCTGCTCCTTGCCCGGGGATACGCCGTCCGATCGGCGCGGGACGGCGAAAGCGGTCTTGCCGAGGCTTTGTGCCAACCGCCGGGACTGGTCATCCTCGACGTGAACATGCCTGGAATGGACGGCTACACCGTGACGCGCCGATTGGCGGAGGCAGAGTCCACGCGGCGCGTCCCGATTGTCGCCGCGACGGCCAGTTTTCGCGACAACGGCGCGGAGGAAGCGCGCGCCGCAGGATGCAACGGCTATCTGCCCAAGCCGATCAATGCGGAAGACCTTTATAGAACCGTGGCGACCTTGCTGGGCGAGAGCGCTCCGCCAGACCGTCAGGGCGCCGCCGAATAGGCGGCCGCCGCGGCGGTAGCCTGGGCGACGAGGCGCTCTATTTCGCTCAGAAGCCTATCGATATCCGCCACGGAACGATCCTTGAGCGCCTGCTCGGCGTTTCCCGCCGTCTCGGACAGCTTTATCGCGCCAAGCTGGGCCGCCGCCGCGGCCAGCCGATGGCACAGCATTTCGGCCCCCGCATAGTCTTGCCGCCGCAGAAGGTCCGCGAGGTCATCACCGATCGTGCGATAATGTCTGGCGAAGGACCCCATCAGTTTTTTGAGAAGCGCGACATTGCCATTGATCCGTCGCAAGGTCGGTTCGAGCTCGAAAACGGAAGAAAATCCAGGCTCCACGGCCCTACCCTACCTTTCCGGCTCGAAGCCCCATCGCTTCCGCCTCGCCACCGAGAGGGAGACCGGGCCGAGCATTTCGGAATATCCGGCGACCGGTCTCGCCAGGAAATGACGACACGCCAGAATTACGGGTAAATTATCAAACCTACTCTCGACGCAAGATCAGCCGGGCGGCCCTTCGTCCTTCATCAGGACATAGCCGATGCCACGCTGGGTCTCGATTCGAATAGTGGCGCCCATGGCCGCAAGGCGTTTGCGGAGATGATGCATCTGCACCTCGATGGAATTGGACGCGATTTCCTCTCCGAAAGCGTAAAGCTTGTCCAAGATCGAAGATTTTGGAATCGGGCGGCCCACGTTCCGCAGCAGATGGGCCAGAATCCCGAATTCCCGGCGAGGCAGTTCGAGGGTTTGTCCCCCGACTTCAAGCGCCATCTCGTCGGGCCGCATCACCACATTGCCGCAGACAAGCTGCGGTCCCATGAGGGCCGCGGGACGCCGGAGAAGCGCCCGCAGGCGCGCCGCCAATTCATCGAGATCGAAAGGCTTCGCCAGGAAATCGTCGGCTCCCGCATTGAGGCCGGCGGTGCGCGATTGGACTTCCGATCCACGGCGCGAAAGAATAAGGACGGGAAGGACGCTTTTGGTGGCTCGCAGCCGCTTCAGGAAAGTAAGCCCGTCAACCCTGCCGGGTAGCCCGAGGTCCAGGATAATCGCGTCATAAGAGACAGCAGCCAGGGCCGCCTCCGCCTCCTCGGCATCGGTCGCATTGTCGATCACGAAACCGAGGCTGCCAAGGCCTTCCTTGACAAGCTCTGCAGCGATCTGCTCATCTTCAATACAGAGTACGCGCATGGGTTGAATTTTTACAGTGAGGCCCTATATTTTTCAAGTTAATTGCATCTAATTTTTCATCAACGGATCATATTCACAGTTATAATACACCGAATATAGTGAAGCAGACTTGCATTCATAATAAACTTATCCAAAATCATCCGATCTACTGAGCTGACTTCTCCTGCCCAGGTATGTAGATCGGATCAAACTCTGCGCAGCTTTGGAGAATGGCTCGATAGAACTCCGGCGTAAATCGGTGGAATTCGTATCGGTTGCGGAACCCGATCCGGGAATGGGATAAACTGCCGGGATCGACCAACCCGGCAATGAGCACTCCCATGGCGAAAGTCATATTTCCCGTCGAAGCCACCCATATCATGATGTTCGCGCGCGCCATCGGCGACCCCAACCCGGTCTATCACGATCCGACGGCCGCGGCCGGGACCGAAGTCGGCGGCATCATCGCGCCCCCGACCTTTCCCCAGGCGGTCGCGCAATTCGACCCCGACTATCCGCTCCGACCCAAGCCCGGCGAACCCTGGTTCGGCTCGGCCGCCGAACCGACCGGGAGCACGGCGCAGCGCGGGACCGGCGGCCTCCATGCCTCGCAGGAATTCGAATACCACCGCGCCCTCCGGCCGGGCGATGTGCTCACGGTCGAAGTCCGGGACGGGGAAAGCTGGGAAAGAGAAAGCAAACGGGCGGGAAAGCTCTTGTTCAGCGAGAGGATCAAGGAATACCGGGACCAGAACGGCGAACTCGTGATCACAGCGCGCAGCGTGGGGGTCATGACCGAGCGTCCGGTCGAGAGCTAAGGAGCCAGACCGATGGCCTTGCAGGCCTCCCAACTGAAGGTTGGAGACATCCATCGCGAGCGTGTCGTGGAGAACCTTTCCCGCACGCAGCTTGTCCAATATGCGGGCGCCTCCGGGGACTATAACCCGCTCCATACCGACGAGATCTATACGGTGCAGGTCGCCGGCTATAAGGGCGTCTTCGCCCATGGCATGCTGACCATGGGCCTCACCGGAAAGATGCTCACCAACTATGTGGGCGACGGCCGCCTCACGAAATTCGGCGTTCGTTTCACCAATCAAGTCTGGCCGGGAGATACCTTGGACGCCAGGGCGACGGTAACCGCCATTCGAGAAGAGAACGGCGTCCATTACGCGGACCTGGAAGTCGTCACCACCAACCAGGAGGGCAAGGAAGTCGTCACCGGCCATGCGACGGCAAGGATCGATCCTTAACCCTTGAGGTAATGGAAGGTCGAAAAGTGGGGGCCATCCGAATGAACCATGCAATGAGGACCCAATGACCACCAAAGCGCAGACTTACAGGGCAATGCTCAATTCCGGCGAATTCATCGTCTCGCCGGGCGTCTATGACGGCTACAGCGCCCGCCTCGTCGAAGCGGCGGGCTTCAAATGCGGGGCGACGAGCGGTGCGGCCGTCTCGAATTCGATCCTGGGCATCGCCGACATGGGGATCATGGGGCTTTCGGAAAATGTCGCCCATTGCCGCAACATCGCGCGGTCGGTCAACATCCCCATCACCTGCGACGCCGACACCGGCTACGGCAATCCCATCAACGTCTTCCACACCGTGAAGATGTTCGAGGAAGCCGGAACCGCCGGCATCAATATCGAAGACCAGGTGAGCCCGAAGCGTTGCGGCCATATGCCGGGCAAGGAGGTCATCCCACTCGAGGAGATGGTCAAGAAGATCGAAGCGGCCTGTCTTGCCCGCCAGGACGATGCCTTCCTCATCATCGCCCGCACCGATGCGATCGCGGTGGAAGGGGTCGAAGGCGCCATCCGCCGCGCCAAGGCTTACCGGGCGGCGGGCGCGGATATGATCTTCCCCGACGCCGTCCGCACCGAAGACGACATCAAGCGGCTGGTGGAGGCGGCGGGGGTGCTGACCATCAACATGGGCTTCGGCATAAGGGAGCGGCCCACGACGCCTCTGATGCCCCTGCCCCGCCTGAAAGCGCTCGGCGTGCGACGCGTCAGCCTACCCCGGATGCTTCCCGCCGCCGCCATAAAGGGCATGACCATGGCGCTCGAAGTCATGAAGCAGGTGATCGAGACCGGGGAGCCGCAAAACCGGCCGGATCTCCTCGTCGGCATCGAGGACATCATGAAATTGATGGGCTACGACGAAGCGCGCGCGCTGGAGAAGCAGCTCCTGACGACCGACATCTTGGAGACCAAATACGGGGGCAAAACTCCCGCCTGATCCCCCTCCCTTCCCAGTAACTCCCCATTAACTCCCGAAAAGTCTTGCCGTGCCTCCGCTTTGGATGCTTCGATCAGCGCATCCAAAGCGGACAAGAGAAGCACGGCAGCAGCCGATGCCTTCCGAACAAAGTCAGGGAGACCAGCTTGAGCATATTCCGCCGTTCCGCCTCCATCCTCTCGATTGCGATGGCGGCCTTCCTTCTGATCGCCCCGACCCTGCCGGCCGCCGCGCAGACCGCGACGCCGAAACGCGGCGGAACGCTGGTCTTCGCGCTGGCCAGCGATCCCGGCACCTTGAACCGCAATATCGGCAGCAACAACGAGGACGGGCATATCGCCTGCGTCATCTATCAGGGCCTGACCCGGATGGATGCCAAGCTCGACCCGCAGCCGATGCTGGCGAAGTCCTGGACGGTTTCCCCGGACGGGCTGACCTATACCTTCGATCTGGTAAAAACCAATTGGGAGGACGGCAAGCCGATGACCTCGGAGGACGTGAAATACACGCTCCTCGAAATCAGCACGAAATACAGCGCGGTCTTCGCGGGCGCCGGCCGGATGATCGACGGGATCGACACACCGGCCCCGGACAAGGTGGTGATCCGCTTGAAGGCTCCCTATGGGCCGTTCCTGGTTTCGCTCGCATGCCAGCAGGGTGGAGCCATCCTGCCGAAACATGTCTATGAGGGCACCAACCCCTTGCAGAACCCCGCGACCACCACGAAGCCGGTGGGCCTCGGACCCTTCCTCCTGAAGGAATGGAAGCGCGGCGATCACATCCGCCTCGCCCGCAACCCGAACTATTACGAGCCCGGCAAGCCCTATCTCGACGAGATCGTGGCCAAGATCATCCCCCAGCCCGCGACCCGCACATCGGCGCTGCAATCGGGCGAAGTCGATTTCGTATCCAACTACTACCTGGCGCTCAACGACCTTCCGATCGTCAAGGCGGACCCGAAGCTGGAAGTCGTGCGGTCACCGACGCCGCCTGGCATCACCTTCCTGTTCCTGAACGTCAAGCATAAGCCCTTGGATAACAAGAAGGTGCGGCAGGCGCTTTTCGTCGGGATCGACCGGGACCTGATCATCCATTCGGCCTATTCGGACATCGGCACCGTGGGGACCATGCCCTTCCCGGCGGGGATAACCTGGGCCGCCAATCCCGATATCGACTATCGCAAGATGTACGCCTACGACCCCGCCCGGGCCAATGCCATGCTGGACGAGGCGGGCATGAAGCGGGGCGCGGACGGAACGCGCTTCAAGCTCACCTTCCTGATCGCCTCTACCGACAAGGAGGGCGGCATCGTCGCCCAGGCGATCAAGAGCATGTGGAAGACGCTGGGTATCGACGTCACCATCGACGCGGTAGACCGCACCACGGCGACGAAGCGGATGTACACAGACTATGACGCCGACGTTTTCATGAACGGCTATACGAGCTTCGGCGATCCGGCACTCGGCATGGCGCGGGCCTGGATCACCTCCTCGATCGGCAAGGCTTTCGGCAACGGCTCGGAATATTCCAACCCGGCCGTCGACAAGCTCTTCGAGGAAGGCGAGCAGGGCGTCACCCGCGAGCAGCGCGGCGCGGCCTATAAGAAGGTCCAGGCGATCCTGGCCGACGAGTTGCCGGCGATAGCCCTTCGCGACGGCGCCTGGTGGGACGGCATGTCCCGCAAGGTCCATGGAATCGAGGACGAGCAGTTCCTGATCACCTGGCGTGACGCCTGGCGGGATTGACGATCAGCCATTGACGATCAGCCGGCCTTCGGGATGGGGCTCACCCACGTAGCCCCATCCGCCGAAGCCTCGGTTCCACCTCCGCCAGGAAAAAGGGCAGTTCCCGCGCCTGATTGACCAGGATGAGCGCGACCCCGTCGATGCCCGCGGCAGCGATGCGCGCGAATTCGCCCGCGATGTAATCGGGATCGCCGATCAGCCGGACGCCGCCGAAGCTCTTGAGGAGCGACATCCGGCGCTCCTGCAGATCCTGGGGCAGTTCCACACCGGCCTGTTCCCGTGTCGCGAGCATCTTGTCGACCGCGGGCAGGTCGGCGTTGTCGAGGCAATATTGGTGGAAATCCTCGGCCTCCCCTTTGGTCGGCCGGCAGATGACGATCGCATAGGTATAGACCGGATAGGCCACGCCCTTGCTCGCGGCACGGCGCTTCACCTCGGCGATGTTCTGGGTGAAAGCGTCGGAGAATTCGGCTTTGGGAGGGGTCGTGAAAAGCCCGTCGCAGCAATCTATCGCAAAACTCTGGCCGATCTGCGACATGCCCGCATTCAGCAGGATCGGCCGGCTGCCGCCATAGGGAGCCGGCCGGCCTTTCAGCCCGCGCAGCTTCAGGAAATCCCCGTCGTAATCGAACTCGGTCTCAGAAGCCCAGAGCCGCCTGATGCAATCGACCCATTCCCGCGTATAGGGATAACGGGCCTCGGGCGGCGTATCGACCCCGAACATCCGGAATTCGTCCTCGTTCCAGCCGACGACGATATTGATCCCGAGGCGTCCCTCGCCGATGTGATCGACGGTCACGAATTGCTTGGCCGCGAAGACCGGATTGACCAGGGGCGCATGAACCGTGGCGAAGACGTGGATTCGCTGGGTTTTCGCCAGAAGGCCCGACGCCCAGGCGATGGTCTCGTGGGAGAACCCTCCCGGATCGGAATGGCCGCCATAGCCTTTCCACCGTGCCAGAGGCAGAAGGAAATCGACCCCCGCCTCGTCGGCCATCTGGGCGACGCGGACATTCTCGGCCCAATCCGCCTCCCAGCGCTCCGGCACCATGGTGAAAAAGGTGCCACCGGAAGCATTTGCCCCGAAGAGCCCGATCTTGAGGCGGTTGGGGGTTCCCAGAGTGAGGCGGCGGTCCTTGAAGTCCTGGCTCTCGGTCATTGCAGCCTTTGCCATCCGGCCGTTGCGATGCATCCGCGGAGTTTACGAGATCGCAGCGGACTGCGCTGCAGGGAACAGTTCATCCCGGAACGAGGGATCGGTGATCGGACGGAAGGCCGTGGACATACTCAAGGCCCGCAGACCCCTCTCCAACCGGCCCGGTCAGGTCACCGAGCCTCCGCGATTATCCCCCGGTCCCGGAGCCGGTCGATCTCAGGATCGGGAAGGCTCAGGAGTTCGCTCAAGACCTCCCGCGTATGCTCCCCGAGGAGGGGAACGGAGGGAATGGGATCGCGCGCTTCGTCCTCGATTCTGATGGCTGGACCGGCGCTCGTCATCCTCCCCACCCCCGCGTGATCAACCTTCTGGAAGACAAGGTCGGAAGAGCCAGCAAAACGGGGATCGTTGCGAACGGCCTCAGTGACCGATCGATACGCGCCCCAGCAGACGCCCGTACCTTCAAAAACGGCGTTTATCTCCGGCAAGCCGCGAGCGCCGCACCAGAGGGAAAGATGGGTGGCTATCGTCTCGCGGCCGAGGAAACGATCCCCTTCCCTGGCGAAATCGAGACTGGCCTTTGCCCCCTCCTCGGCCATCACGGCCTCAAGACCCGTGGCGCGGCAGAGCGACTGCCATTGCCGTGAAGTGACTGCGACGATCATGATGCGCCCGCCGTCGCGCGTGATGAAATCGCGGCCGAAGGTGCCATAGACATAATTGCCGACAGCCTCGCGCCCGCTCCCGTTGATTTCCACCTCGCCGGTATAGCCCAGCGTCGCCATCATCGCGAAGGCGACATCGCTCAGCGCCAGGCGGATATGAGCGCCGCGCCCCGACCGACGCCGCCGCCCCTCGGCCGAGACCAGGGCCAGCGCGCCGTAGAGTCCCGTGGTGAGATCCCAGGCCGGCAGCGAATGGCTGACCGGCGCGTCCGTGCTGCCAGTCCCGGTGATATAGGGCAGGCCGGTCTCGACATTGGCCGTGTAATCGACAGCGGAACGCCCGTCGGGATGCCCCTCGATCGAGAGCATGATGAGGTCCGGCCGGAGCGCGCAGAGATCGGCATAGGAAGCCCAGGCCGGCGCCAAGTTCGTCGAGAAAATCCCCGCGTCAGGACCGGGGGCGGTGACGATGGCCCTGGCAAGGTCCTTACCCTCCTGGCTACGGAGGTCGATTGCGACCGATCGCTTGGCGTTGTTGAGACCCGCCCAATAGATGCTGCCGCCCATCGCATTGACCGGCCAGCGCCGGTAATCGAGCCCCCCTTGCAAGGGGTCGATCCGGATGACGTCAGCTCCGAAATAGCCCAGCGTATTGCCGCAGAGCGGCGCCGCGACGAAGGCCGAGCATTCGACCACGCGCAATCCGGCGAGAAGATCGAGAACCATCGGCCGATCTCAGCGAAAATGCGGCGACGGCCATTGCGCGATCATCGCGAAGGCCGCTTCTTCGCGAAGCCCGGCCGGCGGGATTGCGTGGTCTGCTGGGTGAAGAACCTGCCACCCCGCCCGGCCGGCCCCTGTCCGCCCGTCCCGGCCGGTTGCCAGGAGGGAATGAGATGGTGCTTGCCGGGACCGATCAGATCGGCTCGTCCCATCCGCTTCAGGGCCTCGCGAAGGACCGGCCAGTTCTCCGCATCGTGGTAGCGCAGGAAAGCCTTGTGCAACCGCCGCTGCGTCAGCCCCCGGGCGGTAAAGACCGTCTCGCCGCTGTTGCGACGGACGGGACGCAAGGGATTGCGGCCGCTGTGATACATCGCGGCCGAGAGCGACATGGGCGACGGCAGGAAGGTCTGGACCTGATCCGCGCGGAAGCCGTTGCGCTTCAGCCAGATCGCCAGGTTCATCATGTCCTCGTCGCTGGTGCCCGGATGCGCCGCGATGAAATAGGGAATGAGATAGAGTTCCTTGCCCGCTTCCTTGGCGTATTTGTCGAAGAGCTGCTTGAACTTGTCGTAGGACCCGATGCCGGGCTTCATCATCTTGGCGAGGGGGCCTTCCTCGGTATGCTCAGGCGCGATCTTCAGGTAACCGCCCACATGGTGGGTCACCAGTTCCTTCACATATTCGGGGCTGCGGACGGCAAGATCGTAGCGCAGGCCTGAAGCGACATGGATCCGCTTCACGCCGGGGATGGCGCGCGCCTTGCGGTAGAGCTGGATCAGCGGCGCATGGTCGGTATTGAGGTTCTTGCAGATCGACGGGAAGACGCAGGAGAGGCGGCGACAGACGCTTTCCGTCTCTTCGTCCTTGCAGGCCATGCGGTACATATTGGCCGTGGGACCGCCCAGGTCCGAAATCGTGCCGGTAAAGCCTTTCACCTTGTCGCGGATCTCTTCGATCTCGCGCAGGATCGAGGTTTCCGAGCGGCTCTGGATGATGCGGCCCTCGTGCTCCGTGATCGAACAGAAGGAACAGCCGCCGAAGCAGCCCCGCATAATGTTGACGGAGAAGCGGATCATCTCCCAGGCGGGAATTCTCGCCTTGCCATAGGCAGGATGGGGATTGCGCGCATAGGGCAGGTCGTAGATGCCGTCCATCTCCGGCGTCGTCAGGGGAATGGGCGGCGGGTTCAGCCAGAGTTCCCGGTCGCCATGCCGCTGGACCAAAGCCCGGGCGTTCCCGGGGTTGCTCTCCTGATGCAGTACGCGGGACGCATGGGCATAGAGGACATTGTCGTCCTTCAACTGGTCGAAGGCCGGAAGGCGAACCACCGTCCGCAGGATCTCGGCCGGGGAACCGGCTGCCTTTTCCTCCGGGGGAGTGGCGGCCTCGGCTGTCGGTGCGCAGGTGACGGCGGGCGCCGCCCCATCCACCTTGCGGCCGTGGATATTGGTGACCTTATCGGGATCGGAGCGGGGCAGGAACTCGCGCGGCGCCAGCCCGCGCCGCTTCGCGTCGTCCACCGGCTCGATCGGCTCGACGGCGGCAGGATCGTCGATGGTGTCGGACAGCAGGACGGACCAGCCTTCCGGGATCTTGGAACAGAGGAAAGCCGTGCCGCGGATATCGTGGATGGCGCTCGGCTTCTCGCCCTTCGCGACCCGGTGGGCGATCTCAACGATGGCCCGCTCGGCATTGCCATAGACCAGGAGATCGGCCTTGCTGTCGACGAGGACCGAGCGGCGCACCTTGTCGGACCAATAGTCGTAATGCGCGATCCGGCGCAGCGACGCCTCGATCCCACCGATGACGATGGGGGTGTCGCGATAGGCCTCCCGGCATCGCTGGGAATAGACGATGACGGCACGATCCGGGCGCTTGCCGCCCTCGTCGTCCGGCGTATAGGCGTCGTCGCGGCGGACCCGGCGATCCGCCGTATAGCGGTTCACCATGGAATCCATGTTCCCGCCGGTGACGCCGAAGAAGAGATTGGGTTTCCCCAATTCCTTGAAGGGTTCCGCGCCGTTCCAATCGGGCTGCGAGATGATCCCGACCCTGAAACCCTGAGCCTCCAGCAGTCGGCCGATGATCGCCATGCCGAAGCTCGGATGGTCGATATAGGCGTCGCCGGTCACCAGAATGATGTCGCAGCTATCCCATCCCACCGCGTCCATTTCGGCGCGCGTCATGGGCAGGAACGGGGCGGGCCCGAACCGCTGCGCCCAATAAGGCCGGTAGGAGAAGAGCGATTTCGCTGCATGCATGGGGCCGTATATAGGCGTCGGAGGGCCTTGCGATCAAGGAACACCCACGCGAAGGTCTATTTCCGGCCGTCCAGCGCCTCTTCGACAACCGCCAGCACGTCCTTGTAGCGGAAGGGCTTGCGGAGAAACGGCACGTCGCCCAGGCCCTTGAGGACAGTCTCCCTCGGCAGGGAACTCATCATCGCGAGACGGATGTGCTTGAGCTTGGGGTCGTTGGCGATCGTACGAAACAGCGCGGCGCCGTCCATGACCGGCATCATAAAATCGATCAGGATGAGTTCGGGTTCGTCCTGGGACAACCTTGCGAGGGCGGCGCGGCCGTGAATCGCCGTCAGCACACGATGGCCCTCGTCTTCCAGAATAGCCTGGATCAGTTCCGCAATACCGAACTCGTCGTCTACCACCAGAACGACCGCCACAGGTCAATCTCCGCGTTGCGGTTGGAATCCGCTCTGCAAAGCCTCTAAAACACCTTCAGCGCCAGCGTTGTCTGGCTCTACGACGATGCCGCGGTCCGTCATCTCGAACCGGCGCAACGTTCGCGCAATGTGGCTGTTGCGTGCTTTCAAAACCGAAACGAAGCGATGCAGTTCCGAACGAAGTTCGGCGTAGCGCATCAGAATGATCGTTTCCGCGATTCCCGACGCGCCACGAAGATGCGTGCCGGTGAGCGGCAGGACCCCGCCCGTGACGCAAACATCGTCTTCATGGGTATAGATGACGGTGACGCCCAAGGCCCGCAGCTCGTTGGTTATCGCGGTAAAAAGCGGCTTCACCCGCTCCGGCTCCACGGCCAGTTCCACGAAGCCGTCGACGCCGTCCAGGAATAGCCGCTTGATGCCTTTCCGCCTGACGATGTCGAGCAGCCGCGCCGCCACGTCATCGATCAATCCGTCGGTGGTCGGCTGCCAGACATAATCGACCACACCTGTCTCAAGCCATTTCGCCAGCGGGGAGCCAAGTTGCCTGGCCTGTCGCGAGATCGCATCCTTCGTCTCGTAGAAACTGAAGAAAAGCCCGGGCTCCTTTGCGGAGCATCCGCCCAGGAAATGGATCCCCAATGTCGTCTTGCCGATCCCCGGGGGACCGACAACCATCATCGGAGAGGGGCCGATCAAGCCGCCACCCAGCATGTCATCCAAGCCGGCGACCCCGGTCATCACCCGGAAGGCGGGCGCCCGGTCACCGGGCGTTGGCCGAGCCAGCAGGGCTTCCGTTCGCGGAAAGACGCACAGGCCATCGCCTGTGATGAGGAAGGAATGGCGGCCCTCCAGGAACGGCCCGCCGCGGCGCTTGTGGACGATGATCTCACGTTCGGAGCGACGGCCATAAAGCCGAAGCCGCATCTCGATGACGCCATCGACCATGGTCTGTTCGGCTGCGACGGGAATATTGCTGGCACTGGCGCTAGTGAGCAGAAACATGGTGCTGGCCGACACGGCCGCGACCGTCTGGACCTCATGGATGAATTTCTTGAACTCGCGGGGAGTGCCCGCCGTCTCTTCCGCCGCGACGAGACCGTCGAGCACAACCAGGCTCACATTGCGATTCTGCACTTCACGACGCAAAAGCGTCACCAGCCCCTTGAGCCCCTCTTCCTCAAGCACCCGGAAAGCGCTCACGTAATAGACGCGATCGGGGACAGCCTCAGGATCGAAGAAGCTCATGGCGCCGATATGCGCCATCATGCGGGCATGGCTTTCGGCCAGGAGCGTCACGTAAAGGGCGAAGCCCTCGGTCTGGGCCACATGGTTGTAGCAAAGCTGGTTGCCGAGGATGGTCTTGCCGGCGCCGGGCTCGCCCTGGACGATGTAGACGCCCCCATTCAGAAAACCACCCTGCAGGATGGCGTCGAGCCCCCCTATGCCGCTCCGCACCGTCTCAAGAGCCATTGATCTGCTTGGTTCGCTCACGTGCCGTCCCTCGGTGCTTTAGGTAAGATAACGGTGAAAATCGATCCCTTGCCGACGGTGCTTTCAACCGTCACTTTCCCGCCCAAGGCCTCGGCAAGCTGGCAAACGATCCAGAGCCCCACCCCGAAGCCCCCTGCCCGTTCGTCGCGGCCGACAGCGCGTTCGAACCGATCGAAAATGCGCGCCTGATCGGCCTCCGAGATGCCGATCCCCCGATCCAACACGCGCAAAATGACCGCGTCGCCGGCGTTTTCCGCGGTGGCCTCGATCGGCTTCCCGGCGCCATATTTGATGGCATTGGAAAAAAGATTCTCGACGATCTGCTCGACGGCGAGACGATCGTAGTTTCCCACCAGCCCCTCGGGGGCCACCACATTGACCGGGGATCGGGCATGGTCGGCCAGGGGCTTCAAAGCGGCGGCGACCTCAAGGAGGACCTCGGACACATCGACCGGCGTCAATTCAAGCGTGAGCTTCCCGGTGGTGATCCGGGATACGTCGAGCAAGGTGGTCGCCCGCTTCATATAAAGCTCGATCAGCCATTCCAGCCGCTCGAGCCCGGCGACCAGCCGCTCCTGCGTGGGTTTTCCCTTGCGGACAAGATGAAGCAGCAGGCTGACTTGACCCGCAATGGGTGTCATGGGGTTGCGAAGCTCGTGCCCGATCGTCGCGATGAAGGCGTCGCGGGCCTGCACCGACTCGGTTAGTTCCCTTATCCGGTCTTCAAGGTCGGAACGCTTGGCCATAAGCTTCATACAGCTCGACTAGACGCAACCCAGCGCCCCTATAATACTTCGACGTGCACTCCCACCCCCTGCACCATCAAAGTTTATCGCTGTTTTCTTTGCTCCGGGGATCGCTTTTGTACAGTTTGGACCATCTTGGGCCATGAGCCATAAAGGCCCCCTTTTTGGGAATCCCCGGCCCGGTCTGACCTATCCGGAGCGGCCCGGCGCTTATGCGGTGATCCCGCGCCGCGACGGATGCTTCGCTTTCGTGCGCGGCATCTCGGGCAGGCTATTTCTGCCGGGCGGAGGCATCGAGGAAGGAGAGACCCCTGAAATCGCTCTCTTCCGAGAGCTTGCCGAAGAGATCGGCTGGAGCGGACGGCTGGTTCATTCGCTTGGGCAAGCATCGGAATATGTGATCGCCATGAGCGGCAATGCGCTCCTCGTCAGGGGAGTCTATTTCCAGCTGGATCTGATCGACCGCCTGCCCGGTCCTTGCGAATACGAGATCGTCTGGAAGGCGCCGGCGGCAGCAGCTTCGGAACTCGCCCGCCGCTGCGACGCCTGGGCGATTTCGCAAGTGCGCCTCTGACGGCGACGCGATCAGCCGGCCATCAGTTCATCGACCCGCGACAGAAGCTCGTCCATCCGGAATGGCTTCTTGAGGATGCTCATCCCTTCCGACAGACGACCCGTTTTCGTCGCTTCGCTGCCAGAGCCGCCCGTAATAAAGAGAACCTTGAGGCCCGGCCGGATCTCGCGCGCCGCATCGGCGACATCGCGCCCGTTCATCCCGCCCGGCAGGCCCACGTCGGTGATCAGGAGATCGATACGGAGGGTAGAGCGCAGGATACGGAGCGCCGTGGCGCCATCGACCGCTTCGACGGCATCGAAACCAAGCTCTTGAAGCATCTCGGAAACCAGCATCCGGACTGCCGCGTCGTCATCGACCACCAGCACGCGTTCTCCCCCATGCGGAGCAAGGCCGGACATGGCGGGTCCCCTGGACATTTCAAAGTCGGGCATCGCGAAGACGATGGAGGAGCCTTCTCTGGAAGAGGTGAGAAATCCATCGGGCGCGTGGTCCTGACCAATACGAAACATCAAATGCTCCAAAGCAAAAACGGCGTGAATTAAATCGAGGCTAGGCGGCAAGGCGGCGCAGATGAGCGCGCTTGGGAGCGGTGCATTTGACGCGAACGTAGAGCGCGTCGCCGTCGTGATCGGCGCCCATGTCTTCCATCATCTCCGCAAGATCGGCCCAGGTGGCACCGGAAACGATCGGAAACGTTACCGCGGCATCCTGGAAGACGGCGGTGACTTCACTGGCGATGTCTTGAGTTTGGGAAATCATCGGAACCCTCCATCTGAATTCGTATTCTGAATTCGTATGAAGAGGGATATCATTCCGACTGTGCGGAAAGACAGAAACATCTGGTATCAATACTGTAACGGGCTGTTACAGATCAGTTCTCTCCACAAGAACTTGTTACGATACCTTCATTCTTGTGACAATTTGTTACATAAGGTGGATTAATGCGATCCTGCGTTGCACGATCCGTCTTTCTGAGACAATTCTTTACATAAGCCCGGTCTTTACATAAGCCCGGCCGGAAACCTTGTCAGGCCATCGGGCTTATTTCTTCAGGACCGCCGGATGCGGGGGGCGCGGAATCTCCAGCACGTTGCGGAAGGTGCTTCCCTCATATTCCGTACGAAAAATCCCCCGGCGTTGAAGCTCCGGCACGACCATTTCAACAAAATCCTCCAGGTACATGGGGAGCGCCGCGGGCGCCAGCATGAAGCCGTCCGTGGCCCCATTCTCCACCCAATACTGGAAGTCGTCGGCGATCATCTCGGGCGTACCGATGATCTGCCGATGCCCCCGCCCGCCCGCCGCATAGCGCGCCAATTCAACAAGGGTCATTTTCTCCTCGATGGCCTTGGCCAGCAGGAGATCGCGACGGCTTTGGATCGCATCGCTGGCCGGCAGGCTCGTCACCGGTACGTCCAGGGGGATCTTCGACAGGTCGGCCCCGCCCAGCACTTCCGACAAAAGCTGCAGCGCCACGTCCGTCGGCATCTGGGATTGGAGATGCGCGTATTTCTCCCGCGCTTCCTCGACTGTCCTCCCGACGATCGGCCCCACCCCGCAGAAGATCGGGATGTCGTCGGGGTTGCGTCCATATTTCACGGCGCGGCTCTTGATGTCCTTGTAGAAGGCCTGGGCGCTTTTGAAGGTCTCCTGGGCGGTGAAGATCGCATCCGCCGTCTCGGCGCCGAATTCACGCCCGATGTCGGAGGAGCCGGCCTGAAAGACCACGGGGCGCCCCTGCGGCGAGCGCGGCGAATTCAGCGGCCCCTTGACCGAGAAGCGCTCGCTCTTCCAGTTGAGATAATGAAGCTTGTCGTAATCGAGATAGACGCCGGATTCGGCATCCCGTGGGAAGGCGTCGTCTTCCCAGCTGTCCCACAAGCCGTTGACGATCTCGAGAAACTCCTTGGCCCGCGCGTAGCGGTCGTCATGGGCCATATGCTTTTCGGCCGTGAAGTTCGGCGCTTCGTCGGCGCTCGACGAGGTCACGACGTTCCAGCTCCCGCGCCCGCCGCTGATATGGTCGAGGGAGGCGAAGATGCGGGCGACATGGAAAGGTTCGTTGTAGGTCGTCGTCATGGTCGCGACGAGGCCGATATGCTCGGTCACCATGGCCATGGCGGACAGCAGGGTCAGCGGCTCGAACACCCGGGTCGCCGGCATCTTGCTCATGGCGCTGGGGTTGCTGTGATAGAGAATCCGGTTCGAATCCGCGAGGAAGACGAAATCGAGCTTGCCCTTCTCCGCGACCTTGGCGAGATGCGTCCAATAGCCGATCTTCGCGGAACGGTGGGGGTCGTCGCCGGGCAGACGCCAGGCAGCAACATGGGCGCCGTCGCCGGAAGTCCAGACGCCGATCTTCATCTTCTTGGCGTGACCGCTCATGAAGCCCTCCTTGGCATTGGGCGCGCGGGCCGCGCCGATCGTTAAGCTACTATCCTATCCTCCGGGCAAGGGCGCCGCCAGCCGGCAGGATCATCCCTCCTTCTTGAAGGGTTCGAAGAAGGGCTTGAAGCTCTTCTTGTCGAGAAACTGGGAGAGGCCGGTCTCATAGGACTTGTTCGGATCCGAAGCCTTCAAGGCGAGGCTCCTATTGGCGAGATAGTCCCCGGCCTGCTGGATATCCATGGTGCGCACCATGCGCATCGCCTGCTTGGTCGCGCGCAGGACGGCCGGGCTCTTCGCCATCAGCTTCTTGGCCAGTTCGACGGTCTTCTCGCGCAACTGTTCCTTGGGCACGGAGAAATTGGTGAGGCCGATCCGGGTCGCTTCCTTCCCATCGAAAGCCTCGCCAAGGCAGGCGTAATAGAGCCCATGACGATAAAGCACGGAATCGGCCACGACCTTGGCGACGACGCCACCGGGGATGATCCCCCAATTCACTTCCGAGAGCGAGAAGACCGCATCGTCGGCGGCAACGGCGAAATCCGTGGCAAGCAGTTGGGTGAAGGCGCCGCCCGCGCAATAGCCCTCGACCATGGAGATCGTCGGCTTGTCATACATATAGAGCCGGCCCCAGCGCCAGCGGTTGGAAGCCTCGCGGATGCGCTTGGCGCCAGCCGGGTTCTGGTCGAGGCCGCGGAAATATTCCTTCAGGTCCTGCCCTGCCGAAAAATTGCCGCCGGCGCCGGCCACGATAACCACCTTGGTCTCGGGATCGGTTTCGAGCTCGGCAAGCGTCTCATCCATTTCCAGATGAAGCTGCGGGCTCATGGCGTTCTTTTTCTCAGGCCGGTTCAACCAGACCCAGCTGATCCCGTCTTCCTTCTCCACCTTCACGCATTGCCTTGCGCTGTCCATCATTATCGTCTCCCTCTCGAAGAAAGCGCATTCGAGAGGCAGCAGGGGCTCCAAGTCAATAGAAGGCGCAGCGGCCAGCTTGTGGCGGAGCTTGCAAGCGGATAGGCTTCCGTCCAAGCCAGAGAAGCGATGTGGCGCGGATCGGGGGGCCTTTCCGCGGATGCGGTCGCACAAGGAGGAACCCCATGTCCGGACAGGCACCTCATAGCCGCCGCCATTTTCTGGCCGGCGCTTCGTCCCTAGCCCTTGCCGCGCCCTTCGTGATACCCGCCGAAGTCCGGGCGCAGAATCAGACACTCTATGTGAATACCTGGGGCGGTTCCTGGGAAGAGGCCGACAAGGTCGCCTATTACGAGCCCTTTACCAAGGAAACCGGCGTCCAGGTCCGCAGCGTTTCCCCGGTTTCCTATGCGAAGCTGAAAGCCCAGGTGCGCTCCGGCAACTATGATTTCGACGTCACCACCGCCGGCCGGGCGGAAACCCTGATGGCCGAGGCCGAGGGGCTGATCGAGCCGATCGACTGGACCATCGTCAAGAAAGAGAAGCTCTGGCCCGATGCGGCCTATGGGCAGGGTATCGGCGACGTGACCCTCGCGACGCCACTCGTCTACCGCAAGGACAAGTTTCCCAATGGCGGCCCCAGGAGCTGGGCCGATTTCTGGGACGTGAAGAAATTTCCCGGCAAGCGCGGCATGTATAAGGCGGCGACCCGGACGCTCGGCTATGCGCTGCTCGCGGACGGCGTGCCGATGGACAAGCTTCTGCCCATGGATTTCGACCGCGCCTTCAAGAAACTCGACGAGATCAAGCCCCATATCAATGTCTGGTGGGAACAGGGCGGGCAATCGGAACAGATCATCCGCGACAGCGAAGTCGACATGATGGCCATGTGGAACGCCCGGGCGAGCGCCCTCATCGCCGACGGGGTGCCCATCGAGATCGTCTGGAACGGCGCCAATCTCCGGTCGGGCAATTGGATCGTCCCGAAAGGCACGCCGCGACGGCAACTGGCCTGGGAGTTCGTCAATTTCGTCGCCCAGGCGAAACCCCAGGCGGAGTTCTCCCGCCGCATGCTCTATGGCCCGATGAACCCCCATTCCTTCCAGTTCATGAGCGCGGCGGAAGCGGCTCAGATGCCGAGTTCGCCGCAGAACCGGCCGCTCTGCTGGGAAAGCGACTATGCCTGGGAGGCGAAGAACCTCGGCCCCTTGACCGACCGCTTCACCCAATGGCTCGCGAGCTGACCGAAGGCGCCTCGCTGACAGGCGCGGAACCCCAGCTCTTCGTCGCGGAGATCGAGACTTCGGTCGAATTCTTCACCGGGAAGCTGGGTTTCGCGGTCGCCTTTCTCTATGGCGAGCCGCCCTTCTACGGGCAGGTGGTCCGCGGCGCGGCCAAGCTCAACCTCCGTAAAGTCTGCGCGCCGGTTTTCGTGGGCGATATCCGCGCGCGGGAGGACCTGCTGGCAGCCGCGGTCACCGTGGAAGGCATCGAGCCGCTGTTTGGCGAATTCCAGGCGACCGGCGCCCCCTTTCACCAAACCCTCAGGCAAGAGCCTTGGGGGGCTCGGACCTTCATCGTCAAGGATCCGGATGGAAACCTGATCCTCTTCGCAGAATAACGGGGCCTGAGCCCCAACGAACAGGGAAGGCAGTTTCGATATGAGAGCTTCAAAGCGTCCTTCGTTCCTAGCCCTCGCCACGCTCTGCGGGTTTGCCGCCGTCCCTCTCCCCGCCCAAGCGCAACAAACGCCCCTGCGCGGCGGCACTCTGATCCTGACGATGACCCAGGACCCCAGCACGGTCAATCCGGCCATCTCCTCCAATATTCCCGACCGGCAGATCGGCTGTATCGCCTATCAGGGATTGGTGCAGGCAACCGTCGACTACAAGCTAACGCCCCTTCTGGCGAAGAGCTGGACGATCTCTCCGGACGGGCTCACCTACAGCTTCGAACTGGTCGCGGCCAAATGGCACGACGGCAAGCCCTTCACCTCCGAAGACGTGAAATTCTCGCTGATCGACGTGAACACCAAATTTTCGTCGGTCTATGCCGCCGCCGGCGACCGCATCGCCGCCATCGAAACACCCTCATCCGACAAACTCGTCATTAAGCTGAAGGAGCCATTCGGTCCCTTCCTCTTCGCGCAGCAGTGTCGCCAGGGCGGCGCGATTATCCCGGCCCATGTCTTCCAGGGAACCAATCCCCGGACCAATCCCGCGACGCTGAACGAGCCGGTGGGAACCGGCCCTTTCAAGCTGGGGGAATGGAAACGCGGGCAATATGTCCGCATGGATCGCAACGGCAGCTATTTCGAACCGGGGCGACCCTATCTCGATTCCATCGTCGCGCGGGTTATCGGCCAGCCTACCGCCCGGACCCAGGCCCTGAAGGCGGGCGAGGTCGATCTCGTCTACCGCCTGGCGTCCAACGACAGGACCATATTGATGGCCGATCCGAAACTCACCATCGGCACGGCGGACAGTTCGCCCACCAATACCGTCATGTTCGCCAACCTCAGCCGCAAGCCCTTGGACGACAAGCGTGTCCGCCATGCGCTGAGCATCGCGACGGATCGCGAGTATCTCAATAAATTCGCTTTCGCGGGGGACAGCCTTGCTTCCGTGATGCCTTTCCCGACCATGATCCCCTGGGTCGCCAATCCCGATATCGACTATCGGAAGATGTATCCCTTCGACAAGGACAAGGCGAACGCGATGCTCGACGCGGCGGGCTATAAGCGCGACGCCGGCGGCAAGCGCTTCGGGGTGAAGCTCACCATCTATGCGACGCAATATCCCGAATTTCAGCAGGTCGCCATTGCGCTGAAGAGCATGTGGCAGGCGGTGGGCGTGGAACTCACCTCGGAATCGCTGGAAGACGCGACCCTCATCCAGAAGGTCTTCACCGAACGGGATTTCGACCTGTCGCTCCAGTCCTATGCGAGCTACGGGGACCCTGCCATCGGCGTCGCCCGCACCTATGCCACGGGCCAGATCGGCAAGCCCAACGGCAATGCGGCCGGCTATTCCAACCCCGAAGTCGACAAGCTCTTTGCGCAGGGCGAGCGGGCGCTCAGCAACGAAGACCGGGCACCCTTCTACAAGAAGGCCCAGGTCATCCTCGCCGAGGACCTGCCGACGCTGCCGATGCGGGAATATGTGCCGAGCGACGCGCTGTCGAACCGGGTTCACGACCTCTGGGGCAAGTACCAGGGCTATGGCGATTTCGCCAATGCCTGGGTGGAAAAGTGAGCGCTAAGCTCCCATCCCCTTGATCAGGGCCCGCGCCATCTCGGCGGCTTCCGGCGCGATCGTGGCCTTGTGTTCCTTCCAGCCCTTGGGCGCTGTCGCGTCGATGCCGAGCTTGGCGCTCATGCCATCCACCGAAGACGGGTCGAGCTGGTTGCAGAAGACCTTGGGCACCACGAACATATCCGTATCGGCCTGGAAACGGGTGGCCACGGCCCACATGACCTCGGCCTCGTTGAAGACATCGATATCCTCGTCCACCGCGATGGCGAGCTTCAGATAGGGATCGAGCCCGAAGAGCAGCATCAGCGCCCGCCGCGCCTCGCCCTCGGCAACCCGCTTGAAGGAGAAATAGGCGTGGTAGAGCAGCCCTGAGCGGGGGAAGTTGATCGCCTTCAGGCCGGGGATCATCTCCTTCAGCCGCGCGTAGTCGCGGGCATGACGGCCGATCCCGGCGAGCAGCAGATGCTCGGACGATGTGCCCGGCACGATATCCATGAAAATGGGCTTGTGCCGCCGCGTGATCGCCTTCACCACGAAGACGTTGCGGGTCGACTTATAGCTCGAATAGCCGGTGTATTCGGCGACCGGCCCCTCGTCCTCATGTTCGTCGTGGAGGAGTTCGCCCTCGATGACGATCTCGGCCTCGGCGGGGACCTCCATGTCGATGGTCTTGCATTTGACGAGATCCATCGGCTGCCCCATGAGGCTGCCGGCGATGTCGTATTCGTCGACCTCCATGGCGACCTTGGCCGCCGCCGCGAGATAGAAGGCGGGCGGCGCGCCGATGACGATGGCGACTTCGAGGTTCTTGCCCCGGGCGGTGACGCGATTCAGATGCTCCCAGATATCCCCGCGCGACCCCAGGTTCGACGAGAAGCGCCGCGGTCCCTTGAGGCAAAGCCGCTGATAGCTCAAGTTCCGCACCCCCGTATCCGGGTCCTTGCAGACGAGCACGCCCGCGTTGATATAGCGCCCGCCGTCCTCGGCGAAATGGCGGGCGAGCGGGAGGCTGTTGCAATCGGCCTCGTCGCCCAGGAAGACCTGTTCCTGCACCGGCCCGCTTTCGACAAGGCGCGGCGGGATGGGATTGGCGAGGATGCCGCCCCAGGCGGGATAGAAATCCTTTTCCTCCAGGCCCGCGATCCGCGCGATCCGCTTCCTGTCGGCCAGCAGATTGACCATGACCGGCATGGTCGAACCCGTCACATTCTCCAGCATGATGACGGGCGACTTGCCGGATTTCTCAAGCTCCATGACAAGCGCGGACGGCACGTCGTCCATGGGCACAGGGTCCTTGATCCGCAGGATCTCGTCGGGCTCCAGCGCCTCGATGAAGCCGCGCAGGGAGGCAAGCTCCGCCCTCGACCAATTGCTCGTCACGTCGATCCTCCCAACTCTCGCATCAGAAGCCCGTCATTGCGAGCGTAAGCGAAGCAATTCAGGCCATGCCACCCGTAGGGTCTCTGGATTGCCGCGTCGCATCGCTCCTTGCAATGACGCACTCACCGCAGACTTACACCGCCAGCCTCAGGAAGACACCCCGGAATTGGCGCGCAGGTTTTCCCGCAAGGTCGCATGTTCGTAAGATTTCCGCATCAAGCCGCGCCTCTGCAGGATGGGCACGACGCTGCGGGAAAAGGCCTCGAAAGTGCCGGGCGAGACCGTGGGCGTCAGGATGAAACCGTCGCAGCCGCCCTCGAAATAGTCCTGAAGCTGGTCGGCGACCTGTTCCGGCGTGCCGACGACCTGGGGGCACATCTCGCTGGTGGCAAAGCGCTGAGCCGCCTGGGCCAGGGTCAGGCCGTGGGCCTTGGTGCCCTGCATGATGACATTGAGCGCGCCGCGAGCCCCCTGTTCCACCTCGATATTCCCGATGGGCTCGTCCTTGGGGAAGCGCGAGAGATCGGTGCCCACATGATAGGACATAAGCGCCAGCCCCAATTCGGGATCGACCAGGCTGTTGATATAATCCTGCTTCTCCCGGGCGATGCTTTCCGTCTCGCCGATGATCGGATCGACCGAGGTCAGGATGGCGCAATGCTCCGGCGGGCGGCTCGCGGCGACCACGGCCTCCTTCATCTCCTTATAGAAGACCTTCATATCCGCCTTGGTGTGCTGGAGCGTGAAGATCACCTCCGCCCAGCGCGCGGCGAACTCCCGGCCCCGGGCCGAGGCGCCCGCCTGCATGATGACGGGATGCCCCTGGGGAGAATGCGGGACCGACAGGGGGCCGGAGGTCTTGATCCATTTGCCGTTATAATCCGCCCGCTTCACCTTGGAGGCGTCGGCGAAAGTGCCGCTTTCCTTGTCCATGACGAGCGCGTCCGGCGCAAAACTGTCCCAGAGCTTCCCGCAGGCCTCCAGCACCTCGTCGCCCCGGTCGTAGCGTTCGTTGCGCGAGGGCAATTGATCGAAGCCGAAGTTGCGCGCCGCGATATTGTTGGTCGAGGTGACGACGTTCCAGGCGATCCGGCCCTTGCTGATGATGTCGAGGGTCGCCAGCACCCGCGCCAGATGATAGGGGCTCAAGAAGGTCGTCGAGATGGTGACGCCGAGCCCCAGGTGCTTGGTCGCCTGAGCCATGATGGCCAGCAGCGGCACGGGATCGAGCAGCGCCATCTGCCCGCCTTTTTCGATCACCGTCTCGTAGGTGCCGCGATAGGTCTCCGGCAACCCTAAGAGCCGATCCGGAAAGTTGTTGAATCGGATGAATCGGATGTGATTCCTATTGGAGCGCCAGATTTTACGGGAGGCGCTTCATGTGGAAACCGGAACATCGCCGCGCAGCGTGCCGGCGTGGCCTACGTTATCCCAGCGATCTGACGGA
>CANJCB010000040.1 GCA_947473305.1 Rhodospirillales bacterium
GCCGTGCGACAAAGGAAAATAAGGCGAAATCCGACGCATCTGCGCCTCTGATAACAAGAACAAATCATCCATGGCAGCACCTCCCGAAGCCACCAGTGAATCAATGGTTCGTTAAATCAGCAACTGATTTAATAGGTCCTGAGCCTAGAATGGCCTGCTTCGGTGTAAGCCGTTTCCGGCGTCGAATCCCAGGCACATCTAGGCCGCCATAAAGTCCTTTGTATCCCTCAGTTTGAAAAATCGCGAAGTCGAGTCCTTCTCGGACGCCAGCATCCTTCGCCGCGCTGGCCAAGTGCTTGTTGTGGGTTTTGATCTCGTCTCGGAGCAGCACTCGACGCTCGTCTTCTGACAGCGGGAGATATTCCTGAGCCTCCTGGTCAGCGATCTCCTGCCGCCTAGTCTGAATCGCGAAGTAGGTTTGGGCGAAAGCAACGGGGCGCTTCCTGCCATCAGCGTTTTGCGCAATTAGGTAGCTGGCGTAGCGGCTGAGAACGATATCGTCTATCTCGCGCTCTGCACCCTTCCCCAGAGAGATCATTTTCCCGACGCCGGCAAAATGATCCTCGCAGCCGTGGCCCGCTTGCTCGCACGAGGCTTTCGCTTTGGCGATGACCGCTAGGAAGTTGTCCCACTTCGTGTAGCCCAGCAAATCCTGCAGGTCGCGAGCAAACCAGTATTCATTGCCGTCATCGTCGGTTTGGGCTGCGGCTTCAAAGGCGCTGATTAGGCCATCAATCGTTGCGTCCGAAGCAGCCAGCGGCGTAATGGCCATAACTTCTTGGGGTTTGGTCTGAGCGAAGCGTTGCAAAGCCTCGCCAAACGCCATATCCGCGAGCTTGCGCGAGTGGTCGGGATCGTCGCGTTTCTCGGTCATGCGATTAGCGCCTTATAGGTCAACCGGCCATCCGTGCGGCCCAGGAAGTCGTTCATGCGCTCGCCTTCGTTAGCGCCCCGGCGATTATAGCGGAACGTGAACTCATTCAAATAGCGGTCCAGGTGCTTCTCGCTGACCCAATGATGGATGCCGTACACCTGCCGCTTGAAGAGGCTCCACGCGCCTTCCAAGCCATTGGTATGAATGAAGTAATGCTTCACATACTCGCCCGCTGAGTGGTTGACCGTGTGATGGTTGTAGAAGAGCCCGTCCAGGCCCCAATAGCCCTTGTGCTCGTCTGTCATGATGTTGGAACCCACCTCGACGTTCTCAATGATGTTCCGTTGCAGGGTGTTTGCCTTGGAGTCGCGCACCTTATGGGCGCGCAGATCGCCGCCCCGCTCCAGCATCCCGAACACAACCGCCTTATGCGCGCCGCCCTGACTGCCGGGCTTGCGCTTGTTGGCGTGCTTGTTCTTTTCCTTGCCGCCGATATAGGTCTCATCGGCCTCGACTTCACCCTTCAATGGCGCATTGAACGACTTGGTTTGCGAGGCGTGACGGAGCCGATGCAGCATGAACCATGCGGTTTTCTGCGTTACGTCGATATCCCGCGCGAGCTGGGCGCTGGCGACACCCTTCTTGTGCGACGTGATGAGATAGATCGCCATAAACCACTTATGAAGACCGATCTTCGAGTCCTCGAAAATGGTTCCAACCTTGATCGAAAACCGCTTCCGGCAATCGCCGCACTTATGGGTCCGATTGTCCGAGAAGTTATAGACCTTGAGCGAGCCGCAATGCGGGCAGAACGCGCCTCCATTCCAGCGGATCGAGCGAAGATGATCAATGCAGGACTGATCGTCCGGGAACGCCTTGAGCATCTCGTGAAGGCTGGAAAATTGCTTGATCATCGCCGCACCTCAATTGTGCGGAGAGATTACCCCAGATTTAGAGTTGGGTCAATCAGGTATATAATTCCCTAAATAAATAGTTGTCCCTGCTTGATTTGCATCAATGTCGCAGTTCCCCAGACTCTTACCCTCATCCCGCATCGGATGGGCCGAATGTGAGAGGGTTCAGGTCATGCAAAAAATACTTGTCGCCGTGGATGGGACTGACGCCTCGTTGTTCGCACTTGATTTTGCCGCGGATCTTGCGCAGCGGCTGGATGCTGAACTCGTGCTTTTCACGGTTGCCGAACATCATATGTCCGACGCCGATTCCGAGCGGCTCGCGGCGCTGGAGCGACTCCCGACAAGTGTCGGCGACGTGGCCAAGATCTACGCGGAGGATATCCTTGATAGAGCGGAGCGTCGCGCCCGCACGTTCCGAGGCATCGAGATTTCATCCCACTGGCGTGTGATGGGTGATCCCACGACGGAAATTGCCGCCTACGCCCGGTCTGAACCATGTGATCTGATCGTCGTAGGCCACCGCGACCGGGGTTTGGCAACTCAGATGATCCTGGGAAGCGTCGCCCGTAAGCTTCTGGAAATTGCCCCTTGCCCGGTCACTATTGTCCCGGAACGGCTTTAGCCTTCTGTGAGGTCGGGCCTTCGAAAGCTGCGGGCTCGTCCGGGGAGTGATGGTGCCGCTGTCTGGGCGTTGATGAGCAATCCTGCCGGTCGAGCCGGATGGCGGCGGGTGACCGGTTAGCCGTTAGATAGCTAATACCCCCTTCTTCCAAGGCAGGGGGATGCGGCTCCTCGCGCCCGATCCTGTTGCATCTAAAAGCATGTTGGACTCAAATGAGGAACCGCTTCTACCTGATAGGCGGGGCTCAGGGGGGCGGTATGACATCCGGTTAACCCCGGCGAATATATTGGAAGCACTCGATCGAAACCGGAGACCTTAATCATGGATGTGCCTTCAACCGCCTGGCAGGCCGAGATCACGATCCCAAGCAAGCCCATCGAGGGCGAGAGCGCTTGGAAGGGATCGATACAAAAGAATCCCGACCAGTGGCGGTACATCTTCACGGAAGCCGATATCGGCGAACTCGAGCAGACGCTGCAATCTGTGCGTCAGAACGACATGGACATGCTGCAAATCCGCAGCAAGCTCGATTTCCCGTTGGCCAGGCTGGGTAAGACATTCGAAAAGCTGCGGCACGATGTGCTCTACGGGAACGGGGTTCTTCTTCTGCGCGGTTTGCCGATCGATCGCTATTCCAAGCAGGATGCCGCGACGATCTATTACGGCATAGGGATGCACTTCGGATATCCGGTGTCCCAGAATGCGCGGGGACAGCTTTTGGGCCATGTCATCGATCTCGGCGAGGAATCCGAATCCGCGGCGCCGTCCGACGGCAAGCCGAAAACCTTCTTTCACACGCAGAATCGGGGCTACAACACGCGGGAGCGGTTTCGCTTCCATTGCGACAAATCGGACCTCGTGGGGCTGCTCTGCATCCATCCGGCCAAGCAGGGCGGCCAAAGCCTGATGGTCAGCTCGGTTGCCATCCACAACGAGATCATGGCGCGGCGCCCGGACTTGTTGGCCGTGCTCTATGAGCCTTTCTGGACGAGCCGGCAGCGCGAGGTGCCTAGCGGCGCCCGGCCTTATTTCCAGATGCCCGTCTTTCATTTCCACAAGGGCGAGTTCATTTGCTACTACACGCGGACCTGGATCGAAAGCTGCAAGCAGTTTCCGGAATTGCCGCCGCTGACGCCCCTCCAGCGGGAGGCCTTGGATCTTTTCGACACGCTTGCCGAAGATACGAGCTTCCAATTGGCGATGGATCTGGAACGCGGGGACATTCAGTTTTTGAACAATCACACGGTCCTGCACACGCGCACGGCCTATGAGGATTTCCCGGACTTCGAGCTGAAACGGCATCTGCTGCGGCTGATGATGGTGACGCCCGATGCGCAAGCGCTGCCGTTCTGGTTTTACGATTGTTACGGCGCGGGGAAACGCGGAGGCATCTACGTTCCGGGCATGAGCGAAGTGGCGTCGATGGAGTTCTAAACCGCTACCCTGCGCGCGTCGGCGTCATAAATTTACGGGAGGTATCTGTGAGCACTTTCGACAACGAGGAGCCGAAGGCCGTTGGGAAGATCGCCGTAAATCGGAGACCGAAGCGGTATATTGAACTGGACCGGCGCGCCATCCTCAAAGGCCTCTCGTTCCTCGGCATGTCGACGCTGCTCCCCTCGGAAGCCTTTGCCGCCCTGCCGGATGTGGTTATCGGCGCCAATTCCTCCGTTTCGCGATTCGATCCCTATCTGACAACTGACATCGTCGACCAGATCATCTTCTTCAACCTCTTCGATACGCCGACGCATATCCTGCCGGATTCGACGCTGGCACCAGGGCTTGCGCTCAAATGGGAGGTGACGAACCCCACGACCTGGGTGCTGACCCTGCGCGGCGGCGTGAAGTGGCATAACGGCGACGACTTCTCGGCCGATGACATCGTCTTCAGCCTGGGCCGGGTGATGGATCCCGCGACCCGCTCCCTCTTTATAGGCAATTTTTCGGTCATTGCCTCGGTGAAGGCGCGGGACCCGCTGACGGTCGAGATCGTCACCAAGGAACCCGATCCTTTCATGCCGCAGCGCCTGGCCAATTACGGCTCCAGCGTTCTGCCCAAGAAATACCTGGAGGCGGTCGGCGAGAAGGCGTTTCTCGAAAAGCCCATCGGCACGGGACCCTACAAGTTCAAGCAATTCGTCCCTGGCCAGAGTGCCGTGCTGGAGAAGAACGAGCATTACTGGGAGCCGGTGCCCGTCAACTCCCTCACGTTCCGCAAGATCCCCGAATTATCGGCGCGGATCGCGGCCTTGCGTACGGGCGAAGTGCATATCATCAACGCCGTTTCTCCCGATGGCATCGCGCAAATCTCGTTAGCTCCGACCAAGCCCGTGACGACGCCCGCCGGTTCGGCCTTCTTCCTGCCGGTCAACATGCGTACGGCGCCGTTGGACAATCGCGATGTCCGGCACGCGTTGAGCCTTGCCATCGACCGCGAATCGATCATCAAGAACTTGCTTGCCGGGCAGGCGAAGGTGCTCAACGAACCCATTCTGGCGGGGTCCAACGGGGCGGATCCGTCCCGAAAGCCGCTGGCTTATGATCCCGACCAGGCGCGCAGCCTGTTGAAGAAGGCCGGCTATGCGAAGCAGGAAATCCTCTACGAAACGATGGCGAATGCCTATTTCGGCAATGACCGGGAAATCGGTGAGGCGCTGGTCGCCATGTGGAGCGACGTCGGCTTCAACGCCAAGCTCGGTGTGATCGAACCCGCGGTGCGGGCGCAGAAGAATACCGCAAAGTCGTTCCAGGGCCTCTTTGCGGGGTACTTCGCCTCCCAATATGGCGATGCCGCGGGTCTGATGTGGCGGGCGATGAGTCCCTCGGGCATTCTCTCCTATTACTGGAATGTGCCGGATGCGAGCGCCCGCGCGGAATTCAACGCGATGGGCGCAAGCGCGGTGCAGAATTTCAATGAGGCCGAACGGGCTGCGATCTACCGCAAGATGTCGGACATCATGCTGGATGTCATGCCCTGGATCCTGCTGTTCGAACCGTCGATGATCTATGGCGTGAACACCAAACTCAACCTCACTCCAGGCCCGAATTTCCTGGTCGATCTGCGGAAGGACGCATTGGCGCAAGTCGGGCCGTGAGATGATGCCAGGGGGAGTTGCCGGTCTTTTAATCGGGCGACTGTTTCGTATTGCCGTGATCATGTGGGGCGTGGTCACCGTCGTCTTTCTGCTGCTTCGGCTCTCGGGAGACCCGATCTCGGTCGTGGCCCCCCCGGATGCGACGGTCGAGATGATCGCGGCCTTGCGTCAGGCCTATGGTTTCGATCAGCCGCTCTACGTTCAATATACGCGCTACATCGCGGGCATCCTGCAGGGCGATTTCGGGGTCTCGTTCCAATACGGGCAACCGGCTATCATGATCGTAATCCAGCGGCTCGGGGCGACCATGTCGCTCGCGACCGCCGCCATGGCGCTGGCCATCGTGCTGGCGCTTCCCCTGGGCTTTCTCAGCGCACGCTACCGCGACCGGCCGCTCGATCATGTGCTGATGAGCCTCGCCATGCTGGGAAACACGATGCCGACCTTCCTTCTGGGCATCGTCCTCATCCTCGTCTTCGCGCTTTGGCTGGGAATCGCTCCGACGGGCGGGGCGGGAAGTTTGGC
The DNA here is from genome assembly GCA_947473305.1 of Rhodospirillales bacterium. GTDB lineage: Bacteria > Pseudomonadota > Alphaproteobacteria > ATCC43930 > CGMCC-115725 > CANJCB01. Next base: position 6,034 of record CANJCB010000040.1, read on the forward strand.
GCATTACGTGCTGCCGACCGTGACGATTTCGCTCGCCACGGCCGCGAACCTTGCGCGCATGACCCGGTCCGAGGTGTTGGAAACCTTGGGCAAGCCTTTCATCCGCACGGCGCGCGCCAAGCGACTGCCTTTCCGCAGGCTGGTCACGGCGCATATCCTGAAGAATGCGGCGATCCCCATCGTGACCGTGGCGGGGCTTCAGTTCGGCGCGCTTCTGAGCGGCGCCATCGTGACCGAAACCGTCTTCGGCTGGCCCGGTCTCGGCACCCTGGTGCTGGAAGCGATCGGGCGGCGGGACTATAGCGTCGTCCAGGCGGCGGTCTGTATCACGGCGCTGATCTTTGTCGTCTTGAACGCGGCGATCGACGCCGTCTACCAGCTCCTCGATCCGCGCATCAAGGTCGTCTGATGGATGCGGCATCGCCGGCGATGGCCTCGCTCAAATCAGGTACGAGCGGCAGGAAGGGTCGTATCAATCCGCTGCTGTTTTTTTATCTCGGCTGGATCGCAGCGGTCTTGCTGGCCGCGATCGTCGGCCCGTGGTTCTTCGGCGACGATGCCTTGAGGCAAAGCCTGGGCCAACGCTTGAAGCCGCCAAGCCTCGCGCATCTTGCCGGCACCGACGCGGTGGGCCGCGACATCCTGAGCCGCATAATCGTCGGGGCGCGACCAACCCTCATCATCGCCTCGGGGGGCGTTTTGATCGGGCTTGGCCTCGGGACCGTCGCAGGCACTCTCGCCGGCTATTTCGGCGGTTTCCTCGACCGCGTCATCATGGCGCTGGTGGACATCAAGCTTGCCTTCCCGACCATCATCTTCGCCATCGGCACGATCGCCGTGGTTGGCACCAGCACGGCGATTTTAAGCTTCGTGATCGGTCTTACGGGATGGGTCACCTTCGCGCGGGTGCAACGCGCCGTCGTGCTGCGCATCAAAGTCCAGCCCTTCATGGAAGCGGCCTCGGCAGTGGGTGCTTCTTCGACGCGGCTGATCCTGCTTCACATCCTGCCCAATTCGGTAGCACCCCTGCTCGTGGTGACAAGCCTCGACCTGGTGCGCGTCATCTTGCTCGAAGCGTCGCTGAGCTTTCTCGGGCTTGGCGTCCAGCCGCCGACGCCGAGTTGGGGCGGCATGATCAACGCCGGGCGCGACTACCTGCAGACGGCATGGTGGGTGTCGCTCGCGCCGGGCTTGGCGATCATGCTCACCGCCTTGAGCATCTCCCGGGTCGGTGACTGGCTCAGAGATGTCCTCGACCCGGACCTCGGGTAGGAAGAGCCGTGTCGCGGGCTCCAGCTCCCATTCTTTCCGTGCGCGATCTGCATGTTCGGCTCTGGACCAAATTCGGCGTCGTCAGAGCCGTCAACGGCGTGTCGCTGGACTTGGCTCCGGGAGAGGTTCTAGGCATCGTCGGCGAATCGGGCAGCGGCAAATCCATCGCCATGCTGGCGGTGATGGGGCTTCTCGATGCTGCCCTCGTCGATGCGGTCGCGGGCTCGGTCACGGTGGGCGACAGAAGCTGGAACGATCTGACCGAGATCGAGGCTTGGTCGTCGCGGTCGGAGGATCTCGCCATGATCTTCCAGGACGCCCAGACCGCGCTCAATCCCGTCCTGACCATCGAGGCCCAGATTGTCGAGACGCTGAAGGCCCGGCACGGCCTGGGACGCAAGGAGGCGCGCGCGCGGGCCATAAAGCTGCTCGAAGCGGTTCGAATCCCCGATCCCCAACGCTGTCTCTCGAGCTATCCACACCAATTGTCGGGCGGGATGTGCCAGCGCGTGATGATCGCGATGGCCGTGGGATGCGAGCCGAAGGTCCTGATCGCCGACGAGCCGACGACGGCGCTCGATGTGACGGTGCAGGCGCAGATCCTCAACCTGATTTCCGAGATCCAGCGGGAAAGCGGGATGAGCCTCGTTATCATCTCCCACGATCTGGGCGTCATCGCCAGCATCGCCGATCGGGTTCACGTCATGTATGCGGGCCGGATCGTCGAGAAGGGCACTGTCCAAGACGTTTTCGCCGCGCCGCGCCATCCCTATACCCAGGCCTTGCTCGCCTGCACGACGCGCGTCGATGACGAGGCGGCGGCACCGCGCGCCATCCCTGGCGCGCTTCCCGATATGCGCGAAGCCATCTCCGGCTGTCCATTCCGAGATCGATGCCCGATCGTCTTGCCGATATGCGCGACGGAAGATCCGGAATTGGACGCAGTTGAGGGGCATGCGGCCGCCTGCTGGCGCATGCCGGGAGCCGATCCTTGAGCATACCCGCGTCTCCCTCCGATTTTGCTTTACCGCTGCTGCAACTCGACGATGTTTGCGTCGATTTTCAAGTGCCGAAGGCGCAGGGAGGCAAGGCCACCTTGCGCGCGGTCCGGAACGTCTCGCTTCAGGTCATGCCCGGCGAGAGTATCGCCTTGGTCGGGGAATCCGGCTGCGGGAAAAGTACGCTCGGCCGGGTCATGGTCGGGCTGATCGAACCCAGTCGAGGCAGCGTGCTTTATCGCGGCCGCGCCATGAACGCGCTTAACCGCCGGGACCAGCAGAGCGCACGGCGGATGCTGCAGATGGTCTTCCAAAATCCCTATGGGGCCCTTGATCCACGGTTCCGGATTCACCGTTCGGTGAGGGAGCCGCTCGACATAGCGGGGCTGGGTTCCCGCGCCGAGCGCCGGGAGAAAGTCGCCCGGGTGCTCGGCTTGGTCGGCCTCGGTCCCCGCCATGCGGCCGCCTATCCAAAGCAGCTTTCCGGCGGGCAATTGCAGCGGGTGGGGATCGCGCGAGCGATCGTGACTTCGCCGGAGGTGCTGGTCTGTGACGAAGTGACAAGCGCTCTGGACGTCAGCGCCAAGATCCAGATCACGGAGCTTCTGGTCGAACTCGGCCGGGAACTCAATGTCAGTTATGTCTTCATCTCCCACGACCTCGGCATCGTGAGACAGGTGGCGACCCGGATCGCGGTCATGTATCTCGGCCGGATCGTCGAGTTGATGGACGCGGCCTCCTTTTATCGTGGCGCGCTGCATCCCTATTCCCGCGCACTGCTCAACTCGGTGCCGATTCCCGATCCCCAGTTGCAGCGCGATCGTCTGTCAAAGATCCTGGTGGGCGAGGTTCCAAGTCCGACCGACCCGCCGAGCGGCTGCGCCTTCCGGTCTCGCTGTCCCCTGGCGCAGAATATCTGTCGCGAAGTAGACCCGGCGCTCACTCCACGGAAGGGATCTCACCTCGTGGCCTGCCACTTCTGCTGATCGGCTGTGACGAATGAAAAGGGCGTTCCGGGACGGGATCAAACTCCCGCACGGGATCAGCTATACTCTACAACAGACGTAAGGCTGGGCACCGCAGCCAAGAAAGGCAAAGGCATGGTCGGATTTCAGATTGGCGCCGCGAGCGTAACCCGGGTGTTCGAGATGATCGACCATGCCGAGCCCGCTCCCGAATTCTTCCTCGGCGATTTCGACGAGGAAGTCTTCGCGCGGCACCGATCCTGGCTTCAGCCACGCTATCTGGAGCCCAGCACAGACAGCGTGTTGCTGCACATGCAGTCCTGGCTCGTGCGTACCGAACGCCATCTGATCCTGATCGACTCCTGCTGCGGCAATCACAAGCCGCGGCCCGGACCCGGATGGGAACACTTCCATATGCTCGATACCGGCTATATGGACCGGTTCAAGGAAACGGGCGTCAATCCCGAGGATATCGATTTCGTGCTCTGCACGCATCTCCATGTGGATCATGTCGGCTGGAACACGCGCCTCGACAACGGCCGCTGGGTCCCGACCTTCCCCAATGCGAAATACGTGATGGCGCGCGCGGAGCATGACTTCTGGGCGGGTGTCGCGAAGGACGTTGAGGCGCCCATCGTTCCGCGCAACATCTATAACGACAGCGTGCTGCCCGTCGTCGAGGCCGGCATGGCCGAGTTGATCGACGGCTCGGGCAGCGTCGGCGACGCCATCACGATCCATCCAGCACCCGGCCATACGCCGGGCCATTTCCACGCGGATCTCCTCTCTCAAGGCAAGCGGGCCATGTTCATCGGGGACATCCTCCACTCCCCCGTCCAGATCCCGCTCTGGCGCTGGAGCAGCCGTTTCTGCGTCGACGCCGAGAAGGCGAAGGAAAGCCGCCGTGAAGTCCTCGCCCTCTGCGCCGAGCGTGGCGACCTGCTCATACCGGGCCATTTCGGCGAGCCGCATGCCGCCTATATCAAGGCGAAGGGCGACGAATTCGAGATCGATTTCGATGTCGGGAACGGGCGATAGAAATAAATGTCACGCCGAGGCCACTCTCTACCGAACCTCCAGGATTAGCTTGCCCTGCAGGTGTCGGGAGTTGCTGACGCGATGGGCTTCGGCCGCGTCCTTCAGCTTGTATCGGGTGATATGGGGCGGCCACACCGCACCCGCATCATATAATGCCGCCATCCGCTCCAGATGAGCGCGGTCGCGGGTGACGGCCGGACGCAAGGTTTCGACATCCTTGCGCGGCTCGAAGCCTTCCTTCTTCGCGGCGATGAAAACCAGTCGCCCGCCCGATTTCAGCACGTCGTAGGAACGGGCCTGGACATCGCCACCAACCGTGTCGAACACGACGTCGCAATCATGGACGATCTTGGTGAAATCCTCGGCGTTGTAATCGATCACCTGGTCGGCGCCGAGGCTGCGAACGTAGTCGGCATTGCCGGCGCTGGCGGTCGTGATCACCTTGGCGCCGATATGCTTGGCGAGCTGGATCGCAAAGCCGGCAACCCCACCGGCGCCGCCCTGGATCAGGATCGTTTCACCCCGTTTCAATTTCGCGGTGTCTTCCAACGCCCAGATCGCGGTCAGGCTGGTGAGTGCCATCGCCGCCGCTTCGGCGTGACTGAGTTTCGGGGGCTTCCTGGCGATGATCGCGGCCTTGATCGCGAGCTTCTCGGCATAGGCGCCCTCTTTACCCGCATCGAGCACGCCGAAGACCTCGTCTCCTACCTTGAGATCGGTGACACCGCTCCCAATTTGGCTGAGGACACCCGAGAAGTCGCGGCCCAGAACATAGGGAAAAGTGAGCTGCCGGGCGGAATAGCCGCCCCGTCTGACCGAATTATCCGCGGCATTGACGCTGGCGGCGTAGACATCGACCAGGACCTCGCCTGGTCCGATTACGGGATCGGGCATGTCGCTGTAAATCAGCTCCTCCGGCCCGCCATGCTTCCTCAAAATCGCCGCTTTCATGATGCCTGCCCTGTCGCTTGAGGATCGATCGAACACTTTCTTTCATGTCTCACTCACGACCGCAAACAGCAATCGTAGCGGGCGATTGAACGGAGCATGAAGTCGCGGCCCTGCGGCATCTTGTTTTCACAACCGCGACGATCTCTCATTCATCGGTCTTCAACCCGCGAACTGCAGCTTGGCCAGATGGGCGTAGAGCCCCCCGGCGGCGATGAGTTCCGCATGGGTCCCTTCGGCGACGATACGGCCCTCGTCCATGACCACGATCCGGTCAGCCCGTTGCACGGTCGCCAGCCGATGGGCGATCACCAAGGTGGTCTTCTTTCCCATGAGGTCGTCGAGCGCCTTCTGTACCAGCCTCTCGCTCTCGGCATCGAGCGCGCTGGTCGCCTCGTCGAGCAGCAGGATCGGCGCATCCCTCAGAATGGCGCGGGCGATGGCGATGCGCTGGCGCTGGCCGCCCGAGAGCGCCACACCGCGCTCGCCGAGATATGTGTGATAGCCCTCGGGCAGGGCGCGGATGAAATCGGCGGCCTGAGCGGCTTCGGCAGCCGCATGAATCTCGGCCTCGCTCGCCTCGGGGCGCCCGTAACGCACGTTCTCCAGCGCGTTGCCGGCGAAGATGACTGTATCCTGGGGGACGAGCGCCAGCCTCTCGCGCACTGCCTTGGGATCGGCGCGGGCGATGTCGACGCCGTCGATCAGCACGCATCCTGCCACGGGATCGTGGAAGCGCTGCAGGAGCTGGAAGACGGTCGTCTTGCCCGCACCGGAGGGGCCGACGAGCGCCACGGTCTCGCCAGGCTGCACGGCGAGGGAGAAGTCCTTCAAGGCCTTGAAGCCGGGGCGCATCGGATATTCGAAGGTGACGCCTTCGAAGGCGACGGCGCCCAAGGGTGGGGAGGGCAGGTCCGCGGGGGTCGCCGGGGCCTTGATTTTCGGTTCGATGGAAAGGAGCTCCATCAGCCGTTCGGCGGCGCCGGCGGCCTGCTGGACCTCGCCCCAGACCTCCGAAAGCGCGCCGGTGCCGGTTGCCACCATGACCGCATAGAGGATGAACTGGCTAAGCTCGCCGCCCGTCATCGCGCCCGAGAGCACCGATTGCGCACCGACCCAGAGCACACCGACGATGCTGGAGAACACCAGCACGATCACCAGGACCGTGAGCGCCGACCGCGCCCGGACCCGCTCGATGGCCGCGCCGAATACCTCCCCCACCGCCGTCGCGAAGCGCTGCCGGTCGATGGCCTCGTGGGTGAAGGCCTGGACGGTCTGGATCCCGTGCAGGGTCTCGTCGGCATAGGCGCTGGTATCGGCTATGCGGTCCTGGCTCTTGCGGGTGAGCCCCCGGACGCGGCGGCCGACCAGGATCAGCGGGACGACCACGGCGGGAACCGCGACCAGCACCAGCGCCGTCAGTTTGGCGCTGGTGATCAAGAGCATCGCCATCCCGCCGGACACCAAAAGCGCGTTGCGCAGCGCGATCGACATGCTGGAGCCGACGGCGGTCTGGATGAGGGTCGTGTCGGTGGTGAGGCGGGACACCACCTCGCCCGTCCGGGTCACTTCGAAGAAGGCCGGGCTCAGGGACAGGAGATGATTGTAGACCGCCTGGCGGATATCGGCGACGACGCGCTCGCCGATCCAGCTCACGCAATAATACCGGCCCGCGGTCGAGACGCCGAGAACGAGGGACACCCCCATCAGGAGCAGGAAATAGCGGTCGATGAGCCCGGCGTTGTCCTTGGAGAAGCCGTGGTCGATCATTTGCTTGACGCCGGCCGGCACGGCGAGCGAGGCCGCCGCCGCGACCAGGAGAAAGACGGTCGCCAGCGCAAGGGTCGCCCGATAGGGCGTCAGGAATGGGAGGAGCCGCGCCAGGACGCGGACGTCGCCGCGCTTATTCCGGTCGGCGGGGCCGGCGGGGGAGGGGATGCTTCGATCGCTCACAGGCGTTCCAGGAAAGGGGAGACATGACCATCCCTCTCAGCATAGCGGGAGCGTCGTCCCTTGGAACGAAGAGATAATGGGTCAAATCGCTCAGGCCAAGCTAAAGACGGAGAAGGCCAGCACGGCGATCGCCACTGTCCACCAGATGAAATTGAAGACCGCCTGATGGACATCGAAAGCACTCGCGGCGGTGTCGTAGCTGGGCTTCTGCATCGCGTTGTTCATCCTTCTGATTTGGGCTTCATCGAAAGGGGAAGGGATTTCTCCGGCGGTCTTTCCCCTTAGGCCGCTTCCCGCCTGGCGTTCGCTTGGGTGAGCATCTCTTTCAAGGCTCGCTTGCCGGCCAGCGCCTTGGGACCCTGGGCCGCGAGGGGATTGGCCAGCGCGCGCCGTCTGAGGACGCTGTCGCAGACCGCGAGATGGCGGCGCTCGGCTTTCAGCGCCTCGATCAGGGGGACGCCGCTGCTGCTCGGCCTTGGGCAAGGCCTGGAAGGTCGCAATCGCCAGGTTCAACCGTCGAAGTTGGCTATCGTCGATCACGATGAGTTCGCTCATTCGCCAAGCCTCCCTTGGAAGAAGTCACGTTCACGCCGGACGTGATGGGAGGAGGCTAGGCAACGCGGATTAGTTGAACATTATTCGTGATTCGATTTCTCGTTTTACGTCCTTGCCGGCCTCTGGTTTCGAGGTGGAGTTCGGGGGGGTTCTGTGGGAGCATCCCAAAGTTCTAAAAGCCTATGACGAGAGAACGATTGCAGGGAGATCGCAGTAATGCCAGTTCGCTCACAATTGACAGTCGCGCTATGGTCCGCAAGCGCGCTTTTCCTGGCCGGAATGGTCGGAACTCAGGCCCATGCCCAGACGCCTCAATACGGCGGCACGGCCATCTTCACGGTTACGGGCGATCCGATAACCTTTAACCCTTCGGTCCAGACCAATGTGGCCGACGAGCAGATCGGCTGCATCATCTATCCGAGCCTGATCCAATTCACCGACCAATATGTAGTCCATCCCTATCTCGCGAAATCCTGGACCATCTCGCCCGACGGGCTCACCTATACCTTCCTGCTCAACAAGGCCGAGTGGCACGACGGCAAGCCCTTCACCTCGGATGACGTGAAATACACGATCGAGGAAGTGAGCACGAAGCTGTCCTCGGTCTTCCGTCGGGCGGGTGAGGCCATTTCCAAGGTCGAAGCGCCCGCGCCCGACAAGGTCGTCATTACCCTGAAGCAGGGCTTCGGCCCCTTCCTCGTCTCGCTGGGCTGCGAGCAGGGCGCCGCCATGCTGCCCGCGCATCTCTTCCGCGGCACCGATCCCTTGAAGAACCCGGCGACCCTGACCGATCCGATCGGCACCGGCGCTTTCAAATTCCAGGAATGGAAACGCGGCCAATACGTCCGGTTGGTCAAGAACCCGAAATATTTCGAATCCGGCAAGCCCTATCTCGACGAGGTGATCGCCAAGGTCATCCCGCAAGCTTCCGCCCGCACCGCCGCCTTGCAGGCCGGCGAGGTGGACATGAGCCGCGGCATGGCGACCAACGATTACGCCTCGGTGAGGGCCAATCCTAAGCTCGCCCTGATGGATGATGCGATCGCGCCCTCGATGGCGCCGCTGTTCTTCAACATCAAGCACAAGCCGCTCGACGACAAACGGGTGCGCCAGGCGCTCTTCATGGCGATGGATCGCGACTACATCATCAAGAACGCCTACTTCGGCGACGGCAAGCCTGGCGTTCAGCCTTTGTCCGCGCGGGTGGCCTGGACCCGGGAGCCCTCGATCGACTACGGGAAGATGTATCCCTACAACGTGGCCAAGGCGAATGCGCTCCTCGACGAGGCCGGCGTGAAGCGCGGCGCGGACGGCAAGCGGTTCAAGGTCTCGCTGTTGCCGATCCAGGGCTATCCGGAGTTCGAACAGGTCTCCGTTGCCTTGAAGTCCATGTGGGGCGAGGTCGGGATCGAGGTGATCATCGAGAACCTCGACATCCCGACCTATCTGCAGCGGGTCTATACGGATGGCAATTTCGACGTGGCCATCAACGGCTACGGCACCTACGGCGATCCGGCCCTGGGTCAGACCCGCATGTGGGCGGCGGCCCTCATCGGTAAGCCCTACGGCAACGCCTCGGGCTATTCCAACCCCAAGGTCGAGGAACTCTTCACCCAGGCCGAGCGGGCAACCGCCCACGAGGAGCGGGCGAAATTCTACAGCGAGGCCCAGAAGATCGTGGCCGAGGACCTGCCGGTCATCGACCTGCGCGATTACCAAGCGCAGACAGGCATCAACAGGAAGCTTCACGGCGTCTTGGGGACTTACCTGTCCTCCATGGGCACTTGGTATAGTGCCTGGATGGAGAAATAGTCCGCCGTATCCCAACCCGACGCCTCGCTTGGCGTCGGGTACTGCCTTGGCTTCAGTCGCTGTCTAGGAAGCTAACGCTGCGGGCGGCTGCATCTCACCAGATTCGGCATATCGACGTGACATTCAATGCCTTGATTGAAGCGGAAGGTATCAGGCGTGATGCGCCGCACCTCTAAGCCATTTGAAAAGGTAAGCCAGCCCGCGCTTGCGAACCAACTGGTGATCCCGTTGCTAAATCGGGGGAAACCGTTTTGATCGCGATCTACCAGAGTCCCATCCGAGAACCTTACGATCGCCTGTGAAACCATTTCCGCCGACAACCCGTTCGTGCAGTTTACGCGCTCATGGTCGAAGCCCATGCAGCTCAGCGTCGATCCCCCGGACAGGACAACGGCATAAACGGCGATTTCTATGATGGTCATCATGCCAAGAATCTCGTCGCCAGGGCTTGTTGAGGTGCTTATCGTTTAGCAGCGCCACCCGTAGCGGATCTTGACTTGGGTCAATCGTATTCGAGTTGGAAAGGGCGTCATCGACAAAAGAACTTGCGAAGCCAGTGCCATTGACACGAACGGTAGGGTCCTTACGGCGGCCGCGAAGACGAGCCTCCTGGATATACCTTCGTATCGAGTCTGTTTTTAAGGATATTACCCCAAGATGGATTTGAACTTAGAGGGCAAGACGGGATTGGTGACCGGCGCCAGTGCGGGCATCGGACGAGCTATTGCTCTCTCGTTGGCAAAGGAAGGAGTGCGCCTGGCTTTGGTGGCGCGCAGGCAAGCTTTGCTGGAAGAAGTTGCCCGGGAGATCGCCGCGGCAAAGGCTCCTGCCCCCATTCTTGTTGTCGCCGACCTCATGGACGAAGACGCAGCTGAAAGGATCGGAGAAAAGGCCCTCGAAGCTCTCGGCCGGGTGGATATCCTTGTCAACAGCGCCGGCGCGAGCAGGCCCCTCCCGATAGATGCCGGAGAAGACCTGTGGAACGAGGCGATCACGCTCAATTTCACGAGGCTGAGACAGGTCACTCAGCGGGTGATTCCGGGAATGATCGGGAATAAATGGGGCCGAATCATCAATATCAGCGGGAAGAACGAACCCTGGGAGCTCAATGGCTCGCTGACGGCAAAGGCCGCCCTTCACGCCTGGGCCAAGAGCATTTCCCGGGAACTCGGCAGATCGGGAATCACGGTCAATTCCATCGCACCCGGACGGATCGTAAGCGAGCAGATCCTCCGCAACTACACGGATGAGCAGCGGCTTGCCGCGACCAAGGAAATCCCGGTGGGCGAATATGGGGATCCGCAGGATCTTGCCAATCTCGCGATATTCCTGGCCTCGCCGCGGGCTCGCTATATTACCGGCACGGTGATCCCCGTCGATGGCGGCTTGCGGCGCTACGCCTTTTGACGTGACGGATCGATCATCCCGGTTCTTGAGTGATCTGGTCGATCTCGGCCATGTCTTCGTCGGTGAGCGCCCAGCCGGCCGCCTTGGCGTTTGCTTCGAGCTGCTCGGGTTTGGTGGCGCCGGCTATGACGCTCGCAACCGTAGGACGTGCCAGGAGCCAGGAGAAGGCGAGTTCCAAGAGGCCGTGGCCCCGCGTCGCCGCGAAATCGCCGAGCCGCTCCACGACCTGCCAGTTCGCTTCCGTCAGGAAACGGTCGGCCAGGCGTTGCGCGTTGGTCAGGCGCGCGCCTGCGGGCAACTGCGCGTTGCGTTGGTATTTTCCGGTCAGGAACCCGCCCGCTAGCGGATAATAGGGCAGAAGCCCCATGCTGTAGTTCCGAAGCGCGGGGATCAGTTCCTGATCGGGCTTGCGGACCAGGAGACTGTATTCGTCCTGGGACGAGACGAAGCGGTGGAGACCCGCTTCCTTCGAAGTCCATTGCGCCTCGACCACCTGCCAAGCCGGAAGATTGGAACAGCCGATATAGCGGACCTTGCCCTGACGGATGAGGTCGTCGAGCGCCCGCAGCGTCTCTTCGATGGGCGTGTTGGGATCGGGCTGATGAAGCTGATAGAGATCGATCCAATCCGTCCGCAGACGACGCAGGCTGTCCTCCACGGCCTCCAGGATATAACGCCTCGCGGCGCCGACCTTCTGGCCCCGGCCGTCCATCGGCATCCCGAACTTGCTGGCTAGCACGATGTCCTTGCGCCGGTCTCCGAGCACCTGGCCGAGGTAGTCTTCCGAACCACCCTTGTTGCCATAGGTGTCCGCGGTGTCGAAGAAGGTTATGCCGAGGTCGAGCGCCTTGTAGACCACGCGTCGTGTCGTTTCGAGATCGCTGCGTCCCCCGAAGTTGTTGCATCCCAGACCGACGACGGAAACTTGCAGGCCCGATCTTCCCAGATTGCGCAATTCCACCGCTATTCCTCCGGCTTGTTAACCCGTCGCTGTTGGCTGCAGCTTGACATGAGTACGAACTCTGCCGCTATGCTCGCTATCCAAACATTTTTTCGTAATGCGAACAATGCGGACAATTGGGAGAAAATGAGAGGGGTTGTCCTGGATCGGCTGGGCAGTTGCGAAACGCTCGAGGCTTCTCGACATTCCGTCTTCCGACGACGGGGGATCTTGCTTGATCTTGAGGTCGATATCGGTCTCTTTGTACGATATGCGAACAAATATCCTATGAGGGGAAGGTTTTGGTAAGAGAGGCGCAAGATCGCGAGTATGTCCAGTCGCTGGAACGCGGCTTGAGCGTGCTTCTGTCTTTTGGTCCCGAAAATTCCAGGATGACGCTCAGCGAAGTGGCCGTCTGCACGGGGCTGACGCGGGCAACCGCCCGACGCTTTCTGCTTACCCTGGAGCGTTTGGGCTATGTCGGGTCCGATGCGCGACAATTCTGGCTTTGCCCCCAGGTGCTGGAGTTGGGCTTTCGCTACCTGTCGGGCCTTCCCTGGTGGAAAATCGCCCAATCCGCGACCGAGGATGCTTCGCGCGAGCTTCAGGAAAGCTGCAATGCAAGCGTACTGGACGGATCGGAGATCGTCTATGTCACCCGGGTCATGGTGAACCGCATCATCGCGGCGAACCTGAGCGTGGGCTCGCGGCTTCCCGCCTATGCGACCGCCATGGGACGAATGCTGCTGGCCGACCTGCCCGACGATCGCCTCGCCGAACTGATGACCGGGGACAAGCTCAAGAAGCTCACGAAGTTCACTGTCACCGACCCGAAGAAGCTCCGCCGCATCCTGGAGAAGGTGCAGGCACAGGGCTATAGCATCGTGGATCAGGAACTGGAGAAGGGCCTTCTTGCCATGGCCGTGCCTATCGTCGACCGCAGCGGGCGGACCCTGGCCGCGCTCGGCACCAGCGTTCCGACGAATCGCGTCAATGTGGCCGAACTTCTCGAGCGACACCTGCCGGTTCTGCGCAAGACCGCGCAGCGGGTCAGTTTCAGTCTCGGCGCTGAGGTATCGCTCGCTTGACAGCGGGCGAACCAGAGACGCACGATGTTCGCACCTTGAAAGTATTGTGCGCAATTCGAACGCGGAGGACGGCTTCTCCATGACCGCGCCCCAACCCGAGGGTACAGAAGCTACCAAGTCCCCGGGTATCGAATATTTCCCCAAGTCGAAGCCCTGGCGGATGGCGGATGGTGCGCTGCATCTCCTGGGCATGCGCTGCCCTCATTGCGGGGCGAAGGCCTTTCCCGCCCGGAGCGTCTGTCATGCCTGCGGTCGCGACGATGGCATGGAGACCGTCGAGCTTGTCCCGACCGGCACGCTCTACAGCTTCGCCGAGATTCATGCCGCGCCCAAGGGCTTCCCCACGCCCTATGTGATCGGCTTCGTCGATCTGGACGATGGGGTGCGGCTCCTGGGACAGGTCGAGCATCGCGCGGCTGAATTGGGTATGGACGAGAAGGTGCAACTCGTCGAAGGCGTGATCCGCACCCGGGGCGACGGGACCAAGGTCGTCAGCTACAAGTTCCGTAGGCGGTCGTCATGATGAACAATGCCTATGTCGCGGGCGTCGGCATGACGCGCTTCTGCAAGATGCCGGAACGCTCCTTCGAGGAGATCGGCCAGGAAGCCGTCTTGAAGGCGCTGAAAGATGCGGGCGTCGAGCGCGACGCCATCGAGGAAGTCTTCTGTGGCAGCGCGCTCACGGGACGCAGCATGGGGCAGCGGGTCCTGCGCGATCTCGGCATGACGGGCCGGCCGATCACCAATGTGGAGAATGCCTGCTCCAGCGGCTCGACCGCGCTGCGTGAGGCCTGTACCGCGATCGCGGCGGGCCGGGCGGAGACGGTGCTGGTCCTCGGCATCGACCAGTTGACCCGGCTTGGGGGTGGCACCATTCCCGGCGTTGAAACCGATCTCGATCCCAATCTCGGCATGGTCATGCCGGCGCTCTATGCCATGCGGGCGCGACGCTACATGCAGGAGACCGGCGCCACCCGCGTGCATCTGGCAAAGGTGGCGGTAAAGGCGCATGAGGGCGGGCAGCTTAATCCCTATGCGCAGTTCCGCAACCCCGTGACGGTCGAGGAGGTGCTGGCCTCGCGCATGGTGGCAGACCCCTTTTCGCTGCTCATGTGCTGTCCGACCGGGGACGGCGCGGCCGCTGCGGTGGTGACGACGAAGAAAAAGGCGGCTGCGCTGGGCAAGAAGCTCATCCGGGTCGCGGGCACCGCGTTGCAATCGGGGCTCTACAAGCCGGGGTTCCGCGACCTGACCCGCAGCGAGCTAACCGAACGCACCGCCAAGCTCGCCTACGAGCAGGCAGGCATCGGACCCGAGGACGTCGATCTCGCCGAGATTCATGACGCCTTCGTGATTGCCGAGCTCATGTATTACGAGGCCCTGGGCTTCTGCCCGCCGGGCGGAGCTCCCGCCTTCCTCGAAAGCGGGGCCACCCGGATAAACGGTTCCAAGCCCGTCAATCCGAGCGGTGGCTTGCTCTGCCGCGGCCATCCTGTGGGCGCGACGGGCATCGCCCAGGTTTGCGAGGCGGTCTGGCACTTACGCGGAGAGGCGGGAGAGCGGCAGGTCGAAGGCGCCAAGGTCGCGCTCACCCACTGCACGGGCGGTGGTGTTTCCGGGCTCGATCACGGCTCCTGCGCGATCAATATCCTGGTCGCCTGAGGATGCCGCGCATTCCCTACGTCGATCCCGAGGCGATGGCGCCCGAGGTGAAGGCGGTGCTACAGACCCGCCGCAGCCCAGGCGGCCGCATCTTCCAAATGATGGCCAATGCGGGCAAGGCGACGGCCGGTTATCTGGGCTTCGGCGCCGCGCTGCGCCAGAACCTGGCCATCGACATCCTGATCTACGAGATCACGGTGGTGCGGGTGGGGATCCTCTCCAACTGTGCCTATGTGATCCGCCAGCACGAAGCCTTCCTGCGCCGCAACGGCTATCCCGAAGAGAAGATCCTGGCGCTCCGCACGCGGATCGATTCAGCGGTGTTCAGCGAGGCGGAGCGGGCCGCGCTGAAGCTCGTTGATGAAGTGGTGCTGAACGTCCGCGCCTCCGATGAGACCTTCGCAGAGGCCCAGCGGCACTATGGACCCGAGGCCCTTATGCATATCGTGCTGACGGTCGGGCAGTACATGATGACGTGCCGGGTCGCCGAGACCTTCGACGTGGAACTGGAGCCTCCCAAGGAAGGCTGACGTCGCTATTCGGCGGCGTTCTTCACCGGCGCCGCGCCGAGCCAGGGCGTGTCGTTGATGTCGAAGAGCCCGCCCTCCGGCCCCTTGAACTTGTCCGACCGTCGCGCCCGGTAGTTGGGCTCCTTGTCGTCCATCGGCAGCTCGTCATATGGCGTCGCATGGGCCGCGAGGCACTTGTCGGCGGTGGCGTCGAGATCGTCGATATAGACGCCGAAATGATGCGGCCCGTTAAAGGCGAGGCCATGGCCGATCTGATCCTGCTTGAACTTCAGGATCGAGATGTTGATCGCCCCATCGCTCAGCACGACGCCATGGCAGCGCGGGTTGTCGAGGCGCTTCACCTCTTCCCAGCCGAAGATCTCCTTATAGAAATCGGCGAGCTTCTCCGGCTCCTGACTGGCGATGGCGAGATGCTGGATGCGACCCATTTCCTTTGCTCCTCCGCTCTATCGTCGCTCGATCGACGATAACCGTATTGCGAACCGACTAGACGACATGCGAACATGATTTCGTCGTGAGCGCCGCCGTGTCAAGCAACTCCGACCTCCGAAGCCGCCCTGACGCGGCTGGAGTGAACGAACAAGGGGGAAGTCGATGGGCCGGATGCTCTCTAGAGACGTATTGCGTGCTGTTGCCGGGGCGCTTGCGCTCGCCGGCGCCGCGTCGGGTCCTGCAGCCGCCGCGGATATGTGGGACTGCTACATCACCTTCCCGGTCTCGACCGTGCCCAACGTCCAGGGCGTGCAACGCATCCTGGACGGAATTAACCAGCAGACCAATGGCGCGCTGACCATCAGGATGCATCTTGGCGGCTCACTGCCGATCAACACCACCAACATCACCCAGGCGGTGGCCGACAGCGTCGTGCAGATGGGCGATGACGCCTTCTTCCAGGGCAATGTGCCGATCGCCGGGCTGTTGCGCCTGCCGCTTCTGATCCGCAACGACAAGGAATTCGACAAGGCTGCGGCGATCATGGACCCCTATACGAAGCGGGCCTATGAGCGGAAGGGCATCGTCGTCATCGGGCAATACGCCTATCCGCTGCAGGTGCCCTTCTCGCGCAAGAAGCTCACCTCGCTGGAAGATATCAAAGGCCTCAAACTCCGGCCGACCTCGCCGGAGCAGGGCGAGTTCATCAAGCGCTTCGGCGGCATCGTCGTGTCCTTCGGCGCACCGGAGGTTCCGGCGGCGCTCGATCGCGGCGTGGTCGATGGCGTCGTCACCGCGAATGCGGTAGGCGGCCTCGTCTGGCGCGAGCAGCTTAAATACCGGTTTGGGATCGGGCTCAACTACGGCAACTCGATCATCATCGTGAACAAGGAAGCCTTCCAGAAGCTCGCGCCTGACGTGCAAGCGAAACTCCGGAAGCTCGCCGAGGACGAGACCCGAAAAATCACTACGACGCTGGAGGAGCAGGAAAACACCCTCACCGCCAAGTTCGCGTCCGAAGGCATGATCACCACCGAGGCCAAGCCCGAAGAGGTCGCCCAGGCCGAGAAGGTGATGCTGCCTTATTGGGACGAATGGGCGAAGGTGCGGGGACCTGAGGCGGTCGAGGCGCTGGCAAAGGTCCGTGCGGCGCTCGGACGTTGATGCCGATGGAGGATCGGAGATCTGCGGCGGGTCGGCTCCTGGACAACGCCTGTGAACTGGCCTGCGCGGCCGGGCTGCTCACGATGATGGCTCTGACGGTCAGCGAGGTCTTCTCCCGGACCGTCTTCCACTATTCGCTTCAGGCGAGCGACGAGATCGGCGGCTATCTTCTCGTCGCGATCACCTTCCTGGCGATGCCGGTCGCCCATAGCTTCGGCACCTTCCACCACGTTGAGTTCGTCCAGGCGCGGCTTTCGAGGCGCGGCAAGCTCCTCTCGAAGGTGATTTTCGATCTGATTGCGCTCGCGGGCTGCATGGTCCTCGACTGGCAGCTCATCCGATTCGAGATTTCCTCCTTCAGGTCCGAGGACGTGGCGGCCACGCTCTTGCGCACGCCGCTCTGGATCCCGCAGTTCATGATGCCCCTGGGTGCCACGATCCTCTGCCTCGCTCTCTTGAGGACGATCTGCTCCCGGTCGCGGCAGCTCATCGCCGGGGAGGACAGGTGATGGGTTCGGGTCTCGAGATCACCCTCGTCTTCGTTATCTTCCTGGGCCTTCTGGCGCTGGGCATGTCGGTGCCCTTCGCAATCACCCTCCCGGGCATTCTCTATCTCTATATGCATGGGGGGCTACCAGCCTTCCGAGGCCTGGGCCTCGTGACCTGGGGGAGCATGAACCGCTTCACCCTGACGGCGGTGCCGCTCTTCATCCTGATGGCCGAGATCATGCAGCAAAGCGGCCTCAGTTCTCGAATATACCGAGGTCTGGCAAAGATCGTCTCTCGCGTGCCGGGCGGTCTTCTTCAGACCAACATCGTCGGCTGCGCGGTCTTCGCGGCCACCACGGGATCGAGCGTTGCGACCGCGGCCTCCATCGGCAGCGTGGCGCTGCCTCAACTCATCGAGCGGAAATACGATCGCAAGCTTTCGGCGGGCTCGCTGGCGGCGGGCGGGACCCTGGGCATTCTCTTCCCGCCCAGCCTGGCCATGATCATCTATGGTTCGTTCACCGATACCTCGGTGCCCAGACTCTTCATGGCGGGGGTCATACCCGGCCTGATGCTGACCGCGATGTTCATGATCTATATCGGCATCCACGCCAAGCTGAAGCCGGAGGTCGCGCCGGTCATCTTGGAACGGCTGGGAATGAGCGACATCTTTCGCGCCATGACCGATGTGCTGCCGTTCCTGGTGCTGATCTCGGGCACCATGGGCGGGATGTACGCGGGCGTCATCACCCCGACCGAGGCCGGCGCTATCGGCTGCCTCGTCGGGATCGTCATCTCGAGGATCTGGGGCGATCTCACCTGGAAGCTTCTCTTCGTCGCGATCCGGCGGACGGTCCGCATCCTCGGCAACATCCTCTTCATCATCTACAGCGCCTATCTCTTTTCCTATGCGATCAGCTACGCGGGCGTGGGCGAGGAGGTGACTTCCTTCCTGACCGGGCTCAAGCTCTCGCGCTTCGAGTTCTTCATCGCGCTCTTCCTGCTCTTCACGGTGCTGGGCTGCCTGATCGAGAGCCTCGGCATGCTGGTGCTCACGGTGCCGCTGCTCTATCCGGTCCTCGGTCAATACGGGATCGATCCCATCTGGTTCGGGATCATCGTCGTGCTCTTCATCGAGCTGGGGCAGATCTCGCCGCCTATCGGGATCAATCTCTTCGTGATCCAGAGCATCTGGGACGGCAAGCTCAAAGAGGTGGTGATCGGGACGATCCCCTTCCACCTCATCATGTTCCTGCTGCTGTTCCTGCTGATGATCTTCCCCGAGCTGGCGCTATGGCTGCCTTCGCATATGACGGCGGCGCCCTGACCGGGCAGCCGCTGCGCCTAGTCGACGACCAGGATCGTCGAGCCGGTGGTGCGCCGCTCCTCCAGGTCGCGATGGGCCAGAGGCGCGTCCTTCAGCGCATAGGTATGGTTGATCCCGATCCGGATATGCCCGTCCCGCACCATGGTGAAGAGATCGTCGACCGTGGCCAGCAGCTCCTCGCGGGTTGCCGTGTAGTCGGGGAGCCCCGGATGGGTCAGGTAGATCGAGCCCAGGGGGCCAAGGCGCTTGGGCGGCACGGGCTCCGGCGCGCCGGAGGCTTCGCCGAAGGAAATCACCATGCCCCGCCGCCGCACAGAGTGAAGCGAACCTTCGAAGGTGTCCTTGCCGACCGATTCATAGACCACGTCGACGCCGCGTCCCTGGGTCAGCTCCTTGACCCGCGGGACGAAATCCTCCTCGCCATAGACGATGGCATGGTGGCAACCGTGGGCCAGCGCGGTGTCGGCCTTGGCGCGACTGCTGACGGTCCCGATCACGGTGGCGCCGAGATAATTCGCCCATTGGCAGAGGATCAAGCCGACGCCTCCCGCCGCCGCATGGACCAGGATCGTGTCGCCGGGTTTCACAGGCCAGGTCTCACGCACCAGGAAGCGCGCGGTCATGCCCCGAATCATCATCGCCGCGGCAAGCCGGTCGTCGATTGCCGCGGGCAGGGGCACGACCCGCGCCGCCGGCACCAGCCGGCCTTCGCCATAGGCGTTGTCTGGACCGGCGACGCAAGCGACGCGGTCGCCCACCGACAGGCCCGCGACCCCCGGCCCCAGGGCCTCGATCACGCCCGCGCTCTCGATGCCGACGCCCGAGGGGAAGGACTTGATTTCGTGATGGCCGCGCCGGACATAGACGTCGCGGAAATTGACCGCGATGGCGGTATGGCGCAGGCGCACCTGACCGGGGCCAGGATCGCCGATCTCGACATCCTCCCAGCGCAGGACCTCGGGTCCGCCGAATTCGTGGAAGCGGAACGCCTTGCTCATGCGGGCCGCCTACTTTTCTTCGTCTGGGGGCGAACTCGCGACGATGAAGACCAGGTTCTCGGTCCCCTCGTTATAGATCGCGTGCTCGACGCCAGGGGGGAAGAAAAAGACGTCGTGCTTGCGCGCGATCTGCTTCTTGCCGGCGATCTCCATGATCCCTTCGCCTTCGATGACATGATAGACCTGCTCGCGCACCTTATGCGCATGCGGCTTCACGAAGGCGCCGGGCGCGTAGCAGGAGATCACATAGGCGAGGTTTTTCGACCCGTTATGGGCGGGAGACACAAGCCGCTTCGACAGCGCTCCGTTGAAGTGCCCCGGCGGCGGATACCACGGCACCTCAAGGATGTTCTCGGCGGTGGCGCCGTTTCCCGGAACCGTCTTGCTCTTGCTTTTTCCTGCCACGCTCTTCGCCATGCCGGCCTCGCTCGTTTTGGTCGCGACAACCTTAGCCTCAGCGGCCGCGAGAAGCCAAAGTCTTCGATGGTCGAAATGCGCATGTTAGTCTGCGCAAAAGGGCCGGGCGCGGCCTCAGGAGAAGATCGGCTATGATTCCAGAAGCGGTCTCCATCGGTGGCACCGTGGGCGAGATGATCATCGCCTCGGTCAACCGCAACTCGGATCGCGTGGCCTTCCTCTGCGAGGGACGGGAATACACCTATCGCGAGGCGCGGGAGCGCATCAGCCAGGCAGGTCAATTCCTGCGCTCCCTGGGCCTCAAGAAAGGCGACACTATCGCCCAGCTCGCGCGCAACAAGCCCGAGCAATGGTTCGTCATGTCGGCCGCCTATATCATGGGGCTGCGCTCGGTGATGCTGCACGCCATGGGCAGTCTCGAGGATCATGTCTTCACGATCAACGATGCCGAGGCGGTGATCGCCGTCTTCGACTCAAGCTTTGCCGAGCGTGCCGCCGAGATAAAGTCCGATTGTCCCGGTGTGAAACATTGGTTCGGTCATGGCGAAGGCGGGCCGCTCGAAAGCTTCTGGGACAATGCCTCGCGCTTTACTCCCAAACCTCTCGTCAACGAGACCCAGGCGGAAGACATCATCCGCCTCGCCTATACCGGTGGGACAACGGGTAAGCCCAAGGGCGTCATGCAATCGAGCCGCGCGGCGCTCTATCAATCGCTACTCTCGATGATCGACAAGGACTGGCCCGAACGTCCCGTCTTCCTCTGCTCGGCGCCGATCTCCCATGGAGCGGGGGCCAATATCATCCCGACTCTCTCCAAGGGCGGCACCTTCATCCTGCTGCCCAATTTCAAGGTGGAGCAGGTGCTGGAGATGATCCCCCGGCACAAGGTCTCGGTGATCTATCTCGTGCCGACAATGCTCTACCGTGTCCTCGATCACCCCGATACGGCTCGGACCGATCTCTCCAGCCTCAAGACCATCATGTACGGGGCCTCGCCCGCGTCTCCGACGCGGATCAGGGAAGCGATAGATCGTCTCGGTCCGATCCTCTGCCAGACCTATGGCCAGACCGAAGCTCCGAGTTCGATCACCGTGATGCGACGGGACGATCACGATCCCAACGACCTGAAGCGGCTTTCGTCTTGCGGCATGGCCTATTCGGGCATCCAGGTCGCAATCCTCGACGACAAGTGCCAGCCCCTGCCTAACGGCGATGTGGGTGAGATTTGCGTGAAGGGGCCGATCGTCATGAGCGGCTATTGGCGTCAGCCGGAGCTGACCAAGGAAGTCTTCGCCGGCGGGTGGCTCCATACCGGCGATCTCGGCTATCGCGACGAGCTGGGCTTCTACTATATCGTGGACCGCAAGAAGGACATGATCATCTCCGGCGGGTTCAACGTCTATCCGAAGGAGATCGAGAACATCCTCACGGCCCATCCAGGCGTCGCCTCGGCCGCAGTCATCGGCGTGCCAGACGCCGATTGGGGCGAGGCGGTGAAGGCGATTGTCGTCCCGCGAGACGGCGCCACGCTGGATGAGGAGGCCTTGATTTCTCTCGTCAAGGCGAAGAAAGGCGGAGTCTATGCGCCGAAATCCATCGATTTTGTAACCAGCTTGCCCTTAACCCCGGTCGGTAAACCCGATAAGGCCGCGCTCAAGAAGAAATATTGGGCCGGTCACGATCGAGCCGTGAGTTAGGGGAACGGCGCCTCCCTCGATCCCGACCACGCAGCCCAAGCGGTTCAATCGCCGGATCGCCTGCGCCGGTTTTGTGACGTCGATTGACATCAAGGTTGATATTTTATATATCAGAGCTGATGATTACTTCTGCGCAAATCCGCGCTGCCCGCGCGCTTATTGGCATCGACCAGCGTACTCTGGCAGAACAGTCAGGTCTGTCACTTCCGACGATCCAACGCATGGAAGCCGCTGGCAGTGGTTACGTGCGGGGGGTTGTCGATAGTCTGACCAAGGTGGTCGAGGCTCTCGAACGCGCAGGTATCGAGCTTATCAAGGAAAATGATGTCAGTAGCGGGGGTGGCCGTGGGGTCCGACTGCGCGATGCTGCACCCTCGATCTTGCGTGAGACCCCTCGAACATCCCTCGACAAGACTTCGGAGAAATAACGATGCCGGATGGGACCGCAACCGCTCATCTTTTCCGGCCGAAACTCATTACGGTCCTGGCGGAAGGATACACTGCCGCGGCCTTTCGAAAGGACGCCCTCGCGGCCCTGACCGTGGCTATTGTTGCGCTACCATTATCAATGGCTATTGCTGTCGCCTCCGGGGTCTCGCCTGAGCGAGGACTGTTCACATCCGTTATCGGCGGCTTTCTGGTTTCTGCCCTTGGCGGCAGCCGGTATCAGATCGGGGGTCCTGCCGGCGCGTTCATTGTGCTTGTCGCCGCGACGATGCAAGAGTTCGGTTTGAATGGACTTTTGATTGCCGTGATGATGTCGGGCATCATGCTGACCTTAATCGGAATATCGCGGCTGGGCATGCTGATCCGCCATATTCCTCACGCCGTCACGGTCGGCTTCACGTGCGGCATTGCCGTCACCATCTTTTCCAGCGAGATTCGCGACCTGTTTGGCCTGCATTTGTCTGGCGCGGAGCCTGGCCCGTTGCTTCCGAAGCTCCTTGCGCTGGGAGAGGCCATTCCAACTCTGGACCCGGCCGCGATGGTACTCGGTGCTGGCTCGGCAGCTCTCATTTTCCTTCTGCGCAGCTGGCGGCCAAACTGGCCCGGCATGCTCATTGCCGTTGTTCTGGCGTCGCTCATCGCCGCATCGTTTCATCTTTCAGCTGAAACCATTGGAAGCCGCTTTGGGGACATCCCGCGTACCTTGCCTTTCCCACAAGCTCCCGACCTGTCGTGGTCATTGGTCTTGCAACTCTTGCCGTCAGCCCTGTCTTTTACGCTGCTCGGGGGAATTGAAAGCCTGCTGTCGGCGAAAGTAGCCGACAGCATGGCGAAGCGGAAACATCGCTCGAACATGGAGTTGGTCGCCCAAGGAATTGCGAATATCGCTTCCGCGTTTTTTGGCGGAATCAGTGTGACGGGGACGATTGCCCGAACGGCGACCAACATTCGAGCGGGGGCCTGCAGTCCCATATCGGGCATGATGCACGCCTTGTTCATCCTGATGTTCATGGTGGTTGCCGCACCGCTTGCGCGCTTCATTCCCTTGTCGGCCCTTGCGGGTGTCCTCCTTGTTGTCTGCTGGAACATGGCCGAAAAAGGGGAGTTCGCGCGCCTTCTTCGCCGGTGGCCTACGGCAGCGGTGGTTATGGCCACCTTCGGACTAACCGTGATCAAAGACCTCACCTTCGGCATCGTCGCGGGCTGTCTTGTCGCGGCTATCCTCGCTGTCGCTCACAGGACTGTTCCAGAAGAGGGGGAGTGAGCGGTGCACGGTCCCCACTGAGGTATCCGCGCGCTGGTTGTGGTGCGAGGTGCCTACCTTTGCCCCTCTAATCGGGGGCGAAGTACGGCAGCGTAATTTCTGCGGACATTGAGACGAATTCCACCTTGACCTTCATCCCTATTTTCACCTGGTCCGGATCGCAGTGGATGAGGTTGGTGAAGAGTGCGCAGCCCTCGTCCAACTGGACGATCGCCACGATATAGGGAACCTTGAAAACCGGCTGAGAGGCGCGGTGGACGATGCTGAAGCTCTTGACGGTGCCCAGGCCCGAGCAGGGCGTCCAAACCACGCCCGGACTGAGACAGCGATTGCAGGCGACGTCGGGCGGGAGAGTCTTGTGGCCGCAGTTGAGGCACCGTTGGATCTGCAGCACGCCGCGCTTGCAGGCCTCCCAGAAGGGGGCGGTTATGGGTGTGACCGCGGGAAGCGGGATCATCATGCCCGGTCCCTTCCCAGCAGCAGAACGTCGGACCAAAGGTGCCCGCCGCCGCCGTTCGAGACCAGCGAGATCGCCGAATTGGGCGCCTGCCGTTGGCCCGCCTGTCCCCGAATCTGGCGCACGGCCTCGATCACCCGGAGATGCGTGGCCGGGATGCCTGGGTGGCTGTGCGACAGGGTGCCGCCGTCGGTCGTGACGGGGATTTCTCCGGTGAGGCCGATGCGTCCCCCCATGACGAAATCGCCTCCCTCGCCCTGCTTGCAGAAGCCGAAAGCCTCGAACTGGCGGATGATCTCGAAGGAGAAAGGATCGTAGAACTGGCAAGTCCCGACATCCTTCGGAGAAAGCCCCGCCATCGCGAAGGCCTTTCCTGCAGCCCATGACCCGACCATCCCGATGGTCTCGATCAGTGGTGGCATGCCGAGGCCGAAGGAGGGGCCTTGTCTTTCGGCCGCACCTCCCAGGACCCAGACCGGGATCGAGGCGAGATCCGTCGCGCGGGCGGCGGAGGTCAGCACGAAGGCTGCCGCCCCCTCGCTGGTCATCGCGCAATCCAGGAGATGCAGGGGGCTGGCGACCATCCGTGAGGCCAGGACCGCCTCCGGGGTGATGACACCCTTGTCGCGGAATATCGCCTCTGGATTGGCGCTGCCGTAGGTGCGGATGGTGGCGGCCACCTCGGCAAGGTTCTCCGGCGTCGTGCCGTAGGTATCCATATGTTGCTGCGCCACCAGCGCGAATTCGACGGCGGTATGAAGGCCCCAGGGTTCGTAGAAGGGATTGCTCGGCCGGGTCCAATGGGCGGTCGCTTCGCTGGATGTATGCTCGCCCGCTTGTCCCGCCGCCAGCACCACCACATCGCAATTCCCATAGGCGATCGCCGAGGCCGCCTCCAAGAGCGCGCCGACCGCCGAGAACTTGGTGCCGACCCAATGGGAGCGGCCGGCAAAGAGGCGGGAGCCCTCCATCGATCCCCGACTGCGGCTCATCTTGGCGGGGTGGCCGACGCTGAGGCTGATGCCATCGACATCGGCCATGGTCAGACCCGCGTCTGCCAAGGCGCCGCGCATGGCCTCCATGGTCAGGGTCTCCGAGGTCTCGTCGTCGAAGTGCCTCGCCTGCCGCGTGGCGTAGATGCCGGCGATGGCGACGTCGTGGAGCGGATTACGCATCGGACCGATCAGAAAAACGCGAGAGGGTTGAGGGGCGAGCCCGTGCCTCGTTTGACCGGCAGCGCCGGGCTGACGAAGAGGAAGTCCCAGCGGGATTGCTCATGGCATGCCGCGGCTAGCTTTTCGAGATGGGCGTTGTCGATAAGCCACAAGCCCATGGCGACGATGCCGATGGCGTGGATCGGCATGTCGCATTCGGGATTGGTGCCGGGCAGGGGATCGTGGACCACGTCCGAGACCAGAACGCTGATCGACTTCTCATGCAGCCAAGGCAGGCATTCGCTGTCGAGGCCAGCCGCGCCGTCCTTCCGCAGGTTGATATCCTTGGGGCCCGACCGGACATCCCGGCCGGTGCGGACAATCAAGACATCCCCCGGCGCCAGTTCTGTGCCCTGCATCGCCAGGGCGCGGTCCAAGTCGTCCGGCTTCAGCACCGAGCCGGGTTCCAGCCATGGCACGCCCCTGGCGCGCGGCGCATCGATCAAGACCCCCCGTCCGACGATTTTCTCCACCGCGAGTTCCACGCTTCCCCAACCGGCGCCGGCGCTGGTCACCAGGCTCGCGTCGCGGCCGTTATAGAGCTTGTGGTTCCAGGCTTCGTGCGACGGCGCGTCGAGATGCGTGAGACCGAAGCCATGGATCGAAAATCCGAGCCAGTCCGCGGCAATGGACTTTCCCACCAGCTTGGCGTCATGGCCCGTCGCGGTCATCAGATGCAGCAAGGGCGAACTGCCGCCCGTCATCAAGGGCGACATCGAGCGCGCGCAGGAGATCGGGTTGGGGTTGGTCACCCCTCTTATGGCCCGCAGCGCCGCCGCGGGATCGATGAGGTTGAGCGTGCCAAGCTGATCGTCCGTGCCCCAACGGCCCCAGTTGCTGACCTGGTCGAATATCTCCGCGAGCGGACGTTCAGACATTTTGGCTCCTTTGCGCCCCATAAGCGAGATGACGGATGAAGAGGCGGCCGACCAGCCAGGCAATCCCCCCGACGATGACCACCAATGCCAATTGGGCAAGGGCCACCACATAGGCGAATTGCGGGTTGCCCGTGCCGCTTAGCACCTGGAACAGGAAGATCGGCAAGGTAGAAGCATTGGGTGAGGAGACCATGACGCTCGAATTCACCTCGCCGCCGATGAGGATCATGGTGAAGACGAGGCTCGTGCCGAGTGCCCGATACATGAGCGGAAGATCGATATCCCGCACGATGCGCAGCGAGCCCGCGCCGGAGACCAGGGCCGCCTCCCGGAGCTCGGGGCTGATCTGCAGATAGGCGCTGCTGACCGTGTTGAAGGTCTGCGCGAGGTAGCGCGTCGCCAGGGCTATGAGGAGGATCGCCATCGTTCCGTAAATGGGGAGCGGGATCCGCACATAGGCCCAGAGAAGTCCCGCGCCCAGCACGATGCCCGGGATCCCGACCGGCATCCTGACGAGCAGGTCGGCCAGGGCCGAGAGGAAGCGGATGCGGGTCTGGAAAACGAGGATGGTCACCGCCAAGCAGAGCGCCACGTCGAAGAAGCTGGCGACGATCATGACGAGCACCGTCGTGCGAAACGACGACTGGAATCCGGCGTTCTGCAGCACGCCGAAATTCTGCAAGGTGAGCGCGTCCAGCGTGATGCCCTGGCCGGTCGCATATTTCAGGAAAGCTCCGGCGATCAGGCCGACGATCGGCAGCACCGTGGCGACAACCACATAGCCGAGGGCGAGCCAGGAGAAGAGGTGCCGGAGAGCCGGGGGAAAGCGGATCGTCTTCGCGGCCCCGCCCTTGCCGCCGACGATCCGATACCGCCTGACGTCGCCGACGACCTTGTCCCGCGTCAGGAGCAGCACGACCGCGAAGACCAGGAGGACGATCCCGACGACGGCGCTTTTCTCCCAGGCGGCGGGGAAGCTGTAGACATAGGCGTACATCTGATAGGGCAGGACGGTGATGCCCGATGGCGCGCCGAGCAGCGCCGGGATGCTGAAGGTATCGACGGCCATGACGAAGATCAGCAGGACGGCGCCGAGCAGCGCCGGGCGGATCAGCTGCAGGGTCACGTCGCGAACCATCCGGGAGGGCTTCGCGCCGTGGACCGCAGCCGCCTCCTCCAGCCGGCTGTCCATGGTCGAGATTGACGGCTTCACCATCAGGTAGAACCAGGGGACGAAGAAGGTCACCATCACGAAGACGATGCCCTGCACCGTGGAGATATTCAGCTCGTCGAGCCCCGGAAGCTGGTTGAGCAAACCCGCATGCGGCGTCGCGAGAGCGATCCAGGACGTGGCGAGCACGAAAGGCGAGGTCGCGAGGTTGACGTAGATCGCGCCCTCGACCGCGCGCTTGAAGTAGAGGTTCGTGCGCACCACCGCAAAGGCGAGAGCGGAAGCGGCAATGGTGCAAAGGAGAGTGACGGAGACGCCGATGACGAGGCTGGTCCGCACACCCTTCAGGAAGGACCGGCTGGTCAGCACCTCCTCCCAATTATCGAGCGTGAGTTCCCCGCCGGGCATGATCGGCGACTGCGACCAGAAGGCCCCGAAGAGGACGGTGGCCAGGGGCAGGATGACGAGAACCACGAGCAGGGCCACCAATACCACGGCCCAGGCTACGCTCCCCCAGGACGCCTTTGCGGTCCGGTCCTGCCTTCGCGGCCCCCCGCGTTGAGCGTCATCGAAACCATCCGTCCGGGACATGCCGCTCGGCATAGCCATCAGGGAACTTCCTCGAAGACGAGCGTCCTGGCGTAAGGCACCGCGATCTCGAGCGTGTCGCCCACCTTCGCCACCGGTTGGGTCGAGATGAAAGTGAAGGGCGCGATCGGTTGCGCCGCCGCATCGTCCGAGACGATATCCCCGACGAATTGCAAAAGCTCGCCCCCGAAGATCACGTCTTTCACCCGCATCTGGAAGCGGTTCAAGCCTTCCTCGCCGGGACCGACGTGTTTTGCCGGCGTCGCATGGCCGAAACGGATCATGACATCAACGGCCGCGTCGTTTTGCGAAGCGGTGCCCGGTTTCGTCGTCCCGACAAGCTCCAGACCTTCGGCCGTGCGCAGGCGGACGAGGCCATCGGAAGGGGGCGATAGGATCCGGCCCCGGAAGAAATTGGCCTCGCCGAGAAACTTGCCGGCGAACTTTCCGGCCGGCGCCTCGAACATGGTCAGGGGTTCGGCGATCTGGACGATATCGCCCTCGTTCATGAGGACGACGCGATCCGACATGACGAGCGCCTCGGACCGGTCATGGGTCACATAGAGCGAGGTGAAGTTCATCTCCCGCGCCAGCGACCGAATCAAGAGTTTCACCGAGTCGCGAAGAGCGGCATCGAGGTTGCTGAGCGGCTCGTCGAACAAGACGATGGCGGGATCGCCGATCAAGGCGCGGGCCAGCGCCACCCTCTGCTGCTGTCCGCCGCTCAATTCGAAGGGGTGAGCCGAGGCGAAACCGCCGAGCCCGAGCATCGACAGCAGTTCGCTCACCTTCTTTTCCCGCTTGGCGCCGTCGCGCTCGATGAACAGGAGCGGATATTCGACGTTCCTGAACACCGTCATATGCGGCCAGAGCGCGTAGGACTGGAACACCATTCCCACGTTGCGCTCGTGGGGCTGCAAGCTCGATTTCGCGGAGCTTGCCTGCCTCCCGCCGATGCTGATGGTCCCGCCGGAGACGGTCTCCAGCCCGGCGATGCAGCGGAGGAGGGTGGTTTTCCCGCAGCCGCTGGGGCCTAGAAGTGAAACGAACTCGCCTTGGTGGACCTCGAACGACACGCCGTTCAAGGCAAAGCGCCTGCCGTCGTAGGTCTTCTTGACGGTATCGATCACCAAGGCGGATTGCGCAGTCATCAATTTGCCCCGATCGACCGCGCCTAGTTGCCCTTGACGATTTCGCCGAACTGCTTGACCAGCGCCTTCTGCTGATCGGTGGTCGGGGACGTGGTGAGATAGGCCAGGCTTCCGGGCTGGCGGAACCATGGCTTGGCCGTCATATCCTTCTTTACCAGCGGGACAGCCAGCGGGTTCGCGGGTGTGTCGCCATAGGTGTTGGACCAGAGCTGCTGGCCCTCCGACGAGGTCAGGAAATCCATGAACTGCTTGGCGACTTCGATGTTTTTGGCGTTCGCCGGGATCGCCGCCAGGCCGTAGGCGGCCGGCGCGTCTTTCGGATAGGCGAAAGCGACCGGCGCGCCGACCTTCACCTGGGCATTCGCCGCCTGATCGAAGATGAAGCCCAGGGAAAGCTCACCCGAGGTGATCGCGTTGGCGAGCGGGTAGTTGCTCGTGTAGAATTTCGGCTTGATCTCCGCCAGGCCCTTGAGGAAGTTCACGTAACTTGCCTCGCCCATATTCTCGCGCATGGCGAAGAGGATGCTCACCATGCCGCCGACGACGGCCGGGTCGGTCATGCCGAACTTGCCCTTATAGGCCGGGTTCAGCATGTCAGAGATGGTCGCGAAATTGGTCGTCGCCGGAGCGATGGCGTTGGAATTATACGCGACGCCGAAGGTGATCAGCGCATAGGGATAGGCATAGGGCGCGTAGGATTTCAATTCCTTGGGATAGTCCTTCGTCACCGGACCTGGGGTATACTCCAGGAGCATCTTGGCCTTCACGAAGGCATCGATATCCGAAGGATTGGTGATGAAGATGACGTCCGGACTCTCCTTGCGCTGATAGGCGGCATAGATCTTCTGAACCAAGGGCGCATTGGTATCCTGATAGGGCTTGACCGTATGGCCCGTCTTCGCCTTGAAGGCGTCGGCGACCGCGGCTTCCGTCGCGGGATCGCCGGTGGGAAGCCACCAGTCGATGGTGACCTTCTCGTCCGCCGTCGCGGCGCTTCCGAAAGGTGCGGTCGTCATGAGCCCACAGACCGCCAGGCAGGCGATCGTCGCCATGAGCCGGGCAATCCTGCGGCGATGGGGTTTTGATTGAAGCATGCGGGTTCCTCCTGATCGCCCCGGGATTGATAGGTCCGGAGTCTTGTTGAAATCGGCTCGGCCGGCGTTCTTCGATCAGGCTACGCGGCGGTAGCCCGCAGTTCAAGGTGCTGCGCGCGGTTTCCCTGCCCTAACGCCTTGTCATTCCTTTGCGGATCTCGTCGCTGTGCTCGCCCAAGCCGGGAGCGCTCTGATCGCCCGCCTGCTGCTTAGGATAGGATTTGTTCTTCACCGGAAGGTTGATTGTCGCGATGGGATTGCCAAGTTCGGTCGAGGCGGTGACCGACATGCTGCCCCTGGCCTGGGCCTGCGGGTCTTGGGCGATCGTATCGGGCGTTCCCAATCGATCGCAGGGCACCGCCGCCTTTTCGAGCTGCTCGAACCATTCCTCGGAACTCGTCAGGGCGAACCTGGATCGCAATACCCGCGTCAGCTCTTCGCGATTCACCGCGCGTTGCTCATTGGTCAGGAATTCCGCGCGCTCGGCCAGATCGCGGAAGGCTTCGATCGAGCAGAACCGCCGCCAGATCGCGTTGTTGAGGACTGCGAGCACCACGTAGCCGTTGGACGTGGGGTAACAATCGGCCGGCACGGCAAGCGGGGTCTGCGCCCCCATGCGCGACTGGATCTCGCCGGTCATCTCGTATTGCGCGAAGGGCAGGCTCATCCAGGCGAGCCCGGATTCGAAGAGCGAGGTGTCGATGTGCTGGGCCTCGCCGAGTTCATCGCGCTTCCACAAGGCGGCGCAGATCGCGTTGGAAGCCCACATGCCCGACGAAAGATCGATGATCGAGGGGCCGACACGGACCGGCTCGCCGCCCTCGTTTCCGGTGATGCTCATGATGCCGGTCCGTGCCTGCACCACAAGGTCGTAGGCCGGGCGCAGCGCGAGCGGGCCGTCCTGGCCATATCCCGAAATCGAGCAATAGATCAGGCGCCTGTTCAACGATTTCACATCGTCGAACCCCAGGCCGACCGCAGCCATTTTGCCGGGGCGCATGTTCTCGACCACGACATCCGCGGTCCGGATGAGATCCTTGGCGATCTCCATGTCCTCGGGTTTCTTCAGGTCGAGAACGATGCTACGCTTGCCGCGATTCATCGCGACGAAGGGCGCGCTCGATCCATTGCGGGTCGGCGGCATCCGTCGAGAATCGTCGCCCTCCGGGCGCTCCACCTTGATGACGTCCGCGCCCATGTCGGAGAGGATGCGGGTCGCAAATGGCCCCGCGATATTCATCGTGAAATCGATCACCACAAGTCCAGAGAGGGGCCCAGTTCCGGCCTGGGTCGGGGGCATGGCTCCTCGCGTGTTTTGTTGCATGATCCTGATTTGCTTTCCTGCGGCAGAGGGGGAGCCAAACGGTCGGATATTAGGGCGAATCAACATCTAGCGCATCCGATCATGGCGCTTGGGAGAGGAAGCGCGGCGAGGAAGTAGACCTCTCGTCGGTCATATCGGGTGGCGATGTGTCGGAAGTATTTGAGCTTGGGAAATTATGACGTGTCAATCCCGGCGGAATTTTCGACGGCTTGCTCGGCGGCAATAGCGGCGGCGCGGTGGCCGAGCAGGCGGTGGGCAAGCTTCGCGATTTGGGGAATGCCGGCGGGGCGGTGGCCGAGCAGGCCGGCGGTTCGCTGAAAGATCTGGGCAAGAACGGCGTGAAGGGCGCCGGCGATGCCATTAACTGGCTCGCCGACCGTGATATCGGCCCTGCCAAGGATGTGGTCGAGGGGCTGAAGAAGGCCGGCAACGTCCTCAATCCCACAAAGTGGTGTTTGGTATCGGGAGCGGCCTCGCGCCGCTCCCGATATCTTTTTCGAAATGATCCTCGATGCTATCGCCGACGCTTTGCCAGCGGTGCTCGGCAACCGGGGGCTGCGCCGGACTCTATCGGCACTCGTCAAATCGCGCAGGCGAAGGGCTGATCGTGCACCTTTTGAATCATGAATTAAGCGATTGCTTATTGTGCAAAAATTTCATGATGGTGCGGCTGAAAGTATTTTACGATTAAGACTGAGCAAATGTCGCGTCCTGCCATTGGCTCGATCCATGACGCGCAATGGGGCTCAGGCACGAGGCCCATGATTTGCGTCGGGCATGTGACCCATCGTGAAATGGCGCTTTTCCATCACATAAACTCATAAACAGGAGGGCTGAGCCGATGCACATTTTTAACGGGGCGCCACAAATTGATCGGCCCCCATCGACTGGTCCAGTTTGAATGTTAGTGGATGGTTGGTTTAGGGTCTAGCGCGGGCGGCGTAGCTTGTTGGGGCTTTGTCACGAGAATCGGGCTGGCTTGGTTTTGAGCAGGAAGGGTAGGTTTGGGGGATGACGAGCACCTCTTAACGCTACCACCTGTCAACGCCGGAGACAAAGGGAGCCACGTGGCGGAGGCAAAGGGAGCCACTCGCTGGCTGGGGTTTCGGGAATGAGAAGGGGGTCTGATCGGACCCCCTTCTCATTTTCAGCCGTCGATTTCCCGGGTGATCAGGTGCTGGTGATCTCGC
>CANJCB010000041.1 GCA_947473305.1 Rhodospirillales bacterium
CTACAAGCCACCAGCCCCGGAGGTTTTTGTCCCAGCTCTTGCCGCGCGGTCGGCTGCGCAATCCCGACCAGCTACGCCGCCCGCGCTAGACCCTAAACCAACCATCCACTAACATTCAAACCGGACCAATCGATGGGGGCCGATCAATATCGTCCCCAAGGCTGGCGGTTAATCGCAGGCAGCGGTCATCGTGCAAATGAATTAATGGTATGTCAACCTGCCGCTGCTGGCCGCTGGAAGCCTGGCGGCGTTACAGGATATGCTTGCAGCCTACCTGATTTAGCTGAACCATGGCTGTACGATCCAACGTCCCGACGTGGAAGAAGACCGGCATGACGCGCTTCCCTCCGATCCGGCCCCAGGACATGTATTTCGAGCAGAAGCAAGTCGCCGAGGCGATCAATCGGCGGCGCAAGCCGTCGGCATCGTCGAAAGGAGGGCTTACCGGCCCCTTCGCGCATCTCCTTTACGTCCCTGGCATTCTTGATCCCCTGCAGATGCTGGGCGAGCATCTCCGCTTCGACACCGGCATACCGCCTAAATTGCGGGAACTCGCGATCCTGATCACGGCCCGTCATCTCCAGGCGCCGTTCGAATTTCATGTTCATGCGATCGAGGCCCGTGAGTTCGGGATTGCCGAGGAGGTCATCGCCGCCGTGGCCGCCAAGCGGCAACCGCCGAAGCTTGATGACGATGAGGTTCTGGTCCATGACTTCTGCACCGAGCTGCATGCCAGAGGCCGTGTGTCCGACGAGGTATTCGCCCGCGCCGAAAAACGCTTCGGCAAGGCGGTGATCCTCGATCTGGTCGCCACCTGCGGCTATTATGCGATGTTGGCCATGGTGCTCAACGTAACGCAGACCGTGCTGCCGGCTGACATTACGCCGCCCTTCTGATCCGGTCCCCCCGGGGCGCTTCGCTCCGGCCTATATGACTTTCCTATAATCGTCGGTCGCCAGCCGCTCTCGAATTTATATGCGGGAAGCTCGATCTTCCCAGGACGATTGGCTGGGCAGGCGCCAACGATGCCGCCCCAGCGCATCCAAATGAGGTTGTCATGTTCGATGTCGCCCTGATCGCAACGGGCCTCGGCGCTTTTGTCGTCGCCGTTCTCTACCTCGTCGCCTGCGACCGTCTCTGAAGAGGAAATCATGATCGTCGATTACGGACTTGGAGCGGTCGTCACCCTCGGCCTGCTCGCCTATCTCGTTTATGCCCTGATCCGCCCCGAGCGGTTCTAAGGAGCCTCTCATGACCGTCAATGGCTGGATCCAGATCGCGCTCTTCTGCGCGATCGTCACGGCGCTGACCAAGCCGCTCGGCGGCTATATGGCACGCCTCTTCAGCGGCGAGCGTACTTTCCTGAGCCCCGTGTTGGGGCCTGTCGAGCGGGCGCTCTATCGCCTCGGCGGCGTAGACGAGAAGACGGAGCACCATTGGCTGACCTATGGGGTCGCCATGCTGTTCTTTAGCGTCGCGGGTTTCCTCGCGCTTTATGCGCTGCAACGACTGCAGGCGGTATTGCCCTTCAATCCGGCCGGCCAGGCGGCGGTCGAGGAGAGCCTCGCTTTCAACACCTCGGTCAGCTTCGTCACCAACACGAACTGGCAGTCCTATGTGCCCGAAACCACCATGAGCTACTTCACGCAGATGGCGGGTCTGACGGTGCATAACTTCGTCTCGGCGGCGACGGGCATCGCGCTGGCCGTGGCGCTGGTGCGGGGCTTTGCCAGGCGCTCGGCGCAGACGGTGGGAAATTTCTGGGTCGATCTCACCCGCGGCACGCTCTATCTGCTGCTGCCGATCTCGATTGTCGTGGGGCTGTTCTTCGTCTGGCAGGGGATGCCGCAGAACCTCGGGGCCTATACCGAGGCGACGACCCTTGAAGGCGCCAAACAGGTGATCGCCCAGGGGCCCGTGGCCTCCCAGGAGGTCATCAAGATGCTCGGGACCAACGGCGGCGGGTTCTTCAACGCCAATTCCGCCCATCCCTTCGAAAATCCGAATGCCCTGACGAACCTTGTTCAGATGGTGCTGATCTTCGTGATCGCGGCGGCGCTCACGAATATGTTCGGCCGCATGGTCGGCAACCAGCGCCAGGGCTGGGCGATCTTCGCGGTGATGGGGCTCCTCTTCCTGGCCGGCGTGGCGGTGCTTTATTCAGCTGAAGCGCCCGGCAATCCCGCCTTCGCCTCGCTCGGGATCGACCAAGCGGCGGGCGCGTTCCAGGCCGGCGGCAATATGGAAGGCAAGGAGGTCCGCTTCGGCATCGCCAATTCGGCGCTTTTCGCCACAATTACGACCGATGCGTCCTGCGGTGCGGTAAACACGATGCACGACAGCCTCATGCCGCTCGCGGGGATGGTGCCGCTGGTCAACATCATGCTGGGCGAGATCATCTTCGGCGGGGTCGGTTCCGGGCTCTATGGCATGCTGCTCTTCGCGGTGCTCGCGGTTTTCATCGCGGGCCTGATGGTCGGCCGCACGCCGGAATACCTCGGCAAGAAGATCGAGGCCAAGGAAGTGAAGATGGCGATGCTCGCCATATTGGTCCTGCCGCTCTCGATCCTGGGGTTCACCGCCATCGCCACCGTCCTGCCAGACGGGCTGGCGGGACCAGCGAACCAGGGGCCGCATGGTTTCAGCGAGATCCTCTATGCCTATACCTCGGCCACCGGAAACAACGGCAGCGCGTTTGCCGGGATCAGCGCCAATACGACCTTCTATAATTCGACGCTGGGCATCGCGATGTTCGTCGGCCGCTTCCTGATGATCGTGCCGATGCTCGCCATCGCGGGTTCGCTCGCGGCGAAGAAGATCGTGCCGCCCTCGGGCGGGACCTTCCCGACCGACAGCCCGCTCTTCGTCGGACTGCTGGTCGGCGTGATCCTGATCGTGGGCGGCCTCACCTACTTCCCGGCTCTCGCTCTCGGCCCGCTGGTCGAGCACCTCGCGATGAACGCCGGCACCCTCTATTGAGCCCAAGGGGCATCAAATGGACCTCTCCAAAAGCAGCAAGCGCAAGTCGGTTGCGACGATGACCGACCCCAAGATCCTGGTACCGGCCATCGCGGATTCCTTCCGGAAGCTCGATCCTCGCCTGATGGCGCGCAATCCGGTGATGTTCGTGGTCGAGGTGGTCGCAACCCTGACCACGATCCTCCTGATCAAGGACATCGTCACTGGAGCCGGAGGCTACGGCTTTTCCTTCCAGATCAATCTCTGGCTCTGGTTCACCGTGCTCTTCGCGAATTTCGCGGAAGCCGTCGCGGAGGGACGCGGCAAGGCCCAGGCGGCGACCCTGCGCAAGTCGAAGACCGAAACCCTGGCCAAGCTCCTTTCGGGCAGCGGTGCCGAGTGGCAGGAAGTCCGCGGCACCTCGCTGAAGCCCGGCGACGTGGTGCTGGTCGAGGCCGGCGATATCATCCCCAGCGACGGCGAGATCGTCGAAGGCATCGCCTCGGTCAACGAGGCGGCGATCACCGGCGAATCCGCGCCCGTAATCCGCGAGAGCGGCGGGGACCGGTCGGCAGTGACCGGTGGCACGCAGGTCATCTCAGACTGGATCAAGGTGCGGATCACCGCGGCCGCCGGCTCGACCTTCCTCGACCGGATGATCGCTCTCGTCGAAGGGGCCCAGCGTCAGAAGACGCCGAACGAGATCGCGCTTAATATCCTGCTCGCGGGGCTCACCATCATCTTCGTCTTCGCGGTCGCGACGATCCCCAGTTTCGCCGGCTATGCGGGCGGGGCGCTCTCGGTTCTTGTCCTTGTGGCGCTCTTCGTGACCCTCATCCCGACAACCATCGGAGCCCTTCTCTCGGCGATCGGCATCGCCGGAATGGATCGGCTGGTGCGCTTCAACGTGCTCGCCATGTCGGGGCGGGCGGTCGAGGCGGTGGGCGATGTGGACACGCTCTTGCTCGACAAGACGGGCACGATCACGCTGGGCAACCGCCAGGCGTCCGAATTCCTGACGCTGCCCGGCGTCAATGAGCGCGACCTGGCGGAAGCGGCGCAGCTTGCCTCTTTCTCCGACGAGACGCCCGAAGGTCGTTCCATCGTGGTGCTCGCGAAGGAGAAATACGGTATCCGGGGCCGCGACATGGCGCCCCTCAATGCCAAATTCATCCCTTTCACCGCCCAAACGAGGCTCAGCGGCATCGATGTCGGCGGGTCGTCGATCCGCAAGGGGGCGGTGGACACGGTGCTCGCTCTGGTCGGGACGATACCCGGATCCGCTTCGGCGCGCGAATTGACGGCGATATCCGACCAGATCGCGAAGGCTGGCGGGACGCCCCTCGCCGTCGCCAAAGATGGGAAGCTCCTGGGCGTCGTCCACCTGAAGGACATCGTCAAGGGCGGCATCCGGGAACGTTTCGCGGCGCTCCGCAAGATGGGGATCCGCACGGTTATGATCACCGGCGACAATCCCCTGACCGCGGCCGCCATCGCGGCGGAATCCGGGGTCGACGACTTTCTCGCCCAAGCCACCCCAGAGGCGAAGCTGAAGCTCATCCGCGATGAACAATCCCAAGGCAAGCTCGTGGCGATGTGCGGAGACGGCACCAACGACGCCCCGGCATTGGCCCAGGCGGATGTGGGCGTCGCGATGAGCACCGGGA
Source organism: Rhodospirillales bacterium (assembly GCA_947473305.1). Taxonomy (GTDB): domain Bacteria; phylum Pseudomonadota; class Alphaproteobacteria; order ATCC43930; family CGMCC-115725; genus CANJCB01. Next base: position 4,626 of record CANJCB010000041.1, read on the forward strand.
CCATGGCGGCGCGCGAGGCCGGTAACATGGTGGACCTCGACAGCGACCCTACCAAACTCATCGAGATCGTCGAGATCGGCAAGCAATTGCTGATGACCAGGGGAGCGCTCACCACCTTTTCCATCGCCAACGACGTGGCGAAATATTTCGCCATCATCCCCGCGATGTTCGTGGCCTTCTATCCGCAACTCCAGACGCTCAACGTCATGGGCCTTTCCACGCCGCAGAGCGCCATCCTGTCGGCCATCGTCTTCAACGCGCTGATCATCATCGGGTTGATCCCGCTCGCGCTGAAGGGGGTCGCCTACCGGCCGGTGGGGGCGGCGAGCATCCTGCGTCGCAACCTGTTGATCTACGGTATCGGCGGCTTGGTCGTTCCCTTCGTCGGAATCAAGCTGATCGATATGCTCGTCACCGCCGCCGGCCTGGCCTGAGGATCCCATCATGCTGAAACAGATACGCCCCGCCTTCATGATGATCGTCGCCATGACGATCATCACCGGCCTGATCTATCCCCTGGGAATGACCGGGATCGCACAGATTCTCTTTCCCCATCAGGCGCAGGGCAGCCTCGTCTCTAAGGACGGCAAGGTGATCGGTTCCGACCTGATCGGCCAGAATTTCGCGGACGAAAAATACTTCCACGGGAGGCCCTCGGCGACGACCGATACCGACCCCGGCGATGCCACGAAATCCGTGCCGGCGCCCTATAACGCGGCCAATTCCGCGGGTTCCAACGCCGGTCCCACCTCCAAGGCGCTGGTTGACCGGGTTATTCAGGATGCCGAAAAACTGAAGGCCGAGAACCCGTCCCTGCCGATACCCGTGGACTTGGTGACCACCTCGGCAAGCGGCCTCGATCCCGACATCACGCCGGCAGGCGCCTTCTTCCAGGTTCCCCGGGTCGCCAAGGCCAGAGGGCTGCCTGAAGATCGCGTCCGGCAGCTTGTGAAGGATTCCATCCAGGACCGTCTTCTCGGAATCATCGGCGAGCCCCATGTGAATGTCTTGCGGCTCAACCTCGCTCTCGACACACTGACGGGAGTGAAATAGCCGGGCACGCCGGCCCCTCATGAACGACGACCGTACCGACCGCGACAGCCGCCCCTCCCCAGACGCCCTGCTACAGCAGGTCTCGCGGGAGGCGCGTGGCCGCCTCAAGATATTCCTGGGTGCGGCGCCGGGCGTCGGAAAGACCTATGAGATGCTGAGCACCGCGCATGCGAAGCTGCGCGACGGCGTCGATCTCGTGGTGGGCATCGTCGAGACCCATGGACGCAAGGAGACCGAGGCTCTCCTCGAAGGCTTCGAGGTAATTCCGCGCCGGAAGGTCGACTACAAAGGCCGGTGGCTCGACGAGATGGACCTCGATGCCCTTCTCCAGCGCCGGCCGAAGCTCGTGCTGGTGGATGAACTCGCCCATACCAACGCGCCGGGCAGCCGGCATCCCAAGCGCTATATGGACGTGGAGGAACTGCTCGACGCGGGGATCGACGTCTATTCGACGCTCAATATCCAGCATGTGGAAAGCCTGAACGACGTCGTCGCCCGCATCACGCGGATCCGGATTCGCGAAACCGTCCCGGACAGCGTCATCGACCGGGCCGACGAGGTCGAGGTGGTGGACCTCACGCCCGAGGACCTCATCCAGCGCCTGAAAGAGGGCAAGGTCTATGTGCCCGCCCAGGCCGAGCGGGCGGTGGGCCATTATTTCAAGCCCGGCAACCTGACGGCGCTCCGCGAACTCGCGCTGCGGCGGACGGCCCAGCGGGTCGACGAGCAGATGGTCAGCTATATGCGGGCCCACGCGATCCAAGGGCCTTGGGCGGCGGGGGAGCGCGTGCTGGTCTGCATCGACGAGAATCCGACCTCCGCGTCGCTGGTGCGCCATGCGCGACGGCTCGCCGACCGCCTGCGTGCCCCCTGGATGGCGATTCATGTGCAGACGTCGCGCGAGCAGCGGCTGAGCGAGGCCGAGCAGGATCGCATCGCCGAATGCATCCGCCTGGCCCAGCGGCTCGGAGGAGAGGCGGTGACCCTGCCGGGAACCGATCCCGCCCGCGACATCGTCGCCTATGCGCGGGACAACAATTTCAACAATGTGGTGATAGCGAAGTCGCGGCAGTCGCATTGGCTGGAATTGCTGCGGGGCTCCGTCACCCATAAGCTGATCCGCCTCGCGGGCGGGATCAGCGTCCATGTGATCGCCGACCGGGAGGAGACCGAGAAGCCCGAGCCCGCGCTCGCCCAGGCAAGCCCGCTTCCCGAATTTTCCCCCCTGGCCTATCTCGGCAGTCTTGCGATGGTCGCGGCGGCCCTCGGAGCGAGCGTCGTTCTGCAGGGATCCCTCGCGGTTTCCAATATCGCGCTGGTGTTCCTGACAGCCGTCCTGGCAAGCGCCATCACCTATGGGCTTCTCCCCTCGCTTTTCGCCTGTCTGGCGAGCGTGCTGGCCTATAATTTCTTCTTCCTTCCGCCGCTCCATACGCTGACCATCGCAGACCCCGAGAATGTGGTTGCCCTGGTCATCTTCGCGGTCGTGGCCACGATCGCGAGCAACCTGACCGCCCGGGTGCGCAGCCAGGCCGTCGCCGCCCGCCAGCGTGCCAAGACAACCGAGGATCTCTATCTTTTCAGCCGAAAACTCGCCGTCGCGGTAACGCTGGACGATCTTCTCTGGGCGACCGCCTATCAGGTCGCGCTCATGCTGAAGTTGCGGATCGTGATTCTGCTCGTCGAGGGCGGCACGATCGCTGTGCGCGCGGGCTATCCCCCGGAAGACGAACTCGACGAGGCCGATATCGCCGCCGCCAAATGGTGCTGGGAAAACAACCGGTCGGCGGGGAGGGGGGCCGATACGCTGCCGGGGGCGAAGCGGCTCTTCCTTCCCATGCGGACGGGGCGGGGAGTGGTCGGGGTGCTGGGTCTCGACAGCGACCGGCCGGGGGCCTTGCTGACGCCGGACCAGCGGCGGCTCCTGGATGCCTTGGCCGATCAGGCGGCGCTGGCGATCGAGCGGGTCAATCTCGCGGAGGACGTTGAAAAGGCCCGGCTCGTGGCGGAGACCGAGCATTTGAGATCGGCGCTTCTGACCTCGATCTCGCATGACCTCAGGACGCCTCTCGCCTCGATCCTGGGGTCGGCGACAAGCCTTCGGGACTATGGGGCCGCGCTCGACGAGGCAACCCGGGGGGAGCTGCTCTCGACGATCCAGGAGGAGGCGGAGCGCTTGAACCGCTTCATCGCCAATCTCCTCGACATGACGCGGCTCGAATCGGGCGCCGTCGCCCCCCGGCTCGATCTTGTGGATCTGATCGATGTGGTGGGGAGCGCCTTGGGCCGGGCCCAGAAAGTCATGGCGGGACATAAGGTGGAGGTCCATCTGCCGGCGGATCTCCCGATGCTGAGGCTCGATCCTGTGCTTTTCGAGCAGGTGCTTTTCAACCTCCTCGACAATGCCGCGAAATACGCCCCCCAGGGCACGCGGATCGACCTCAAGGGTTATGCCGACCGGGATCGCGTCAGGATCGATATCATGGACGAGGGAGAGGGGATTCCCGCGCCGGACCTGGAGCGGATCTTCGATAAGTTCTATAGGGTTCACGCGATGGATCGGAAACGAGCGGGCACGGGGCTCGGGCTTGCGATCTGCCGGGGCTTCGTGGAAGCCATGGGGGGAACGATCACGGCGGGCAATAGGACCGATCGCAAAGGGGCGCTTTTCACCATCACTCTGCCAATCGAGAAGAACCCATGAGTGCGACGCCCGCGCTGCGCATTCTCGTGGTGGATGACGAGCCCGCGATCCGCCGCTTTCTGCGCGTGTCGCTCAGCGCTCAGGGCTATCGGGTTTTTGAAGCCGAGACCGGCGAAAGTGCCCTCGACCACATCGGCCGCGACCATCCGGAGATGATCGTGCTCGACCTGGGCCTTCCCGGGCTCGACGGGTTCGAGGTGATCCGGCGGTTGCGGGAGGCCGGCTCCTCGGTGCCGATCATCGTGCTGTCGAGCCGTGCCGACGAGCGCGGCAAGGTAGAGGCGCTGGACCTGGGCGCGGACGACTATGTGACCAAGCCCTTCGGTGTCGAGGAACTTCTCGCCCGTATCCGGAGCGCGTTGCGCCATCGGCTCCAGCAACAGGGCGAGCGCCCGGTTTTTCGAAGCGGCGATCTCATGGTCGACATCGTCCGGCGCGTGGTCGCGGTCAAGGGCGAGGAGGTCAAGCTGTCGCCCCGGGAATACGAGATCCTTCGTCTCCTGGTCGCTCACGCGGGCAAGGTGCTCACCCATAAATTCATATTGCGCGAGGTCTGGGGAACGGAGACCGACGTGCAATATCTCCGCATCTATATCCGGGCGATCCGGCAAAAGATCGAGACCGATCCCGAACGGCCCTACCATATCCAGACCGAGCAGGGCGTCGGCTATCGGCTCCGCTCGCCCGAGTAGCAGGAAGCGTCATCGCCGATGTGGCGGGAATGCTTCTGGCTGGTATAGTCCCCCCCGAAAGGCCGGCACAACGGCGCCACAAGTGCCTGCTCGACGTCGAATGCTTTGCCGGCCTCAGGGTGCGGGCCACTACTGAAGGAGAGATTGATGCCGCAGGTCGATTTTCATCCCCGCCGCCTCGGGCACGTGAACGTTTATGGGGATGACTTCATGCGTTCCATGGATTTCTACGAGAAGGTGATCGGGATCGAGCCGGTTTGCATCGAGGAGCAGCTGAAAGCCGCTTTCCATTCCAACGGCAATACCCACCACGACATCGGCATCGTTGAAACCTCCAAGGGCGTGGACCGGATCGGCCGGGACGGCAAGATCCAGGTGCCGAAGACACGCGGCGTGAAGCCCGGCCTCAACCATCTCGGCTGGGAAATGGAGAACGAGGCGCAGCTCATCGCCGCCTACAAGCGGTTCCAGGCGGCTGGCCTCACCACGACGGCGCTCTTCGACCATCAGATCAGTCACGCGATCTACATCAACGATCCCGATGGCAACGTCCACGAGTTCTATGCCGACGCGATGAAGGACTGGCGGCGGGTCATGAACATGGAAAGCCGCGAGCTCATGACGAGCCAGTGGGACCCGCTCGCGGAGAAAAACCCGGCAACCGAGGCCAACTACGAGGAAAAGCCGAAAATCCGCAAGGTGCCGGCGGCCCCCCTGCATCCGTTGCACACCACGGGCGCTCTCTTCGACACCACTAATTTCGAAAGCATGACCCGGTTTGTCCTGGATGTGATCGGCCTGGCGAAGATCGAGGAGAAAACCGAGGGCAAGCTCCGCCGCGCCGTGTTCCAGGGCACGCACGGCAGCAAGGACCTGATCCTGCAGGAGGTCGAAGCCGGGCAACCCACAGGCTATCGCCGCTTCGCCATGGTGCTGGAGCCGCAGACGGATTTGGAAGCCGTGAAGACCCGGCTGAAGTCCCAGGGCATCGGAGCCATCGAAACCGTCGAGCATGACGGCCGCGTGGGGATCGTGCTGACGGACCCCGACGGGATGCAGGTCGAGCTTTACAAAACGGCGGCTTGATACGGCGAACCACTAGTCAGGAGGATAGGCGCATGGATGGGGCGGGTAAGCTCACCAGGAGCTATGAATCGGTCATCGAGGAATTGAATGCCATTCACGCGGCGAAGTCGCGTAAGAACCATCCGCTCTGGATCGGCATGATGACAGGCAAGCTGTCACGTCCCCAGATCGCCGAATTCCTTCGCCAGTTCGCGGTGATCCCGCTCTACAACCACTTCTATCATGGTCCGCTCTATGTGAGCTGCCCGAACCCCGAATGGCGCCGCCGCATGGCGGAGGTCGTCTATGAGGAGGGCACGGGCTGCATCTATTCCGATGGCGTCGCGCATTACGAACTCTATCTGCGCATGGCGGAAGCCTTCGGTGTCAGCCGCCAGGAAATGTATGCGACCGAATATTGCGGCGGCTCGCTGGCGGTTCGTCACTATCTCGAAAACATCTGCCGCACGAGCTTCCTGGAGGGCTATTCGGCCCTGTCGCTGGGTGGCGAGGCGCAGGCTCCCGGCATCGCCGGCAAAGTCTCCGAGGCCTTCATCAAGTATTACGACCTGACGCCGGACCAGGCCATGTTCTACTCCGTCCACGAAATCGCGGATTCCGACCATTCCGGGGGCGGCATCGACTTCCTCAAGGAATTCGCCCCGACCGATCGTGAAGTGGCGCTGGTCGTCAAGTCGGTGCGCGATTGTGTCGAGACCCTTTGGACCATGTTCAACGACATCTGGGCGCGCTGCGAGAAGATCAAGTAGCGCCTTAATCGGCCCTGGCTGGGATGAAGAGGCGCGCCGCGGCTGGTTCAGATCCGGCTTGCGGCGCGGCTTTCCGCGGCTTGGCTCTCCCGCCTCGGGGTGCCGGCCCTGGCTCCTTCCGCACAGCGTCAAAGCAAGATACGCTCTCCCTCATAAGTGAAACGCCAGCCTCGTTAGAAGAGGCGGAATGGCAACCGGAGGCGAGGATGGCAGGACGCAACCAGGACATTACCAAGCAATACGAAGCGCTGAACGAGCGTTTCGGGAATGGCGATATCGACCGCCGGACGTTCCTGTCCTGCATCGGGCTGATGGCCATGGCGGCGGGTGCGGTGACGACGAGTTCGGCGCTCCTGTCCCGGGCGGCGAGAGCGGCGACGGATCAGGTGCGTTTCGACAGTTACGGCGGTTTTTCCGGCGCGGCCTTCCGGAAATTCGCTCTCGATCCTTTCACGGCGAAGACCGGCATCAAGGTGGCCGAGGGTTCCTACGGCTCTCCCGACGAGATGGTCTCCAAGGTCCAGGCCGAGGGCTTCGGCATCTATAATTTCTTCTGGTCCTCGCAGCTGACCGCCATCTGGCGGGTGCGCAAGCTTGGGATTGGCACCGAGATCGACGAGAGCAAAGTGCCCCAGATGAAAAATCTGGTGCAGAAGTTCGTCACCCTCCATCGCGAGAAGCTCGGCGCGGGAAAGATGACCTCCGTGCCTTTCAGCCTCTCCGGCGCAACCATGGCCTATAATACGACTAAGATCGACAAGGCGGAGGTCGAGGCCAAGGGCTTCAAGATCCTGCTCGATCCCAAGTACAAGAGCGGCATCGTCGGCGACCGCGCCTATAACGCCCGGGTCTGGGTGGCGGCGCTGCAGACCGACCAGGATCCCAATAACATCAAGGATCTCGACGCCGTCTGGGATGCGATCCGCCAGGCGAGGTTAAATTCGCTCAAGTTCTGGGGCAGCACCGCGGAGCAGGTGAAGCTCTGGACCGAAGGCGAGGCCTATCTGGGCGATGCCTGGTATGTGCCTTTCTACAATATGCGGAAGGGCGGCCTGCCGATCGCCGGGTATAAGAACCCGCAAACTCTCTATGTGACGCCCGGCGGCGTCGTGGCACTCAAGGGCAGTCCGATGGATGCCTATTACGAGCTCTTGGACATTCTGTTGAAGCCGGAGGTCATGCTGAACTGGTCGCTCGCTTCGGGCAACCTGCCGCTGCTCGATCCGACCAAGGTCGAATTCCCGGCGGAAGTGCAGGCCATTCCTGGTTTCGACAAGACCGGCACGATGGACGGCTTCCTTTGGACCGACCCGGAATATTGGGGCACCAACGCGGATATGTTCTCCAAGCAGACCCAGCGCATCCTGGCGGGGGCCTGACATTTTAAAGCACCGGCGAGTTTAACGCTCGCCGGCGCTTTTTCTTCCCATTCTGCGCCAAAGCCAGTTACCGGCCAGTCGGATGAGGCCGGCGACGCCCGTCGGCATGGCGTACATGAAGCCGATCAGGAAAACGCCGTAGATCGCCCAGGGCGCGGCTTTGGAAATCTGATCCGCCATATTGGGCACGAAGACGATGAAGACTGCTCCATAGAAGGCTCCCGCGATGGTCGCCAGACCTCCGACAGCCACGCCGACGAGCAGGCTGATGCTGAAGAAGAGGTTGAAGCTGTCGGGCGCCACGAATTGGACGACGATGGCTCCGAGCGCGCCGGCGACGCCGGTATAGAGCGCGCTGATCCCGAAGGTCATGGATTTCAGATAGGCCGTGTTTATCCCCATCGCGGCGGCGGCTGTGGGATGGTCGCGAATGGCGATCATCGCCCGGCCGAAGCGCCCCCGCAGCAGGTTCCATCCCAGAAGGAACATGACCAGCGTCACGGCCAGCACGAAATAATAGAGCCATTGGTCCGCATCGATGGGCAGTCCGAAGGGGGCCTCGGGCTTGTCCAGGACGATCCCTTGGGAGCTGCCGGTCCACCGGCTCATGCCCCGGTATTTGAGAAGCTGCGGTGTCGCGAGCGCGAGGGCGAAGGTTGCCAGAGCCAGATGGATGGTTCCCAGGCGCAGGGCCGGCCGGCCGAAAAGAAAGCCGGAGATCAGGCACACGACGGCGGCGGCCGGCAGCGTCGCCCAATAAGGCCAGGCCCCATGCTCCATCAGGATCGCCGCAGTATAGGCGCCGATCGCATAGAAGGCACCATGGCCCAGCGAGATCTGGCCGTTGTAGCCGATCAGCATGTTGAGGCCGAAAACCGCGATGGCATAGATCAGCACGAGGGTGAACTGAAAGGTCCTGTACTGCTCGACCGCCAGCGGCAGGAGGCAAGCCGAAGCGATCAGCAGCACGAGCCCGAGACGCTTCCAGGTCGTGGTCTTCATCGGAAGCGCTAGACCCGCGACACGACGGTTTTGCCCAGGAGACCGTCGGGCTTCACCACGAGGGTGCCGATGATCGCCACCAGGGCGACCGTGAGTTTGAGTTCCGTGCCCACGACATAGGCCCCGGCCAGGTTTTCCAGCACGCCGATGATGAAGCCGCCGACGACCGCGCCCCACGGATTGTTGATGCCTCCGAGGAGCGCGGCCGCGAAGGCATAGACCAGAATGCCGCCCATCATATTGGGATCGAGGAAGACGATGGGTGCCACCATCATGCCGGCGACCGCGCCGATGGCCGCCGCGAGGCCCCAGCCCAGCGCTAGCATCCAGCCCACGCGAATGCCGACGAGGCGGCTTGAAACCGGGTTCTGCGCCGCCGCCCGCATGGCGAGCCCCAGCGAGGTGAAGCGGAAGAAGCTGTAGATCGCGACCAGCATGGCAAGCGTCACCCCCATCGATCCGAGCTCATGGTAGGAGAGGAGGCTGCTGCCGAAGGGCCGGCTATCGGGGAAGGGGCTCGGGAAGCTCCTGGTGGTGTAGCTGAACCACCAACCCGCAAGCGAATTGAAGATCACGAGGATGCCGATGGAAACGATCACGGCGGAAAGGCCCGGCGCATTCTCCACGGGGCGGATCACCACGCGCTCCAGCACGACGCCGCCCAGAAAGGCGAGCCCGACCGTCACCGAAAAGGCCGCCCAATAGGGCAGGCCCCCTTCGATCAGGCTCCAGGCGACATAGGTGGCGAACATCGCCATTTCGCCCTGGGCGAAATTGATGTGATTGGTCGCGTTGTAGATCATCACCAGCGCCAGCGCGACGGAAGCATAGATCCCGCCGGTGGCGAGGCCGGAGAAGACCTGATGAAGAAGGGCGTCCATCGCCGCTAGAGACCGAGGTAAGCGCGGCGGATCGCTTCATCGTTGCGGACTGTCTCGCTGCGGCCTGACATGACCACCCGGCCCGTTTCCAGAAGATGGGTGGTGTCGGCGAGGTCGAGCGCCAGGGCGGCGTTCTGCTCGACCAGCAGGATGCTGACGTTCTCGTCGCGATTGATCGCGCGCATGATCTCGAAGATTTCCCGCACCACAAGCGGCGCCAGTCCGAAGGAGGGCTCGTCGAGGAGGAGAAGCTTCGGGCGCAGCATGAGCGCGCGGCCGATCGCCAGCATCTGCTGCTCGCCGCCCGAGAGGGTACCCGCCTGCTGGCGGCGGCGCTCCTTCAGTCTCGGAAAATAGCCGTACATCCGCTCGAAATCCGTCGAGACCGTCCGGCTATCCCGGCGGATATAGGCGCCAAGCCGCAGGTTCTCCTCGACGGTCAATTCCAGGAAAGTGCCGCGGCCATCGGGGACATGGGCGATACCCTGTCGGGCGATGCTCTCGGTCTTCAGCCCGCCGATGGGCTTTCCTTGAAAGCGGATGTCGCCCCGGGTCCGGACCATGCCGCAAATCGCCCGAAGCGCGGTTGTCTTGCCCGCTCCATTGGGGCCGAGCAGCGCGGTGATGCCGCTTTCCGGAACGGTGAAACCGCAGCCATGAAGCACCTGGGTCGGCCCGTAGAAGGCGTCGAGGCCGGCGACGGTGAGCAACGCCTCGCTCATGCCGCCATTCCCAGATAGGCGCGGATGACTTCGGGGTCGTGCTGCACCTCGGCAGGCGTTCCGTCCGCGATCTTGCGGCCGAAATCGAGCGCCACGACCTGGTCCGATACCCGCATGACCAGATTCATGTGATGCTCGACCAGCAGCACGGTGAGCTGGAGGCTGTCGCTGATCTCCTGGATGAGGCCGCGCAGCGCATCGACCTCTTCGTGATTGAGGCCGGCGGCCGGTTCATCAAGGAGCAGGAGCTTGGGTTCTCCGGCCAGGGCACGAGCAAGCTCCACCCGTTTCTGCGTCCCGAAAGGCAGATCCATCACGCGGGCATCGGCGAGCTTGCCGAGGTCGAGCAGTTTGATGAGCCTCTCGGCCCTGTCCCGAAGCGTGCTCTCTTCCCGCGCGACACTCGGCCAGCGCAGGAAATTCGCCACATATCCCGTGGTGGTGCGGCAATGGCCGCCGACCAGGATGTTCTCCCGGACGCTCATGGTCTGGAAGAGGGCGAGGTTCTGGAAGGTGCGGCCGATGCCCAAAGCCGCCATGCCGTGGCGCGGAATGCCCGCCAGAGCGCGGCCGTCGAAATCGATGGTGCCGGCGTCTGAGGCATAGATCCGGCTGAGGCAATTGAAGAGCGTGGTCTTTCCGGCGCCATTGGGACCAATGATGCCGCAAATGTCGCCTTGCCTGACCTCGAAGGAGATCCCGTCGAGGGCGACGATCCCGCCGAAACGGACGGACAGATCCCTAACCCGCAGAATGGGTGCCGCAGATAGAGTGCCGGCGTCAGTTATGGTCATGCCTCCCGGTGCGGCCATCCCTTGCGAGGATTTTTTTAGCAGGTCCGGTCACAGGACGTGGCCGGCAAAAATCATCGCGCATCTTGCGGCAAAGCTTCCAGCCGTACAACGTCGGCTTCTGCCGGTCCTTGTTGCCAGAGGGGCTTGGCGATGAATAAGCCGGCGAAGGAATTCTGCAAGGAGATCCAGCCTATCATCACCGAGGATCTGCCGGTGCTGACCATCCGCGAATATCAGGCGCTCGATGCCACTTCGGTGAAGTTCAAGGGATTGTGGGGCACCGCCTTGGGATCCTGCCGGGCGGATGCCTGGCTTTCACCCGAGCCCGAGAGCACCCGGATTCATCAGGCCTTGAGGATCCAAGGCCGACTTGATCCGGGTGAGAAGATCGAGGGAGCCTTCATCCACCGCATCGGCAAGCCTGTAGAAGCGCCCGATCTGGACATGGACCGCGCCGAAGCCGTCCATCAGGTCCCGCAGGTCGCGGCGCAGGCTCAGGACGGTGTCGCGCGCCGGCTGGTTCACGGGACGTCCGCCGTATTTCTCCATCTGGCTCCCGGTGAAATAGCGCCAATGGACGGGGCCGAGCTCATCGAGCCAATAGATCATCGGCTCGATCAGAAGGTAAGGCCCCAGGGTCGACATGAGCCAGCTCACCCGGACGCCGACCGCTTCGAGTTCCGCGGCTCTTTCGGCAAGGCGTGCTTCTATCGCCTTCACGCAGCCTTCCGCCTGGGACAGCGAGAGGATGCCGTGGACCGGCACCCAGCGTTCGCCCTTGGGTCCCAGCGCGCCCCGGATCGTGAAGGGCCGGGCGCGCATGGCCTTGGGGAAGGCGGGATCGATCTCGGTGCCGTCCTTGGCGCAGATGGCGCGGGCTTCCTCGGCCTGAGCCTTGGCCCCCGCTTCGGTCGGGGATTCGATGGTGAGGTGAAGCGCCCAGGATTGCCGCCTCACTTCCGACCGCATCCGGCCGAGGCCGGCGACATCCCGGATCGCCTGGCGGAGCGATCCCGCCTGGCTGACGACCGCCGCGACGGTGCGGGCCGCCTCGCCGACGCCCACCTGTCCCGCGGTTTCGCTCAAGCCCCGGTCCAGGATGACGCTGCGGGTCGCGAAACCTTTGCGCTGAAGCGTCACCAGGGCGGTCATGAGCGTGGTGCTGTCCGCGAAAGTGAAGGACAGGAATTCGACGGGTTTGATCGTTTCGAGCCGCAGGGCGATCTCGGTCTTGACGCCCAGCGCGCCGCAATCGCCGACGAAGAGGCCGGTAAGATCAGGCCCGTGATGCCGCCAGAAGGGTTTGCTTCGGGGAAGCGCCCAGCTTCCCGTTCGCGCGACGGTTCCGTCCGCCAATACGACCGTAAGGCCGACGATGCCATCCGTGCCGCCCGGCAGGTTCTGGGCGATGGCTCCCCCGACCATGGAATGAAGGCCGGAAGTGGGCGGATTGATGGAGGTCTTGAGCCCCAGGGGCGTCAGAGCTTCCACGAGCTTTTGCCAGACGCAGCCCGCCCCCACCACGACGCAGAGATCGCTCGCGCGGATATCGATGAAATCGAGCCGGCTGGTATCGACGACGACACTCGGCCGATGCGGCACGGCGCCGCCGGTATAGGAGAGGCCCGCCCCTCTGGGCGTCACGGCATGCCCGGCCCGCGTGAGCGCCCCCATGGCGGCCGCCGTTTCCTCCGTGCTGCCGGGACGGAGCACAAGATCGGGCAGGACCTGACCCGCCCAAGGAAAGACATCGCTGCCCGCCAACTGTCGCGCCGCGTCGTCGGTGAGGATGTTGGCCGCGCCGAGGATAGGCTTCAGGGCCTCCAGGGTTGCCTCGATGGTCATGCGATTTTCTCCCGATTGACGGTCTCTGGAGGCGTTCCTATTGTCCTCCTATCAGATCGACTGGCTTGGGCGGTAGGGTTATGGAGAATGTCTGGACGGCCCATCTCGCGCAGCTGAGAGACAGCGATCAGGCAAGAAGCCTGGGGATGATGATGGCGCTCGCCGCCGAGGTCATGACCCTGAAGGCCGAAGTGAAGCGCCTGCAGATCGCTTTGAACGAAAAGAACGTGCTCAGTCACGAGGCGGAACTCGATGCGGGCGACGGCCCCGCCTTTCGCGCTTGGCTCCAGCGCGAGCAGGCCGAATTCTCCAAAGCTCTGCTCAAGGCCTGGGTCGAGACCGACGAAGCCCCCGATGTCAGCGCCATCGTTGCGGCCGAGGCTGCCGTCAAGGATTGACCCCTGCTGTCAGGCGGCGCCGCGCTTGGGTTCCGCTTCGATCGCTTTCAGGCGTTGGATGACCTCGGCGGTCGGCATCACATCGGCGTATTTCTCCGACATGTCGAAGAGATTGACCGCATGGGAGGCCGCGCTGCGGTCGTAGACGCATTCCTGGGGCACCACGACCCTGAAGTTATAGGAGAAGGCATCGACCACCGTGCCGCGCACGCAGCCGCTGGTGGTGCAGCCGGTGACGACTAAAGTATCCGCGCCCAGGTCTATGAGATGGCTCGCCATGGCCGTCGCGAAAAAGGCGCTGGGGTGCTTCTTGGGGATCAGGATGTCGCCGTCCAGCGGGGCAACCTCCGCAACGAATTCATAGCCCTTGGCCGGGATCGTCATGATCGCGGGCACCTTTTCCGCCAGGCGGCCACCGTCGTAGGAGGCCTTGGGCGCCACATGGGGATAGAGCACCGGCCATTTGTTGCGGCGGAACTCGGCGAGCAGCGGGGCGATATTGGCGACCGCCTTCCAGCCGACTTCGCCGCAGCTGGTCGGAAACTCCTTGATCGAGTCCCAGAAAGGACGGGAAACCGTGCCGACCGTTCGATACTGCACGTCGATGATCAGGAGCGCGGGGCGCTTGCCCCAGCCCGAAGGCCTGCCGAAGCCTGCCGCGCGATAGGCTTTCTGTTCGTCCTCGCTGATGATGCCGTCCCAGGGTTTCATCGGATCCGCTCCCCTTATGTCGACTGTTGACCTTTTGCCACATCGGTTTGAAGCTCCGCAATGTTCCTGCGGTTCTGAGGATAGGTCCCATGCAATTCGATACCGTCGTCGCCAACGGCACCGTCGTATTCCCCGAAACCGGGCCTGCGCCGGCCGATATCGCCGTCAAGGACGGCAAGATCGCGGCGATCCTGACGGCGGGCCAGTCTGAGGGGACCGCGCGCCGGACCATCGATGCGACCGGACGGCATGTCTTTCCGGGCCTCATCGACGCCCATATCCATTTCGGCTTCGCGGAGCCCGTCACCGAATATACGACCGAGACGATCTATGCCGCCCAGGGCGGATTCAGTACGGTCCTCGGCTTCTTTCTCAACAATGAGCCCTATGGCGGCGTCTTCGAGCGAGAACTCGGCCACGCGCTGCCCCGGGCGCATGTGGATTTCGGCTTCCATTTCAGCACGGCAAGTCCCCAGCACCTTCAGGAGATGGAAAGCTACGTCCGCGACTACGGGGTCAATTCCTTCAAGTATTTCATGAATTTCAAGGGCGAGGAGGGTCGCTACCTCGGGCTCGACGGGACCGACGACAGCTACCTCTACGAGCTTCTGCAAGAGGCGGCGCGGATCGGGAATGTCACGGTGGTGCTGCACACGGAAAATATCGAGATCGTCAACAAGATGCGCCGCGACTCCCAGGCCGCGGGCAAGGATACGCTGCGCGACTGGTGCCTCGCGAAACCGGCCTTCACCGAGGCGGAGAGTGTTATCCGCGCCCTCTATTTCGCGGAACACCACGGCGCCACGATCTATATCCCGCATCTCTCCTCGGCCATGGCGCTGGAGGAGGTGCGGCGTTGGCGCAAGCGCTACGACCGGGTCTATGTGGAGACCTGCCCCCAATATCTGACCCATACGCTCGACAGCGACATGGGCAGCGTCGGCAAGGCGAACCCGCCGTTCCGCACGCAAGCGGATGTGGACGCGCTTTGGGAGGGCTTGGCCGATGGCTCGATCGATGTCGTCGCGTCGGATCATGTGCCCCGCAAGAAAGCCACCAAGGAGAAGCCGATTTGGCAGGCGTCTCAAGGCTTCCCGGGCACCGCGACGATCCTGCCCGTCCTGCTGGGGGAGGGCTATCACAAGGGCCGGCTCTCGCTGCAGCGCATCGCCCAGGTCCTGACTTCGGCTCCGGCGCGGATTTTCGATCTCACGGACAAGGGGGCGATCAGGGTCGGGCTAGATGCCGATCTCACCATCGCCGACCTCGGCCAGGAACGCATCGTCAAGGCGGAGGAACTCGGGTCCTTCTCGGACTACAGCCTCTACGACGGCTGGAAATTCAAGGGCTGGCCGCGTTTGACCATGGTTCGGGGAACCGTCGTGATGGAGGATGGAAAGATCGTCGGACCCGCGGGTCACGGCAAGTTTCTGGCTCGCGGTAAGTGATTGGCTAAACGCGGGATCTATATATCCAATGGGGAATAACGCCAGTCCTTTGCAACCGATCAACTGTTGAATGGCGACAGGCGATCTCCTATCCTCGCGAGGCTCCGCGTGGAGGAGAGAGCGTCGGGGGGCCGGATCTGATGGTCCGGGCATCCTCGCGCGACGCAGAGAAAAGGACAAGAGCATGTCGGCCCTGAAACCCATCGCCGTGGCGTCACTGGCGGAGGAGGCTTTCGAGAAGCTTACTCAGGCGATCTCGACGGGGGAGTTCCTGCCGGGGGAAAAGCTTTCCGAAGCCAACCTGTCGCGACAATTGGCGATCAGCCGGGGCACTCTGCGGGAGGCGCTGGGACGGCTCGAAGGGCGGCTCGTCTCGCGCACGCCGAGGGTAGGCTTCCGGGTCATCGAGCTTTCGTCTCAGGATGTGGTGGAACTCTTTACCGTTCGGGAGGCCCTGGAGGGCATGGCTTGCCGTCTCGCGGCCGAGCGGATCACCGACCGCGAGATCAGGACCTTGCGCGATCTCCTGGATCGGCACAGCAACGACAAGAAGGTGCTGGGTCCGAAAGGCTATTACCAGCGATCCCTCGACGAGGATTTCCATGCGCTGATCGTGCGCTATGCCGGGCAGCGTCGGCTGGAGCAGATGCTCATGGAGCAACTCTATTTCCAGCTTCGCCTGCATCGCTTCCAGTCTAGCGAACGGCCGGGCCGCGCCGACCAGGCGTTCCAGGAGCACCGAGCAATCCTCGAAGCCCTGGCCACCCGCGATCCCGACAAGGCCGAGGCGGCCATGCGCCAGCACGTGCGCAAGGCGCTCGCCCAGACCCTGCTGCCGGCGGAAGGGATCCAGGATCCCGCGCGGATCGTGACAAAAACGCTGGCCCAACGCCGCCGATAAAGGAGACCATGATGCCCAAGGACGCTCCTGCCGGGGAAGGTGCGGCGCCGCTCGCCGATGCGACGGTGATGCCCTATGGCCTCGACGTGCTGTCGCGGGACGAGCGGTTCGAGCTCAGCATCTATCAGGGCTTCCTCGCTGGCGTGAAAACCTATTGGCGCGGCGATCTCTACGCCAAGGTGAAGGGCAAGGCGGAGGCCATCGGCGGCAACGATCCCGAGGCCATTGAACGGAAAATGCAGGGCGATCCTGACTATTTTCTCTATTCCTGGCTGGAGCGGCGGGGGCAACAGTTCAAATATGGCGGCCGGGGCGGGCTCCAGACCTTGGCCACGAAGCATGCGGCGGAATTCGCCGCCCGGCTGCCGCCGCCGGACACCTCGGCGAAGGCCATTTCCACGGTTCCGGGCTATGTGAGCGATTTCGACGTTCACCAGCACCCCAAAGGGCTCTGGTCGGATATGGCCAATGCCGTCGCTCATGAATGGTATCAGACGGGCCATTCCTTCTCGGGCGTCGGGACCGATGCGATGGTCGATACTTATGTCGGCGCCATCGTCGATCATATGCCACCGGACGGGAGGGTTCTCGACCTGGGCTGCACGCTGGGGCGCATGTCGACAGCGCTGCGCCAAGCCGCGCCGGGCGCCACAATCGTCGGGGCGGATGTGAGCGAACCGGTGATCCGGCTCGCGCGGGTGAAGGCGGCGCAGCGCGGCCTCGATATCGCCTTCCATCAGGAAAATTCCGAGGATCTGCCCTTCGAGGACGTGAGCTTCGATGTGGTCGCGTCCCATTGGCTGTTCCACGAGCTGCCCAAGGCGGCGATCGGCAGGACGCTCGACGAGACGGCGCGGCTCCTGAAGCCCGGTGGCTGGACCGTGATCTTCGACATGTACCACGTGCCGGGCGGGACGATCGGCCAATGGTTCCATGCGGGCTATGGCGTCCGCAACAACGAGCCCTTCGGCGAGGGCTATGTGCATTACGACCTGCGGAGCGCGCTCGCCCGGCGCGGCTTCACCGATATCGAAATGTCGAATTTCGATCCTGAAATTGGCGGTCTGCGCTGGGTCGAAGACCTGCCGGCCAAGCGCACCCACTACAATACCGTGGTGGTCGCCAGGAAAGCCTGACCGCCAGTCAGTGCTTCAGAGCGGAGAAAACATGACGAACCGGGTGACGCGTCATTTCGTCAATGTCGAGGGCCGGCGGGTCCACTATAGCCGTGCGGGCGACGGGCCGCCCGTCGTGATGCTGCATGCCTCGCCGGTTTCCGGAAAGGCGATGAGCCTGCCGCAGGAAGTTTTCGCGGCCAATCACACGGCCATCGCCTTCGACAACCCGGGCTTCGGGCTTTCGGACCTCCTGGCCCTGGAACAGCCGGAGATCGGCGACCTCGCCGATGCACTGGCGAAGACGCTCGATGCGCTGGGCATCGCGCAGACGGCGGTCTATGGCCGGCACACAGGCGCCGCCATCGGCGTCGAATTCGCGCGCCGCTATCCGGAACGCTGCAGCTTGGCCTTGAGCGACGGTTTCCCGCTCTGGGCGTCGGGCGTCGCCGAGGATCGCATCAAGTCCTATCTGACGCCCATCGTGCCGACCTGGGACGGGGCGCATCTCACCTGGATCTGGCTCAGGTATCGCGACCAATTCGTCTTCTGGCCCTGGCATGGACGGTCTGCCGACAAGCGCGCCGACCAGGATGTGCCGGACCTCGATTTCCTGCAGCGTGGCGCCCTCGAATTCCTGGAGGCCGGGGATGGCTATCGGGTCGGCTATGCGGCGGCCTTCCGTTACAAGGGGCTGGAGACGATTTCCCAGGTGAAGGTGCCGGCCTGCTACGGCAACCGGCCCGGCGACAGCCAGTTCAAGACCATGGCGATGTATCCGCCGGAGGCCTGGACCGCCGAGATCCCGCGCGAGGCCTATCCCGCCGCGGTGGCGGAACGGGAAATTCTGGGAAAACATCCCGCAAAAGGGGAGGTGCCTCCCGCTATTCCCTGCGGTGACCTGCCTGACCGCACGACGCTTGATTACGTCGATCTCGACGACAGCCAGATGCTGGTCCGGCGTTTCGGCGAGCAGGACAGCCGCACGGCTTTGGTGCTGATCCCGGACTTGCCGGGCTCGACCGCGCTGCATGACGATCTCATCAAGGCGCTCGGCCGTCATCGCCCAGTGATCGCGCTCGACCCGCCGGGTCACGGCGAATCCGACTCGGCTCCAGGGTTCGAGCAAACCGTTGAAAGTTGGGCGGCGCGTGTCGTCGAGGCACTCGACCGGCTTGGCGTCAGGCGGTTTCATCTCCTGGGCATGGGCACTGGTGCGACAGTGGCGGTGGAAATCGCCCATCGTATCAGGAGCCGGGTGGCCTCCTTGATCCTGAACGCGCCGCCGTCCCTGGCGCCAGGGGAGGGGGCGGCGCTCGCGCCCCGTTATGCGCCGTCGATCCTGCCGGAGTGGGATGGAACCCATATGGCCCGGCTCTGGCATCATCTGCGCGACCAGGAACTCTGGTGGCCCTGGTTCGACCGCCGCCGCGCCACCATGCGCAGGACCGACCCTCGGATCGGAGCCGAGGAGCTGACCGCCCGGGTCCGTGAAGCCATGAAGCATCCGGAGACCTATCGCCCGGCCTGGGAAGCGGTTCTGACCTATCCGCTCCTGGCGCGGCTGGCGGCCACGGCCGTCCCGACCGTGCTGATGACGGCGCCGGGAGACCTTTTCGCGCGTTTCATCGACCAGGCTGCCGAGGTCTGCCCCGGCGCGCCGGTTCTGCGGGTCGGCGATACGGCCGAGGAACGCGCTGCGGCGATCCTGTCCCACCTTCCGGGATGATGCCGGGCTTGCGGATCGGCCTCACGATCGCGCTGGTTGTTGCAGGTTTCGGCCTTACCCTCTGGGTCTTTTATCCCGGGGTCATGACCTATGATGCGCGGTTCCTCTATGAGGATATCGGGCGTCACACCCTGGGCGATTGGCAATCCCCGGTCATGGGCGTGCTTTGGGGGCTGGTCGATCCGATAGCGCCGGGATCGGGCAGCATCTTCCTGGTCACGGTGGCGATCTATTGGCTCGCGTTCGGGACACTGGCTCTGGCATTGCTGCGGCGCTCTTTGCCGCGCGCCCTCTCGATCCTCTTCCTGGCCTTGATGCCCCCGGCTTCCATTCTGGTCGGCGTCATCTGGCGGGACATTCTCTTCGCCGGGCTTTGGCTGCTGGCAGCCGCCTTGTGTTTCCTTGTGGCGGAGCGCCGGGGACCTTTGCGGCTGACCGCCCAGGCCATCGCCCTAGCGTTGATCGCGCTTGGCGTTCTGCTGCGCCAGAACGCGGTTATCGCGGCGCCGTTGCTCGCCGCCTATGCGATCTGGCCCACCAGGTTTGAATGGAAGCGGACGGCGCTCTTCTATCTGCCGGCGGCGCTCGCCTTCTATCTTCTCATCCCGGGCGTCTATTACGGGATGCTCGGGGCGCAGCGGCAGCATCCGCTCCAGTCGATCCTGGTCTACGATCTGGGCGGCATCACCCATTTCGCTGAAGAGAACCAATTCCCTCTCGCCTGGAACCCGGAAGAGGCCAAGCTGCTGACCTCAGGCTGCTACCGGCCAACGGAATGGAACGTCTATTGGTCCTATGGGCCTTGCCGCTTCGTAATGGAACGGCTTGAGGCGGAAAAACTCTTCGGCAGCGCCGCTTTGCCGGAAGCATGGATCAGGGCCGTGGCCCGGCATCCCATCGCCTATCTCCAGCATCGCCTAAGCTTCTTCGGTAATTTCATCGGGGGCGAGAACGTCACCCTCTGGCCTTGGAACCTCGACAAGCCGGGACAATTGATGTTTCAGGACCGGCCCGCTTTTGCGGCTTTGGTGTCGGGCCACGACGCGTTGAAGCCGACCCCGCTTTTCCGGTCGGGCACCTGGCTTGCGACGAGCTTGATCCTGGCCTTCTTTGCTTGGCCGCGAAGGAAGGGACCCGCCGGGACCTTCATGCTCTGCGTTTGCGGATCCGCGGCGATCTATATGCTGACCTTCCTGCCCGTCGGGGTGGCCTCGGATTTCCGCTATGCCTATTGGGCCGTGCTCGCGACCTTCGCGGGCGTGGTCATGATCCGGGCCTGAAACTCTCAGGCGATCTCGAAATCGATCTTCTCGTCGATAGGGAGGTCGAAGAGATGGCGGCGCAGGCAATCGAGCCCCATCTCCACCGCTCCCTGCAGGACCCATCCACGGCCGCCCCGCATCTTGGCTTGCCGCGTGACGGCACCGCCCTCCGTGGCGATGGCGAGGAAAATCGTGCCGCCCAGATCGACGCGGTCGGGGCCTTCGTCGATCTGGAGAAGCACCGCCAGCCCGTGACTGGCCTTGGATTGCTGGCGAGCGGCCTTTGCCAGTTGCGCGGCGCCGGCGGCGGAAAAATCCGAGGGTGAGGCGCCCAGCAGATTGCCCAGACTTTCCGCGCTGGAGGCGATGGCGCCTTGGCGGAAAACCTGCGTGCCCTCGATATGCGTCGCCAGGCGCGCGGCGATCTGCCCCCCGGTCGCGGTCTCGGCCACGGCAATGCTGCCGCCACGCTGGCGCAGAGCTGAAACGATCACGCCTTCCAGGGTCTGATCGTCCTCGGCGAGGATGAAATTGCCGAGGTGCTTGCGGACTTCCGCCACGACAGGGGCAAGTTTCCGCTCGATATCCGCCTGATCGACGCCCCGCACGGCGAGCTTTGTTTCAAGCTGCGGGTAATGGGCGCGGAACCCGAGCTTCACCGTCCCATCCGGCACCATGGCCTCGATGCCGGTCAGCAGCGTATCCGCGCGGGATTCGCCGATCCCATAGGAATGGAACCGCTTCAGGTGGAGCGTCGCGGAAATGCCGCTCATGGCGAGGAGGCGAGGGATCACCTGCTCGTCGATCATGCGGCGCATTTCACGTGGAACGCCGGGCGTGAAGAAGAAACGCGCCTTGCCGATCGGCAGGGTGAAGCCGCAGGCCGTCCCGATGGGGTTGTCCAGGATATCAACCGTCGCGGGCAGCATCGCCTGCTTGCGGTTATTGGCGGGCATGACTCGAGCGCGGCGCTGGAAATGCGCCTCCATGCGGGTAAGCCATTCCTCGTTCAGCACGAGTTCGACCCCGGCGGCCCGGGCAGCGACTTCCTGGGAGAGATCGTCCACCGTAGGCCCGAGGCCCCCGTTGACGATGACCGCATCGGCCCGGGCGGAGGCTACCTTGAAGGCTTCGAGCAGGGTTTCCCGGTCGTCTCCGACCGTCGTGCCCCAACGCACTTCAAGGCCCACGTCCTCAAGCCTTTGTGTCATGAAGCTGAAATTGGTGTTGATCGTCTTGCCGGTGAGCACCTCGTCGCCGGTGCAGATGACCTCGATGCGCATCGTGACCCTCGCCAGAATTCGAGGCGCAGACTAATCGCGCCGGCAACGTCCTGGAAGGGTGATATTCTTACGAGACTTACCTAACGCACCGGGTTTAGAGTTCGGCCGCGAAGGGTTTGGGGTTTGCGGAGCGGGTGAATGGCAGGGGTATCGTCGAAGCGTCCTCATGTGCTGGTGATCGGTGCGGGGATCGGCGGTCTGACGGCGGCGATCGCGTTGCTGAAAAAGGGTTTCGACGTCGATGTCTACGAGCGCGCTTCTGAATTGACCGAGGTTGGCGCAGGGCTCCACCTGTCGCCGAACGGGACCAAGACGCTTTACAACCTCGGCCTCAAGGAGGCGTTGGATCGGGTGGCGGTGAACCAGACCGACCGCGAGGTCGCGCTCTGGAATACCGGGCAGGCCTGGAAGATCGCAAATCATGGGACGAGCGCCGCCAGCCGCTTTGGGGCTCCTTATCTCCTGATGCATCGAGGCGATCTCCATGCGCTGCTGGTCCAGGGCGTGAAGGACCTGAAGCACGACGCCATCCATGTGAATGCCAAATGCACCGGCATCGAACAGGACGGCGCGGGCGTCACGATCACTTTCGAGAACGGCGAGACGGTGCGGGGCGATGCGCTCGTGGGGGCGGATGGTTTCCATTCGGCCGCACGGCACACCCTTTTCGGCCAGGACAATCCCCGTTTCACGGGCTACATCGCCTGGCGCGGACTCATTCCCATAGAGAAGGTGCCTCAAGGCATCGCGCATTATTCGGCGGCCTGGATGGGGCCGGCGGGGCAGATCACCCTCTATCCTGTCCATCGCGGCGAGCTTTTGAATTTCGTCGGGATCACGCTGCGCGACGACTGGCGGGTGGAATCCTGGACGGTGGCGGGCTCGCGGGACGAATGCGCCAACGATTTCAAAGGCTGGCATCCAGCGATCCTGGAACTCATCAGGAATATCGACACGCCCTATAAGTGGGGCCTTTTCTCGCGCGACCCTATCCCCGGCTGGAGCCAGGGCCGCATCACCCTGCTGGGCGATGCCTGCCATTCCATGCTGCCTTTCCTGGGGCAGGGGGCCAATATCGCGGTGGAGGACGGCTTCGTCCTGGCCCGCTGCCTCGACGCAAGTCCAGAAGACATCCCCGCCGCCTTCGCCCGCTATGAAGCGGCGCGGCGGCCGCGGGCGACCCGGGTGGTGTTGGAGACGCTCGAACAGTGGAAAAAGGTGCGCCATCCCGATATCGGCGACCCCGAAAAGGCGCCGGGTTATGTCGAGCGCGAATGGTCCCCTGAAAAAATGAAGGGGCGCTACGACTGGATTTTTGAATACGATGTGGCCACGACGCCGATCTGAACGGCCAGGAGGAATTCGATGACTCTCGATTGCGACCGCTCGCTTCTCGCGGTAGGCGCGGATGTGCTGGTGCGGGACTTCATGTGCGTGACGCGCGGTGAATCCGTAGTGATCACGACCGACTGCGCCGGCGACATGCTGGGCGTCCAGGCCGTTTTCGACGCGGCGCGGGTCCAAGGCGCGAAGCCGACGATCCTGGTGGTGCCGCAGATGCCCTATCAAGGCGCGCTGGCCGATCCCTTCATCCCCGAGCCCGTGGCGGCGGCGGTCAAGAACTGCGATGTCTGGATCGACATGGCCTTCCCCTATATGGCCGGTTCCAAGGCCCATGCGGAGGCAATGAAGACCGAGCGGGTCCGCTCCCTACAACTCGCGGATCTCGGCGCGGGGGGGATCGAGCGGCTCTATGCCCATGTGGATCTGGACCTGCTTTTCGAGTTGCAGGTCTCGCTGGACGCGGTGATCGGCAATGCGACGGGGAAGATCTGCCGGGTCACGAACGAGAAGGGGACGGATGTTTCCTTCAAGATCGCCAAGCCCGCGACCAAGAAGCTGCGGCGGACCAATGTCCCGGGGACCTACACCCCGCCGGGTTCGGCTGTGATCTATCCCGATAAGGATACGGTCAAGGGCACCGTCGTCATCGACGCGACCTTCCACGAGTACCACACGCTCCTGAAGTCGCCGATCCGCCTGGAGATCGACGGCAAGATCCAGAACGTGAGCGGCGGCGGCTCCGACCGGCGCGTGCTGGAGCGGGCCTTGCGGCGCGCGGGCGGCGGGGAATATGGCTCGATCATCCATTTCTCCCATGGCTTCCATCCGGCCGCGCGGCTCGCGGGGCGGTCCTTCATCGAGGACATCCGGGTCGCGGGCAACAGCGCCATCGGCTTCGGTATCCCCTGGTGGGAGCCCGGCGGCGGCGAGAACCATCCGGACGGAGTGGTGACCATGCAGTCGCTGTCCATCGAAGGCGACGAGATCATCCGCGACGGCGCCATCGTTGCGCCCGCCATCGCCTGCCAGCTGGAGCGGGAACTCCAGGCAAATCTCCGTAAAGGTCCTCGAGGGAGTTGAGCATGGAAACCCGGACGGAAATCTATCGTCATCTGATCGAGACCCCCGACGCCTGGACCGGACCGTCGCTCGGCGGCAAGGAGGCTTTGGTTCATCCGCTCTCAGCCGCCCATCTTGAGGCGATCGACGAGCTTTTGAAGAAGACGCGGCACCTGAAACCGCAGGAGATCACCCGCGCGGACTTCGACCATCCGCTGCTGAACAAGCTGCTGGCCGACTATTACGAGACCATCATGAATGGTCGCGGCGTGGTGCTCATTCGCGGGGTAACGCAGGACCGCTACAGTCCCGAGGATTTCGAGCGGATCTATTGGGGCTTCGGGACCCATTGGGGCGATGCTGCCGTGCAGAGCACCAGGGGCGATCGCCTGGGACATGTGCGGGAAGACAAGGACAATCCCGACGCGCGCGGCTACCGCACCTCGGCGGAGCTTGCCTATCATACGGATTCCTACGAGATCGTTGGCCTCATGTGCGTCGAGCGGGCGGAGAGCGGGGGCTACAGCCGGCTTACCAGCACGACCGCCATCCACAACGAGATCTTCAAGAACCGCCCGGAACTGCTGCCCGCGCTTTATCGCGGTGTGCCCCATGCGGTGCTGGAAGCCCGCCGCTCGGCCCAGCCGGTGACGCCCTATAACGTGCCGGTCTTCTCTTGCGTCGATGGCAAGGTGAGCTGCCTTTACAGCCGCATGTTCATGGTGGCCGCGGTGGAGCGGACGGGGATCGAGTTTCCGCCGGATTTTGCCGAGGTCTGCACCTATTTCGAGGAACTGGCCAAGAGCGACGAGATGAAGCTGAGCTTCGTGCTGGAGCCGGGCGAAATGCTGGTCTGGAACAATTTCACGACGCTCCATTCCCGCACCAAGTTCGAAGATTCGGAGAAGCACCAGCGGGATCTGCTGCGGCTCTGGCTTAATGTCGAGAACGGCCGGCCGGTCGTGCCGGAACTCTTCACCTGGGCCAATATCTACAACAGTCTTTATAAGGATCAGGCCGTCGCCAAGGCGAGCTGATCTCAAAGACCAAACGACATGATCGACTGGGGGCTTCAAGTGACTGAACGGAAATCGACGGGACCGAAGGCCGTGGTAGCGGCTCTGCTGGCGAGCGGCGTATTGGCGGCAGGTTTCGCCTCGCCGGCCTTTGCCGATGCGACCACGCCGGTCAGGGGCGGCACGCTCATCACGACGCTGGGGGCTGATCCGCCCGGGCTCAATCCTGTCCTTTCAACGGCTCTGGGCGATTCGATCACGGGCTGCATGCTCTACTCGGCCTTGCTGTCGGTCACCAAGACAGGCGAGCCCAAGCCTTATCTCGCCAAGAATTTCACCGTCAGCCCGGACGGGCTCACCTATACGCTGGAGCTCAACAAGGCGGAGTGGAGCGACGGCAAGCCCCTGACCTCCGAGGACGTCAAATACTCGCTGACCGAGGTCAATGCGAAATACGGCTCGCATTATTCGGCCGTTGCGCGGAGTCTAGAGGGGATCGAGACCCCTGCGCTCGACAAGGTGGTCTTCAAGCTCAAGCATCCGACCGCCTATTTGCCGCTGTCGCTGGCCTGCGGCGGCGGCGGGGCGATCCTGCCGGCGCATATCTTCCGCGGCACGAATGTGCTGCAAAATCCGGCCAATACCCAGACGCCGGTCGGCTCCGGCCCCTTCATGCTGAAGGAATGGAAACGCGGCGATCACATCCGCATGGTGCGGAACCCGAAATATTTCGAGCCGGACAAGCCCTATCTCGACGACATCGTCCTGCGGATCATGCCACAGGCGGGCTCCCGGACCCGGGCCCTCATCGCGGGCGAGCTTGATTATCTCTTCTTCTATTACCTGCCGGCGAGCGACCACACCCAGATCGAGAGCGATCCCAAGCTGAAGCTCGCGACCTCCACCATGCCGCCTGTGCTGGACATCATGTCCTTCAACGTTGCGCGCAAGCCGCTCGAAGACAAGCGGGTGCGTCAGGCGCTGATGATGGCGACCGACCGCGATTACCTGGTCAAGAACGCCTGGTCGGGCAAGGGCAAGGTCGGGACCATGCCCTTCACGACGGAACTCCCCTGGACCGTCAATCCGGATGTGGACTATCGGAAGCTCTATCCCTTCGACTATGCGAAGGCCAACGCGCTCCTGGACGAGGCGGGCTATCCGCGTGGAGCGAACGGCATCCGCTTCAAGCTCAAGATGGTCTATGCGACGGAAGAGGCTGAGTTGGCGCTGGCCGCGGTCGCTGCCAAGGCCATGTGGCGCAATGTGGGCGTGGATATGGAAGTCTTCGGCGAGGATCGCGCCGCCCAGCTTCAGAAGGTCTTCAAGGATCACGATTTCGACGTGACGCTCAACGGCTGCGGCACCTTCTTCGATCCGGCCCTGGGCCTGGAGCGCCTCTACATCAAGGCCACCATCGGCAACGTCTATGGCAATGCCTCGAGCTTCATCAATCCGGAGATCGAGACCCTGCTGCATGACGCCGGAAGCGCCACCAAACAGGCCGACAGGACCAAGCTCTATCAGGTCGCCCAGGCAAAGATCGCCGATGAGCTGCCGGTGGTGACTCTGCGGGAAAAGGGCAATTTCAATGCGGCCTCCAAGAAGGTCCATTGGGACGAAACACTGACCGACCAGTGGCGGAACTGGGCGGATTTCTGGATGGAAAAATAGTCGACAGGAGGTGCTCCGGTGACGGTACGTGGTGGTTCAGCCCTCGCCGGGGCGCTTTTCGGCCAGCCGCTCGAGCGGCGGGAGGATGCCAAGCTCCTGACGGGAGCCGGCTGCTTTACGGATGACGTCGACCTGCCGGGCATGGTCCATGCGACCATTCTCCGCAGCCCCATGGCCCATGCCCGGATCGTCTCGATCGATATCGAGGAAGCCCGTGCCGCTCCGGGGGTGATCGCCGTCATCACTGCCGCCGATACGGGAATGCTCCCGCCAATTCCCGTAAGACTGGCTCAGCTTCCCGGTCTCTTCCCTAAATTCTCCCAATTTCCCCTCGCGGGAGACCGGGTGCGCTATGTCGGCGAGCCCGTGGCGGTGGTGGTCGCGGAGGACCGCTATTTCGCCGAGGATGCGGCGGAACTCATCCAGGTTGATTACGAGGCTCTCCCCGTGCTGGTCAGCGCCGAAGAGGCGACCCGGGACGCGGTGCTGATCCATCCGGAACTCGGCACCAATGTGGCGTCCCGCTACACGGTGTCCCACGGCGATGTGGATGCGGCCTTCGCCGCGGCCGCCTATCGCCGCAAGGAGCACTTCCGCTGCCAGCGCCACACGGCCTTGCCGATGGAAACCCGTGGCATCGTCGCTCATTGGGACGAGGCGGTGGATCTGCTGCATATCTGGGGGGCTGCGAAAGTTCCCTTCTCGACGCGCCGGATGCTGGCGGAAATGCTGGCGATTCCCGTCGATTCCATCGACATGATCGGCCACGACATCGGCGGAGCCTTCGGGGTTCGGGGCGAATTCTATTCGGAGGACGTGCTGATCCCGCTGCTGGCGCGCAAGCTCAGGCGGCCGGTCAAATGGATCGAGGATCGCCGGGAACATCTCATGGCGACGAACCATGCCCGCGAGATGGAATGCGAGCTGGAAATCGCGGTTGATGCCCAGGGCAAGATCCTCGCCTTTCGTGGGGATCTCCTAGTCAATATGGGGGCCTATTCCCGCCCCAACGGCGGCGTCGCGCCCTCGCGGGCGGCCCAGACCATGCCGGGACCCTATAAGGTCCAGAATTTCGAATGCCGGGTCACGGCTGTCATGACCAACAAGACGCCGGCCGCCTCCTACCGCGGGCCGGGTCGCTACGAGGCGAATTTCTTCCGCGAGCGGCTGATGGACATGGCGGCCGCCGACCTTAGGATCGACCCGGCGGATTTCCGGCTTCGGAACCTGCTGCGGGCCGCCGACATGCCCTTCTCGCTGGGGGCGCTGGTGCCCTACATGAAAGCGCCAGTGATCTACGACACGGGCGACCATGTGGAGACGATGCAGGCGGCACTCGATGCCATCGATTACCCGGCTCTGCGGAAGCTCAGTGGCAAGCTGATCGACGGCAAACTGCACGGCGTCGGGATCGGCTGCTATGCCGCGTCGAACGGGGGCGGCCCTTCCGAATTCGCCAAGATCATCGTCTCAGGCAGCGGTACCGAAGTCCATGTAGGCGCATCGCCCTCAGGGCAGGGACATGAGACCACCATGGCCCAATTGGTCGCCCATCAGCTCGGGCTCGATTACGAGCGGGTGACCATGGTGAACGGCGGGACCCGCTATCTGGAAAACGGCAATGGCAGCTGGCACAGCCGCTCCTTGCTGATGGGCGGCAGCGCCCTGAAGCTCGCCAGCGACAAGATCAAGGAACAGGCCCTGGCGCTCGCGGCGGAGCGGATGGCGGTGGGGCGGCAGGCGCTCGAATACAGGAACGGCGCGGTCTTCCTGATCGGCGAAGAGGAGCCGTCGCTTTCCCTTGAGGAGATCGCCGCAGAGGCGGGATCCCTGGAGGCGGACGCCACCTTCGTGACCGACGACCTGACCTTCAGCTACGGCGCGCAGATCGCCCATGTGGCCGTCGATCCCGGAACCCTCCAGGTCGAGGTGCTGCGCTTCCTGGTGGTGGAGGACCTGGGCACCGTGCTGAACCCGCTCGTCGTGCATGGCCAGGCGATCGGCGGCACGGTCCAGGGCATGGGCAGCGCTCTGCTCGACGAACTCGTCTACGACGACATGGGGCAGCTTCTGACGGGCAGCCTCGCCGATTATCTCACGCCCACCAGTACCGAA
Source organism: Rhodospirillales bacterium (assembly GCA_947473305.1). Taxonomy (GTDB): domain Bacteria; phylum Pseudomonadota; class Alphaproteobacteria; order ATCC43930; family CGMCC-115725; genus CANJCB01. The sequence goes on from CANJCB010000041.1 coordinate 33,588, forward strand.
TTCCCCCGCGTCGAAGCGATCACGCTGGAGAACCATCCGACGCCTCAGAACCTGATCGGCTCCAAGGGCGCGGCGGAGGGCGGGATCGGCGGGCCGGGGGCGGCGCTCGCTAATGCGGTCGCGGATGCGCTTCGGCCCTTGGGCGTAACGATCCGCGACCTGCCATTGAGCCCCGCCAGATTGTACGGGGCTCTGTCCGACGCCGCCTAATCGCGGAAGTCGGTCTCGGGATTGATGAGCAGCCGCTTCAGCGCCTCGAAATGGTTCTCCGCCCCGGATTTGCCGTTGTAACGGGCCGGGACTTTCTGCTGGCCCAGGGTGAAGTCGACCATGTCCGGGGAGATATGCCTCAGCGGTTGGCCGGTCCAATAGGCATAGACCTGAAGCTGGGCGGCGCGCTCGATGTAGTAGAGGCGGTTATAGGCATCTGCCACCGTCTTGCCGATCGTCACGACGCCATGGTTCGCCATCATCAGCGCGGTCTTATCGCCGAGGATATTGGTGAGGCGCACGCCCTCGGCCGGATCATGGGCGAAGCCCTCATATTCTTCGTCATAGGCGACGCTGTCCACGAACTGGAGTTCGTTCTGCCCGATCGGCTGGAAGCGCTGGTTCTTCAGGCGGGTCAAGGTCGTGCAATAGAGCATATGGGTATGCATGACGCAGGCCGCTGCTTCGGGTTTGAGCCGGTGCATCGGCGCATGGATGCAGAAGGTGGAGCGCTCCACGTCGCCTTCGCCGCTCAGGATCTCGCCCGTGTTCAGGTCGACTTCCATGAAGCAGCTCGCGGTCACCTCCAGCCAATGGAGCCCATAGGGGATCTGAAGATAGCGGTCGGGCTTGCCCGGGACGGCGAGCGTCAGGTGGTTGGCGATGCCGGAATGGTAATTGGCCTTGGCCGCGAGCCGATGGGCGGCGGCGAGGTCGACGCGGGCCCTCCATTCGGCGCTGTCCTGGCCGATACGCGGGGCCTTGGGCTGGAATGCTTTCATCTGAAATCTCCTGGTTCGCTGATCAGTTGCCGGTAAAGCCTTTGGCGAATACTTCGTCGGGCTTGATATCGTTGTCGAGCTTGAAAGCTTTTTTGGTGAGTTCAATCGAGCGTAGCACGCGATCTTCGGTCACGTTACCGAAACCATGCTGCTTCTTATAGGGCGTCTCGATCGCTTCGATGGAATAGCCCCATTGGATAAAGGTCGTCTCGCGGTCGAGGGTGGGATTGTATTTGACCATGATGTCGGTCGCCGCGTCCGGATTGGCGAGCGAGAAAGCGACAGCCTTGGCCGTTGCAGAGGCAAAGCCCTTGGCGTCCTGCGGTCGCTCGCTGAGAAGGCTCGTCTTGGCCATGAAGAGGAAACCAAGCCCGTCGTAGCCCCATTTCGCATAGGGGCTGTAGAAGACCTTCTTCCCCTGCGGCTTCAGGATCTTTTCCAGCACCGGCACGTCGCTGTCGAGTGCCGCTCCGAAAGCATCGACCGAGCCGTTCGCCACCAGCGTGATGAGGCTTGCGGTATTGGCCGTGACCCATTGGAGCTTCTCGGGGTCCAACCCGTTGAGATCCATGATCACGGGCATGATCGACTTGGTCGAGCTCGTCGCCGGAGAGCCGATCTTGATGGTCAGGAGAGACTTCAGATCCGGGATCGGCTTCAGCGATGCAAGTCCGTTCGGTGTATCGACCACAAAGGCCTGGAACATCTTGATCTTAGCGCCCTTGGCCACGGCCTGGATCAAGGCGGTCGCTTCGATGAGGCCGAATTCGGCCTGACCCCCGTCGACTGCCGTGGCGACAAAGCCGCTGCCGCTCGACGGCAGGACCTGGAGGTCAAGCCCGACCTCCTTGTAATAGCCCTTTTCGATCCCTACGAAGAAAGGGGCGTGCCGTCCGGCAAGCGCATAATTGAGGAGAAGGGTGGATTTCTTCGGTGCCTGGGCCGAGGTCCCGCAGCCCCCTGCCAGAATCAGTGCGAGCGCTAGAAATGCGAGCCGCCCGTATTTTGCCATGTCCTGCTCCCTTGCTTTCGACGGTCGGCCGGGCGCTCGACGGGCCAGCTTTCGCAGGATGATAAGAGGCTCGTGCCAAAAAGATCAATATGTTCAAAATTTGGTGGCGAACCCACTCCTGGCTTGGCCGATCTGTGCGGTCCATCACATTGTTTCAAGACCTTAACTACCATATCGGTAACAGGGGCAAAACCCTGGGCGCGTCAAGTTGACTCGCTGCAGCCGAAGGGCATTCCGCGCGGGGGCATTTTCTGATTCTGTGGTGGGATGTCGCCGCCCAATGATCTCGACAATCTTTCCGCCGCCGATTTGAAGGCGCTGGTGC
>CANJCB010000042.1 GCA_947473305.1 Rhodospirillales bacterium
CGCCTCGCACAGTGCCGGGATCCGGCACGGCTGTCAGCCCGCGCCCGGCGCGACCAAGCGCTCAAGCCTGAGGTAACGCGGGTCTTTGCCGAGAACTTCGCTGTCTATGGCGTGCGCAAGGTCTGGCGACAGATGAGGCGTGAAGGCTACCGTTTGCGCGATTCGTAGTTTACGAGAACCCTTCGGGCCGTATCCGATATGATATGCCATCGCCGTCTCCATGCTTTCCGCTAAGCATATAGCAACGGGGCTTGGGAGGCACAGAGTCTCAACCCATCAGATTTCAACTGAGCCACTTCCGGTTTTAGGCCTCGCTGGGTGGCGCAACCTTGTTGTGAAAGCAAGCCTGGGCACGCTTAGAGTTCATCTAGTCAATGCCCCCGCGGCCATTGACGAATTGGATCAATTTACATTCTAAGCCAGGGGCACTCCGATACCAGAGATTTTAGCTTAACCTCAAAACCCTGTTCGGAGATTTTTGGCCCTGTTACGGGTGACTTAAGTCCCTGCTCCTTTGCGTAGGGAATTCTTCCTGAGGGCCACAGAAATCTGCGGGTTTTCAGAAGGCGAACATCCGAATCCGACCAAAAAATAATCGGTTCCCTGTAAAAGTCCCTGATACCAGGGATTTGGACAGAGACGAGTTCGCAGCAGACTGCGTCCTCCGCCATTTCACTGCTATCTGCTTGATGGTTCAGCCGAATTCTGGCCAGGACAGCGATCGTCGACAGTAGAAGCGGGCCGCGATCCAGCGCGTCCTCTCCCTCCGATTGCCGCAGGGCCGCTCAAAGCCGCAGGAAGCGGCATCAAGGGGGGGCCTTCGGGTGGCGATCCACTGATTCCAGCGTTCCTGGAGCTGGTTCATGTGAGGCCCATCCAATCGGGATCGGGTTGGAAGGCGATCCTGAGGTGCTCTTCCGAGGTCGGTAGCATTTCCTTGATTTTGGGCGACAGGAGTTCAAAGGCCTTGGGATTGGCCGGCCCTAGGGCAGCTGGTTGGAAAAGTCGGCCTGGGGCTTTGCCTGCTGGCAGAACTCGATGAACTGCCATGCATTCCTGACGCGCGGCGTGGCTTTGGGAACCGCATATTGGACCCAGCTTATCTGCGCCCCGTCCCAGACGATCTTGCAGGATGTGCCGGAATGAAGCCTTCCGCATTAGAATGTAATGATATGTGAAATATTTTCTGTATTATATAACGCTACCCTCATGTGTCAATCTACAGGCCCTGGATGGGAGACGACCATGGCGCGCAAGATGACGATACTCGTAACCGGCGCGGCGAGCGGCATCGGCAAGGCCAATGCCCGCCAGCTTCTTGCCGCCGGACATGAGGTGGCAGCCCTCGACCTCGATGCCGAGGCGGTGCGGGCGAGCCTCGACGGGGCTGGCGGCAATCTCGAGCTGCTGGCGGGCGACGTCTCCCGCGAGGATCACTGCCGGATGGCGGTGGAACGGGCGGTCGCGCGGTTCGGAAAGCTCGACGCGGTGATCCATTGGGCCGCGCGCCACTCGACCACTTTCTGGGCCGATCTTACCGCCGAAGAGTTCAATCGCATCTTGGCGGTCAATACGACGGGCGCCTTCCTGATCGCCCAAGCCGCCGGGCGACATATGACGGAGCGGAAATCGGGAGCCATTGTGCTTGCCTCCTCGACCTCGGTTCTCGCGGGCACCACAGGCGGCGCGATAGGGAATGGTGGACCTGCTTATGTTGCGTCGAAGGCTGCGATCGTCGGGCTCGTCCGCTCGCTGGCCCGGGCGCTCGGGCCAAGCGGCGTGCGCGTCAATGGCGTGACGCCCGGTGTAACCGAAACGCCCATGATCGCCGCCTATTCCGCGGAGAACCTCGCAATCCAACAGGCACGGATCCCCCTGGGCCGGATCGCGCAACCGGAGGAAATCGCCTCCGTCGCCACATTTCTCGTATCCGACGAGGCGGCCTATATCAACGGCGAGAGCATCATCATTAATGGCGGCGCGGCATTCGGCTGATCGCTCAGCCGGGAGTAAGACGAATATCGCCGGGTGACATATGTCCGAAGGGGTGGATGAAGGTCCCGCTTCGGGAATCGACAATCACCTGAAGCGCGATCACCACGGCCTGCCAATTGCCAAGTTCCTGATCTTCCGGCTGCGCATCCAGGCGCAGCACCGGTCCCTCGATGGATAAGGCCCCGAGCGGCCCCTGCGATCCCCGGATCGGGAAGGAGAGGGCGGCGCGGCTCTGCGCGAAGGCAGCGATCTCCAGGGCAAAGCCGCGGCGGGCTATTTCCTTGAGATCGGTCGCAAGAGTGACGGGCGGGACTTCCACTGTTTCGACGGTTCCGCACCATGCCCGATAGTCCTCGATCTTCTCGGGGCTTAGAGCGGAGAGGATCGCACGGCCGGGCAGGGTTTCATGCAGCGCCCGCAGGTCGCCCAGCGGCGGGGAACTCGTTACCGCATTGGAGCCGGGAGCGGCCGCGACACGCAGCCCGTACCATCCCACCGGCATGGTGAGCGAGACGCATTCCCCCGTCGCGAAGGCAAGCTGCCGCATATAGGGCAGGCTGACGCCACGCAGCGCGAATTTCGATAGCAGCGCCTGGCGCAGCCGACTGACGGAAGGCCCCAGGATATAGCGTGACGATGACTGAAAGCGCGCGACATAGCCGTTGCTTTCGAGCGCGTCCAAGCTCCTGAAAACGGTGCCCACCGAGGATCCCAATTGCCGGGCTACCTCGGTCACGCCGATGGGCTTCTCGCTCCGTCCGACGGTTTCAAGGATGTCGAGGCTTCTCTGGGCTGAAGAAATCATCTGCCGCTAGGTCGGAATGATAACGGGATCTGGCACGAAGGAGCGGCATTGGCCCTGCAACTTCTCCACGAGCGGGCCTATGGCTTCCATAAGTCCTGCCTTCGTCGGATCGAAGCGCTCCATCGGACCGCCGATGGTCAGGATGCCATGGATGTGTTCGTCAGCGCCGGGAAGCGGAAAGGCAACATAGGCCCCACTGAACTGCTTGGGGTTGCGCCAGACGATATGAGCCGCGCCCCGCAGCCGGCGCAGATCGTCCCAGAGGTCGCTCTCGGTCGCGACCGCGTCGTCAGGATAGAGGTCGTTGTAGCGATCCAGCGGCGAAGCGATGTCGATATATTTCCGGATCTCCTCGTCGCTCAAGGAGGAGAGCAGATAGCGCGACTGCTTGGTGCAATGGAGAGGAACCGGCCGGCCGCGCTGGCCAAGACTGACCCGGCGTCCCTGGGCCTCGATCCAGTCGATATTGACCCGGTTGGGGCCGACCATGATCGAGAGGAAAACGCTCTCCCCGCTGACGATATGAAGCTGCTCCAGCGTCGGACGGCACAGCGCGCGGAGGTCGAAGGTCGCTTCGTCGGTATGAAGATCGAGGATGCGGTAGCCGAGTTGATAGCGATCTCCGCCCGGGTCCTTGATCACATAGCCCGCGTCCACCAGGGTCGAAAGCACCCGGTAGATGAGGTTCTTGTTCATCCCCGTGGCACGGCTCAACTCACTGATTCCCCGGGACGATTCCGGTCCGGCGAACATCAGCAGAAGGTTCAGGACCCGCTGACTCGCTTGATTACCGTAGCGTGGACTCTCCGACATCATGCAAGCCGATCTGCGAGCGCCCGGACCCCTGGGTGTAATTGACAGAAGCACATCATGTTCTATAATACAGAATATATTTCACATTTCATAACATTAAATGGGAAGATGCCAGGATGTCACGAAAGGTCGAAGGGCGAATATCTTCCGTTCGCGGTCATCGCATCGACGTACACGAGGTCGGCGAAGGGCCGCCGTTGCTCTTTCTGGGCGCGGGCATCGGAAATGATCCTGGGCGCGCGGCGATCGAGATCCTGGCTCGGAAATTCCGTGTGATCGCGCCATCTCATCCCGGTTTCGCCGGTTCGGAAAGGCCCCGTTCGATCACCACCGTCGATGACCTTTCCTATTTCTATCTGGATTTGCTTCAAGAGCATTCCCTTTCCGGCGCCGTCGTGGTCGGCGTCTCATTTGGCGGCTGGATCGCGAGCGAGATCGCGGTGAAATCGACCGCGCATATCTCGCGGCTGGTGCTCGCGGACGCGGTTGGAATCAAGATCGGCGATCGCGAGACGCGGGACATCACGGATGTCTTTCAGATCACCGAGGACAATCTCCGGAAGGCGATTTTCGCGACCCCCGCGCCCCGGGTGGTGGATTATAAAAGCATGACCGACGCCGAGGTTCTCGCGATCACGCAGAACCGCGAGGCCCTGGCCCGCTTCGCCTGGTCGCCCTACATGCACAATCCCAAGCTGAAGGACCGGCTGCACCGCATCGCCGTGCCGACCCTTGTGCTTTGGGGCGCCGAGGATGGGGTCGTTTCGACGGCCTATGGCCGGGCTTATTGCGCCGCCATACCGGCCGCGGCCTTCGCGACGATCGAGAACGCGGGCCATCTGGCGCAGATCGACCAGCCGGAGGATTTTGCGCGGCATGTGCTCGATTTCACGTCGGGCGCGCTGACCGCGAAACGTGAAACTACAGGTGCCGCATGAGAGTCTATCACTTTTCCGAGCAGGCCTATCCCGACGTCTGGGAGGGGCATCCCGGCACGCTCCGGGTATCGCTTCCCAATGGCCGGATGGATCCGGACCGGGCGGCGGATCTCCTCCATCGCTATTACGACGAATGGCTGCTCGCCGACGAGTTGGGCCTGGATATCATGGTGAACGAGCACCATCAGACCGCGACCTGCATGTCCTCCACCTGCATCGTTGCCCTGTCGGTTCTGGCCCGTATCACGAAGAAAGCCCGTCTCCTTGTCCTGGGCTATCCGATGGGACATCGTCCCGATCCGCTGCGAGCCGCCGAAGAGCTTTCGACCATCGACGTCATTTCCCGCGGCCGCCTCGACATGGGCTTCGTCAAGGGGGTCCCCTATGAGTTCGCCTGTTCGAACCAGAACGCCGTCGGGGTGATGGACCGTTTCTGGGAAGCGCATGACTTCGTGCTGAAGGCGATGACCACGCACGACGGTCCGTTCAATTGGGAAAGCGAACACTTCCACTATCGCAACGTGAACATCTGGCCGCGCCCCTATCAGGCGCCGCATCCTCCGATCTGGAGCACGACGGCGAGCCGGGGGACTGCCAGGGTGCTTGGCGCAAAGGGCTATGTGATGGCTTGCCTGGGGTCGGGTTATAATTCCCGCCCGATCTACGATGCTTACCGAGAGGGCTTCGCCACGCTCGGTCGGGGAAGCGAGCCGAGCGCCGACCGCTTCGCCTATCTTGGCCTTGTGGCGGTCGCCGATAACGAGGCCAAGGCGCGGGAGCGCGCGGTTCATGTCGCCTCCTATCTCAGGACGAGCCCCATCGTGGCGCCCGAGTTCCGGAACCCGCCGGGCTATCTCTCGCCCGAGGACAATGCCCGCATCCTCAAGGGGCAGACTCCCCCGCGCACCCGGACGAAGGACGGCCGGCCGATCTCGATGTTCGACGGATCGATCCAGGATCTTATCGATGCGGGTGTGCTCTTCTGCGGTACGCCAGACCAAGTCTATAGCCAGATCGTGGAATTTTCGGACTATTGCGGCGGGCTAGGCCACCTCTTGATGATGGGACAGGCGGGGGCGATGTCCCATGCGGACACGGTGGACAACCTGACGCTTTTCGCAAAGGAAGTGCTGCCACGCCTGAAATCCCATTGAGCGGGCGTCTCTGGCATACTGGGGTCGGTCAAGTGCGAGACAGCATTTGTTAGGGACCAAGCGATGACTTCACTACAGACGCAGGATCTCTCGCCGAAGATCGGCACGATCATCCAGGGAATCGATCTGGCCAAGGCCGGAGCCCTGGATGAATTTGGCGATGCCCTGCGCCGGATCCTTCTCGAACGCCAGGTGATTTTTCTGCGCGACCAGCATCTCACTGTCGATGTGCAGCTCGCTCTGGCCAAGCTGTTTGGTGACGTTCGTCCCGTCGCTTCAAAATTCCCGCATCATCCGGGCAGCGACTGTGTCGAAATCCTTCAGAGCAGCGGTGAGCCAACCGGAACGGATGTCTGGCATACCGATCTCAGCTTCCTGGAAACCCCGCCGAAATGCACGATGCTCCATGCCCAGTCCCTTCCGCCCGCGGGAGGAGACACGATCTGGGCGAGCATGAACGCGGCCTATGAGTCCTTGAACCCTCTGCTGCGCAGCTACCTCGAAACGCTGAAGGCCATTCACGATTGGGAAGCGCCGGAGCTTCTCATCCGCATCAAGGACGAGGAGGCCTATCACCAGCGCCGCCGGAAAGATCCGCCGACCGAAAAGCCCGTGATCACAACCCATCCTGAAACGGGCAAGAAAGTCGTCAACGTCAACGAGCTTTACACGACCAGGATCGTGGGCGTCAGCCGTGCCGAAAGCCGGGCGCTCGTTTCATTGCTGTCGGGCTTGGCGCATATCCCGGAATGGCAGGCTCGCTTCCGGTGGGAGCCGCTTTCTCTGGCGATCTGGGACAATAGATCGGCGCAGCATTACGCGATCAGGGACTATGCGTCGCGGCGGGTCATGAACCGTATTACAATCTACTAACTCCGCCTCCAGGATAAACCTGCTTCCGCCGCCTCGAAATCGTTGACACGTCTCATTCTGCGTGACGTACCCTTGCGCAAGGCGAATGAGATCCACTGGAGCGAAAGATGATCAAGACGCGGGTGCTATTTGCGATGCTGGCCGTAGCGGTGGCCTCTCCCGCCTTCGCGGCGGACAAGGTCAAGATCGGATTCATCACGACGATGTCCGGCCCGGCGGGCGTCGTCGGCAAGCATCACAAGGACGCGGCCGATCTCGCGCTGGAGGAACTCGGTGGCAAGATCGGCGGCCTGCCTGCCGAGATCATCTATGCGGACGACCAGTTGAAGCCGGATGTCGGCCGTCAGCTGGCCGACAGCATGATCAAGCGTGACAAGGTCAACTTCATGACCGGCCTCACCTATTCGAACATCATGGTGGCCGCCTATCCGCCGATCGTCGCTTCCAAGACGCCCTTCATCGGACTGGCCGGTCCTTCGGAGATCGCCGGCAGCATGTGCTCGCCCTACTATTATTCGGTGGCCTGGCAGAACGACCAGCCGGCCGAGGCGATGGGCAAGTATCTCGCCGACGCCGGTCTCGACGAGGCCTATCTGCTGGCGCCGAACTACACGGCCGGCAAGGACAACCTCAACGGCTTCAAGCGCAATTTCAAAGGCAAGATCGCCGCCGAGATCTATACGAACCTGAACCAGTTGGACTACCAGGCCGAGCTGTCGCAGGTTCGCGCCGCCAATCCCAAGGCCGTCTTCGCGTTCTATCCGGGCGGCCTTGGCGTCCAATTCGTGAAGCAATGGGCGCAGGCCGGGTTGCAGGGCAAGATCCCGCTCTATACGGTCTTCGCCCAGAACGCGATCACCCTCCCGGCGATCGGCGAATCTGCCGAGGGCAATTACGAGACGGGCATCTATTCGCCGAATATCAAGAACCCCACCAATGCGGCCTTCGTCGCCGCCTATAAGAAGAAATACGGCTACGAGCCGTCGGAATACGCGGCGATCAGCTATGACGCGATCAAGCTGATGGACGCGGTGACGAAAATGGTGAAAGGCAAGGTCGAGGATACCCAGGCCGTGCTGGCCGCGATCCCCAAGGCCGATGTGATGTCGGTGCGGGGCCGGAAGCTCGCCTTCACCGCCAACCACATGCCGCTGCAGGACTTCTATCTCTTCAAGATCGCGAAGGGCGCGGATGGGCAGATGACGCCCGGGGTCGAGAAGGTCGTCATGTCCGATACGACGGATGCCTATGCCGGCGAATGCAAGATGAAGTGATCGAGCCTGGCTCCTCGATCGTCCTTCCTAATCCGTGAACGGCGTTCTCGCCCTCGAGCAGATCCTGAATGGGCTTCAGTTCGGCGTGATGTTGTTTCTCATCACCGCCGGGCTGACGCTGACCTTCGGGATCATGAATCTTGTCAACCTGGCCCATGGCATCCTCTACATGCTAGGGGCCTACTTCTGCGCGAGCCTCACGGTCGCCACGGGATCCTTCGTGGGAGCGGTCATCCTCGCCTCGGCCGCGACGGTCCTGGTTGGGATCGTCATCGAGCTGCTGACCTTGAAGCGGCTCTACGCCCGCAATCATCTCGATCAGGTCCTGGCGACCTTCGGCGTGGTCCTGTTTTTCAATGAGCTCGTCCGCATCATCTGGGGGCCGGCGTCCATCTACTCCTCGGTGCCTCCGGCTTTGTCCGGACAGGTCGAGCTTATTCCCGGGCTCCTCTATCCGGCCTATCGGCTGGTCATCATCGGGGTAGGGCTCGTCGCGGCGGCGGCGCTGGTGCTGCTCATCAATTTCAGCAAGCTCGGCATGCTGATCCGGGCGGGGGCGAGCAACCGCATCATGGTCAGCGCCATCGGGGTCAATATCGACCTCCTGAACACCCTGGTCTTTGGGTTGGGAGCCGCCTTCGCGGCGCTCGCGGGCGCCATTGCGGGGCCGATCCTGACGGTCGAATCCGGGATGGGCAACGACATGCTGATTCTGGCGCTCGTTGTGATCGTCATCGGCGGCATTGGCTCGATCAAGGGCGCCTTCATCGCGTCGCTTCTGGTGGGGCTGATCGACACCTTCGGTCGGACGATGCTCCGGCCTTTGTTCGAACTCTTCATGACGAAGGCCGCCGCCAACAGTGCGGGGCCGGCGGTGGCGTCGATGCTGATCTATCTCGCGATGGCGCTGGTGCTCTTCTTCCGCCCGCAGGGCCTGTTTCCTCCAAGGACCCGGTAGACCCTTGCGCAAGCTCTCCTACATCCTCTGCGCGCTCGGCATTGCCGTCCTGTTCTGCGTGCCTGCCGTCACCGAAGTGGCGGACATGTCCTATTACCTCGACTTCACCACGCGGGTGGTGATCTTCGCGATGGCGGCGGTGAGCCTCGATCTCATCCTGGGCTATGGCGGAATGGTGAGCTTCGGGCACGCGGCTTTCCTCGGCGTCGGCGGCTATGCGGTCGGCATCCTCAGCTACTACGGGATCACCGATGGATTCATCCACTTCGGGGTCGCGATCCTGGCCTCGGCCCTTGTGGCGCTCTTCATCGGGATGCTGTCGGTCCGCACCATCGGCGTCTATTTCATCATGATCACGCTGGCCTTTTCGCAGATGCTCTATTACCTCGCGATCAGCGTGAACACCTATGGCGGCGACGATGGGCTTTCGGTGCGGGGCGCCAGCGTTTTTGCCGGTGTCGTGGATCTGGCCGACCGCGACCAGCTTTACTACGCGTCGCTCGCGATCCTCCTCGGCATGCTCCTGATCTGTTATCGCCTGATCGGCTCGCGGTTCGGCATGGTTCTGCGTGGCATCAAGTCCGACGAGCGCCGGATGATCGCCATCGGCTATTCGCCCTTCCGCTACAAGCTCCTGGCTTTCGTCATCTCCGGGGTGATGTGCGGCATCGCGGGGGCGTTGCTCGCCAACCAGACCTTGTTCATCTCGCCCGCGATCATGCATTGGAGCCGGTCGGGCGAGATCATGGTCATGGCGATCCTGGGCGGCATCAGCACGCTTTTCGGATCGGTGATCGGCGCCGGGCTCTACCTCGGGCTCGAAGAGACCTTGTCGCGCTTCACGCCCCATTGGCAGGTCCTGCTGGGCCCGCTTTTGGTCGTCGTCGTCCTTTTCGCGCGGAATGGCGTGTTGAGCCTCATCGTTCCGCGCCGGGCGAAGACCCGTCATGGATGACGCGCTCCTGAGGATCGAGGGCTTGGTCAAACGCTATGGCGGATTGATCGCCACGGACCATCTCGGCCTTTCGATCCGCCGGAATGAGCTCCACGCCATCATCGGGCCTAACGGTGCCGGCAAGACGACGCTGGTGAGCCAGATCACCGGCGAGGTGCGACCCGACGAAGGGAGGATCGTCTTCGCCGGAGACGATGTGACCCGGCTCCCGCCCAATGCGCGGGCTGCGAAGGGGATTGGACGCTCATTCCAGATCACGAGCGTCTTTCTCGATTTTACGGTGATCGAGAATGTGAGCCTCGCGGTCCAGGCGCGGGCGGGTCACAGCTTTCGTTTCTGGAAGCAGGCCGCTGGCGAGGCCATCCTTCGCGATCCGGCCCACGCGATCCTGGCCAAGGTCGGTCTCCTGGATCGTGCCGACGAGCTGGCCGTCAATCTTTCCCACGGCGAAAAGCGCGCGCTCGAACTGGCGATCGCGCTGGCCGGATCACCGAAGTTGCTGCTGCTCGACGAACCCATGGCGGGAATGGGACCCGAAGAATCGCTGCGCATGGTGAAATTCCTCGAGACGCTGAAGGGCCAGCTGACGATCCTCCTGATCGAGCATGACATCGAAGCGGTCTTCGCGCTCGCGGATCGGATCACGGTCCTCGTCTATGGACGCGCGATTGCCGAGGGCACGGCCGCCGAGATCCGCAATCATCCGGAGGTTCGGCGGGCCTATCTCGGCGACGACGAGGAGGCGTGATGCTGGAACTCGCGGGCGTCCAGGCCGGATATGGGGAGGTGCAGGTCCTCTACGACGTCTCGCTCAAGGTGGGGCAGGGACAGGTCGTCACCCTGCTCGGCCGCAACGGCATGGGCAAGACGACGACGGTCTCGACCATCATGGGCATCCTGCCGGCGATGGCGGGCACGATCTCCTTCGACGGCGCGTCGATCGCCCGCCAATCGCCCTTCCGCGTCGCCCGCTGCGGTATCGGCCTCGTGCCCGAAGGACGGCAGGTTTTCCCCAATCTCACGGTTCGCGAGAATCTCCACGTCGCGGGACGGAAAGCGAGACCCGGTGCCTCACCCTGGGACATTGAGAAGGTGCTTGAATTGCTGCCCGCTCTGCGCCCGAAGCTGCCGATCATGGGGCGGCTTCTGTCGGGCGGGGAACAGCAGATGCTCGCCATCGGGCGGGCGCTGATGACCAACCCGCGCCTCTTGATTCTCGATGAAGCCACGGAAGGCCTGGCTCCGATCATCCGGGCGGAAATCTGGCGCTGCATCACCAAGATCAAATCGACCGGCCAGTCCATCCTGGTGATCGACAAGAACGTCAAGGCGCTGATGGCGATCGCGGACCGCCACTATTTCATCGAGAAGGGCCGCATCGTCCACGATTGCAGCTCGGAGGCTCTTCGTGAGGACCGGTCTCTGCAGCAGCGTTATCTCGGCGTCTGAGTCTTAAGCGTGGCCCGTTCAGGGACCTTGCTCCGAAGCGACCTTGCCTCGCCCTGTGGATGTGCAATAGGTTTCCTCCAGGATCTCAGGGCGGATCGACGCAGTCTTTTGCGACGATCAATCGAAAAAATGGGGGAAGTAGTCGGATGACAGCCATCACTCGCACCTTGGCGGCGGCGACCTTGTCGCTGGGCCTTGTTCTGAACCTTCCGCTCCAGGCGCAAGAAACCCCGCAGCGGGGCGGCACCGCCATCCTGGCCCTGGCTCAGGATCCGCCGACGGTAAATCCGGTGCTGAGTTCCGGGATTCCCGACCGGCAGATCGGCTGCATTATTTACGAGCCCCTGATCAATATCTCGCCGGACTACAAGATCCTGCCGCAACTGGCCAAGTCCATGACCATCTCGCCCGATGGCAAGACCTATACCTTCGAGCTGAACGAGGCGAAATGGACGGACGGTCAGCCTTTCACCTCGGAGGACGTGCGCTATTCCTTCCAGGAGGTGGCGGCGAAATTTTCCCCGGCCTTCGGACCGGTTGCCCGCATCCTCGACACGATCGAAACGCCCGACCCGCGTAAGGTTATCGTCAAGCTGAAGGAGTCCTTCGGCCCCTTCGTCGAATCGCTGATCTGCCTCCAGGGCGGCTCGATCCTGCCCTCCCATCTCTTCCGGGGCACCAACCCCAGGGAGAACCCGGCCACGACCTCGAAGCCGGTGGGCACCGGCGCTTTTGCGATGACCGAGTGGAAACACGGCGACTTCGTGAGGCTCGCGCGCAACAAGGATTACTATGTCCCGGGCAAGCCCTATCTCGACGGGGTGATCGGCAAGGTGATCCCCACCACGGCCGGGCGCATCCAGGCGCTGCGGGCCGGCGAGGTGGACCAGATCCGCGGTCTTCTGCCCACCGAGTTGGATATCATCCGTGCGACGCCGGGGCTTCAGACGGTGATCACCGACGGCTCGCCCTCGATGGACCTCCTGTTCTTCAACCTGCGGCGCAAGCCCTTCGACGACAAGCGGGTGCGGCAGGCGCTGATGATGGCGACGGATCGGGACTATCTCTTCGAGCGTGCCTTCTTCAAGTTCGGCCGCGTCGGGACTCAGCCGTTCACGACGGAGATCCCCTGGGCGGTGGACCCCAATCTCGACTATCGCAAGATGTATCCCTTCGATCCGGCCAAGGCGAACGCGCTGCTGGATGAGGCGGGCTTCAAGCGCGGTCCCGACGGCAAGCGATTCAGCGCGAGCCTTCTCGTGTGGAGCAACGACTATCCCGAATTCACGGTCGCTGCGACCGCCATCAAGAGCATGTGGCAGGCGGTGGGCGTCGACGCGAACATCGAGTCGGTGGAACGCGCGTCGCTCGTCAAGCGGGTCTTCACTGACAGCGATTTCGACCTGTCCTTCCAGAACTATGGATCGAACTACGATCCCGCGCTGGGCATGGCGCGGACCTATGTCACGACCTCGATCGGGGCCATCTTCGGCAATGCCTCGGGCTATTCGAACCCGGAGATGGACGCGCTCTTCGAGAAGGGCCAGCGCGGCACCGATCTTGAGGAGCGGGGCAAATATTATCGTGAGGCGGCGCAGATCGGCGCCCGGGATCTGCCGGTGATTACGCTCAGCACCCGCCTCGCGGCGGATGGGGCCTCGAAGCGGCTCCACGGCATCTGGGGCAAGATCCAGACCACCAGCGGCAGCTGGGCGGACGCCTGGCTGGAGAAATAAAGGTCCGCGACCTCCGCTTCGGCGGGGCGCGCATCTGGTCCTGTAACTTTCTGAAGCTTCGGTTGGATATCCCTGATTCGGTTCCGGGATAAAGGCTCCCGGCTGCCTAGCCAAGCCGTTTGTTTTGCTGATAAATACATGTTTACCATAGCAAACATTCGGGCGCAGGGAGGATGCCATGGCGGGGAATTTCATTTCGGGTGCATCGATCGGTCGGCGTAGTCTCGTCAAGGGGATAGGCGGCGCGGCGCTTGTGGCGGGAACCGCCGGCGCCCCCTGGATCGCCCATGCCCAGGGCAAGAAAAGCCTCCGCTTCTGGACCAGCCAGAACGCGCCGAATCAGATGCAAGCTTGGCAGGACATCTTCGGCCGTTTCGAGAAGGCAAATCCCGACTTCAAGGTCGAGATCGAGGCCTATTCCGACGACAACCTCTGGCCCAAGCTCTCGGCCGCTTTCGCCGGCCGGGACGTGCCGGACCTTATTTCCTATGTGCAGGCCTATACGGTCGTGAGCCTCAACCAGCAAGGCCTGGTCGAGCCTTTCGACGATGTGATCAAGGCGGTGGGCGAGAACGAATTCTTCGACAGTGCCCGCGACATCTACAAGAGCAACGGCAGCTACATGGCCGCCACGCTCAACAACCAGACAAGTTCCAACCTCTTCTACCGCAAGGACCTGCTGCAAGAGGCCGGGGTCGAGCCGCCGCGCTATTGGGACGATCTTCTGAACGTCGCCAAGAAGACCACCAAGAACGGCATCTACGGCAATTCGCTGCCCTATGGCCGCAACGCGATGACCAGCACCATGATGGTGATGTTCGTGAAGCAGTCCGGCGGCTCGATCGTCAATCCCGACCTCTCCGTCGCCTTCAATTCCCCGGAAGTGGCCGCGACACTGGAATTCCTCAAGGAAATCTACGAATACGCCCCGCCGGGCGCCAACAATTACAGCTGGGGCGAGACGGTCAATTCCTTCGTGACCGGCAAGGCCGCCTGCGCCCCCTATACGGGTCGGCCGCTGTTCCTGGTCAGTACCCAGAACCCCTCGCTGGCGGACAAGATCTCCCGCGTCGCCTATCCCCATCGCAAGGAAGGGAAACCGGCTTACGATTGTCCCTTCAACTCGCTCTTCATTCCCAAGGGATCGAAGAACGTCGAAGGGGCGAAGCTCCTGGCCCGTGCGCTCTTCGAGAAGCAGGCGAATATCCAGATCCTGCATACGGCGCCCGGCCATAACCTGCCGGTTCTGAAGGCGGTGGCCGCAGCGCCCGAATACTATGACCAGCCGCTCATCAAGAAATATGAGTCGGAGGTCAGGGGCATGATCGAGACCACCAATCTCTCGCGTAATCTGGTCAAGGAAAGCGACCAGCATAAGTTCAACGTGAAGGCGGGCGATATCTTCAACAGCATGGTGCTGGCGGAAGCCGTCCAGGCCGTCGTGGTGGAGAAGAAGTCGGCGAAGCAGGCCGCCGCCGAGGGCGCCGACAAGATCGCGGAGATCATGAAGGGCTGAGCCGCCGCCTCATGGAGCCGTCGAACCGCAAGCGCGAGAGCCGGGAGCGGTGGCTCGGCCTCGCTCTCATCTCGCCGACCATGGTGCTGTTCCTGACGCTCGTCGCCTATCCTCTGGCGGCGAGCATCGGGTTCAGTCTCTTTTCGATCAATACCCTGACCTTGCAGGGGCGTTTCGTCGGCTTCGACAATTATACCCGCCTCTTCGGGCAGGCGGCTTTCTGGACCTCTTTCCAGAACACGTTGATCTGGACGGTGAGCGCCGTCTCGCTCCAGCTCCTCTGCGGGATCGGTTTCGCGTTGCTCCTGCACCGGAGTTTCCCCGGCCGGTCGCTGGCGCGGGGGCTGGTGCTCTTTCCCTATCTGCTGCCGACCGCGGTCGCGATCCTGGTGTGGCAATGGATGTTCAACGACCTCTACGGGATCATCAATTACGGCCTGCTCTCCGCCGGCCTCGTATCGAAGCCCATCGCCTGGCTGAGCCACATGCCCGACGCCATGGTCAGCATCGTGCTGGTCGGTACCTGGAAGCTTTTTCCCTTCGTCGTCATCGCCGTCTTGGCCCGGCTTCAGACCATCCCGGAGCAGCTCTATGAGGCGGCGCGGCTCGACGGCGCGGGCGTCTGGGCGCGTTTCTGGGACATCACCCTGCCGCAGCTTCGCGGGGTGCTGGTGATCGTCGTGCTGCTGCGCAGCATCTGGGACTTCAAGGAATTCGATCTCATCTATCTGATGACTGGCGGCGGACCGGCGATCGGAACCCAGACCCTGCCGTTGATGGTCTATAAGGAGGCCTTCCCGCTCCTGAATTTGGGGCGTGGCGCGGCGGTGGCGGTGGCCATGCTGGTCTTCATGCTGGCCTTCTTCCTCCTTTATTTCCGGACCTATGGGAAAGAAGAGGAGGAGAGATGAAGCGCTTCCTGGCCGCCCTTCTCACCTGGTTCGCGGTTCTCCTCGTCGCCTTCCCGCTTTTCTGGATGATCTCCAGCGCCTTGAAGCCTCATGCGGAAACCTTCGCGATTCCGCCGACGCTTCTGCCGGTGAATTGGACGCTGGAGCACTTCCAGGTCTTGGTCTTCGAGACCCCCTTCCTGCGTTATTTCCTGAACAGCTTGATCGTTGCGGCTCTGACAACGGCTCTTGTTCTCGTGGTCGCGGTACTGGGCGCCTATAGCCTCGTGCGCTTCCGCTATCCGGGCCGGCGCTTCATGGCGCAATTGACGCTCTTCACCTATCTCTTGCCGGCTGTGGTGCTGCTGCTGCCGCTTTATCTGCTGCTCGCCCAATTGGGGCTCACCAACAGCCTCTTCGGGCTGGTCATCGCCTATACGACCTTCGCGCTGCCCTTCTCGCTCTGGCTGCTGCGGTCCTTCATCGCGGCGATTCCCATCGACCTCGAAGAGGCCGCGATGGTGGATGGAGCGAGCCGGATGGGCGCTTTCCGGGATGTGGTGCTGCCCCAGGCGGTGCCGGGGCTGATCTCGACCGCGCTCTTCACCTTCATCCTGAGCTGGAACGAGTATCTCTATGCGCTCGTCTTCATCAACCGCAACGACATGAAGACCCTGCCGCCGGGGGTCATCACCATGCTGCAGCAGAACCAGAACATCGAATGGTCACTGCTCATGGCGGCCTCGGTGCTGATGTCGATTCCGGTGCTGATCAGTTTCTCCTTCCTGCAAAGCCATCTGACGCACGGTTTCGGGGCCGGCGCGGTAAAGGGATAGCCCATGGCGACCGTCACGCTCGATCATCTGCGCAAGGATTTCCCCGACGGCACCGTGGCGGTAGAGGATTTCTCCCTTCTCATCGAGGACGGTGAATTCCTGACGCTGCTCGGGCCTTCGGGCTGCGGCAAGACGACGACGCTTCGGATGATCGCCGGGCTTGAAACGCCGACCGGCGGCGCGATCCGCTTCGGCGACCGCCGCGTCGACGATCTGGCGCCCGGCCAGCGCAATATCGCCATGGTCTTCCAGAGCTATGCGCTCTACCCGCATATGACGGTGCGGCAGAATCTCGAATATCCGCTGAAGAAGCATGGCGTTCCGCGCGAGGAACGGCGCAGGCGGGCCGACGAACTCGCGCTCATGCTGCAGATCGGTCCCCTCCTGGATCGCCGTCCGAAGCAGCTCTCCGGCGGCCAGCAGCAGCGGGTGGCCTTGGGCCGGGCCTTGATCCGCGATCCCGAGGTCTTCCTGCTGGACGAGCCCTTGAGCAATCTCGACGCGACCTTGCGCGCCCAGCTTCGCGCGGAGCTTATCCAGCTTCATCAGCGCATCGGCAAGACCATGGTCTATGTGACCCATGACCAGTTCGAGGCCATGACCATGTCGACCCGGATCGCCGTTCTCCACCAGGGCCGCCTTCAGCAGGTCGGCACGCCCGACGAGGTCTATCGCAGGCCCGCCAACCGTTTCGTCGCGTCTTTCGTTGGCACGCCCGCGATGAATTTCCTGACGGGCGAGATCGCGGGCGAGGGCGACCGGATCGCTATCGCCGGTGTCACCACGCCGGTCTCCCTGCCGCCCGAACGCGCCGCGGCGCTGCGGGAACTGTCCCCGGCGCGCGACGTGATCGTGGGGCTGCGGCCCGAGGACATTCTCGTCGGCACCGGCGAGGCCTCGGCAACGATTAAATTGGTGGAACCCCTCGGCCACGAGGCGCTCGTCTATCTCGACATCGGCGGCCAGAGCGTGATCAGCCGGGCGAGCAGCGAGATGTCGCTTCGGGCCAAGGAGAGCACGGCAATCGATTTCCGTGCCGCCCGCCTTCATCTCTTCGACCCGGCCTCCGGTCGCAGACTCGACTGTTGAGCGGATCGGGGGACCTTCAAGAGGGTGCTCCGTCGCACCGACTTGCGCTATCCTGTGACAGGATATGGCCAAGAAGTCGGAGGTCGTGATGGGCAAGGCGCTTTCAGAGACGGAGATTCAGCAATTCCGCAGCGAGGGCTGGCTGGCTCCCTATCGCGCCATGGAGACGGCCGATGCGCGGCGATGTTTCGACAAGATCGAAAGTTTCGAGGAGGAATATGGCCGGCAAGCCAATGTCTTGCTGCGGCTGAAAAGCCATATCGTTCTCCCCTGGATCGCCGAGCTTGCGCGGAAAAAGGAGATCCTGGATGTCGTCGAGGACTTGATCGGGCCGAATATCCGGCTCTTCGCCTCGTCGATCTTCAGCAAGGCCGGACTGAGCCGTTCCTATGTTTCCTGGCATCAGGATTCGGCCTACTTCGGGCTCACCCCGCATGAGGAGATAACCGCCTGGGTCGCCTTCTCCGAGAGCAATGTCGCCAATGGCTGCCTGCGTGTGCTGCCGGGCTCGCATCTGGGAGACAACCGCGCGCATATCGAGACTTTCGCCAAGGACAACATGCTCGGGCGCGGCCAGACCATCACGGAGATCGACGAGGCCAGGGCCGTGAATCTCGAACTCAAAGCTGGCGAGTTCTCGGTCCATCACGAGAAAATGGCCCATAGCTCGCGGGTGAACACGACGCCGGACCGGCGCATCGGCTTTGCCTTCTTCTATATTCCGACCCATGTGCGTTCGGTCAGCCACCGCCAATCCTCGCTGCTGGTTCGCGGCGTCGACACCCACGGCCATTGGGACGACGATATCGAGCCGAAAGCCGAGATGGAGCCCAGGGCGCTGGCCTCCCTGGAGGCCATCCTCCATGGCTATCGGGACGGCGAGCTTAAGCAGGCCGCAGCCACCTAGCCGCTGTTCCGCCGGACCCCCATCTAGGCCTCTGACAGCAAGGATCGGAGTTTTCCGCGCCCGGATCCGTTGCAGGATTCCGGGAATTGGCGGGGAATTGGCGGGAAGCTGGTGGGAGTGGAGGGGAGATCTGGGGTGGAAAATATCGGCGATCGCTTGGATGGGATCGATTGGCAGGTCGTGAGCGCCGAACTGGACGACCAGGGCTGGGCGCTTCTGCCCGGTCTGATGAACGAGGCCGACTGCGGGCAAGTCGTTACGCTCTATGGGCAGCAGGATCTCTTCCGAAGCCATGTGGTCATGGCACGCCATGGCTTCGGCAAAGGTGAATATCGCTACTTCGCCTATCCTCTGCCTGCCCTGGTGCAGGAATTCCGGACGGCGCTCTATCCTCATCTGGCGCCCGTCGCCAATCGCTGGCAGCGGAGGATGGGTATCGACACGAGCTTTCCGATGGATCACACCGCTTTCCTGAAGCGCTGCCATGCCGCCGGGCAGACGCGGCCGACGCCGCTGCTGCTCCGATACGGCGCGGGCGACTACAACTGCCTCCACCAGGATCTTTACGGAGAGCATGTGTTTCCGCTGCAGGCGACGGTCCTTCTCTCCGAGCCGGGGCGCGAGTTCTCGGGCGGCGAATTTGTGGTCACGGAGCAGCGCCCCCGCATGCAGTCCCGGGCGGAAGTCGTCCCCTTGGCCAAGGGCGACGCGGTGATATTCGCGGTCAACGGCCGGCCCCGGACCGGCAACCGGGGCGATTATCGTGTCACCCTGCGCCACGGCGTCAGCACCTTGAGGTCGGGACAGCGGCATACGCTGGGGATCATCTTCCACGATGCAGCCTGATCTCTTCGCCGAAGATCGCAGCCGCTTGGAGCTTGATCCCGGCGCCTTCCTGCTCGGCGGCTTCGCGCTGGAAGAAGCGGCGGCCCTTCTGGAAGGCATCGAGGTTGTCCAGGCCGCAAGCCCCTTCCGTCAGATGGAGACGCCGGGTGGCCGGTCCATGTCGGTCGCCATGACGAATTGCGGCCCGGCGGGATGGACGACAAGCCGGCGTGGCTATCGCTATACGGACCGGGATCCCGAGACCGGCGCGCTTTGGCCGGCGATGCCGAAAGCTTTCGCGGAGGTGGCGCGACGTGCGGCCGCCGAGGCCGGATATGCCGCTTTCGAGCCCGATGCCTGCCTTGTGAACCGCTATGAGCCTGGCGCGCGGCTCTCCCTCCATCAGGACAGGGACGAGGTCGATAAGAGCGCCCCCATCGTTTCCCTGTCGCTCGGCCTGCCGGCGGTCTTTCTCTGGGGCGGGCAAACGCGCCGCGAGCGGCCCCGCCGTCTCATGCTCCACCATGGCGATGCGGTGGTTTGGGGCGGGCCTTCGCGCCTGACCTTCCACGGGATCGATATCTTGGCGTCGGGCGACCACGCCGTCACCGGCCCCTTGCGCTACAATCTCACCCTTCGCAAGGCGCGATAGGGCTGCAAGCGGCGGGAGGAAACCACATGTTCTCCGTGATCTTCGAAGTCCATCCGCGAACCGAGCAATGGGATGCCTATCTTGACACCGCCAAGATGCTGCGGCCCGAGTTGGAAGCGGTCGAGGGCTTCGTCGACAACATCCGCTACCGGAGCCTGACCCGGGAGGGATGGGTCCTGTCGCTCTCGGGCTGGCGCGACGAGAAATCCCTGGTCCGCTGGCGCACTCGGATGCGGCATCACGAGGCCCAGGAAAAGGGCCGTGCGGAAATCTTCGGGGATTATCACCTGAGGGTGGGGCAAGTGACCCTGGATACCAGGGTTCCCGAGGGGCACTCCCTGGTCGAACAGCGTCTCGACGAAACCGAGGCGGGCGAGGCCACGGCAGTGACTCTGATCGCCGCGAGGCGTCCGGGCGATGGGGCGACCGCCGAAGACCTGGGCCGATATCTGGGCCTCGATAAAGCGGCCAAGGGTCTGGTCGGCTGGGACGTCTTCGACGCGGTCCTGACACCGGGCGACCTGCTGCTGCTGCTATCCTGGCAGGATCGCGCCGCCGCCGAGCATCACCGGGGCAAGGTCAAGCCGCCTCCGGACGCCCGGCTGCGCCACGTCCGGGTCATCCGCGACTACGGGATGTTCGACCGCCGCGAGGCTCCCCAGTATTACCCGGAGGCCCCGCGCCGGTCGTCCTGAGGACGCCGGCTAGAACTTGACGCCGGCCGGAAGTTTCTCGACGGGCAGGCCCGACTTCGCGATGGCCTCGGTGATGACCGTCTGGGCGCGGCCCGATTGGTGGTATTCCACCGACCACTTCTGGGCAAAGGCGGCGAAGCGGCCGTCGGCGTCCTTGGTGGCCCCGCCGCCCGAGGGGGCGGTCTGGACCGGCTGGAGCAGCATCAGCTTGCCCGTATTGGGTGCCTTGGTGCTGGCATCAAGGCCGATCAGCAGCGAGGTCACCAGCGCCTGGGACCGGCCGGACTGCACGTCGAGAGCGGCCTCTGCCAAGGTGCGATGTCCCCGGAACTTCGCGTTCTTCATGACGGCCTTGGCGGCTTCCTCGTCGGTCGTTCCCATGATCGTCGCGATATTGACCGTGTCCTTGTCGTAATCGGCCCATTTGTCGCCCGGATTGAAGTTGGCGGCGTTGAGCGCGACCACCGGCACTGAATAGAGCGGGCCGAACATGGCGACCGCCTTGCGCCGCTCCTCGCTGTCGGTCATGCCGAAGAAGACGTCGACATTGCCGGCCTGGATGTCGAGCACGATGGTCGCCCAGGTCGATTGCACATAGGAGATCTTGATCTCGCCACCCATCTCCTTGCTGAGTGCTGCGGCCAGATCCTTGCCCATCTGGATTGCCAACCCCTCCTGCTCGCCATTGAGCAGATATTGATAGGGAGGCCGATTCGGGATGAGACCCACCTTCAGGGTTTTCTGCGACGAGATCTTGTCCCAGCTGGACGCGACCTGTTGGGCGGCGGCGGGTTGCGCGAGCCCGGCAAAAGCCAGGATAGCCGCCAGGGCGGCGAGTTTTTTCAGTCCCATCGTGAATCTCCCAAAAGAGGTGCGGCCATTTTTATAGGTTCGAAAAGTCGGGTTTTTGTTTGCAGGTCCGACGCACTTCTATATGCAGGCCGGTCATGAACGAGACCGATCCTCTCCATAAGAATCACGCCAGCTATTTCGTCCCCGGTTTGCAGCGGGGCCTGCGCGTCTTGGAAGTCATCGCGGCGGCGCGCCGCCCGATGACCGTCTCGGAAATCGCATCGAAGCTGAAGCTTTCGCGATCCTCGGTTTTCCGGCTGGTCTATACGCTCCAGCTCACCGGCTTCCTGGAACCCATCGAGGACGCGAAGGTTTTCACGCTCGGCGCGCGGGTGCTGAACATCGGTTTTGCCTATCTGGCGTCCAAGGACATCATCGAGGTGGCGCGGGCGGATCTGGAAACTCTGCGCAACAACACGAATGTCTCCGCCCATCTGGCGATTCGCGACACCCGGGAGGTGCTCTACCTGAGTTGCATCCAGACCCGCTCGGGCTTCCTCAGCAACATGAACGTCGGTGCGCGGATTCCCGCCTATGCGACGCCCATGGGGTGGTTTCTGTTGTCGGATCTTTCCAACCGCGAGATCGCGACGCTCTTCGAGGGACAGGTCTTCGAGACTCTGACGGATCAGACGCCCCGGGACCTGGGCAGTCTCAGCCAGCGGATCGCCGAGGGCATCGGCAAGGGCTGCATCATCAGCCATGGCATCATGGAAGCGGGGGGCAGTTCTATCGCGGCTCCCGTTTTCGATAAATCCGGCCGTGTGGTGGCGGCGATCGATGTGTCGGGACCCGACTCCGCCTTCGAGATGAGCGAGCTTCAGTCCCGCTATGTGAACGAGGTCCTGAAGGCCGCCGCCAGCATCTCGGCCAGGCTGGGTCATAATCCGGGCTTCACTGCCGGCTGAGGCCATTTTTCAGACGAATGGACTTTGCGTCATGCCGCCTTGGCGACGGCGGTCAGCGAGGGTTCTATCGCGCGCTGCAGCTTGTCGATCATTTCGTCGATTTCGCTCTGGCCGACGATATAGGGCGGCGCCACCAGCACATGGTCGCCGTTCCGCCCATCGGCGCTGCCTGAGGACGGATAGCAGATGAGGCCCAATTCCTGCGCCTTCGTCTTGATCCGGCCGGCAAGATTGAGCGAGGCGTCGAAAGGCCGCTTGGTCGCGCGGTCGGCGACCAGCTCGACGCTCCAGAAGAGGCCCCGGCCCCGGATGTCGCCGACATTGGGATGATTGCCGAACTGGCTCCGCAGCAATTCCTCGACCACGGCGCCCTGGGTCTTCACCCGCCCGATGAGCTGCTCCTCCTCGAAGGCGTCGAGGACGGCGAGCGAGCCGGCGCAGCCCACCACATGGCTCATATAGGTATGGCCATGGGCGAGCTGACCCGTGCCGTCGATGATCGGCTGTATCACGGAGGCCTTGGCGAGGAGGGCGCCGATCGGCTGATAGCCGGCGCCGAGGCCCTTGGCGATGGTGATGATATCGGGCGTCACCCCTTCCGCCTCAGAGGCGAAGAGCGTGCCGGTCCGGCCCATGCCGCACATGACCTCGTCGGCGATGAAAAGCACGCCATATTTGTCGCAGATCTCGCGGATGCGCTTGAAGTAGCCGGGAGCCGCCGTCGCAGACCCAAGGGTTGCACCCACCACGGGCTCCGCGATGAAGGCGGCGACCGTCTCCGGCCCCAGCTCTTCGATAGCGGTCTGAAGTTCGTTCGCCATGCGCAGCCCGTAGGCTTCCAGGCTTTCGCCCGCTTCCTGGCCGCGATAGGCGTGGCAGGGCGAAATTAGCGCGGTTTTCATCAGCAGGGGCTCGTAGATCGCCCGCCGCCCGGGATGGCCGCCAATGCCGAGCGCGCCGATGGTATTGCCGTGATAGCTCATGCGCCGTGCGATGAAGCGGCTGCGCTGGGACTGCCCCGCCTCGACGAAATGCTGGCGGACGAGTTTCAGCGCCGCTTCCATGGCTTCGGAACCGCTGCCCACGAAAGCGACGCGGCCGCCGGCGAAACCTTCGGGCGCGAGCGAAATCAGGCGATCCGCCAGCCGTTCCGCGGGCTCTGATGTGAAGAAGGAGGTATGCGCGAAGGCCAGGGTTCCGACCTGGCGCTGGATCGCCTCGATCACCCGGGGATGGCTGTGGCCGAGGCAGGAGACGGCCGCGCCGCCCGACGCGTCGAGATAGCGCTTGCCCGCCTCATCGATCAGATAGCAGCCTTCGCCACGTACCACGAGAGCGGGAGTCTCGGCGATCTTGCGATGGAGAATGGAGCTCATCTAATCCTCGGGGCAATCCCAATTTTATTGATATACAAAACATAGAACGGTATACAAAACAAGAGTTGGGGCCTGAAGCAAGGGGCTAATTGTGAGGTCCGATTTGCTGGACTTCTAAGCTTCCTCCATGGTGGCAGCGGGGTATTTTCTTGGGAACGCGAGGAGCCGTGACGCTGTCGCCGCCACAAGACATCGAGGCCGAGCTTTTTACCCGCTTGCCCGAAGATCTCCATTACCGGGGCGAGCCCAACGACTGGGTCAAAGCGACGCGGCCGGGACAGCGGCTCCATTCCTTCATAGAGGGGCCGTCCTTCGACGATCAGGGGCGGCTGTGGCTGGTCGATGTGCCCTATGGCAGGATTTTCCGGATCGATCCCGAAGGCACCTGGACCCTCGCCCATGCCTATGACGGCGAGCCCCATGGGCTGGCAAGGCTGCCTGACGGATGCTACGCGGTGGCGGATTACCGACACGGACTTCTGAAGCTCGATCCCGAGGCAGGCTCGGTCGAGACGATTTGCGGCCGGATCAATACGGAGCGCTTCCGGGGCCTGGGCGACCTGACGCGCGCGCCGAACGGCGATCTCTGGTTCACCGATCCCGGACGCAGCAGCCTTACCGATCCCACAGGCCGGCTCTTCCGGCTGCGCCAGGGCGAGACGCGGCCGGAACTCATCTTGCAGAACATCCCCTATCCCAACGGCGTGGCGCTGGGGCCTGACGGCAAGCTTGTCTATCTTTCGGTGACCCGGGCCAATGCGATCTGGCGCTTCATGGCGGAGGCTCCCGATCCCGTCTATCCGATGGTCGGGACCTATATCCAGCTTTCGGGCGGGCTCGGACCCGATGGGCTCGCGGTCGACCGCCACGGCCGGCTCGCGGTCGCCCATGCGCAGGCGGGACGGGCCTGGCTCTTCGACAAATGGGGCGATCCCATTGCCCGCATCCGCACGCCGGGGGGAAGCTGGACAACCAGCGTCGCCTTCACGCCGGATGGCTTGGGGCTGATGATCCTCGATGCGGAGACCGCTTCCATCTATCGCGTTGCCCTGCCGGCGGCTTGAGCGGCGCTAACCCGAGGTACAACCATGAAAGCCTTCGACGGCATCCGCGTCCTCGATTTCACCCATGTGATCGCGGGACCCTTCTGTACCTATCAATTGGCTCTCCTGGGCGCCGATGTGATCAAGGTCGAGGAACCCGAATCGGGCGACTACCTGCGCGGCCGGGGCGGCGTCGATGCCTTGAGGCGGTCCTTGATGGGCGACCATTTTGCCTGCCAGAACGCCAACAAGCGGTCGATCGCCATCGATCTCAAGCACCCCGACGGCGCGGCGCTGGCGCGGCGGTTGGCCAAGCGTGCCGATGTGCTGGTGGAGAATTTCCGCCCCGGCACCATGGACCGGCTGGGGCTCGGCTACGACGCGGTGAAGGCGCGGAACCCGAAGCTGGTCTATTGCTCGCTGAGCGGTTACGGGCAGATCGGCGACCTCGGGTCCCGTCCGGTCTACGACAATGTGGTGCAGGCCTTCAGCGGCTTGATGGCGGCGACAGGAACCGCGACTTCCGGGCCACTCAAGAGCGGCGCGCCGATCCTCGATTATGCCTCGGGCACGATGGCGGCCTTTGCCGTGGCGGCGGCGCTGATGCGCCGGGAACGCACGGGGGAAGGCCAATACGTCGATGTCTCGATGGTGGACACCGCCTTCATGCTGATGAGCCCGGTAATCTCCTCGCTGCTCAATGCAGGCAAGCCGCCGAAGCCCCATGCCAATGACCATGCCCTGGCGGCGGCAAGCTGCTATGTGGCCGCGGATGGCGAACTCATCATGCTGGGGTCCTGCAATCAGGCGCAATTCGAGACCCTGTGCCGGTTGATCGGGCGGGAGGATCTTCTGGCGGATATGCGCTTCGCGGATGTCCGCCTGCAGGATCCGCATCGTGCGGCCCTGGAGCCTATCCTCGCCGGGGAAATGAAAAAGCGGACTGCTGCGGAATGGGAAACCTTGCTCGCGGCCCAGGTCCCCGCCACCCGGGTGCGTAAGCTCGGCGAGGCGCTTGAGGGTTCAGATGCCGTCGGTCGCGGCGTCGTCCAGAAAATCACCTATCCCGGCGCGCCGGAGGGTGGCTTGGCGGTGCCGGTCGCAGCCTATCGCACCGATAGGGACGGGCCGGAGATCACGACTCCGCCCTCGCCACTGGGCCAGGATGGTCGATCTGTGCTGGCGGAACTCGGTCTTTCCGAGGAGGACCAGAACCGCTTGGCGGAAAGCGGCGCGGTCCGCTTCTAGAACCGCGCCGATCTTCGCCTAGAACTTCACGCCGGCGGGGATCTTCTCGACTTCGAGGCCGGCTTCCTTCATGGCGTCATAGATCGCCGTGGTCGCGCCGCCGCCGGCCTGATAGGCCGTGGCCCAATCCTGCATGAAGCGCAGGAAGCGACCGTCGCCGTCCTTGCGGGTGCCGCCGCCCGAAGGGGGAGCCTCCACCGGCTGCAGCAAGGTGATATCGCCGAGGTTCGGGTTGTTCTTGACGCCGATGAGGCCAAGGAGAAGTCCCATCACCACGGCATCGGACTTGCCCGCCTGTACTTCGAGCACAGCCTCGCTGGTGCTTTTCAGGGCGCGGATCGAGGCGCCGGTCAGCCGCTTTTTCGCCGCCAACTCGTCGGTCGTGCCCATGACCACGGAGATCGTCGTGGCGGGCTTGTTGTAGTTGCTCCAGTCCTTGCCCGGATCGAAACCCTTCCGATTGAAGGCGACGACGGGCATCAGATAAAGCGGCTCGAACATGTCGACGGCCGCCCTGCGCTCCTCGGTCACGGTCAGCGGAATATAGACGTCGATTCGGTTGGCCTGGAGATCGAGGATCGTCGTCTGGTTGGTGGTCTCGACATATTCGAGCGCCACAGGATGTCCCAGCTTCTCCCCGAGCTTCCCGACGAAGTCCTTGGTCATCGTATCGATGAAGCCCTTCACCTTGCCGCCGTCGACCCATTGATAGGGCGCGCGGTTCGGGATGAAGCCGACCCGGATCTTGCCGGTCTTGTCGATCTGCTCCCAGGTGGATGTCTGCGCCATGGCGGGCTGCGAGATCGCGAAACCGATCATGACTGCCAAGGTTACAAAGAGCGATGCTCGCAAGTTTTTCATCGGGTTCCCCTGTTCCAATTGGTTTGCCAGCGACTTGATAATTTATATACAAAACATAGAATGATACGCAAACAAGTATGCTCTTGCGGATCGCTTGTTTTCGCCTGCGCGAAAATCGCCGGGCTTGGGAAAAATTGGGAGGACACGACATGGCGCAGCCCTATAGCGGCATCAAGGTAATCGACATGACCCACGTGCTGGCGGGTCCCTTCGCCACCTATCAGCTTGCGGTGCTGGGCGCGGAGGTCATCAAGATCGAGAACCCGCGCCAGCCCGATCAGGTGCGCGAGACGGGCGTCGAGGACGAATGGGGCCATCGCCTCATGAACACGAATTTCCTGACGCAGGGCTCGAACAAGCGGGCGATCACCCTCGACATTCACTCGGAGAAGGGCCGCGAGATCCTGTTGAAGCTGGTCAAGGGCGCGGATGTCTTCGTGCAGAATTACCGGACCGGCGCGCTCGAGGGCCTGGGTCTCGGCTACGAGGCTCTGAAGAAGCTGAATCCCAACCTGATCTATTGCTCGATGACGGGTTTCGGCGCGACCGGCCCCAAGGGCCAGCACACGGCTTACGACGGCGTCATCCAGGCCACTTCCGGGCTCATGAGCGTTTCAGGCACGCCGGAGGTCAACCCCCTCAAGGTGGGCGCGGCGGTGGTCGATTATGCGAGCGGAACGACAGCCGCCTTCGCGATCGCCAGCGCGATCGTGCAGCGGGAGCGCAACGGGGGCGGCAGTCAGCATATCGACGTGGCGATGATGGATGCGGCGCTCATGCTCTTGAGCTCGAACGTCTGCGGCTATATGTCGACGGGCAAGCGCCTCTCGGCCCCGCGTGGCAACGCCTATCCGACGGCCGGCGGCAGCTGCTTCGAGACCAAGGAGGGGCTCATCATGCTGTCCTCGATCAACGACCGGCAGCATATCCGGCTCTGGAAGCTCTTGGGTCGCGAGGATTTCGCCAAGCTCTACCGGCACTTCGACCAGGTCGAGCACGATGCCGAGCTGCGCGGCGAGCTGACCCGGATCTTCATGACCAAGACGGCGGCCGAATGGGAAGAGATCCTCAACGGCGCCGGCGTGCCCGCGGGCCGCGTCCGCACCATCCCCGAAGCCCTGGAGATGGAACAGACCAAGGGCCGCAAGAACCTCCTGCACACGCATGAGTATGTGAAGGGCGTCGAGGGGCCGGTGACCGTGCCGGTCCAGGGTTTCTCCTACGAGCACGATGGCGCCAAGATCCATTCGCCGCCGCCGATGATGGGCGAGCATACCGACGATGTGCTGAAGGAATTGGGCTACGGCGCCCAGGAGATCGCCGCGCTCCACGAGCAGGGGGTCGTTTAACCCCAGGATCAGTGGCGCAGGATCTTCGAGAGGAAGAGCTGCGCCCGGTCGCTGGTCGGCCGGTCGAAGAACACGTCGCGGGGACTGTCTTCCTGGATTGCGCCCTGGTCCATGAAGACGACCCGATGGGCGACCTTGCTGGCAAAGCCCATTTCGTGGGTCACGACCATCATGGTCATGCCGTCCTGGGCAAGGCTCGTCATCACGTCGAGCACCTCGTTGATCATCTCCGGATCAAGCGCGGAGGTCGGCTCGTCGAAGAGCATGGCGATGGGATCCATGGCGAGCGCCCGGGCGATGGCGACCCGTTGCTGCTGGCCGCCGGAGAGATTGGCCGGATAGCGATCCGCGAAGTCGCTGAGACCCACGCGCTCCAGGAGTTCCAGCGCGCGGGTCCTGGCCGTCTCCTTGCTGCGGCGGAGCACCTTCAGGGGCGCCAGCATGATGTTCTCGGCGGCGGTCATATGGGGATAGAGCTCGAAATTCTGGAAGACCATGCCGATGCGGGCGCGGAGCTTCGGCAGGCTGGTCTTGGGCGAGGCGACGGAGACGCCGTCCACGGTGATCTCGCCCCTGTCGATGCGCTCCAATCCGTTGACGCATTTGATCAGCGTGCTCTTGCCCGAGCCCGAGGGGCCGCAGACCACGACGACCTCGCCCTTGGCGACGCTCGTCGAGCAATCCTTCAAGACCTGGAACTCGCCGAACCATTTGCTGACATGCTCGATCGCGATCATAGGGCGTAGCGCCTTTCGAGCCGCTTCACGAGGCGAGCCCCGCCGAAGCAGAGGGTGAAGTAAACGAGGGCGGCAAAGACATAGAGTTCGGTGAGCTGGTGGTCCCGCGTGCCGACGATCTCGGCGGCGGTGAGAAAATCGCGCACTCCCACCACATAGACCAGCGACGTGCTCTTGAAGAGGTTGATGCATTGGAGCAGCAGCACCGGCACCATGTTGCGGAAGGCCTGGGGCAGCACGATGGCTCGCATGACCGCGCCATAGGGCAGGCCCGTGGCGAGACCGGCCATGATCTGCCCCTGTCGCACGCTCTGGATGCCGGAACGGATGATCTCGCAGAAGAAGGCCGCTTCGAAGAGCACGAAGGCGATGAGCGCCGCGTCGAAGCCGGCGATGGGATGGCCGAGAAACAGCGGGATCAGGAAATAGAACCAGAAGATCAGCAGCAGCAGCGGCAGGGAGCGGAAGAGCACCACATAAGTAGCCGCGAAAGTCCGAACCGCTCTGAGGCGAGAGAGACGCAGCACGGCCAGCACCGCGCCGAGCGACAGGCCGCCCGCGATGGCGAGCACCGTCAGCAGGAGCGAGACGCCCATGCCTTCGAGCAGGAGCGGTAGGGACCGGATGATGACGCCGAGATCGAAGCCGCTCATCGGGTCGCCCGCGTGATCATGCCGGGCAGACGCGATCTCCGCTCGATGGCCATCATGATGGCCGTGGTGAGCATGGCGATCACGAAATAGACCGCGGAGGCGGTAATGAACATCTCGAGCGGCTGATAGGTATATTCGGAGATCTGCCGGGTGCGGCTGGTGAGTTCCAGCAAGCCGATGCTGAGCGCAAGCGACGAGTTCTTGAAGATATTGATGAACTCGTTGCCGAGCGCCGGGACGGCGATTCGCAGGCCCACCGGCAGGAGGATATAGCGATAGACCTGCCAGCGGGTGAGACCGGAGGCGAGCGCCGCATTGGCCTGGCCGCGCGGGATCGCCTCGATGCCGGCCCGGACCTGCTCCGCGACCATGGCGGCGGTATAGGTGCTGAGCGCCACCACCGAAGTCCAGAACTCAGGAAAGGGCAGGTCCCGCTTGACCCAGAGGCCCGCGTTGCGCGGCAGGATCTCCGGCGCCACGAAATACCAGAGGAAGAAGATCACCAGCAGCGGCACATTGCGGAAACATTCCACATAGGCCGCCGCCAGCGACCTTATCCACTTCGTCTCGGCGGTCCGCGCGATCCCGATCAGGCATCCCAGCACCAGGGCTATCGCCCAGGAGATCAGGGATAGTAGGAGCGTCAGCTCAAGCCCTGAGATGATCCAATCAAAATAGGGATCGGTAAGGACCGCGCTCCATTTCCAGCTATAGCGCAAGGCCTACTCGGGCAGCGCCTGGACCTTGAAGAGGGTCTTGGTTTCAGGATCCATCGACATGCCGATGGTGGAGAGCCACTTCTCGTAGATCTTGTCGATCTCGCCGGAGCGATAGAGGTCGGCCAGCGCCTTGTTGCCCACGAGGCGGAAGGCGGAATCGTCGCGCCGGACCACGATGGCGAAGGGATCGAAGGAGAGGCGGGGACCCGGTACCACGAGGTATTTGTCGGGCTGCTTGGAAGCCACGACCAGGCCATAGGCGGTCGGCTCGTCCGTCACATGGGCATCCGACCGGCTGCTTTCGAGCGAGGCCCAGGCCTGTGGATTGTCCTTGGTATTGATGAAGCGGATGCCGAGCTTCTGCTGCTCGTCGAGCGCCTTCATGATCTGCTCGTTGCTGGAGCCCTGGTTGACCGTCACGGGGCGACCCTTGAGGTCTGCCAGGCTCTTGATGCCGGTATCCGCGCGGGTGATGATCCGCGCCCCGGAGATATACATGGTCGAAAGATAGTCGACCTGCCGCTGCCGGGTAAAATTGTTGGTTGTGGTCGCGCAGACCATGTCGACTGTGCCGTTGACCAGCAACGGGATGCGGTTGACCGGCGTCAGCGACACATATTCGATCTTGAGGTCGGGACGCTTCAGTTCCTTCTTCACATCTTCGGCCACCCGGTGGCAGAGATCGATCGTATAGCCCTCGGGCTTGCCATTGGCGCCGATATAGGAGAAGGGCGGTGAATCCGCGTTATGGCCGATGACAATCTTGCCGCTGTCGTTGACCTTCTTGAGGGTGCCGTAGAGATCGTCGGCCGAAGCCGGACCCGCAAAAGCGAGTGTGGCCAGAAAAGCCGCGGATAACGCGAGCCGCCATACCATGAGTATCCTCCCGATATATCTTTCTTGGCGGGCAGTTTGTGGGCAAACGATTGTTTGGTCAAGAAAGCTTGCCGCTTCCGCCCGAAAGCCCTATCGGCAGGCTTGTCCCTGGGCGGAACGGCGCATGGCCACTGCCGAAGCCACGGAGTAAGCGGGCATGGAGATCATCGACGCGCAGATTCACGTCTGGCAGCCGAATTCGGTCGAGCGCCCCTGGCCATCGGGTGCGGTCAGCCGGCAGGGCGGCGCCTTCTCGGTCGAGCAGGCCCTGGCCGAGATGGATGCGGCCGGCGTCTCCCGCGCGATCCTCGTTCCGCCGTTCTGGGCCGGGGGTGACAGCGCCTATGCGCTGGAAGCGGCGCGGCGTCATCCCAGCCGCTTCGCGGTCATGGGCCATTTCGATCCCGATCTGGCGGGTGGGGTGGAGCGCCTCCATCAATGGCGGCATCGATCGGGAATGCTCGGCATCCGCCTCCTCATGGACACCGAAGCGACCTCGGCCTATGCCATGGACAAGCGTTACGCCTGGTTGTGGGCGGGCTGCGAGAACGCCCGGCTCCCTCTGATGTGCTGCCTCCCCGGTCATGTGGCGGCTCTCGGGCCGATCGCCCTGCGCCATCGGAAGCTGAGGTTGATCGTGGATCATGCGGGACGCGATCCCGACGGGTCAAAGGACGCTGCCGCCTGGAAGGATCTGGACGATCTCCTGCAACTGGCCCGCTATCCCAATGTGGCGGTGAAGCTTTCGTCTTTGCCTTGCTTTTCGACCGCGCCTTATCCCTTTCCGGTCCTGCATGGGCCGATCGAACGGATATACGACGCCTTCGGCGCGACGCGGCTCATCTGGGGCAGCGACGCGACGCGGCTGACCCATCCCTATCGGGACAACCTGAGGCTTTTCACCGAAGGGCTGAGCTTCCTGACCGAGAACGACCGCGACTGGATCCTCGGCGGCGCGGCGGCGGAATGGTGCGACTGGTCCCTTTAAAGGGCGGCCGTCACGCGGATCTTTTCTTCAGGTCTTCCGGCGTTTCCAATGCGTGGAGCGCACGCTTGGAATCGATCAGCAGGGTAGAGATGATCTTGGTGAAGTGACGCGCTTCCGTCTTGGTCAAGGAGCCGAACATGATGTCGTTGGTCTCCCGCCGGATCGTGCCGACCTGACGCACGCGATCCCGCCCCTCCTCGGTGAGCCGAAGCAGCATGCTGCGGCCGTCGCGAACGTTCTTGTGCTTCTCCACGAGGCCCGCATCGATAAGCTTGTTGATTTCAGCGGTCACGAAGGGGCTTGAGACATGAAGTTGCTCCGCGAGGCGGGTGACGGTGCTGTCTCCCGCCTCGCCGATCGCGACGATCATGTTGAATTGCGGCGCCGTTACCGAGATATGCGCGGCGAAACGCTCGCGCGCCCGAAGCATATTCGATGACACGGTCAGTAGATTGTAGATCAGCTCACGGAAACGCGTGTCCGAGCCGTCCTGGAGGAAATTCTCCTGCGAGGTGCTGAGAGGCGGAAATTGCTCGCTTGCGCCTCCTTGGGGGAATGTCTTCCTGTCGGCCGCATCCGCCGTGGTTTCTTCCCCTTGCCTTTGGGTCTTCATTGGCCGCTCCCCGGCAAATCGCGTGTGCCCTATTTGACGCATAGCATAGTGCGTGTCGCACCGGAGCCTGCAATTACTCTTTGCGAGATTCTTGCCTCAAGCGTTCACAAAAACGGTAGTGCGTCGGCAAAGACGGAAGCGGCCGGCTTGGCAAGGCCGTCGGCTTGTCGCACGATGGTGTGTCGGCCTGAGCTGAAACCGGGGGCCATAAATAAGACGAGGATCGCTGCCATCCCGGTCAAGGAACGATGGGCCGCTTCTTTCAACAGGTCGTTGATTTCGGATCGCGACGTCTCAGGTCGCGATCCATTGGGCGAACCGCTCTTTGATCTGGGCGATGTGGGGCGTGATCCACTCCGCATCGGCCACATAGCCATTCTTCAGATGTTCGGGTGAGGTGGGCGATTTGGCGACCGCCTCCGGCGTCATGAATTTGAACGCCTCGGGATTCGAGGGACCATAGGGCAGGACAGAGCAGAACTCGCCCTGGGCCTTGGCCCCGATCGTGAATTCGATGAACTGCATGGCGAGCTTCTTGCGCGGCGTGCCCTTGGCCACGAACCAGGCTCCGCCATCGGTGCGCCCGTCGTTCCACACGAGTTCGAGGGGGACGCCCTGGTCGATGTGCAATTGGGCGCGCGCATTGTGCATGCCGATCATATCGACCTCGCCGTCCTTGATGAGTTGGTCGGCCTGGCTGTTCTGGCTCCACCAGACGAGGATATGCGGCTTGATCTGGTCGAGCTTCTTGAAGGCGCGGTCGATGTCGAGCGGATAGAGCTTGTCGCGAGGGACCCCATCGGCGAGCAGCGCCCATTCCAAAGGAAGCGGGGCCTGCGCGTAGAGGGATCGGCGGCCGGGGAATTTCGCCACGTCCCAGAAGTCCTTCCAGGACTGGGGACCGCCTTTGGGCATCTTGTCTTTGCGATAGACGATATTCGTTCCCAGGATGACGTTGCGGATCCCGTTGTGGACGATCGCCCCCGGGGGCATCGCAGCCTTGTTGATGATCGAAAAATCGAGCGGCTCGGTCAGGCCCTCCGAGGTGGCCTGGAGGAAGTCGATCATATTGAGCGCGGTGCAATCCCATTCGTAATTGCCGCTCTGCACCTGGGCCTTGAGCTTGGTGAAGGACACGGGCTCAACGGCCCGGACCTGGATCCCGGTCTTGGCGGTGAAGGGCTCGTAGAAATGCTTGCGCTCGGTCGCCGTCCAGGCGCCGCCGTAGGTATTCACATAGACGATATTGTCTTGGGCACGCAGGGGCCGGACGATGAAAGGCGCGGCGAGGAGCGCTCCTGCCTTGATGACGGTGCGGCGGTCGAGTTTACGGGTGGTCATGGTTTTTCTTCCTTCCCCATCGCCCCCGTCCTGCAAGCGAGGCGGACGGCTCATTGTCGGCTTATGGCGGGAAGCGTAACGCGATTTCCAGCCGGCGTACATGGGGTGGAGAGAGGCACGTCCGGCTTGGCGACCAGAAATTGACAGGTGCGGCGGACCTCCCCCGGGACCGATCCGCCATCACCTGATAAGGTCTTTTTATAAGGCTTCTTGGACTAGGAACGCTTGCGGCGGCGCATCAGGCCGAGACCTGCTAAGCCGAGGCCGAAGATCGCCAGCGTCGCCGGTTCCGGCACGGTGGCGGGCGTCGGCAGATTGCCGGCATAAACCAGCAAACCGATGCCATTGCCGCCGGTGCCGGTGACATTGCCGTTGGTGCTCTGGTTCGAGAAGGTGGTCAGCCCACCGTTGTCGTTGAGGTCGAAAGTCAGGTTGTAAGTCTGGCCGACAACCGTGGCGATGGCCTGGGTGATCGAATCATAGGCTTGCACGGCGCCGTCGAAATAGCAGCGGCTGCCGCCCGTGCCGCAACTGGTATTGACAACGCCTCCGGCGAAAGCGCCGAAGATGTTGAGATAAGTCCAACCGGTAGGCGCCTGGACGCCTGACGGACCCGATTCGAAATCGCCGTTAACGACGAGGTTCGACCCGCCGCCCGTGGTTAGGACCACGTTGTCGAGTTCGAGGAATGCGGGATCCTCACGGAAGGCGAAGCTCAGGTTGGTGAGCGCCGAGGCCGCGACAAAGCTGGTCGAATAGGACGTATAGGTATGCGGAACCGGCGTGCCGTTGAAGTCGAGAATGACCGGGCCGGCAGGCGGTGGTTCGTTGGTCTGAGCGAAGGCTTGGTTCGCCATCAGACCGGCTGCCATCAGGATGGCGAGCCGCAAAAGCCAAACTTTCATGGGAATACTCCTGGTTACCATTGTGCCCGCAACGTTAACCGTAACGGGCGAATGATAGCCGAAGCAAACCATGGGCCATTTAGATATCTATTTGATATTATTAACTATTATGGGTCTCTCTCCGGCATAAGTCAGCGGTTTGTAAAGATTAATATAATCCGCATTTGATCGGCCCCCATCGATTGGTCCGGTTTGAATGTTAGTGGATGGTTGGTTTAGGGTCTAGCGCGGGCGGCGTAGCTGGTCGGGATTGCGCAGCCGACCGCGCGGCAAGAGCTGGGACAAAAACCTCCGGGGCTGGTGGCTTGTAGCC
>CANJCB010000043.1 GCA_947473305.1 Rhodospirillales bacterium
AGATCACCAGCACCTGATCACCCGGGAAATCGACGGCTGAAAATGAGAAGGGGGTCCGATCGGACCCCCTTCTCATTCCCGAAACCCCAGCCAGCGAGTGGCTCCCTTTGCCTCCGCCACGTGGCTCCCTTTGTCTCCGGCGTTGACATCGGTTGCATGATTGGCTCGCTCTTGATAGGGGGCGCGTCTCGGGAGGTGGCGGCGAAGATCGATAGATTCACGTAAATCGAAATATCAAATCCATTCGATGCCATCGAGGTCCCGCCAATCCCGGTATTTCTTCCGGAAGCGGGTCCATTCGTCGCGCGTCTGCTCGAAAATGTGAACGTCCTGGAGGCTATCGCCCTTGCGCAAATGGTCGCGCAGCACCCCGACCTCACGGTAGCCGGTCAACAACTGCGCGCGGCGCAACCGCTCGTTGCCGCTCATGATCTGGTTCACGACCTTGTTGAGCCCGAGGGCAAAGAAAACGTGGTTCAGGATGTGAATGAAATACATCGCCGCGGCGGTCGAGCGGCTTTTGACGTCGCCCAAATAGACGCCTACCGTTCCGATGCGCGCCGCTGCATCCGTCACCGTGATCGAGCAATACCCGATCGGCACGCCGTTCATGCGGATGATGCGGTGGGTGAAATCGGGTTTCCCTTCGCAAGAGGCGAGCCAGGCCTCCTGCTTCGCCAAGTCGTAGTCGATCTCACTGAACGACCAGCGGGCGATGTCCGGGCGCGTCCGCCAGTCGAGCAGCATCTTCGCGTCGGCCAGCGTTGGCTGGCGGTAGCTCAGGCCCGTCTCGGAGGAATGCGCGCTCATTGGGCGGTATATCCGCCGTCGACCGCGAGCGTGGTGCCGGTGATCCAACGGGCCATATCGCTGAGCAGGAAGACGATCGCGTTGGCGACATCTTCCGCGGTGCCAAACCCAAGGGGATAGGCCGCCCTTGTCGCGTCCAACTGCTCCTTCGACCAGAAGCGCATGGCTTTTTCGCCCAGCGGTGTGGGCACGAACCCGGGAGCCACCGTATTGACCCGGATCTCGTCGCGCACCAGTTCGATCGCCATGCCACGGGCCGCCGCGATGAGCGCACCCTTGGACGCGGCATAGACCGTATTGCCCGCCTGTCCCGTTAGCCCCGCTGCCGAGGAGACCAGAACAAGGCTGGCCGGGCGTTGCGCCACGTCCTTCTGTCGGAACCCGCGCGCGATCGCCAAGGCCGAGGACAAATTGGTCCGCATGGTGCGGTCGATGAAGTCGGCGGTGACCTGGCGCAGGGGCTTCAACTCCTGGATGCCAGCGCAATGGGCGACGCCGGAATAGGTGCCGGTCGCGGCGCAGGCCGCCATCCAGCCTGGGATCGCATCCGCGTCGGCAAGGTCGAAGGCGCTGGCGTCGTGCCCTTCGCCGGCCAGTTCCGCCAAAGTCTCCGCGAGCCTGAGCGTATCGCGGCCCACGGCGGTCACCCGCCCGCCGAGCTTGGCAATGAGGATCGCGGTGGATTTTCCGATGCCGGACGAGGCGCCCGTCACCAGGAAGCGGGCACCTGCAAAGGCCAGCGGATTGACCATCGGCTTATTCGGCGACCGCAGCGAGCGC
Organism: Rhodospirillales bacterium; assembly: GCA_947473305.1. Lineage (GTDB taxonomy): Bacteria > Pseudomonadota > Alphaproteobacteria > ATCC43930 > CGMCC-115725 > CANJCB01. Next base: position 1,591 of record CANJCB010000043.1, read on the forward strand.
GGGATCCGGCATTATCAGGAGTTCAGGCATCACCATGGGACCCGTCACAAGCGAGCAGGCGCCCCAGGAAAGCCCAACGCCGAAGCCCGCGAGGACCAGCCGGCGCGGACCGGCGGTTAACGGGCCGCGCAGAGCCGTCGTCATTGCCAAGGGGATCGAAGCACTGGAGGTATTGCCAAATTTTTCCATCGCGAGGACGAGTTTCTCCGGCGGGATCTTCAGCCGCTTGGCGAGGTGCGTGAGCATGAAGGTATTGGCCTGATGGAAGACGAAGTGGTCGTAATCATCGCGTGTGCGGCCCGCCGCCGCCATCACGCTTTCGATCAGGGACGGGATGCGCTTGATCGTAAAATTGAAGACTTCGGCGCCGTTGATATACATATGTTCCGGCGCGCGCTCGATGCCGTCGGGTCCTGGCGCCAAGCGCTTCGTCGCCTCTGTGCGCGGCGTGCGGAACCCGCTCGCGGGGATGATAATAGCGCCGTAGCCGGTTCCGTCGGTGCCGAGTTCGAACCGCATCTCGGGCGCGGTCTCGTCGAACTCCAGCGCAGTGGCCGTGCCGGCGTCGCCGAAGAGCGGCATGACGACTTTGTCGCGCGGAGCGAAACGCCGCGTGGAGATATCGCCCACCAGCAGCAGGACGCGCTTGACGCCCCGTCCGGCGACGATCTGAGAGGCAAGCCACAGCCCGTAGACATAGCCCGAACATCCCAGCGTCACGTCGAAGGCAAGGCAGCGGTCCGACAAGCCGAGCCTGGCTTGGAGGGTGCAGGCTGTCGCCGGATATTCGTAATCCGGCGACTGGCTGATGAAGATCAGCCCTTCGACCGATTGGCGATCCCAGCCGAGATCGTCGAGGAGCCGGTTGGCGGCGAGGTGACACATGTCGGATGTGCAGATGAGAGGAGGAGCCACATGGCGCTCGCGCACGCCGATCAGTTTGCTGGTCTTTTCCATCTCTTCGACGCCGAATATTTTCGCGTCGTCTTCGACCGTGCGGACGTTCTCGGGTACCGTGCTCGCGATCCCCGCAATGCGCACTCCGAAGAGCCCAATGGAAGCCATATGGTTAACCTCTCAGGCGTATCAGCGAGCGCTATGCCCGCTAACGCGTCGTTAAGCATAGAAGACAATTGTTGTTCTTTAGTAAATTCCGTCATGCCGATCCATAGAGGTGCCGTTCCGTCCCGGGGATCCGGTGAGATCGGCTACCCTGGGACTACCGGCGACCAGCGGTAAAGCCGGGACAGCGTCCCGCCCATCAGCGCCGCGCGTTCGTCTTCCGTCAGGCGGTCCATGGCATGGAAGGCTTCCACCCCCTGGGCATAAGTGAGATAGGAAGTCGCGCGGGTCCAATCGGTGCCCCAGAGGCAGCGCTCGATCCCGAAAGCGTCGAAAATGCGATAGATCGGCCCCCAGATATCCCTGTACGGAAAGCCCTCATGGGAGAGCGTGGCGGCTCCGCTGATTTTTACCGAGACGTTGGGGTAGCGGCTGAGTAGCAAAAGCCGTGGCAGGTCGGCAAAGGGTTCGGCCGGTACCGGTGGCGCGAGAGGCTGGGTCAATCCGAGGTGGTCGATCACGATGCTCGCATCGGGATTCCGCGCGGCGATGCCGGCCATCTGGTCGAGGCGTCCCCAGCAGAAGAAATTGACCGGCATCCCATGCCGCGTGGCGGCGGCGAGGACTCGCCTGACGCCTGGATCGTCCGGGTCCTCCGAGACCTCGGGCATGATGACCCTCACCCCTACGCTGCCCTCGCGCGCCGCCCAGTCGGCAACGATGTCCGCCACCGCGGGATTTCCCGCATCGACCGGCGTGATGAGGCCGAAGCGGCCGGGGTGGGCCGCATGGACTTCCACCGCATAGCTCGGATCGTAGCCATACATGGCGAAGGGGGAGACCAGCAGCGCGCCATCGACGCCCACCGCGTCCAGGGCGGCGACCATCTCGTCCCCCGTCACATGATCCGGTCCCGCGAGATGATTTCGCCAGGGCCTTTCCGGGCGGTTGGCCTCATAGGTATGGACTTGAGAGTCGATGATGAGCATCGGGTGCCTTTCGGGTGCTTGCCTCCCCAAGCCAGGTCGTCACGCAAGCTTGGAAGGGCGACTTTGCGAGGAAGGATTACGCTGACCGCATCATTGACATCATGGGCAATTTCATCAAGATAGCCACACAGCAGTCAATTGTCCGCCAGGCGGACATTTCAAGAAAAATCCAGTAAACCCGCGCCTTTGAAGGCCCTTGGAGCACCCAGACATGAGCAGCAAGAAGACGCCGATCACCCGCCTCTGCCGGAGCGACGTGGACAAGATAACGGTCCGGGGCCACGACTTGGCGACCGAGCTGATGGGGGTGCGCACTTTCACGGAGACTTTCGCCTTGCTGGTGATGGGCCGCCTTCCGACCCCCCAGCAGACGCGGCTGGTCGATGCGGTTCTGATCGCCCTGATGGAACATGGCTTGACGCCGCAAGCCATTGCGACCCGGATGATCGCGCTCTGCGAACCGGAAGCCATACAGGCGGCGATTGCGGCCGGACTGCTCGGCGTCGGCAGCCGCTTCGGCGGCGCGATGGCGGCCACGGCCGTCCTGCTTACCGAGGTGGTGCAGGCCGGGGAAAAGGGCCAGGAAGCCGCCAAGGACATTGTCGCGCGCGCTCGGGCGCAGAAGAAGCCCTTGCCGGGCTTCGGCCATCCGCAGCACAAGCCTGACGATCCGCGCGCCGTGCGCCTTTTCCAGATCGCGCGCGAGGACGGTTTGGCCGGCGCTTATGTCTCGGCGATCCATGTCCTCTCCGCCGAAGTCGATGCGTCCTTCGGCAAGCATCTGACGATCAACACCACGGGAGCCATCGCCGCGGTGCTCGGGGATCTCGGCATCCCGGATGATATTATGCGCGGCTTTGCGGTCGTGTCCCGCTCCGCCGGCCTCGTGGGCCACCTCTGCGAGGAGAAGGAACAACAGGTCGCGGCCTATCTCTACGGCATGGCGGAATCGGAAATTCAATATATCGAATAGCGGGACCGGGGGCGGGCTGAGATCCTCGGCCCGCCTGTCTTCCCGCCTGCCGAAGGTAAAGGCCGCTAGGCCCCAGCCTTCGGTTGCGCGGTCATTTCCGCGATGAGCTGAGCCACCAGATTGGTGTTCACGCGGCCCGCGCCAAAGGCCTCGTCCTGGATGGCGTGAGCGAGAAAGGGGAGCGTGGTCCCGACGCCCTCGATCCGGAAATCGGCCAGCGCTTGGGACATGCGCCTGATCGCGGCATCGCGGTCGCTCTCGTGCACGATCAGTTTGGCGAGCAGCGAATCATAGAAGATCGGGATTTCGTAGCCGGCGAAGCAATGGCTGTCGAGGCGGATCCCTTGCCCTTGAGGCGGGTCCCATCGATCGATCCGGCCGGGATCGGGCCGGAAGTCCTCATGGGGCTTTTCAGCAGTGATCCGGCATTCGATGGCATGGCCGGTGAGGGAGATGTCCTCCTGCCGGTAGCGAAGCGTTTCGCCCCGGGCGATCCGCAACTGCTCCTGGACCAGATCGATCCCCGTCACAGCCTCGGTCACGGGATGCTCGACCTGGATCCGCGTGTTCATTTCTAGGAAGAAGAAAGTATCGGTGTCGGCGTCCACGATGAACTCGACCGTCCCGGCGCTCTGGTAGTTCATGCCGCGCGCCAGCGTCAGCGCCGCTTCCCGGATCGCATTGCGGAGGGCAGGGTCCAGGCCCGGTGCGGGAGCTTCCTCGATGACCTTCTGGTGGCGGCGCTGGAGGGAGCAATCGCGCTCGCCGAGGTGGATGACATGCCCGAAGCGATCGCCCAGCACCTGGACTTCCACATGCCGGGCGTTGGAAATGTAGCGCTCCAGATAGAGCGTATCGTCGCCAAAGGCGGATCGCGCTTCCGCCGCGGCGGAGGTGAATTGAGACGCGATTTCGTTCCGGTCCCGGACGATTTTCATGCCGCGCCCACCGCCGCCCGACGCCGCCTTCATCATGAGCGGCAATCCGACACGATCCGCGACGGAGAGAGCTTCTGCCGCCGAGCCCACTTTCTCCGAACCCGACAGGATGGGGAGGCCGAGCTGGCGCGCGAGAAGCCTGGCTTCCAGCTTGTTGCCCATCCGGTGAATCTGCTCGGGCGTCGGGCCAACGAAGGTGACGCCATGATCGGCGCAGAGCTGCGCGAGGCTGGCCGATTCGGCCAGGAAGCCATATCCCGGGTGAAGGGCGTCGCATCCGGTCCCGACTGCCGCGGCCACGACCGCCTTCATATCGAGGTAGCTGTGTTTCGCGGTCGCCGGGCCGATGCAGACGGCCCGATCCGCCTGGCGTGCCGGCAGGCTATCGCGATCGGCCTCGGAAACCCCGATGACGGTTTCCACGCCCAGGGCGCGGCAGGCGCGGATGACGCGGCCGGCGATCTCGCCCCGATTGGCGACGAAGACCCGCGAAACGCTCATGCGGAGGCTTTGCCGGAGGCGATCCGCAGCAGGACCTGCCCGGCCTCCACGGCCTGACCGTCCTCGGCGCAAATCTCGACGACTTCTCCCTCGTGTCCCGCCGGCACGGCGTTAAAGACTTTCATGACTTCCACCAGGCCGATGGTCGAAATCGCGGAGACCTTGGCGCCCAGGGTGACGAAGGGCGGAGAGGAGGGATCGGCCCGGCCGTAGAAGATACCCCTGAGGGGAGCCCGGACTTCCAGGGCGCCGGGCTGCGCCGCGCCTTGCGGTTTGGCGGCCGGCGCTTTCGCGGGAGCGGTCGGCGGAGCGGCTTGTGGCGCCGCCGTCTTGGCGGGTGGAGCTGCCGATTGCGAGGGCAGGCGCACGTTTGGAGAGAGGCTCGCTGCGCTGGAGCCTGCCGTTCCGCCCCGTCCGAGGGTCAGTTTCAACCCATCGATCTCGACCTCAAGTCCGTCGAAGCTGGAGCGCTCCAGCGCTTCGATCAACCCGACGATGCGCTGGACCTCGCGCTCGGTCAGAGAGCCTTCATTGTCGGTCACACCATCGCTCCACGGTTCGGTTCCAGAGAACATGCCGCAGCCTGCTGAGCAATCGGCACTATCTCACCAGAATGTCCGCACTGCGGGCAAATGTCTATAATCTACTCATGCCCGCCGATCAGGCTCGGACACCGGCGTGTCGCAACAGGTCGGTTATCTTCCTGGCGACCTCGCGAAGTTCCGGCAGAAAGTTCTTCTCCATCTCGACATAGGAGGTGCGCGCGGCGGAGGCGCTGATGTTCAGCGCGGCGATGGTTTTCCCCTCGCCATCGAAGATCGGAACGGCGATCGAGCGCAGGCCCATCTCCATTTCCTGGTCGTTCACGGCATATCCCGCTTCGCGCACCTGCTGGATGATCGAGCGTAACCGTTTCTCGTCGACGATTGTGAGCGGGGTCAGGGACTTCAACGGCGTGGTCGCGAAATAGGCTTCCAGAGCCTCGTCCGACAGCGAGGCCAGGAGCACGCGGCCCATGGAGGCGGGATAGGCCGCCAGACGCGAGCCGATGGCCAATTTATCGTGGAGAAGCCGGGGAGTCGTGACCCGGAGGAGATAGACGATCGATCCTTCGTCCAGGACCGCGAGGGAGCTTGTTTCGTTGGTGCGGGCGGTGAGGTCTTCGATATAGGGTCGCGCCAGGGTCCAAAGCGGCTGGGAACTCAAATAGGAATAGCCGAGCCGTAATGTCCGCGGCGTCAGGGCGAAACGGCCCCGATCTTCGATGACATATCCCAGGGTATGGAGCGTGATCAGCGCGCGCCGGACAGTGCCCCGACTGAGGTGCGCGCGGGCGGCGACCTCCGACAAAGTCAAAGCGTGCTGGATCCCATCGAAACTTTCGATGACCCCAAGACCGCGTGCCAAGGCGCGGACGAAGTCGCGTTGATCCGCGCCGTTTTGCGACAACTCGCTTGACAGGTCCGGAGGAGCAGTCATCCTAATTCCTCGCGTTCAGTTGTTCGCTCTGCGGACATTAGTTGGTTTGAAGCGTAGTTGCAATGCTCGGACGCCGGCCGGTCGCTGTCGGCATCCATGATCGCAAACCCTTTGATCGGGGTGGAAAGGTTCGCGTGAACAGGTTTTTGCAGGGCATCCGCGTCCTGGAAATCGGCAATTTCATCAGTGGTCCTCTGGCGGGACAAATCCTGGCCGAGATGGGCGCCGAAGTGATCAAGATCGAGCGGCCGGATGGTGGCGATCCCTTCCGCCACTTCACGGGCGAACATATGAGCCCGCAATTTTGTGCCCATAACCGCGGGAAACGAAGCGTCGTCCTCGATTTCGGCGCGGAAGTCGGCAAGGAGGCTTTGCTCCGGCTGGTCGAGACAGCGGATGTGCTCCTCGAAAATTTCCGGCCGGATGTGCTGGGCCGCCTGGGTATCGGTTGGGAAGTCATGCGGGAGAGAAATCCCCGGCTCATCTATTGCAACATTTCGGGCTTCGGACCGACCGGCCCTTACGCGAAGCGGCCGGCCTATGACACCGTGGCGCAGGCCATGTCGGGCTTTTTCTCGCAAATGCTCGACCCGGAGCGGCCGCGCATTCCGGGACCCGCCATCGGCGACGCCATCAGCGGCATGTATGCGGCCATGGCCATTGCCTCTGCGCTCGCGGGACGGGCGCGGGACGGCAAGGGCCACCGTCTCGACATTCCCATGGTCGAGGCGATGGCGGCCTTTTCCACCGATTGCTTTTCCCGCTATTACGCGGCGCAGGCGACGCCCGGCCCCTATGAACGCGCCGCCGTGTCCCAATCCTTCGCGGTTCGCTGCGCCGACGGCAAATTCATCGGGCTTCATCTCTCGTCGCCCCAGAAGTTCTGGGATGCTCTGATGGCGGCGGTCGAACGTCCGGATATCGTCGCCGACACGCGCTTTGCCAGCCGCGCGAGCCGGGTCGACAACTACCAGGATCTCAGCGATGCGCTGAACGAGGCCTTCGCCTCCCGCCCAAGGGATGAGTGGATGGCGCGTCTCGACGCCAACGATGTTCCCCACGCGCCGATCTATAACTTCGAGGAATTGGAGGCGGATCCGCAGATCGCTCATATGGGGACGATCTATACGATCCAGCATCCGACCTTGGGGCCTTTGAAGGCCGTGCAAAGTCCTGTCTTCTGCGATGGCGCGCGGGAGGAGCCCGCCTCCGGCCCGCCCGAGCTTGGCGAGCATTCCGAAATCGAACTGCGCGCCGTCGGGTTCTCGGATGCGGAAATCGCGCGTATCACCGCTGCCAAGGCGGCGTGAGGCGAGCCGGCGGTGAGTAACGGTCTTTCGCAAGACGCCGCCGTTTCGGGCCTCGCCCGGATTGCTACGGCCTTCGAACGGTCGCGTTTCGACACGCTGGTGCTGCGATGGCAGGGCGGCGGCCTTAGCCTGCGCAAGGCTGCCCCGTCAGACGCCCCCGTTCCGCCTGCCGCAACCTATGTCGTGGTGTCGCCGAAGATTGGAATTTTCCACATCGCGGACACGGGCGTCGCTGTCGGCTTGGACGTGGCGCCCCAATCTGCCTTGGGCTTTATCGATGTTCTCGGCGACCGGCATCCCGTGACGGCTCCCAAGGCGGGGACGATAGCGGAATGCTGCGTGGCGGATGGCGCCTTCGTGGAATACGGGGCGCCGTTGTTCCGTCTGTTTGAAGCCTAGAAACGAGGTTCCGATGACCGACCTGAGGTTTGTCGATACGACGCTGCGGGATGGCCCGCAGTCCCTATGGTCCATGGAAATGCGGACCAACATGATGCTGCCGGTCGCGGGCATCCTGGACGACGCGGGCTTCGACGCCATCGAGATCATGGCCTCGCCCGATTTCAAGAAATGCGTCCGTGACCTGAAGGAAGACCCCTGGGAGCGGATTCGCCTTGTGGTCAAGGAAACGCCGAAGACCCCGCTGCGGTTCATCCGGGGGCGCTACAACAACGCCTTCCAGATCGAATCCGACGAGCTTGTCGATCTCTGGACCGAGCGTCTCGCCGCGAACGGCATCCGGCAGATGCGGGTTTCCGATTCCTCCAATACGGCGACGGGCTGGGAAAAGCAGATCAAGTCGGTCCACAAATACGGCATGGAGATCGAGATCAACCTGATCTATTCGCTCTCCCCCAAACATACCGACGAATACTATGCGCAGAAGACCCGCGAGGCTGCGGCGCTGAAGCCGGACGCGCTGTGCCTGAAGGATCCCGGGGCCCTGATCACGCCCGAGCGCGTGCGGACGCTCGTCCCCATCGTGCTCGCCAATGCCGGCGGTATCCCGGTCGAATTCCATACCCATTGCCTCACCGGGCTCGGCGCGCTCTGCACCTTCGAGGCGATCCGGCTGGGTATCAGATGCGTCAATACCGCGATCCCGCCTCTCGCCGAGGGGGCTTCCAATCCTTCGACCTTCAATGTTTGCGACAACGCCCGGGTGATCGGGATGAAGCCGGTCATCGACGAGGAGAGCCTCCATCGGGTCGAGGCCCATTTCATGGCGATTGCCCAGGCCGAGGGGCGGCCGGTGGGCCAGGTGGCGAGCTACGATCACAGCCAATACCTGCATCAGGTGCCGGGCGGCATGATTTCGAATTTCCGCTTCCACCTCTCGAAGCTCGGCATGACCGAATCCCTCCAGGCCGTTCTGGAGGAGACCGCGCAGGTGCGCGCCGATCTCGGCTATCCGATCATGGTGACGCCCTATTCCCAATTCGTCGGGACCCAGGCGGCGCTCAATGTGGTCAGCGGGGAGCGCTACAAGGTGGTCTCGGAGGAGGTCATCCACTATGCCCTGGGCTGGTGGGGCGAGGAGGAGCGCGCCTCGATGGATCCCAATGTGCTCGACCGCATCCTGCAGACCCCGCGCGCCCAGGAATTGAAGAACACCTCGCCGCCGAACTACTCGCGTCAGGAATTGAGGAAGCGTTTCGGCGGGCCGGGTGTCTCGGACGACGATCTCCTGCTGCGCATCGTGACCGATGCGGACTCGGTGAGTGCGATGCGGAATGCCCCTCCCGGCAAGCGCTACGATGACCTGCTGGGAAATTCGCTCGCCGAGGTCATCGGGCGTCTCGACAAGGCGACGTCGAGCCATTTCGTCCAGATCGAGAAGCCGGGCTTCCGGATGACCCTCGAAAGGGCCGGGGGCTGAGAGTTCACTCTTCGTAACTTGGGAGGCGGGATTGGCTGAGAAGAAGCGGATGATGAAGCTGGCAGCTCACATCCATGCGACGGGACATCATGTGGCCGCCTGGATGCACCCGCGCTCCGATAAGGATGCCGGCAGCAATCCCGAGCATTACATGAAGTCGGCCCAACTCGCCGAGCGCGGCAAGTTCGACATCATGTTCCTGGCGGATTCTCCCGGCATCCGAGACGGGCATTGGGAAGCTCTCGCCCGCTGGCCGCAATACATGGCTCATTTCGAGCCCGTCACGATCCTGTCAGCAATGGCGGCGGTCACCAAGCATATCGGCTTCGTGGCCACCGCTTCGACGAGCTATCTCGAACCCTATAACGTCGCCCGCTTATTCGGCTCGCTCGATCACATCAGCCACGGCCGCGCGGGCTGGAATATCGTCACCACCGCCGATCCCAACGTGGCCCCCAATTTCGGCCGTGAAGAGCATCTCTCTCATGCCGAGCGTTACGAGCGCGCCGGTGAATTCGTCGAGATCGTGAAGGGGCTCTGGGACAGCTACGACGATGACGCCTTTGTTCGCGACGTCGAGACCGGGATCTATTTCGATCACAAGAAGCTTCACCGCCTGAATCACAAGGGGAAGTTCTTCTCGGTGAGGGGGCCGCTCAACATGCCGCGGCCGCCGCAAGGTCATCCGTTGCTGGTCCAGGCCGGCGTCTCCGACGACGGTCGCGATCTGGCGGCCGAAGTCGCGGATATGGTCTTCATCCAGCAGATGAATATCTCCACCGCCCAGAAGATCTACAAGGACATCAAGGAGCGGGTCGTCAGCAAGGGGCGCGAGGCCAGCGATCTGCACCTGATGCCGGGCATGGCGGTCATCGTCTGTAAGACCGAGGACGAGGCCAAGCGGCAGCACGAATTCCTCCAGTCGAAGATCCACCCGGACGTGGGCGTGGCGCTGCTTGCGGGCCAGATGAATTACATCGACCTCAGGAATGTCGATGTGAACATGCCGCTTCCCGAGCATCTTTACCCGCCGGAAGGCACCTCGGCCGGCAATCGGATCCGGGAGCTTGTCGCCAATGGGCCGGTCACGCTCCGCGAGATGTATGAGAAGATCTCAGGCGCCCGAGGGTCGCATATGGTCTTCGGTACCCCGGTTCAGGTCGCGGACAGGCTGCAGGAATGGTTCGAAACACGCGCCGCAGACGGATTTATCGTCCAGCCCTCCTATCTCCCTGGCGGGCTCGAGGACTTTGTCGATATGGTGGTGCCCGAGTTGCAGCGGCGGGGGATCTTCCGTACTGAATACGAAGGAAAGACGACCCGCGAGAACCTTGGACTGAAGCGGCCGCGCAGCCGTTTCGCATGATGTTTCCGAGAGTTTAGGAGAAGCCCTATGAGCGCCGTTTCCTCCCCGAAGTCGCCCGAAGCCGTGACGCTCGAGTCCGTCGACCTCAACCCCTATATCGGCACGGAGGTGCTGGGGCTCGACCTCAGCCAGCCGCTCGATCCGGCGACCATCGCGGCAATGCGCAAGCTCTGGCTGGATCGCACCGTGCTGGTCTTTCGGGACCAGGATATCACGCAGGAGGAATTGCTCCGCTTCACCGGATATTTCGGCGAAGTGGGCGAGCGCGGCCTGTCGGCCACCGTCTATCCCTCCACGGCGGGGCGGGTCTTGCCCAATATCATGCTGATCTCGAACATCCGCGAGAACGGCAAGACCATCGGCGCGCTGCCCGACGGGGAGATGAACTTCCACCACGACATGATTCAGACGGAGAAGCCCCATATCGCCTCGGTCCTCTACGCGAGAGAGGTGCCGAGCCATGGCGGCGATACCTGCTTCGCTTCCGGCCATGCGGCCTATGACACGCTGGATCCCGAGGTGCGGTCGAAGCTCGAAGGCAAGCGCGTCTTTCATACGTATCAATATGGCAGGACCAAGCGCGGCGATGATTCAGGCACTTACGACCTAAGCGATCAGTCGGCCCACCCGGCCTTTCGCACCCATGAGGAAAACGGCCGCAAGGCGATCTATGTCAACCGCCTGATGTCGGTTGGGGTCGAAGGCATGGACGCGAAGGAAGGCGAGGCCTTACTGAATGCGGTCTTCGACCACGCGGAGAAGCCGGAATTCGTCTATTGCCACAAGTGGAAGGTCGGCGATTTGGTGATCTGGGACAATCGCAATTCGATGCACGCCCGCACCGACTTCCCGTCCGATCAGCGCCGCTTGATGTGGCGCTCCCAGGTTCGCGGCACCCACAAGCCGTTCTGAGCTATTTGCGTTCGACGGTCTCGACGGGGGCGCCTGACTTCGACCAGGCGGTAAAGCCTCCATCGATATGCGCTACTGGCTTCAGCCCCATGTCCTGCGCGGCCTTGGCCGAAAGCGCGGAACGCCATCCCGACGCGCAGTAGAAGACATAGGTCTTGTCCTGGTCGAAGAGCGGCTTGTGATAGGGGCTCTGCGGGTCGATCCAGAATTCAAGCATCCCCCGCGGCACGTGATGGGCCCCGGGGATCTTCCCCTCGCGCCAGAGTTCGCGCACATCGCGCAGGTCGATGAAGACCACATCGTCCCGCCCGTGCAGGTTCTTCGCCTCGGCGGTGTCGATCACGGTCACGGCGGAATTGGCCTCCGCGATCATGTCCTTGATCGATTTGGTAATCTTCTGCGCCATTCGGTCCTCTGCTCCACCGAGATCGCCGCAGTATAGACGTCAATCGGTTTCGGGATGCAGATGAATTCGGATTGCCCGGCGGAAAAAAAAGCGCGCCTCCGGTTCTCGGAAGCGCGCCCCGTCCCGGTTCCTATTTCTCCATCCAGGCATCCTGCCAAGTGCCCATGGCCTGGGCCGTGCCCAAGGCTCCGTGGAGCTTGCGGGTGATGCCGGTGAGCGACTGATAGTCCCGCAGATTGATCACAGGCAACTCGTCCGCCACGATCTTCTGCGCCTCGTTATAGTATTTGGCGCGGTCCTCGTGAGACGTCGCGAGCTCGCCCTGATTGAAGAGTTCTTCCACCTTCGCATTGGAATAGAAGGATCCATTGCCGAAGGGCTTGCCGATCAGGCTTGTCGCCCAGATGCGGGTGATGCCGAGCGCCGGATCCGCATAGGTGCTGTAGCCGTTGAGAGCGATGTCGTAGTTGCCTTCGGTATAGACCCGCTGCAGGAAGCTGGGCGTATCGAGAGTCTCGATGTTGATCTCGACCCCGACTTCCGCCCACATGCTCTTCATGGCGACGGAAACCTGGTCGAATTCCGGATACCCCAGGATCGGCAGAAGCGAGACCTTGAACCGCTTGCCGTCGGCGCCGCGCTTTACGCCGGCTTCGTCGAGCAGCGCATTCGCCTTGGCCACGTTATAGGGATACATCTTGGCGTAATCGATCGTCGGATCCTTCACCCAGGGCATGCGGGCGGAGAAGGGTTGCGAGCCGGGCGCACCGTCGCCGAAGAAGGCGTTCTTGATCAGATAGGTGAGATCCGTCGCCATGAAGAGCGCCTGCCGCACCCGCTTGTCGTCGAGCGGCTTGCGCTTCACGTTGAAGAACATCGGCATCATCGACGGCGCGACATCGTCGTCCTGGATCGCGAGCTTGGTATTGGCGCGGATCGCGGCGAGATCGTTGGTTGCGACGCCACGCGTGAAATCTATCTCGCCCGCCTGCAAAGCCGAGGTGCGGGCCGAGGCCTGGGGAATGACCTTGGCGATGACCTCGTCGAGATAGGGTTTGCCGGGTTCGAAGTATTTCGGGTTCTTGACCAGGCGGATGTATTGGCCGCGCTTCTGTTCCGCGAATTTAAAGGCGCCAGTGCCGACAGGATCGGTAAGGGTCGCGGGGTTCTTCAAGGGGTCGGTGCCTCGGAAGAGATGCGCCGGCAGCATCGCGGCACCTTGCAGGCAGCCCAGCGAGACCATGAAGGGGCCGAAGCCGCGCTTCAATTTGATGACCACCTTATCGGGGGCCGGCGTCTCGACCTTGTCGATGGCTTCGCCCGCCCGGCGGAAGACCGAGGACAGCTTGGCGCTTACCTCTTCGAGCGTGTATTTCACGTCCTCGGAGGTGAAGGGCTTGCCGTCGTGCCACTCGGCCTTGTTCAACTCCAGCGTATAGGTGAGGCCGTCAGGCGAGATGCTCCAGGACTTGGCCAGATACGGGTGTATCTCGTATTTGTGATCGAATTGGATCAGGCTCGGATAGATGATGCAGCCGACCTGTTCGTCAGGGGTGTTGGTCTGAACCGAAGGGTTGAAGGTGATGGGATCGCCCGTGATCGAGAAGATTGCGGTGCCGCCTCGCTGGGGTGTCTGGGCCTGTGCCATGCCTGCGACCAAAAGTGCGCCGGCGATGCCTGTGGCGACAGCGATCTTCCGCTGATATCCCACGATGATTTTCCTCCCTGTCTGACGGTTCTCCGACCTTCAACCTCACTTATTTGGGTTGGTCCGGTCGGTCGTGTGAAACGACAAGTTTTATATTGGGGCAAACGAAGCTGCGATGACAAGAGCATGATGCTCGTGGCCGTCGGCGAAGATGCCGGCCTCCACAACCAGGGTGTCGCCGACCGTCCGCTTCACGGCGAAGCGACCCAGATCGACCGAGGGTGAAATTCCAGCGAGGATGACACGCGGGGCCGCAAGAATCCTATCGTCCAGGGGTCTTCGCGAAGCCTCAGCCCCTTGCGGATCCCTCCTCGGCCGGTTCCTGGATTTTGGATGGTCCGGGCGTGCTGTGTTCAAAATTACCCTGCCTGGAGCGAACGTCGGAAAGACGACACGAGGGCGCGCGCCTGTCGCGGAATGAACATGGCCGATCCAGCGAAGGTTCCCGGTTTTTAGGAGGCAAAAAAGATTATCGCGGGTCCGAGGCGGGTTTAGGCTTGGCGGCCGCTCAGCGAGCGAAGGGGATCAAATCGCTCGACAAATTCACGCGAGGCCCATGCACTCCAGGACGGCTTGCGTCAGCCGATTGTGACGATCCATGAACTGGAGCGGCAGGTCGAAATGGTTCATCCCGGGCGGGACGAGCAGAGTCACGGGGCTGCCGCGCGCGGTACAGGCCGCCGCATAGACTTCCGATTGCCGCTTGAATTCCTCCGTCTCGTTGGGGGCATAAGCGACGACCATCGGCACGGGGCGATCGGGCAGATGATGGATCGGGCTCAGCCGATGTGCCTCGTCCGGAGTCAGGTTGAGCCAGGCATTGCAATTGGAGAGCCGGACCGGTTCGAGATCCAGGAGTCCCGACAGGAGAGAGGCGGAGACGATGGCTTCGGGGCGAATGCCGACCGCGGTGTGCCAGCCGGGGGCGAGACACATCGCCGCCAGATGTCCGCCGGCCGACGAGCCTGAGACATGGAGGCGGTCCGGATCGCCGCCGTAACGGCCGATATTGCGAGCGATCCAGCCCAGGGCCGCCCGGCATTGGCGGACGATCTCGCCGATTTCTGTCGCCGGGGCAAGTCCGTAGTTGATGGCGACGACGCAGGCGCCCGCCTCCGTCAGCGTTTGGGCCATGAAGCTCGAATCGGAGGCATCGAGCAATCGCCAGTAGCCGCCGTGGATGAAGACAAAGACAGGCGCAGGAGCGGCACGGCGGGACGGGAAAATATCGAGGCGTTCCATCGGAAGGTCGCCATAGGCGACGCCGATATGGCATGGCAGCTCCGCCCGGCAGCGCGCGCTTTCCTCCCCATAGGCGGCGAGAAACGGAGCGATGTCCGGCACCGTGCCCCGGGCGTTCATTTGCTGGTCGAGCGCCGCCTGGTCGTAAGCGCGGAAGATGAAATCCGTCATACCCCGATCCTCTGTTCGATGGCCCTGCGCTCGGCGATCAGCGCCGCCGAAGTGCCGGACCAGGCTACCCGTCCTTTCTCGATCACATAGTGCCGGTCGGCAAGGCGGGCCAAGGCGGTGAGGTTCTTGTCCACGACCAGGATCGCCTGGCCATTCGCCTTGAGCCCTGCGAGGCAGGACCAGATCTCCGCGCGAATGAGAGGAGCAAGGCCCTCCGTCGCCTCGTCAAGGATCAGCAACAGCGGATTGGTCATGAGCGCGCGCCCTATGGCGAGCATCTGTTGCTCGCCGCCCGAGAGCGTGCTGGCGGATTGGGAACGCCGTTCCTTTAGGCGCGGGAATTGCCGGTAGACCTCTTGAAGCGTCCAGGGATGGCCCGCGTCATGACGGTTCGCCGCCGTGGCGATCAGATTTTCCTCAACGCTGAGCCTGGAAAAGACCTGCCGCCCCTCCGGCACCAGCCCGATGCCGAGCCGGGCGATGCGATGGGGTGTCCAGCCCGCGATGGAAGCGCCGTTCAGCGTGATGACACCGGCCTTCGGGGGTAGCAGGCCCATCAGCGCCTTGATGGTGGTGGTCTTGCCCATGCCGTTGCGGCCGATCATGGTCACCATCTCGCCGGCGCCAACGGTGAGATCCATTCCGTACAGCACTTGAGCCGCACCATAGCTCGCTTGAAGCCCCTCTACGGCGAGCATCAGGCCTCCCCGCCGAGATAGGCCGACCGGACGGCGGCGTCGCTGCGCACGGCTTCCGCCGGACCGGTCTTGATGACCCGCCCGGCGACTAGAACGGAAATGCGGTCGGCAAGACTGAAGACGGCATCCATGTCGTGCTCGATAAGGACGATGGTGATCTTGCCCTTCAACCCCGCCAGCAGGGCGACCATCCGCTGGCTTTCCTCCTGCCCCATCCCGGCCATGGGCTCGTCGAGCAGCAGCAGGCGCGGTTCGCTCGCCAAGGCGATGGCGAGTTCGAGTTGCCGCTTCTCGCCGTGGGACAACTCTCCGACGAGACGATCCGCACGGTCGAGGAGATCGACGCGCTGCAGCGCCGCCCGGGCCGGTTCCCGGAGAGCCGGCTCCTTGCGGGCATTGCGCAGGAAGCGGAAGGAATGGCCAAGCTTCGCCTGCACCGCGAGTGCCACATTGTCCTCGGCGCTGAAGCCCTCGCAGAGCCGGGTGATCTGGAACGAGCGCGCGAGGCCGGCTTGCGCGCGTCGCGGGACGGTCCAATCGGTTATGTCCTGCCCCTGCATCGAGATGCGGCCGCCGTTCGGGACGAGTTCGCCGGTGACCAGTCCTATGAGAGTCGTCTTGCCGGCGCCATTGGGGCCAATGATCGCGTGAAGCTCCTTGTCCTCGATCGCCAGGCTGACATCGTCGGCCGCGCGAAGGGCGCCGAACCGCTTCACGACATGATCGAGAACCAGCGCGCTCATCGCTCCTGCTTTCCCGCCAGCATGCCCCAGAGGCCGCGGGGCGCGAAGAGAGCCACGGCTACCACGATGGGTCCGAAGATCACCTGCCAATATTCGGTGAGGCCGGAGAGCGTCGATTCGATCAGGATAAAGGCAGCGGCGCCGATGACGGGTCCCGCAATGCTGGTGAGCCCGCCGAGGATGGCCATCGCCAGGAAATCCCCCGATTTCGTCCAGGCCATCATATCCGGCGAGACGAAACGCGCGAGATTGGCCCAGAGCGCGCCGCCCAGCCCGGCGGTCATCCCGGCGATCACGAAAGCGGTCAGCCGGTAGCGATAGGGCGAATAGCCGATGGCCATCATCCGACGCTCGTCGGCGCGCGCGCCGCTCAAGACCATCCCGAAGCGGGAGACGGTCATGCGCTGGACGACTCCGATAACCAGGGCGAGCAAGGCAAGGCAGACGAAATAGAAGGTCTGCGCGTCGACAATTCTCGCGCCGCCCAAGGTATTGCGCCGGGCCAGCGAGAGGCCGTCATCCCCGCCGTAATATTTCAGGGCGACGAAGACGTAATAGGTCATCTGGGCGAAGGCCAGGGTGATCATGATGAAATAGACGCCGCTGGTGCGCAGCGACAGCGCGCCGAAAACGAGCGCGGCCAGCCCGCTGACGACCATGGCCAAAGGCCAGGCCACCAGGGCCTCGTTGGTCCCGGGAAATCCCAAGATCGAGGTCCCCTCGCCGAGGTGAAAGGCCAGGATCGCCACCGTATAGCCGCCCAGCCCGAAATAGGCGGCATGACCGAAGGAGACGAGCCCGCCATAGCCGAGGATGAGGTTCAAGCCGGTCGCTACCATGGCATAGATCAGGAGGCGGGTGGCCAGTGTGATGGCATAGGTCGATCCGAGCATCGCCGCCACGAAGGGCAGTGCGATGAGGGCGACCGCCGCCGCGACGATCAGGATCGACCGCAGGAGCTTCCAGCGGTCGGTCATTCGGACACCGGGAAAAGCCCGCGCGGGCGCACGACCAGCACGACCGCCATGACCAGATAGATCAGGATCGAGGACAAGGTTCCGGCGAGCCCGTCGGCGATGGATCCCGTCAAAAAAACCTTGAAGAGCGAAGGCAGATAGGCCCGGCCGAGCGTATCCACCAGCCCGATCAGGATCGAGCCCACGAAGGCCCCCCGGATCGATCCGATCCCGCCGATCACGATGACCAGGAAGGTCAGGATGAGGACCTGTTCCCCCATGCCGATCTGCACGGAGCGGATCGGGCCGACCATCAGTCCGGCAAGTCCGGCGAGCATCGCTCCGAGGCTGAAGACAAGGGTATAGAGCCGCCCGATGTCCACACCGAGCGCCGCGACCATCGAGCGGTTGGTCGAGCCCGCCCGGATCAGCATGCCCGTCCGTGTCCGAGCAATGAAGAGCCACAGGCCCAGGGCGACCGTCAGGCCAACCGCCATCACTGCCAGCCGATAGGTGGGATAGGGGATGCCGGGCAGGATCTCGACGAAGCCCGAGAGCGCCTTCGGCGTCTCCATGAGCAGCGGTGCCCGCCCGACGAGAAGGGCAACGAGCCCGTTGAAGAAGAGGATGAGGCCGAAGGTCGCCAGCACCTGATAAAGATGATCGCGATGATAGAGCCGTCGGACGATGGCCACCTCGACCAGAAATCCGGTGAGCGCCGAGGCCGCGAGCCCGCCCGCTATTCCCAAGATCCAGGAGCCGGTCTTCGCCGCCGTCAGGGCCGCGCCATAGGCGCCGACCATGAAAAGCGACCCATGGGCGAGGTTGATCACGCCCATGATCCCGAAGACCAGGGTAAGTCCCGCCGCGAGCAGGAAAATCGTCAGGCCGAGTTGCAGCCCGTTAAGGCTTTGTTCGATGAAGAGTTCCATGCCTAGGCGAGGGGATCGTCAGGGCAGGGGCGCGGAAAGCCGGAGCAGGTAGAGACGCACAGCCCAGCCCCAGCGGGGGCCGGGCTGCGATCCATCCTCAGAGCTTGCAGTCCTTTGCGTAGGCGTCGCCGTGATTTTCCAGCACCTTGCCGACGGTCTCCAAAGCCACGCTGCCGTCCGCCGCCTTCACGGCCTTGATTTCGTACCAATCCTGGATCGGATGCTGGTTGGGTCCGAATTTGAAGGCCCCGCGCGTCAGCTTCACGTCCGCCTTCAGCATGGCGGTGCGGAACGCCTTGTCGTCGAGCTTGCCGCCGGTCGCCTTCAAGGCGGCGCCGATCAGCTTGGCCGTGTCGTAGCCCTGGCTGGCATAGATGGTCGCCTCGCGATTGTATTTCTTGCGGAAGCCCGCGACGAAGGCCTTGTTCGCCTCGTTCGGAAAGTCGACGTTCCAATGGGCCGTTGCCCGGATGCCGATGGCCGCGTCGCCCGCCGCGGCGGCGATCCGCTGATCGAGCGACGGTGCGGCGACGACCATGGCGATCTGGTCCTTCAGGCCCGATTGAGCCCATTGCTTCAGGAAGGCGATGCCCTGGCCACCGGGATGGAACTGGAACACCGCATCTGGCTTCAGCGACCGGATCTTGGCCATTTCCGCCGAGAAATCGGTCTGATCGAGGCTGGTATAGATCTCCTCGATCACGCCGCCGCCATAGAGCCGGCGGAACCCGGTGATGGCGTCCTTGCCGGCCTGATAGTTCGGAGCCAGCAGCACCATGTTCTTGTAGCCGAGCTTCTTCGCCAGCGCGCCGGCGGATTCGTGCAGATTGTCGTTCTGCCAGCTCGTGACGTAGTAATTGGCGTTGCAGTCCTTGCCGGCAAAGGGGGAGGGGCCGGCATTGGGGCTCACATAGATCCCGTCGGCCTCCAGGATGCCCGGGACGACCGCACCGGCCACATTGGAGAAGATGATGCCGGAGAATAGCTTGATCTTGTCCGACTGCAGGAACTTGTCGGCGATCTGCTTGCCATCGGCCGGGCGCAGCTTGTCATCCTCGACGATGACCTGCACCGGGGTGCCGCCGAGCTTGCCGCCCTCTTCGTCGACCGCAAGGTTGAAGCCGTCGCGCGCATCCTCGCCGAGATAGCCGGCCGGCGTCGACAGGGTGGTTATGAAGCCGATCTTCACCTGGGCCGCCGCCGCCGTGGTCATGACGAGCAGTGCGGCTCCAGCCGTCGTTAGTGCCTTGAAGATCATCGTTTATCCCCCTTGTTGGTCGCGTCTTCTCCACGGGCGCCGCTGCGCAGCCCATCGTCGTTCTTCTAAGACACAGAAGCAAATCTATCCATAGTAATCCAGGAGAGGATCCCGAACTTCTGACACAGCGCAACTCAAGTCGCGATCCATTCCGTCCAGCGTTCCTTCATGGCGTCGAGCCGGGGAGCGAGCCAATGGGCATCGGGAAAAAAGGCTTCCGCCAAATGTTCGGGCGTGGTGGGCAGCTTTTCCGCCGTTGCGGCGTCGATAAATTTGAAGGCGTCGGGGTTGGACGGCCCATAGGGCAGAAGATTGCAGAAGGCCGCCTGCCGGTCCGGCCGCGAGGCAAGGTCGATGAGTTTCCAGGCCGCCTTGGCGTGGGGGGCGCCCTTGGAGACGAACCAGTAACTCCAATGGGTCTCGGCGCCGTTCCAGACGATCTCCAGGGGGGAGCCCTGGTCGATGAGTTCCTGGGCGCGGGCGGTCGGCATCTGGATCATATCGACCTCGCCGTCTCTGATCAGCTGCTGGGCTTGCGTGTTCTGTTCCCACCAGACTTTCACGTGAGGCTTGATCTCGTTCATCTTCTTGAAGGCACGGTCGAGGTCCATGGGATAGACCTTGTCGAGCGGCACGCCATCGGCGAGCAGCGCCTGGCCCAAGGCCGTCCAGGGCCGATTGTTGAACGACCGACTACCGGGGAACTGCTTCACGTCCCAAAAATCGGCCCAGTTCTTCGGCCCGCCCTTGGGATATTTGTCCTTGCGGTAGACGAGCGCGAAGCTCAAAGCCACCGCCGTGATGGCGCAGTCGTCGATGATGTTGCCCTTGTCGATCTTGCTCAGATCCACTACGGACGTATCGATCGGCTCCAGGAGCCCTTCGCGCTTTGCCTGCTCGTATTCCCCGGAATCGATGGTGGAGAAGTCCCACTCGTAGATGCGGTTCACGACCTGGGCCTTGCGCTTGGCCGCGACGACCGGGGTGATCGCCCGCACGGCGATGCCCGTCTCCTTGGTGAAGGGCTTGAAATAGGCTTCGATTTCGGCGTTGGTCCAGCTGCCACCATAGGTGTTCATATAGACGGTATTCTCCTGCGCCCGGATGGCAGGACCGATGAGAGACGGTGCTGCGAAGGCGCTGGCGCCGACAAGCAGGCTGCGGCGCGACAGGCGCCGTTTCCAGGGCGAAGGAACGTCAACCATTGCGTACCCCTAAACCCCGCGAGGATGCCTCACTTCCGTCAAGGCAAGATCGATTGAGCCCCTCGCGGTGATATTTGATGCCCGGACGGTTTGACTGTCATGAAGAAGCATAGCGGCTCTTGGGGCGCGGAAGGCCCAGGTTCTCCCGGCTGGTGGTCCCTTCGTATTCCGTCCGGAATATCCCCCGGCGTTGCAGCTCGGGGATGACCAGTTCGACGAAATCCTCCAACCCGCCGGGAAGGAACGAGGGCTGGATGATGAAGCCGTCGGCGCCGCCGCCCTCGAACCATTCCTGCAGGCGGTCGGCGACCTGGATCGGGTCGCCGACGATGGGATGGGAGCTGCGGGCGCCCGAGAAGCGCTCGTACATCTGGCGCACGGTCAGCGAACCTTCTCTTTTGAGAAGATCGACGATGCGGCTGCCGGCCGTCGATTCGCCGGTGGGAATGAGATGGGCGGGCAGGGGCTTCTCCACGTCCACGTCGCTCAAATCGATGTAGTTCATCTCTGCCGAGAGGAGCTCCCGCCCGACGTCGGGATGGATCTGCGATTGCAGCCAGGCCTGCTCGCGCTTGGCTTCCTCCTCGGTCCGGCTGACCTGGACCGCCATGCCGGGCATGATCAGGATCTCGTCCGGCGAGCGGCCGAACTTCTGCGCCCGCTCCTTGATGTCCTTGTAGATCTGCTGGCACCGGTCCAGGTGCTGTTCCTGGATGAAGACCATATCGGCGATCTGGGCCGCGAGGTCGCGTCCGGGGCCCGAGGTACCGGCCTGGACGATCAAGGGATAACCTTGCGGCGGTCTTTCCATGTTCAGGGGACCCCGAACCGAGAGATAGTCGCCCTTGTGGTGGAGGTGGTGGATCTTGGTATGGTCGAAATAGATCCCTGTTTCCGTGTCGCGGATAAATGCATCGTCGTCATAGGTATCCCAGAGGCCCTTGACGACCTCGACGAATTCCTTGGCCCGGGCATAGCGCTCGGCGTGGCTATAATGCTCTTCCCGGCCGTAGTTCATGGAGGCCGAGGCATTGCCGGTCGTCACCACGTTCCAGCCCGCGCGGCCGTTGCTGATGTGGTCCAGCGAGCCGAAGAGCCGGGCCATGTTGTAAGGCTCCATATAGCTCGTCGAGGCGGTCGCCACGAAGCCGACGTGTTCCGTGACCGCCGCCATGGCGGAGAGGATGGTGAGCGGCTCGAAATAGGCCATGTATTGCGGCCAGCGGGCGAGCGACTTCAGGTTGCCGTTGCGGGTCGCGGGGCTGTCGGCGAGGAACATGAGGTCGAATTTGCCGCGCTCGGCGGTCTGCGCCACGTCCATGTAATGCCTAGCGTTGCGGCCCGCGTCCTTCCGTGAGCGCGGATGACGCCAGGCCGCGACGTGATGGCCTGTCGGATGAATATGTGCCGCCAGCTTCATCTGGCGTTTCTTGTCGGCCATCTCCCTCGTTCTCCCGAATTCTATTCACGCTTGGAGCATTTTTCCCCTGAAACGCCCGGGAGGTCCATGACGATTTAATCAACTAGCCGAGCCAACTCAAGCTGGCCGGCACGTCAGACGATATGCCAGCCATATTTTTAAAAGCCCGCAAGCTCGCGTGGACAATCTCGTCCGGGTGTCGTTAACCTGACACCTCCAGGCAGGATGAGGTGTCCATGAAGGCAAGTGACCCTCCGGCGACAGTGGACGGTGCGGCTTCCGCGCCTTCCATCGCCATCATTGGCGCAGGCCTCGGCGGGATCGCGACGGCCGTGCGTTTGAAACGCGCGGGCATCGATTCCTTCACGATTTTCGAACAGTCGGCGGGGCCGGGCGGCACCTGGTGGGACAACACCTACCCGGGGGCCGAATGCGACATTCCCATCGCCTTCTATTCCTATTCCTTCATGCCCCACGATTGGAAGGGGACCCACGCCTCCCAGGCCGAAATCCAGGAATATATTCAACTCGTCATCGACAGGTTCGGACTGCAGCCGCATATCCGCTACAACACCCGGGTGAATGAGGCGATCTGGAACGAAGCCTCGCATTTCTACACCCTCGGAACGAGCGCGGGCGTGTTGCGCTTCGACATTGTCGTCAGCGCGCTCGGCCTGTTGAACGTGCCCCGCTACCCGACCTGGCCGGGGCTCGACACCTTCAAGGGCATCAAGTTCCACACGGCGCGCTGGGAGCATCAGCATGACCTCGCCGGCAAGCGGGTCGCGGTGGTCGGCAACGGATCTAGCGCCGCCCAGGTGGTCCCGGGGATCGCGCCGGTCGTCGGCAATTTGAAGATGTTCGCCCGCGAGCCGGCCTATGTCATGCCGAAGCAGGAACGGGTTCTCACGCCCCAGGAGCGGAAAAGGAATCGAAGCAGCCTCTGGCGTCGCTGGGAGCGCTTCAAGCTCTTCCGCGGGGTCGAGCGGAGCGTTTCCCTGCGCGATCCCGGAAGCAAGGCGCAACGGGAGAGACGCGCGGCCTACGAGCAATATGTCGCCAAGATCTTCGCGGATCGCCCCGATCTGCGGGCCGTGGTGGTGCCGGACTATCCCTATGCCTGCAAACGCGTGATCCAGTCGAGCGACCTCTATCCGGCGCTGAAGCGCGACAATGTCGAGCTTGTCTCCCGGGCCGTCGTGTCGGTCACGCAAGACGGGGTCGTCGACAGCGCCGGCGAGGAGCACAAGATCGACGTGCTCGTCATGGCCACGGGATTTCAGCCCTGGCATTTCCTCTCGACCCTGAAGCTCGTCGGGCGCGCGGGCCGGTCGATCCGAGGGGTATGGGGCGAGGAACCCGAGGCCTACCTCGGGATCCAGGTCCCTGGATTTCCCAATTTCTTCATGATGTATGGCCCCAACACGAATTATTTCTGCATCACCTTCCTGCTGGAGCAGCAAGCGACCTATATCGCCAAATCGATCCTGAGGATGATCAAGAAAAAGGACACGGCGGTGGAGGTCCGGCCGCTGTTCATGAATGTCTATAACGACAAGCTTAAGAAGAGCCTGTCAGGGAAAGTCCTGGAGGCGAATTGCAGCAATTACTATCACACCGCGACCGGCCGGAACGTGGTGACCTACCCCTGGTGGGGCTCGCTCTACTGGACCTTGTCGAGATTGCCTTGGCTGTCCACCGTGACCTATCGCCCGCTGAGCAATCAGCCCAAACACGTCGATCTCGGCCGGACGATGAATGTTTCGTCCTAAGCGGAGGCTATGAGGAGCTGAGCACCGCGCCTTCGATGGCCGCTGCGGCTTCGGTCGCGCCAATATAGAGGCGCAGATTCGCACAGGCTCTTTTCCGGCGTTCTGCGAGCGGGAGGGCCGGAGCGGGCGGCCCGGCATGGGCGGCCAGGAGTTCCTGGGCGATCCGCTCCCCTTCCAATTCCTGTTTTTGCACCGCCGCCCGGATTTCCACGGCGCCCGCGATGGGCGATCCCTTCAGGACGCGTCGCACCCCTCGCAGGGGCTCGATGACGTCATGGCGCCAAGAAGCGATGGCCGTCTCGGCCTTGGACACGTCGGTCTCTGTCAGAGGCGGGCGACCGGACATCCCGCACCAGCAGCAATAGAGGGCGATATTGACGTCGAGGCCTTGCTCGTCCTGGAGCGCGATAAAGGCCCCGCTCAAGCCGGGTCGCTTATAGAAATCGAGGGAAAAGGCCCAGAACTCGGCACCGTAATCCGACAAGTGAGTATCTTTCCTTCAGTAAGGCCGCTGGGTTCCCCGGACTTGGGTGCGCCACATCAGGCGGCGCTGGTCGGAGGGGAAGTCGGTGCGGGCATGCATCGAGTTGCGGTTGTCCCAGATCACGAGATCGCCGACCTTCCACTGGTGGCGATAGACGAACTCGTCCTTTTCCGCATGATCGAAAAGGGCGGCGAGAAGCTCTGAGCTTTCCGGTTCCTCCATGTCCTCGATTTTCAGCGACATCAGGCGGTTGACGTAGATCGCCTTGCGGCCGTTCTCCTCATGGGTGCGGAACACGGGATGGGCGAATTCGTCCACGAGATCGGAAGCCCTGCCCGGTTCGCCGCGCTTCTGGCTGCCGTATTGATAGTGGTGGAACGCGCGCTTGCCCTCGAGCCGCGCCTTTATCTCGGGATCCAGTGTGTCATAGGCGGCATGGCCGGAGGCGAAGCAGGTGTCGCCGCCATAGCTCGGAACCTCGATCGCATAGAGCAGCGACGCGATATGCGGTATTTCCGTCTGGATCATGTCGTGATGGAAGTTCATCTCGCCGTCCGGCAGCGCCCCGATGGTCTTGCCGTCTTTCCGGATGTTGGAGATGAACATGATATCGGGATGAACGCCGCCGAGCGCCGAAGGAATGGCCTTGCCCGAAAGACCGCGCTTGCCGACCTCGCCGAAATATCCGGCGAAGCGCAAAAGGTCTTCCTGGGTGAAGGTCTGGCCGCGGAAGAGCAGGACAGCCCGGTCCAGCCAGAGCCTGCGCAGGGCGGCGATTGTCGCCCCGTCGAGCGGCTTTGCGAGATCGAGGCCGCGTATTTCCGTCGCGATATGCGGAGAGAGCGGAACAGTATCGAGCTTTACGGTTTCCGGCGATAAAACGTCGTTCATATCCCACCTCCCTTAGGCGACTGACCTTTAAGCCTAAGGATAACCGGGATCATTCGCCGCTCATAGTGGCGAGAGCGGAGAGGAAATCCGATACGCCTGCACTCCGAGGAGGGGGCGGTACTCTAGGGACAGCCTTCCCCGCTTTGCGATCTGATCTTCAGTCCGGGAAGGCAGCGAGTGTTGCCTTCAGGAGCGGCAGCGCTTCTTCAAGTATTTGAGAAAGTTGAGCGATGGTATCGGCTGCGGCAGCAGGCGCCTTTCCAGCTTCGGCGTCGGCGTAGATCGCTCGGCTGTTGTGTCCCAAATCGACGCAACCCATTGATCCCGCGAGGCCCGCCAGGGAATGCGTTTGTCGTTTGACCGCTTCGCAATCATGGGATTCGCGCGAAATCGCTGCAATCCGTTCTCGCGCTTCGATTTCGAATTTAGCGGGCAGTTCTTGGACCTTTTGGCGGTCTAGGTAGCGGCAAAGGTTCTCTATTTTGTCGGCTTTTACGGCACTATCCGGTTCGATTTTCCAAAAAGGATTCTCTTCGAGCCCATCCAAAAAGCCTTTCCTTAATGGACTTCCCACATCGAGCTTGCGGGGCATGATCGAGCATCCCTCAATTAAGGAGAAGATGCTGACTTTCGAATCGTTAAAGAATTTCTAAATTAACCTCTGTGCGGGAACGGTTCGCTAACCGAGCTCGGCTCAGGGGGATCATCGATCTGGATGTTCCTGTTTTCACAGCCGGCTCCATGAAGGCCGCGGCCTTAATTCCAAGGTTCCAAACCATAAATAAACTCAAGCTTTTAGGAGCTTATCGACCTCTGCCTCGACGACCGTGCCCTTGAAGAAGTCGGGGTTCATGCCAGCGTGCAGCTGGACCGAATGGGTGAAGACGAAGTCCTTGAACTCGACATCGTCGATAAGGCCGTGCTCCACCAATTCATAGGCCTCTTCCAGCACTTCGGTCATGTCGGTCACATCCCAATGACCAACGTCCGAACTGAACAGGGGCTTCAGCCGCGCGCCGAAGGGATTGATCTTGGTATCGAAGCCGAGCGCCACCAGCGGATCGTCCGCCTCGCAGCCGTAATAGAAATTGGGCTCGAACAAAGGGCGCAGGTCTTCCGGCTTCTCGAGATCCAGATTGTCGATTTCATGGGCGATCATCTCGTCGTCGGCCCAATGCCAGCCGCCGGGCCAACGGGCGAAGAGCGGATCCTTGGGATCGGGGCGGCCCTTGACCAGCCCCTGGCCGTATTGCCCGAAGAGATCGGCGAGCTTCTCCATGTCGATCTGACGGGGATCGTAATTGCCGATCTTCTTCGGCCGGCGCTTCGAGCAATGGCCGACGAGACCCGCATAGAGTTCGCTCGCCCAGCCCACGCCACCTTCCAGGAAGGCGAAGTTGAGCTTCGGAAAGCGCTTCGTGACCCCGCCCAGCACCAGGGCCTTGGCAAAGGCCTCGCCGGCCGCGGCGAAGCTGCCGACGTGATTGTGGATGTAGTGATTGGTCGTCACCCGGCTGCCGAAACCGACGGTGGAGGAATGGGAAGTCACCGCCACCTTGAGATCCATGCATTTCTGCCAGAGTGGATCGTAGTCGTAGGGGCTGTCGACGCAGAGCGTGTCCATCCAGGTCGCGTATGGGGCGAGTTCGGGAGCCTTTTCCAGCACTTCGGGAATGGGGCGGCGCACGTTGGTCGTGATCATCGCGACCTTGAAGCCGAGCGTCTTTACCGCGTGCTCAAGCTCCTCGATCGCCTCCTGCGGCGTATGGGCGGGAATGCAGGCGGCCGGCGTCATGCGGTCGGCCTGGTCGCTGAAGATATCGGCGAACATGGCATTGATCGCCCGGCACACGCCGCGCCGAATTTCCTCGTCGTCCTCACGGATGGCGAGCAGAGCCAGGGTGGAATAGACGATCGAGAAGTCGAGCCCGAAATCGTCCATCCGTGCGCGGAAAAGCTGGGGCAGCATGGCGGTCGCGCGGTCGAGCGTGTTCTTCGTCGGCAGGCCCCAGGAGGTCGGTCGAGCCACCCGGCGGCGGTGGCGTTCGTCGGCGGTCAGCTTGTACCAGCCGCCGGCATCGAGCTTGGCGCGGTACCGTTCCGAGACTTTCGGGCCCGCGACCTGCTTCAGGTAGTCGAAGAGGACCGGTCCGAATTCGATCGAATGGCCATCGCCATCGACCACCGGATGACTGAGCTTCGAGCGGATCTCGGCCGATCGCGTCGGGCCTATTGCTGCATCCATGTCGCTTCCCCTGGCTATTGCGGCCGATGGTATCGACCGAGCCATGCCGGCGCAAGATTCAGCCCGCGTTCCGGACCACATGTCGGAATTTCAATCCCCGTGACCTTCCCGAAAAACTGCTCCATTCTTGGGAGAATGATAAGCAAGCGAATTCAACGAAGGGGAAGTCGGACGATGGAAGGGAAGAACCTGTTGATGGGGGTGCTTGCCTTGGCCGGAATGCTGGGGTTCGGCGATAGGGCCACCGCGCAGAGCGAAACTCCCCAGCGTGGCGGGACGGGGATCTTCACGCTTCCGCAGGACCCGGGCAGCATCAATCCCGACACGACGACCAACGTTCCAGACCGAATGCTCGGCTGCCTGTTCTATCAGGGGATGGTCCATATCTCGCTCGACTACGAGGTGAAGCCTCTTCTGGCAAAAACCTGGTCGATCTCGCCGGACGGCCTCACCTATACCTTCGACCTGGTCGACGCCCAGTGGTCGGACGGACAGCCGCTGGTCGCCGAGGATGTGAAATACACGCTGCTGGATGTCAGCTCGAAGCTCTCCGCCGTCTTCGCCTCCGCCGGGCGCGCCATCGACAGCATCGAGACACCGACGAAAAGCCAAGTGGTCATCAAGCTGAAGCAGCCCTTCGGCCCCTTCATGATCGCGCTGAGCTGATACACGGGCGGCGCTATCCTGCCGTCCCATGTCTTCCGCGGAACCGACGCCCTCAGGAACCCGGCTTCGCTCGACAAACCGGTCGGCACGGGGGCCTTCACGCTCGCGGAATGGAAGCGGGGCGACTACGCCAGAATGGCCAAGAACCCGAAATACTGGGAGCCCGGCAAACCTTATCTCGACGGATTGATCGGCAAGGTCATCACCTCGCCCGCGGCGAGACTCCAGGCGCTTCGGGGGGGCGAGGTCGATATCGTCCAGTTTTTCCCGGCGAGCGCCGTGCCCGCGGTGCGCGAAGACGCCAAGCTCAAGATCGAAACGAGTTCCTTGTCGCCGCAAACGTCCCAGATATTCCTGAACATCGATCACAAGCCGCTCGACGATAAGCGCGTGCGGCAGGCGCTCATGATGGCCACGGATCGCGATTATCTTTTCAAGAACACCTTCTTCGAAATCGGGACTGTGGCGATCGCTCCCTTCAGCCCCCAGATCGCCTGGTCGGTCAATCCGGACATCGATTACCGGAAGATGTATCCCTTCGATATCGCCAAGGCGAATGCGCTCCTGGACGAGGCCGGCGTGAAGCGCGGACCCGACGGCAAGCGCTTCACGGTTCGGGCCGTGCTCTTCGCGAACCAGTTCACCGAGTTCCACCAGGTGACCCTGGCGTTGAAGGGATGGTGGCAGCAGATCGGCGTCGAGGTCATTCTGGAGACCATGGAGGATGCGACGGTCATGAAGCGGGTCTTCCAGGACCGCGACTTCGACCTTCATATGCTCGCCAATTCGAGCCAATCGGACCCGGCCCTCGGACTTGCCCGGCTCTATACGATCTCCTCGATCGGAAGGCCTTTCGGCAATCCTTCGGGATATCGGAACCCGGCGACGGACGCTCTTTTCGACAAGGGCGAGGGGGCCACGACCTATGCCCAGCGGGCGCCGTTCTACCGCCAGGTGCAGGCCATCCTCGCGGAAGACATGCCCGTCCTGCACCTGCGGCATTTCATCGAGGTGGACGGTGCGTCCAAGAAGCTGCACGGCCTTTGGGGCAAGATCCAAGGCAACGGTCTCTGGAGCGAAGCCTGGATTGAGAAATGAGGCAGCCTCTTCGTTGTCCACCTAAGGCTCGCTGAACTTTTTTCGCGGTCGCTTGAGCTTGCCGGCACCGATTTAGGCGTTAATAACATAAATATTATGTAAGAAAAATAATTTGACATTCTTTAATGGTATTATAAATTCATCTTACAGCACCGATTTGAGCATCAGCTTGCGGGCGCTTAACAAATGCAGCTAAAGCGTGGGCAACCGCCCCAGCCCAGCTGCGGCGGTTTTTTTGTGGAGTGCCTAAGATGGATTTCCTTCTCGAACCCAAGCTTCCCCTTCGCGAGCCTGTGAAGGCTCAGCAGATCGATGCCGGTACGACGCAGGACTCCTGTCGCGCCTCCTGCGAGCCGCAACTCCCGCCGGTCGGTGAGGACCCGCTTGGTTTTTCGATGTGTGGCATGGCCGGGTGATTCCCCAGAACCCCGGCCCTGCAACCACTCGAAGGCTTTAAGCGCTCACCTGATTGACCTTTGCTTCGGAGATAGCGATGAAACGTTTCGCTCTTATCGCCACGACTCTGCTCGCCTTGAGCGGATCGATCGGCGCCGCCCATGCGGACCAAACCCTGCTTAACGTGTCTTACGACCCCACCCGGGAATTCTATGCGGCGGTCGCCCGTGTCTTCGCCGACCATTGGAAGAAGGAAACCGGCGAAACCCTGAAGATCCAGAATTCCCACGGCGGCTCGGGCGCCCAGGCGCGCACGGTCATCGACGGTCTCGAAGCCGATGTGGTGACCCTGGCGCTGGCCTCCGACATCGATGCGATTGCCCGGGAAGGAAAGCTGCTCTCGCCGGATTGGCAGAAGAAGCTGCCCGATAACAGCTCGCCCTACACCTCGACGATCGTCTTCCTGGTGCGCAAGGACAATCCCAAGCACATCAAGGATTGGGACGATCTCATCCGATCCGACGTCAAGGTCATCACCCCCAACCCGAAAACCTCGGGCGGCGCGCGGTGGAATTATCTGGCGGCCTGGGGTTATGCCTTGAAGCAGCCCGGGGGTGACGACGCCAAGGCCAAGGAATTCCTGGCCAAGCTCTTCAAGAACGTCCCGATCCTGGACAGCGGGGCGCGGGGCGCCACCATCAACTTCACCCAACGCCGCCAAGGCGACGTCCTGCTGGCCTGGGAGAACGAGGCGGAACTGGTGATGGAGGAAGCCGGCAAGGGCAATTTCCAGATCGTCGTACCCTCGGTCATGTCAACGCCGGAGACAAAGGGAGCCACGTGGCGGAGGCAAAGGGAGCCACTCGCTGGCTGGGGTTTCGGGAATGAGAAGGGGGTCCGATCGGACCCCCTTCTCATTTTCAGCCGTCGATTTCCCGGGTGATCAGGTGCTGGTGATCT
>CANJCB010000044.1 GCA_947473305.1 Rhodospirillales bacterium
GCCGGGCTTGACCCGGCCATCTGTGTGGATGGGAAGGAGATGGCCGGGTCAAGCCCGGCCATGACGGTCTGAGAAGTATTGACCATAAGGTTAGGAACTCGACCGAACAGGTGACGACCGCCATAAATGGCGTTAGGGTCTCTTCCAAATTGAATACATTCGGGGATTTGGGCGATGGTTTCGGCGGCAGCATCCGACGCTTATGACTATGTGATCGTCGGCGGCGGCTCGTCGGGTTGCGTCCTGGCGCATCGGCTGTCGGCAAGGCCGCAGAACCGGGTGCTGCTGATCGAGGCGGGCAAGGACACGCCGCCGGGCCAGGTGCCGGCCGAAATCCTCGACACCCTGCCCGCCGCGGTCTTCCACGGCACCAAGCATACCTGGCCGGGGCTCATGGTCACGACCACACCCATCGGCCACAATTCCGGCGAGCGCCCGCCCACCCGCTTCTACGAGCAGGGCCGCGTGATGGGCGGCGGTTCCAGCATTAACGCCCAGGTCGCGAACCGGGGCCTCCCGCGCGACTACGACGAATGGGAACGAAGGGGAGCGGAGGGCTGGAACTGGGACAAGGTCCTGCCCTATTTCAAGAAGCTCGAACGCGACCTCGATTTCGATGGCCCGATGCACGGCAAGGACGGCCCCCTCCCCATCGGCCGCACTCCGAGGGACAAATGGCCGGTCTTCGCCAAGGTGCTGGCCGAGACCTATAAAGCGGCGGGCTACGAGGACCTGAAGGATCAGAACGGCGACCGTTTCGACGACGGCTATTTCCCGGTGACCTCGTCCCAGGAGGACGGGCATCGGGTCTCGGTCGCCATGGCCTATCTGACGCCGGACGTGCGCCAGCGCCCCAATCTCACCATCCTGCCCGAGACGAAGGTCCGGAAAATCCTCTTCGAGGGAAAACGCGCCATCGGCGTCACGGCCGAGACTTCCGGCGGCGAGCGCACTTTCCGCGCCGGCAAGGAAGTGATCCTGACGGCGGGCGCCTTGCAGACTCCGGCCTTCCTGATGCGTGCCGGGATCGGGCCTGCCGACCATCTCAAAAGCCACGGGATCGATGTCCTGGTGGACCGGCCGGGCGTCGGCCAGGATCTCCAGGATCATGTCGGGCTTTATATCTGCGCCTACCTGAAAAAAGCTTCGCGGCCGCCGCGCACGGTCCGCAAGCCGCAATACGCGGCCCTGCGCTTTTCCTCCTCGGGCGAAGGGGCGCTGCCGTCCGATCTCTATATCACCGCCGGAACCCATACCGCCTGGCATGGGATGGGCCGGCGGCTCGCCTATTTCTTCGTCTGGCTCAACAAGCCCTATTCGACGGGGAGGGTGACGCTCACCAGCCCCGAAGCCGGCCTCCTCCCCCAGGTCGAATTCGACCTTCTCTCCGACAGCCGCGACATGGCCCGACTGTCGGAAGGGGCGCGCTTTCTCTCCAAGCTCACGCAGACCGCGCCCATGCGCGACATCATCGAGGACGCCTTTCCCGCGGTCTTCAACCAGAAGGTCCGCGAGATGATGATCGTGAACCCCTATAACACCTTCAAGCTCGAGGCCATCGGCACCCTGCTCGACGGGCCGAAAGCCTTCCGGAAATTCCTGATCCGGAAGGGGATCACGGGCGGCACGACGCTGGCCGATCTCGCCGCCGATCCGTCGCTGATGGAGGAATACCTGCGCACCAAATCCATGGGCGTCTGGCATCCCTCCTGCACCGCGAAGATGGGCCGCGCCGACGATCCCAGGGCCGTCGTCGATCCCCAGGGCCGCGTCTATGGGATCGAGGGGTTGCGCGTCTCGGACGCCTCGGTTATGCCGAACCTGCCGACCGCGAATACCAATATCCCGACGATCATGATCGCCGAGAAGATCGCCGACGCCATCCTGAGCGCCTGAAGAGGACAATGATGCCGAAGCTTCTGACCCAATCCCAGATCGATCATTTCGAGCGCGAGGGCTACCTCGCCCCGCTGCGCGCCGTCTCGGGCGACCAGGCTCATGAGTTCCGCCGCCGTATCGAGGGCATCGAGGAAAAGCTCGGCCGCGATTCGGAAGGCTATTTCAAGATCAAGGCGCATATCGCCATGCCCTGGATGGTCGATCTCGCCTGCCATCCGACGATCCTCGACGCGGTGGAGGATCTGATCGGCCCCGACATCATCCTCATGGGCGCCTCGCTCTTCGCCAAGAAGGCGCACGATCCGCGCTTCGTTTCCTGGCATCAGGATTCCGCCTATTTCGGCGTGACCCCCAGCCGCGAGATCACCGCCTGGGTCGCCTTCACCGACAGCAACGAGACCAACGGCTGCGTGCGCGTCATGCCCGGCACCCACCGCGAGGCCGCGCTCTCCCATGTCGAGAAGATGGAAGACAACAACATGCTGGCGCGCGGCCAGACCATCGAGGGGCTCGACGAGAAGAAGGCGGTCAACCTCGTGCTGAAGGCCGGCGAATTCTCGCTCCACCATGAGCGGACCGCCCATGCCTCTCTCGCCAACGACAGCAACGACCGCCGCATCGGGCTCGCCTTTTTCTATATCCCGACCGAGGTTCGTTCCGAATCGACGCGGCGGGGCGCCCTGCTCGTGCGCGGCAACGACCGCCATAACCACTGGGACGTCGATCCCCTGCCCCGCTACGATCTCGATCCCATCTGCGTCGCGGAACTGGACCGGATCTGGGGCAAGTATCGCAAGGGCGAATACAAGGCCCATTGATCAGGTGGAATCGCTGGGAGCGAACGGCCCCTAGCGATAGACCGGCACGATCTCCCTGCCGATGGGCCAGAGTGCGAGCCCTGCGAGCTTCAGATGCGCCCAGGCGAAGGGGATGCCGATGATCGTCACGGCAAATCCGACCGCGGCGATCAGATGCCCCAAGGCCAGCCACCAGCCCGCCAGCAGGAACCAGATCACGTTTCCGATGGCGCCGAAGGGTCCCGTCCCGAGGTCTCCACGCCCATAGCGATCGCGCGGCACCGCCTCGTGTCCAAAGGGCAGGAAGCTATAGAGCGCGATGTTGAACCCCGCCCGCGCCCAGGGAATGCCGACGAGCGTGATCGCCATGATGATAGAGGCGGCGATCCAGCCCAGCGCCATGAAGAAGCCGCCGAAGACGATCCACAGCACGTTGAGAAGAAAACTGACCGGAGGCATCTCTCAGCTCCTGTCGCCCAGATCGCGGAATTTGCGGCGCAACTCATAGTCCTGCCCGGTGATATGGCTTTCGATATTCACCAGCCGCGTCTCCAGGGTGCGGAAACGGTCGCCCAGGCTTGAGGCAGTGCGCCCCGGATCCATCGCCATGCCGCGCCAGAAAGTCTCCTCCTCCACGCTGTGGAAAAGTTCCCGAGGCCGAACCGGCAACAGCAAGGCGAAGGCGATATAGGCGGCCAGCATCGGCACCGAGAAAGGCACCATGGCGATGACGGTAGCAACGCGGACATAGGCGGGATCGATGCCGAAGAAGCCCGCGATACCCGCACAGACGCCGGCGACCAGCCCACGCTCGCGGTCCCGATAGAGCCGGTGCGGGTTGAAGCCCCGGCTGTCCCGCCACGGCCCCTCCCAACCATTACGACCGATCATGCTTGTTCCTCCAGCCGGGCGTTTCGGAATCGAGGATCTTCTCCAGATTCGCGACCCGGTTTTCCATGCGGTTGGCGACTTCCCAAAGCTCGCCCATGCGCTTCTCGTCGTCGCCCGAAAGCCGCCGGTTGGAGCGCCATTGCGAGAGAAACCGCGAAACGATCCAGACCGGCAGGACGATGGCGACGAAGAGCGCGGCGATGACCAGGGCGCCGGCCCCAAAGAGCGCTGGGACCATCAGCGTCCGGCTTCTGTCTTGGCATCGGGCTTGGCTTCAGGACGCATCCGGTTGCCGAGCCGCGCCTTGAGGCTTTCGAGTTCCTCGTCCACCGCGCTGGCGGCTTCGAGACCGGCCAGTTCGTCGGCGACCGTCGTGGTCTTGCCGCGGCCAAGATCGAAGGCTTCGACCTTCCCTTCCATATGGTCGAGCGTGCGTTCCACCTGCTCGAAGCGCGCGAAGGCGTCGGTGATCCGTTCGTCGTAGAGCTTGGTCCGGAGCTTGATGCGCGAGGCCGCCGTCTTCTGGCGGGTGGCGATCACCTGCTCCCGCGCCTTGGCGTCGGCCAGTTTCGCCTGGAGTTTGGCGATATCGTCGTTCTGGTGCTGGAGCGATTCCGCGATCTGGACGAGCTGGCGTTCCAGCTGCGTGATGCTTTCGACGATCCGCGACTTCGCCAGCAGCGCGCCGCGCGCCAGATCCTCGCGGCCCTTGGTGATAGCGAACTCGGCCTTGCGCTGCCATTCCTCGTGCTCGCGGCGCAGGGCCTCGAGCTTGCGGTCCAACTCCTTGCGTTCGGCGATGGCATGGACCGCGCCGGAGCGTACCTCGACGAGGGTGTCCTCCATCTCCTGGATAATCAGGCGGATGATCTTCTCCGGGTCCTGCGCCCGGTCGAGGATCGAATTGATGTTGGAATTGATGATGTCGGTGAGGCGCGAAAAAATACCCATGGCGCGTCGAGTTCCCTGAAAGTTGTCCAACCGCAGCCTCTGTTGCACGGCCTGTGCCAAGTCGGCAGCATCGCACAAACCGCACAAAACCATAGGTCCGCTATCTGGGGAGCGGGCGCGTCAATTCCAGTTGTGGTGAAAAATCCCAATCTCCGGTATTTTTCACCAATGATCTATCAGGACCGAGCCCGCGCCGCCATCGCCCCGCCCCTGGGTGAGGCTCCCGCCTTCCGCGCGATGCTGGCGCAACTCTCCCGCGCCGCGCCTCTGGACCGCCCGGTGCTGATCGTGGGGGAGCGCGGGACCGGCAAGGAATTGCTGGCCGCGCGGTTGAACTTCCTGTCTCGACGCTGGGACCGGCCCTTCGTCAAGCTGAACTGCGCGACCCTGGCCGAAAGCCTGCTCGACAGCGAGCTTTTCGGCCACGAGGCCGGGGCCTTCACCGGCGCCACCAAGCGCCGCCTGAGCCGTTTCGAAATGGCGGATGGCGGGACGCTGTTCCTCGACGAGATCGCCACGGCCTCCTTGGGCGTTCAGGAGAAGATCCTGCGCATCATCGAATACGGCACCTTCGAGCGCGTCGGCGGCAACGAGACCCTGGAGGTCGACGTGCGGATGGTGGCGGCCACCAACGTCGATCTGCCGGTGCTAGCGGACCAGGGGAAGTTCCGCGCGGACCTGCTGGACCGCCTCGCTTTCGACGTGGTAACCGTCCCGCCTTTGCGCGAACGGCGGGAGGACATCCCTCTCCTCGCCCGGCATTTCGGGACGGGCATGGCGCGGGAGCTTGGCCTCGATTTCTTCGCCGGTTTCACGCGGGACGCCGAGGCAGCGTTGGCGGGATATGACTGGCCCGGCAATGTGCGCGAGTTGCGCAACGTAGTGGAACGGGCACTCTATCGCGCGACGCGGCCGGAAAAGCCGATTGGCGAGATCGTCTTCGATCCCTTCGCGTCGCCCTATCGGCCGGGGGCCGATATGAAGACTGATGCTGAAGCGACGGGTAAATTCGAGGAACGGGTGCAAGCGTTTGAAGCGGGTCTATTGAAAACCGCGTTGGAAAGAGCTCGCTTCAATCGGGTAAAAGCCGCGCAGGAACTGGGGCTAAGCTATGACCAGCTTCGCAATTTGCTAAAGCGCCATAAGTCCTTCTCCGCCCTTTTAAGGGGGGAGAAGGATTTAGGATGAGGTGGGTTGGACCGGATCGCACTCGATGTCTGCGACCCACCTCACCCCGGCCCTCTCCCCCCTGAAGGGCGGAGAGGGAGATATAAGGCGAGGATAGAGCTTCAAACCCCCGCCGAAGCGGCGACCAGCGTATCCATCTCCATGTCGTCATCCTTCACGGCGCCGATCAGGTCGGTGACCTTCTTGATGCCGCGCTCGTCGCACCAGGCGGCGAGGTCGTCGATGATGGTGATCAGCGCCGTGGGGTTGCGGAAACCGGCGTAGCCGATGCCGACCGCCGAAGCGCCCGCCAGCATGTATTCCACCACGTCCTCGGCCTTGGTGACGCCGCCGATGCCGATCACCGGGATCTTCACGACCTTGGCGACCTGATAGACCATCCGCAGCACGATGGGCTTCAGGGCCGGGGACACGAGGCCGCCGAACTTGTTGCCGAGCGCGGGGCGGAAATTGTCCGTGCGGATCTTCAAGGACAGGAAGGTATTGGCGATGCAGAGCGCATCGGCCCCCGCCTCTTCGGCCGCCCGGGCGATGGAGACGATATCGCCGGCATTGGGCGAAAGCTTCACCCAGAGCGGCTTGTTCGTCTTCGCGCGGATCGCACCGATGACTTCCTTGGTGTGCTCCTCGTGCATGGCGAAATTGCCGCCCGTCGCATTGCGTGTGGGGCAGGAGATATTCGCCTCGATCACGTCGACGTCGGGAACGCTGAGTTCCTCGGCCAGCGCCGCGAAATCCTCGGTGTTCTCGGACGAGACGCTGACGATCAGAGGCGGCTTGAAGCGCGCGTATTCCGGGACGATGTGGTCGACGAAATACTCGATGCCTTTGCCGGGCAGGCCGATCGACTGGATGATCCCGGCCTCCGTCTCCGCCATGCGTGGTGTCGGGTTGCCGAGGCGCGGCTCGCGGCAGATCGTCTTGGCGACCAGACCACCCAGGCGGTTGAGGTCGATGACGTCGTTGTATTCCCAGGAGAACGCGCCGGAAGCGGGCGTAATCGGGTTCTGGAGCGTGATGTCTCCGATCCGAACGGAAAGATCTACCATCCCACGGCCTCCTGCATGTTGAACACCGGACCATCCCGGCAGACGCGCTTCAGGGTCTTCTCGCCATCGATCTCGAAGGTCCGCATGCAGACGTAGCAGGCGCCGAAGCCGCAGACCATGATCTGCTCCATGGCGACCTGGCCGGGCACGCCCCGCGCCTTGCCGACCTTCTTCATCAGGCTCAAGAGACGGTTCGAGCCGCAGGTGAAGAAGGCATCCGCCTTGCCTTCGTCGATGAGGCCGTTGAGGATCTTCTCCACATTGGCGACGTCGCTGGTGCCGTCGGTGTCGAGCACCGGAATGGTCGTCGCGCCGAAGCCTTCGAAGAGGTCCTTGGACATCACGACGCCGGGGTTGCGGGCGCTGAGGATCGCGGTGATCCCGACACCCTTTTCCGCCGCAAGCTGCGACAGGGGAGCCAGGGTGGCCAGACCCACGCCACGGCCCAGAACGACGATGTTCTTCCACTTGGGATCGAGGGTGAAGCCCTTGCCGAGAGGACCGGCGAGATTGAAGTCGTCGCCTTCCTTCAGCATGCCCATGCCGCGGGTGCCGCGGCCTTCGCACTTATAGAGGAACTCGATCTGGCTCGCGGCCTTGTCGATGCGATAGATGCTCATCGGCCGGCGCATATAGACCTCCGCCCCATCGGGCGAGGGACAGAGCAGATGGAAGAACTGCCCGGCATAGGAGTCCAGCGCCCGCGCATGAACCTTCAGGATCATGTGCTTGTATTCGCCGTTCACCCAGTCGTTGCTGACGACCTCGCCGAGGAACTCCCCGACGATACGTTCCGGATAATGATCTTCGTCGCCGAACCGCAGCGCGGAATCGGTATATTTCTCGCAAGGCTCATAGGACATGGGCCGGGACTTCCCGCTAGATGTCAGAAGGTGTGGCCTACCACGGAATGGGGTGAGGTTATAGGGAAAGCCCCCTCCCCCTGTCAATTTGCCCGGAGCCCGGATTACCCGCCGTGACGGCCGTAGAGCAGCGTCAAATTGATGCGGTGCATATCGTATACATCCTGGAACACCGGCGCATCGGAGCGGTGGAAGAGCCGGGACTGGAACAACGCCGCCCGGTTTTCGGCATAGGGCACCACGAGCGTATCGGCCGCATGGTCCTCAAGGAAGGCCGCGATCCGCGCCTTATCCTCGTCGTATCCCGTCACTTTCCAGTCCTGAGGCGGGGCCGCGCGGCAGATGAGAAGGCCGCCCCGGTCGCCGGCGAGGTTGGCGGCGTCGGGCGTCACCCAGAAATTGACGCTGACCGCCCCGTCGTCCGCATGGGCGCCCACGGGGGCTTGCGGGTCGACCCCCTTGAAGGCCCAGGCCTGGGACAAGGGCCGATCGCGCAGCAATTCGGGAAAGGCCTGCCGGAACTCGTCGGCGATCTGCAGGAGCAACGGCGAGGCCAAGCCGTCTTCGAGATAGGAGGCCATGAAACCGTCGATATGGGTGAAGTCGTGCCAGATCGTGCTTTCGAGGAGATGCTTCTTCAGACTGGCCAGCGCCGGGGGCGTCAGAAAACCGTCGAAGAAGACAGCTCCCGCCTCCCGATAGCCGTCGAGGATCGCGCGCCGGTCGGGCCGGGAGGCGACAGCGCCCGCCTCCTGTTCCGCCGCGCTCGCCAGATGGATGGGGGAATTGTAATCCTCCCCGATCCGCTCGAAATCTTCCGCTCCAAGTTCGGTCGGCGTCTCGGGAAAGTCGCGGGCGAAATCGGCATAGAGCCGCGCCAGGACCTCGAAACGCTTGCCGTCGCGCTTGCGGGCGGCGATGTGGCGGAATTGCGCGGCATCGTGAAGGAGCTTCGCCCGGGTGGTCTCGCTGAGCGACTTCTGCGCCCGCCCGCTGCGATCCTCGCCCCGCCGCAGCTCATAGGTCCGCGCGAAGTGGTCGAGAGCCCGCCCCCGCTCCCCCTGCGCCAGCCAGAGAAACCCCAGGGCGCGATGAGCCGCATAGGAATCGGGCTCCAGCGCCGCAGCCCGGCCATAGCTTTGGATCGCTTCGGGGAGACGGCCCAGAGCCTCGAGCGCGGCACCTCGGTTCATATGAGCCGAGGCGTAGTCCGGATTGCCGGCGAGGACCTCGTCGAACTGCCGGACGGCCGCCGCGTGATCGCCCTGCGCGGCGGCGATCACCCCGAGATTGTGAAGGATCGTCGGCCGACCGGGAGACAGCGCCAGAGCCGCGCGGTAGGCGGTCGCCGCTTCCGCCAGCCGGCCCGCGCGATGAAGGACGACGGCCTCGCCTGCGAGCCGGTCGAAGTCGCTCGTCACGTCGGGCAGGATTTGACGGGGATCAGAACTGGCCGGGCGGCAGCTTATAGACGTCGGGGGTCCTGGGATCCTGGATATAGCGGACCGTTAGCTGCGTCGGGGTCAGCGATGCATTGCCGTTCTCGCCCGGGGTTACAGTGCCCTCCAGCAGCGCCACTGTCGTATGGCCCTGGGCATCCGATCCCTGGAAGAGCACGAGGCCATTCCCCGCTGCCTTATTCTGAGCGATGGTATTCGGCTGATAGCCCGCGCTCATGAAATAGCCGGCCAGCAAGGTCCCGTTCGCGGTGATCATATCCGCCGTGATTGCCGGATCCGACGCCTTGGACCAGACGAGCGTTACCTGGATGAGCCGCTTCGACTTGAAACCGAATGTGTAGTTCACCTCGGCCGTACCGCCCTTGGGCAGCAGTTCCGGCACCGCGAGCGACAATATCTTGGTCTGCTCGTAGAGATTATCGCTCGCCTTGACCGCACCGGCCTTGGCGCCGAAGTCCTTGCCGATCGCGGCCCGAACTTCCTGTTCCGTCATGCCGAAGCGCGCGGAGCGGAACCCGGTGAGCTCATAGGCCGCCCCCGCCGTCACGGGCGGATCGGCGGCCAGAACCGGGACGGAACCCAACAGGAGGAAGGCGGCGACAAGGATCCGTTTCATGAGATGAGCTTTCGAACGATCAGGCGAGGTGCTCGGCCCCCAGATCGACGATCTGGGACCAGCGCCCCGCCGAAACGAGATGGGCATAGATCGGCGCAATCCAACCCTTCTTGCGCCATTCCACGAAGGTCTCGTCGGAAATGGCGTCGAGCTTGGCGGGATCGATCACCCGGAAACCGTCGACCCGCGCGCTGGTGCCGCTCTTGAAGGTGATGACCGCCTGGTTTTCGGCCAGGAGCCCGGCCGCGTCGAAGGCCTGGCACATGTCGCGGGTCGCCTTGTGGCTTTGGTGATAGGTGCCGCAGAACTGCATCGCTTCCTGGAGCGCATCGGAAGGCTTGCCGTCGTCGAAGAGGGCGGCGCCGCTCGTGCCCAGCATCTCGGAATCGGATTCGATGCCGAAGACGAGCTGGTCGCTATTGGGCTGCTCGATGAAGATGAAGGGATAAGCCCGGACATAGGCCGGCACATAGGCGCCCGCGCGCCACTGGTTGTCCTTCCCGACGAAGAGATTCTCGCCGTCGCGGAACCCCGTCACGACCAGAGCCGCCACATCGGGGCCACGGGTGAAGACGATCGGGTAATGCGCGGCGGCGGTGGTGAACTCCGCAAGGCTCAGCGGAATGGCGTTCGTCTTGGCCGCATAGGTAAAACCCTTGCTGCGATCAAGATGCAAATCCTTGTGAGCGACCGAATCGAGCGCCGAGACGCGACTATAGAACAGCGGCATCGGCGCGCTCGGTGCTGCGGCTTCGGGCTTATCGGTAGATTTAACTGCCATGATGTCAACCTTCAATAGAAGGCACGCGGCGGCTCGCCGGAATGAGCGTGAAATCGGGCGGGACTGTCTCAAATGTCCGGTAATGTGTAAAGCCCGATATCTCTTTAGGGGGATAGATGACACGGGCTCTTGACCCGGCTTTGTCATATCGGGGACTTGCGCCCACCCCGCATCTGGGCTCACCTTTTCCCCATCTCTTCTTCAAAAGGGGGCCTAGGCGATGGATATCCAACCTTATCTGTTCTTCGACGGCCGCTGCGACGAGGCGGCGGAATTTTACAAGCAGGCCCTGGGCGCGACGGTCGTCCTGCGGGTCCGTTATATGGACGGTCCCGACAAATCCATGATCCCGCCCGGCGGCGCCGAGAAGGTCATGCATATGATGATGACCATCGGCGGCACCACGGTCTTCGCCTCCGACGGCCAATGCAGCGGCAGCACCAAGTTCGACGGTTTCGCGCTTTCCCTGACGCTCAAGGAAGGCGGCGAGGTCGATCGCTATTTCGCCGCCTTGAGCGACGGCGGGCAGGTGCAGATGCCGGTCGGCCCGACCTTCTTCTCGCCGCGCTTCGGCATGGTCAAGGACCGCTTCGGCGTGCTCTGGATCCTGTACGTCGCGCCTTGAGCGACGCCGATTCCGCTTGGGCGCCGGGCATGGCTTTGTGCAAGATAGCTTCCAGCAGCAGAGGAGAAATTTCATGACCCAAGGCCATCTGAAGATCCGTTCGGCCCGCCCGGAAGTCAGCGAGGCGGAGTGGGAGGCCCGGGTCAATCTCGCCGCCTGCTACCGGCTCGTCGACCTCTATGGGATGCCGGACCTGACCGCCAACCATATCTCGGCGCGGGTGCCGGGGGAGGAAGGCCATTTCCTCATCAATCCCTATGGCATGATGTATGAGGAGATCACCGCCTCCTCGCTTCTCAAGATCGACCTCGACGGCAATGTGATCTGGAAGCCTGACTTCGACTATGGCGTGAACCGCGCGGGCTTTGTCATCCACAGCGCCATCCATGCGGTGCGCCACGATGTGGACTGCGTGCTCCATACCCATACCGCGGCGGGCATGGCGGTCTCGTCCATGGCGGAGGGGCTGATGATGATCACCCAGACCGCCATGCGCTTCAACGACATCGCCTATCACGACTTCGAAGGCGTGGCCGTCGATCTCGACGAACGGGAGCGGCTGGTGAAGGATCTCGGCACGACCGACGCGATGATCCTCAGGAATCACGGGCTTCTGACCTGCGGAACCTCGATCGCCAAGGCCTTCAACATCATGCATCGCCTGGAGCTTTCCTGCCGGGCGCAGGTCATGATGCTGGGCGGCGGGGCCAAGCTCAATGTCCTGTCGGACAACCTGATCCAGCACACCCATGGCCAGTTCAAGCAGGGCATCATCCGGCCGAAGAGCGACTTCGAATGGCCGGCCCTGCTCCGCCAGCTCGACCGGCGGGATACTACTTACAAGGATTGAGCGGACTTTTGCTCATCCGCCCCTAACAAAGTCCCTCTCCGCCCCATGGGGGGAGAGGGATTAGGGTGAGGTGGGTGGATAGTCTGGGCTCGGTCTTCGCAAGGTCACGCAAGCGGCGCGACCCACCTCACCCTGCCCTCTCCCCCAAGGGGCGGAGAGGATTCAAAGTAAGGAAGCGGCGTCAGGCCGGCGTGAACATCGGCATCTGGGTCGAGCCGTCTTCGACCGGCTTAAACACCAGCTTCACCTTCTGGCCGACCTTGATGCTGTCCAGATCGCAATCGACGATATTGGTCATCATCTTCGGCCCTTCCGCCAGCGTCACATAGGCGATCGCATAGGGGATGGGCGGGCCGCGCTTCACGACGCTGAAGCTATAGATCTCGCCCGTACCCTTGGCGGGGCGGAACTCGGTCTTGTCGCTGAAGCAGAAGGGGCACATCGTGCGCGGATAGTGATGCGCCTTGCCGCAGGCGGTGCAATGCTTCACCAAGAGCTTGCCCTCGGCGCAGGCGTCCCAATAGGGCTTCGATTCCGGATTGACCGGAGGGGCGGGGATGATGCGTTCCTCGGCCATTAGTCTTACTCCCGTTCCATGATGAGCGTACCGCTGCCGTGGCGGGTGCCCAGGATGCCGCCGGTGCCATGGGCCAGCGCCAGATGGCAATCCGGCACCTGCACCTTGGGATGCGCCTCGCCGCGCAATTGGCGCACGGCCTCGATGACCTTGGTCATGCCGCCGCGGTTCGCCGGATGGTTGTTGCAGAGCCCGCCGCCGTCCGTGTTGAAGGGCAGCTTGCCGACGCCCGAGATCAGGTTGCCGTCCGACACGAAGGCGCCGCCCTTGCCCTTCTCGCAGAAGCCCAAGTCCTCGAGCTGGATCAGCACCGTGATTGTGAAGCTGTCGTAGATCGAGGCGTATTGGATATCCTTGGGCGTGACGCCCGCCTCGGCGAAGGCCGCCGGGCCGGAGATCGCCGCACCGCTGAAGGTGAGGTCGAATTCGCCGCCGTTCTGATGCTTGATCGCTTCGCCGCCGCCGAGGATCTTGACCTTGGGCCGGTTGAGGCTCTTGGCGATCTCGGGCCGGGTGATGATCAGCGCGCCGCCGCCGTCGCTGATGACGCAGCAGTCGAGCCGATGGAGCGGCGTCGTGATCATCGGGGAGTTCACCACATCCTCCACCGTCACCACGTCCCGCAGCATGGCGTTGGGATTGTGCTGCGCGTGATGGGAGGCCGCGA
This sequence comes from Rhodospirillales bacterium, assembly GCA_947473305.1. Lineage (GTDB taxonomy): Bacteria > Pseudomonadota > Alphaproteobacteria > ATCC43930 > CGMCC-115725 > CANJCB01. Next base: position 13,215 of record CANJCB010000044.1, read on the forward strand.
CCTTGATCCAGGCGAGCTGTTCGCTGGTCGTGCCGAACTCGTGCATGTGCCGTGTCGCGCACATGGCATACATGCTCGCGAGCGCCGGATTATAGGGATATTCGAAACCGGCCTCGGCAATCGGCGCCGAGGGCGCGCGGGCGGTCGTGCCGACACCCTGCCCCTCGGAGCGCGGCCGGCCGGCCAGGGTCACCAGCGCCACGTTGCACTTGCCCATGGCGATGGCCATGGCGGCATGGGCCGCATGGATCATATAGGAGGAGCCGCCGGTATCGGTGCCGTCGATGTGGCGCAGCTTCAGGCCCATATAGTCGGCCATGCCCATGGCATAGAACATGCCCGGCGCGTCGCCCGCGCAGAAATAGCCGTCGATGTCGTTCTTGGTGAGACCCGCGTCCTCGATCGCGCCTTTGGCGACCTCCGCATGAAGCTGGGTCAGCGACTTATCGGGCGCCTTCCGTGTCGGGTGCTCGTAGGCGCCCATGATATAGGCTTTGCCGTTAATGCTCATGATCCAGCGTTTCCTCGCCTCAATTCCGATCTGCGGCGGGGATCATGCCCGAGGAGGTCGGCCTCGCCAAGTCTCAATAACGGCCCGCATAAAAGCTCGCAGTCAATTCGCAGTCCGTGCTAATCCGGCAGGGAAAACCGGAGGAAATCGTCATGAAGATCGATGTCGAACGGCTGATGAACTGGCGCTTCGAGGAAGCGGTCCAGGCCTATAGCGAGCGGGACACCATGCTCTATGGCCTGGGCCTGGGACTCGGCTGGGATTTCATGGACGAGAACCAGCTCCGCTATGTGATCGAGCGGGGATTACGCCCCTTCCCCACCATGGCGACGGTGCTCGGGATTTCCGGTACGGCCGGCAACGTCCCGGACAGCGGCATCGTCCGCCATATGACCGTCAACGGCGAAACCGCCCTGACGATCCACAATCCGCTGCCGTCACAGGGAACGGTGCGGGGCAAGACCCGCATCCTCGGCGTCATCGACAAGGGCGAGGGTCGCGGCGCGGTGATCTATCACGAGCGGCTCGTCGCCGATGCGGAGACCGGCACCCCCTATGCGACCATCCATACGACGATCTTCGCCCGCGGCAACGGCGGCTTCGGCGGCCCGGCCGGTCCCGTGCGACCGGCCCATCCGATCCCGGAACGCTCCCCCGATGCGACCGTGGAACTCCCGACTTTTCCCAATTCCGCCCTGATCTATCGCTTGAGCGGGGACTACAATCCGCTCCATTCCGATCCCGGATACGCGAAGAAGGCGGGCTACGACCGGCCGATCCTGCACGGTCTCTGCACCTTCGGCGTGTCGGGCCATGCCATCGTCAAGGCGATCTGCGGCTACGACGAGACCAAGCTGCGCTCCATCGAAGGCCGCTTCTCCGCCCCGATCTATCCGGGCGAGACCCTCACCGTGGAAATCTGGCGGGAGGGGGCGGAGGTTTCGTTCCGCTCCTGGGTCAAGGCCCGCAACGCCAAGGTGCTCGACAACGGCAAGGCGGTGGTGGGGGAGTAGCGCGACTCACGGCAACAGATGGCCGGGTCAAGCCCGGCCATGACGGGTGATGTGTAGAGTTAAAATCGCCTAATACGGGCAGATCACGTTGAGCAGCGCCTGGCGCTTCTCCTTCCGCACCACGTCGATAGCCTTGGCGATGGCGGCGGGCAGGTCGGCGGGGTTCTCGACCCGCGCGCCGTGGCCGCCATGGGCCTCGACGATCTTCTCGTAGTCGGGTGCGGGATCGAGGTCCGCCAGGATGTCGCCGTTCCTGCGGCCCGACGCGCCGTCCTTGAACATATGCAAAGTCGCGTTGCGCACCGCCGCATAGCGATGGTTGTTCAGGATCACCGTCAGGATCGGCAGGTCATGGCCCGCCGCCGCCCAATGGCAGGCGGTGGGATTGGCGAAGATATAGGCCCCGTCCCCCATGGCCGCGACGACGAAGCGGTCGGGGGCGGCAAGCTTCATGCCCAGCGCCGCGCCGAAGGACCAGCCAAGACCGCCCGCCGGGCTCGTATGGAAATAGGTCCCCGCCTTCACCCTTGGGCAATGATCGATCCGCAGCGGGTATTCGTTGACCAGGATCGCATCCTCGCCGATGGCCTCGCCGAGACAGCGGCTCAGGTATTCGGGCGAGATATGCGGCGGCAGAGTGTCCGTGGATTTGCGCAGCGCCGCGCGGCGGGCGTTCGAAGCGTCGGTCAGCCGCTTGCGGCGAGTGGAAACCTTCCCCTCGTCGATCTTTCCGGCCAGCGCCTTTTCCAGCGCGGTGAGCGCCGGCCCCACTCCCGCCGCGATGGAGAGATCGGCGGGGAAACCGCGCGTCGTATAGGTCGGAAAAGCGGGATCGATGCCGATCTGGATGATCTTGGCCCCGGCCGGCGGGTTCTGGATCGACGGGATCCAGGGCACGTCGCAGTCGAGGATGATGACGAGATCCGCATCCGCCAGCAGCGGCCCCGGCTCATAGCCCTGATGCATCGGATGGGTCGACGGCAGGCAGAGAAAGCGCTGGTTGAAGGTGACGACCGGCAGCGCGAATTTCTCGGTCACGCGGGCAAAGGTTTCGAACTCCTCCGCCGTGCGGCCGATGGAATTGGCGATGATGAGCGGCCGCTCCGAAGCGGCGATCCAGCCGGCCAAAGTCTCGATGGCTTCGGGCGCCGGATAGGGTGCGGCGGGCCTCGCGCGGGGCGGCACGGCCGGGCGGTCGCCCACCGGACCTGCCAGGGGCTCGCGGGGCAATGCCAGATAGGCGGCACCCCGCGGCTCGGTCATGGCGATCTCGATGGCGCGGGCGGTGACGTCGCCGATCTGGTCGGGGATGCGAAGCTCGTAGTCGAACTTCACCGCCTCGCGCACCATGCCCGCCTGGTCGCGCATCTCCTGCGCCCAATGGATGTTGCGGTTGCGCGAGCCGAAAAGGCCCTTCTCGGTAATCGGAGAACGGCCGGCGCAAAGCAGCACCGAGGACCGGTCCCCCGCCACGTCGAGGAGCGCGTTCAGGGCATTGGCGGTGCCGACATTGGTATGGACCATGACCGCCTGGATATTGCCCGTCGCCAGGAAAGCGCCGTGGGCCATGGAGACGGCAAGGTTTTCGTGCGGCACCATGATGGGGCGCGGGGCGGGGGATCCCGACTCGGCGGCGCGGCTGAAGGCCTCGACGATGGGCGGGAAGTCGGTGCCCGGATTGCAGATGAAGAACTCGACGCCGTGGGCTTTGAGGGTTTCCAAGAAAAGATCGGCCGCGGTTCTCGCCATGGTTTCGGTCATTCATGCTTCCTTTCCGAAAGACCCTCACCCTCCCGCGATGCGGTAGAGGGGTTTTACACCGAGCTTTATTAGCCCCTCTCCACCACCGGGGAAGAGGGAGGGACCCATCGCTTCAGCGATGGGAGGGTGAGGGAAAATAGACCCGCTGAAACACAACCCGCAATCAAGCCCTCGCCCCTGCCGCGATCTTCTGCCTCAGCGTCCGCAACGTTCCGCCCGATTTGATCGACCCCGGCAGCGGATGGCCCACCACCTCCTCCGCGAGGATCGCGCAATCGACCAGCGCTTTCAGATCCACGCCAGTCTCGATCCCGATCTCGTCGCAGAGGAATACCAGATCCTCGGTACAGACATTGCCCGCCGCCGCCCGGTTGCCGGCGAAAGGGCAGCCGCCCAATCCCGCCGCCGAAGCATCGAAATGCGCCACCCCCATCTCCAGCCCCGCAAAGGCATTGGCGATCCCCATGCCTCTTGTGTCGTGAAGATGCAGTGACAGCGGCGCGTCGGGATAGCGGTCCCGCACCGCCCCCACCAGCCGCTTGACCTGTAAGGGCGTCGCCCAGCCCATGGTGTCAGCGAGCGAGATATAGCTGAGGTCGATCTCCTGCTCCTCGCAAAGCGCCAGGATCGTGCCGACGATCTCAACGACCTTGGAAGCCGCAACATCGCCCTCGAAATTGCAGCCGAAGGCGGCGGTGATCAGCGCGTAGTCGATGGGCACGCCCAATTCCTTGTAGCGCCTCGCCATCTCATGCTGCGCCCGCTCGTGCTCGACGAGCGTCCGGTTCTGGTTCCGCAACGTGAAGCGCTCCGAGGCCGAGAACAGGATCGAGCCCTTGATGTCGAGTTTGCCCGTGGCGACCGCCCGCTCCATCCCCTTCTCGTTGAGCCAGAGGCCGAGATAATGGACGCCCGGCCGCCGGGTGATGCCGGCCACCACGGCCTCCGCATCCGCCATGCCGGGCACGGCCTTGGGATTGACGAAGGAGACGATCTGGATTTCCCGGAGCCCTGTGTCCGACAGCCGGTCGATCAATTCGATCTTGCGTTCCGTGGCGATGGGACCGGGCTCGTATTGGAAGCCCTCGCGTGGCCCTTCCTCGCGGATCTCGATATGTTTGGGCAGGTCGGACATGGAGGGCCTCGCAGGAAATCGGGCTTCGCGCTTCACATCGTGGAATGTTATAGTCACATGGCGAGAATAGCTTAGCCCAATTCTCAAGCAGAACTGAAACCAGGAGCAATTCATGAGCCGCACGCCGCAAAAGCGAGCGACGGAAACACGCGGAGAGCGTGAGCCGCGCAGCGGGGCGGAAAGCTCGCGCAAGGTCCTGAAGATCCTGACCTCCTTCGAGCCTGAAAGCCCCATTGCCACGGTCGACGAGCTCGCCCGCCGGGTCGGTATTCCCATGAGCTCGGCCTATCGTTACGTGGCGCTCCTACGCGAAGTCGGCTTGCTGACCGAGGACGGCCAGGGCGCTTATCACTTGAGCCCGCGCGTCGTGCGGATGGCCCAGGCCGCGCGGGCGGCTTACGGCTTCCTCGACCTCGCCCAACCGGTCATGGAGCGCTTGCGCGACGAAACCGCCGAGACTGTGCTGCTGGTGCGGCGCGTCGGCGATCACGCGATCTGCCTCGACCGCGCCGAATCGGACCAGCCGATCCGTCTCTCGTTCCAGATCGGCTACCCCCAGCCCTTGCACAAGGGCGCGGCGGCGAAGGTGCTTCTGGCCTGGCTTCCGGAGACCGAGCAGCGCCGCTATCTCGAGCGCCTCAGCGCCACCGAAGCGAATTTCGACAATGCCGGCCTGAGCCGGGAACTGACCGAGATCCGCGACTGCGGCTGGTCGAGCGGCGACGTTCAGGCCATCCCCGACATCTGGGCGGCCGCGGCCCCGATTTTCGAAGGAAACGACGTGGCCGCCGCGCTGGCCATCGCCGGCCCTTGCTTCCGCATCGACGAGCCCAAACGCGCCGCGATCCTCGCCAGCACGCGGGGCGCGGCGGCGCAGATCACGGCCGCATTGAGCCAGGTCAGCCGGTAGAATCCGATAGCCGTTCTCGCTCTGCGGATATATGCTGCCACATGGTGAGAGTTTGCACCAAGACTTCCATAGCCGTCATGCCTGGGCTCGCCCCCGGCATCCCCCTGAGGTGTCTGAAAAGCAGGTTTAGGGCTCCCGCAAAGTAATCCACAGATGCCCGGGTCAAGCCGGGCATGACGAATGAGGATGGATGGCGTTACAACCTCTGCTCCCCCCCTTCAATTCCCCATGAAGAGACCCGGATGAAACCACCGCCTTTCGCCTATTTCGCGCCCCGCAGCCTCGACGAGGCCGTGAAGCTCATCGACGAGCATCAGGACGACGGGAAGCTGCTCTCCGGCGGCCAGAGCTTCGTGCCGGTGCTGAGTCTCAGGCTGGCGAGCCCGGCGACGATTATCGACCTGAACCGGGTCGAGGGATTGGGTGGGGCTTCGGAGATGCCGGACGGCGGCCTCCGGGTGCGGGGCCTGACCCGTCATCGCGAAATCGAACTGAGCCCCTTGGTGGCGCGGCTCAATCCGTTGCTCACGGGCACCATGCCCCATGTCGCGCACGTGCAGATCCGTAACCGGGGCACCACGGGTGGCAGCTGCTCCCATGCGGATCCGGCGGCGGAGATGCCGGCGATCGCGCTCACCTGCGACGCCGACTTCGTGCTGACCTCTGTTACGGGCGAGCGGGTTGTACCGGCGGGCGAATTCTTCCAGGGCGTTTTCACCACCGCCCTCGAAGCCAACGAGATTCTGACCGAGATCCGCTACCCCGCCTGGCCCAAGGGCCGCCGCTGGGGCTTCGAGGAAATGGCGCGACGGCGCGGCGATTTCGCCATCGTGGGCTCCGCTGTTCTGGTGGACTTCGACGAGGCGGGGCGTTGCGGCGCGGCCAAGATCACCATCTTCGGCGCGGGCGACATACCGCTGCGCATCGCCGAAGCCGAAGAGATGCTGGTCGCCAAAGGCCTCACCCCCGAAACCATGCGCGAAGCGGGCCGCATTACCTCTGCCGCCATCGAGCCGCGCGACGATCTCCACGCCTCGGCCGATTACCGCCGCGACGTCTCGGCCGTCATGGTGCGCCGCGCGCTGGAACAGACCGCCTCGCCCCTGCGAACGGGAGTTGCGGCATGAACGTCTCGACCCGCCACGAGATCACCCTGACCGTCAATGGCAAGACCGAGACACGCACGGTCGAATCCCGCACCACGGCGGCGGACTTCCTGCGCGACGATCTGCGGCTGACCGGAACCCACCTCGGTTGCGAGCACGGTGTCTGTGGGGCCTGCACGATCATCGTGGGCGAGGCCTCCATGCGGTCCTGCCTGATGTTCGCGGTGCAGCTCGATGGCACAACCATCACCACCGTCGAGGGCCTGGCGCAAAACGGCAAGATGACCGTGTTGCAGGAATCCTTTCGCGAGCATCACGCGCTGCAATGCGGCTTCTGCACGGCGGGGTTCCTGACGACCGCGACGGCCTTCCTGAAAGAGACCCCCGATCCCACGGCGGATGAAGTCCGGGAAGCGCTCTCGGGCAATATCTGTCGCTGCACCGGCTATATCCCCATCGTGGAAGCGGTGCTCGACGCGGCCCGGACGATCAAGGCAGCCAAGGGATGAGCAGCCACAAGAGTCACGATATCGGCGCCGGTACCGCGCCGCTGATCGGCCGCTCGCTCCAGCGGGTCGAGGATGCGCGCTTCGTCACCGGAACCGGCACCTTCATCGACGACATGAAGGTCGAGAACATGGTCCATGCGCTGGTCGTGCGCAGCCCGCACGCCCATGCCCGGATCGGCGCGATCGATACGACTGAATTGCTGGCCCACCCCGGCATCATCGATGTCTTCACCACCGCCGATATCGCCGAATATGCGGCCGAGATCCCCCTGCGCCTCGCGCCTCTCGTGGGCTACGAGCGCTATCTCCAGCGGCCTTTCGCGGTGGACAAGGTCCTCTATGTGGGCGATCCCGTGGCGGTGATCGTGGCCGACAGCCGCTATATCGCGGAGGACGCCCAGGACCTGTTGATGATCGACTACGAGATCCTGCCGGCGGTGACCGATGTCCATGCCTCCGCGAAGAACGAGTCGATCCTGAACGAGAAGGCCGGCACCAATGTCGCCTTCAGCTATCGGGTCAGCGAAGGCGATATCGAGGCAGCCTTCGCGGCGGCCGATTACACGCGCAAGGAAAGCTTCTACTGCCACCGTCATTCCGGCGTCCCCCTGGAGACGCGCGGCATGATCGCGTCCTATGACGCCACTGCGACGGACCATAAGCTGAAGGTCTGGGGCGCCACAAAGGTGCCCTGGTTCAACCGCCGCGCGCTGGCCAAGATGCTGCGCATGGAGGAAGCCGATATCCGCTTCGTCGAGACCGACGTGGGCGGCGCTTTCGGCATAAGGGGCGAGTTCTATCCCGAAGACTTCCTGATCCCCTTCGCCACGATGCGGGTGAAGCGTCCCGTGAAATGGATCGAGGACCGGCGCGAGCACCTGATGGCGGCGAACCATTCCCGCGAGATGGAATGCGACCTCGAAATCGCGCTGTCGAAGGATGGGGACTTCCTGGGACTGCGCGGGGTTTTCCGGGCGGATATGGGAGCCTATGCCCGCACCAACGGCGGCGTTCCCCCGGCCAAGGCCGCGCAATTCGCGCCCGGCCCCTATCGGGTCGGCGCGGTGCAGATGGATGTGGCCGGGCTCATGACCAACAAGACGCCCATCGGTACCTATCGGGGCCCTGGGCGCTACGAGGTCAATTTCTTCCGCGAGCGTCTCTTGGATCTGGCGGCGGCGGATCTCGGTATCTCGCCTGTGGCGCTCCGGATGAAGAACCTCATCCCGGCGGATATGATGCCCTATACCACCGGCAAGCTCTGCCCCTATGAGGAGCCCGTGCAATACGACCAGGGCGATTATCCCGGCACCCTCGCCAAAATCGCCGAGGCCTTCGATTTCGACCGGATGAAGGCCAAGGTCGAAGCCTGCGGACAGAAGAACGGCAAGCGCCAGGGCGTCGGCCTCGCGGTCTTCGTGGAGAGCGGCGGCGCGGGTCCCTCCGAGACCGCGCGGATCGAGGTCACGCCAACCGGCAAGATCGAGGTCTTTACCGGCGTCACCGCCCAGGGCCAGGGCCACGAGACGGTGCTGGCGCAGATCTGTTCCGACGGAATGGGCGGCGTGCCCTTCGGTGATATCTCGATCTTCCACGGCGACACCGACAAACTCGAATGGGGCTTCGGCACCTATCACGGGCGCGGCGTCACAGTGGGTGGCAGCGCGATCCTGCTGACGGCCCGGAAACTGGCCGCACAGCTCGTCGCCATGGCCGCCCGCCGCACCAACCTCGGCATCGAGGAATTGGAGCTGAAGGACGGTGCGATCCGCAAGAAAGGCGCGGCTCCCGGCGAGCCTCCGGTCATGACGCTGGAAGCCCTGGCCGCCTCGGCGGACGATCCGGCTGAACTGAAGGCCGTCGAGAAATTCGCGCCCGCCAACCGGACCTATACCTCGGGCGCCCATGCGGCCCATGTCGAGGTCGATGTGGAGACCGGCAAGGTCGAGGTGCTGCGCTATCTCATCGTCGAGGACGTGGGGCGCTGCATCAATCCCGCCCTTGTCCACGGCCAGGCCATCGGCGGCGCGGTCCAGGGCATCGGCGCGACCTTTCTCGACGAGTTGGTCTATGACGCGGAAGGCCAGCTCCTTACCGGCAGCTTCGCCGATTACCTCATGGCGACCAGCAACGAATTCCCCGAGATTGAGGCGATCACGCTGGAAACCTCGCTCTCGACCCTGAACCCGTTGGGCGCAAAGGGCGCCGGCGAAGGCGGAATCGTGGGCGCGGGCGGGGCGCTCGCCAATGCGGTGTCCCATGCCCTGGGTCCGCTCGGCGTCAATGTCACGTCCTTGCCGCTCAATCCCAACAATGTCCTGCGCATGATCCGGCAGGCCACCCCCCGCCAGGCCGCGGAATAGGAGAAAATCCCATGGGTATCGATGTCCACGCCCACTATGTGCCCCGGCGCATCCTGGAAAAGCTCGAAGCCAAGGGCGCCGATTACGGCGTCTCGGTCGCCACGGTCGAGCCCCATTGCCAGAAGTGTCTGGAGTTCGCCTATGGGCTGAAGCTCCGCCCCTTCTTCCCCCGCCTGCTGGAAGAGGAGCAGACCCGCATCGACCGCTTCGTCGCCACCGGCATCGAGCGCCAGATCCTGAGCGTCTGGGCCGATATCTTCGGCTATGGCATGCCCGCCGATAAGGGCGAGATGTGGCATCGGCTGATGAACGACAGCATGGCCGATCTCTGCGAGCGGCACCCGGAGCGTTTCTCCTGGATGGCGTCCGGCGCGATGCAGGACCCCTCCCGCGCCGCCAAGGAATTGGAGCGCGCGGTGAAGCAGGCCGGTGCCGTCGGCGGCGTCGTGGGTGCCAACGTCGAGGGCATGAACCTCGGCGACCTCAACCTCGACGAATATTGGGCGGCGGCGGTGGAGCTGAAGGTTCCGGTCTTCATTCATCCGTCCCAGGCGGACCAGGCTTCCGCGCCCAGCCCACGCACCAAGAAATACGGGCTGACCCAGATCGCCCAATATACCTACGACACGACGCTCACCGTGGGCTCGCTCATCATGGGCGGTGTCATGGACAAATATCCGGACCTCGAGGTCATCCTGTGCCACGGCGGCGGGACGATGCCCTATCTCCTCGGCCGCTTCGACTGCATGCATGAGCGCATGGACAAGAAGGCCTTCGGCGATGTGGCGCTGCACGAGCCGTCGCATTACATGCGGCGCTTCCACTACGACACCATCCTCCATCACCCGAAGATCCTCCGGTTCCTGGCGGATATGGTGCAGGTGGACCGGATCGTGCTGGGCTCCGACGAGAGCTTTCCGCCCGCCGACCACAACCCCCTGAAGACCGTGCGCGATGCCGGCTTCACCGAAGCCGAAATCAAGACCATCGCGACCGAGAACCCCCACCGCCTGTTCCGCCTGGCTTAAGGAGACGACGAGATGCCCTACGCAAAGGCCAAGGACGGCACGAAGCTCTATTACGAAGAGGCGGGCACAGGCACGCCGGTAATCTTCGTCCATGAATATGCCGGCGACTATCGCTCCTGGGAGCCGCAGATGCGGTATCTCTCCCGGCTCTATCGCTGCATCACTTTCAGCCAGCGCGGATATCCGCCGTCAGACGTGCCGACCGCCGACGACGCCTATCTCCAGCCGGTTTTCCGCGACGATGTGATCGCGGTCCTGAACCACCTGAAGATCGACAAGGCCCATGTGGTCGGCCATTCCATGGGCGCCTCCACGGTGCTGCATGTGGGTCTCGACTATGCCAGCCGCTGCCATTCGATCACGCTGGCGGGCTGCGGCTGGGGCTCCGATCCCAACGGCCGCGAGAACGCGGTCAAGATGGCGACCGAGATCGCCGAGATGTTCCGCAAGGAAGGCATCGAGAAGGCCGCCAACACCTATGCCAACTTCGGCATGCGGCATCAGTACAAGGCCAAGGATCCGCGCGGCTGGGCCGAGTTCGAGCATTGGATGTCCGAGCATTCCGCCGAAGGCCATGCGCTGACCATGCTGAACCTCCAGATCAAGCGCGCGACACTCTACGAACTGGCCGACCGGCTGCCTGGAATCAGCCTGCCGACCCTGGTCATCACCGGCGACGAGGACGAGAGCTGCCTCGACGGCAGTGTCTTCCTGAAGCGCAAGATCCCGACCGCCGGTCTCATGGTGATCCCGCGCGCCGGCCATACCATCAACAGCGAGGAGCCCGCCGCCTTCAACCAGGCGCTGCTGGAACTCTTCACCGCCGCCGAGGCCGGGCGCTGGATGTCCCATCGCCTCGACGCCAGCGCGGTCGCTGCTCCCCTCGCCAAGAAATGACAGAGGCCAAGAAATGAGCGAGGCCCCTGCTGCTGTCGGCACCGTTGCGCTGATCCGGGAACCCGGCGATCCGGTCGCCATCCTGGAGATCCGCAACGCCCGGCGGCGCAACGCCATCTCCTCCGCCATGTGGAGCGGCATGGTCCGCATCGCGCAGGAAGTGGCCGCCGACCCCAAGGACCTGCGCGTGCTGATGGTCCGGGGCGAAGGCACGGTGGCCTTCTCCGCCGGGGCGGATATCAGCGAATTCGACAAGATCCGCCACGATAACAAGGCGAGCCGAGACTACGACACGCTTGTCGAGGAAGCCTGCCGGGCCTTGGAAACCTTGCCCGTGCCGACCATCGCCGTCTTGCGCGGCCCCTGCATGGGTGGAGCCTTGTCGGTCGCGGGATCCTGCGATTTTCGGATCTGCGAGACGACCGCCGTTTTCGCGCTGCCGGCCGTTCGGCTGGGCCTTGGCTATGACGTGGCTGGTATTCACCGCGTGCTGCGGCTCGTGGGTTTCGCGGCCGCCAAGGAAATCCTGCTCAGCGGCAATACCATCGACGCCGCCCGCGCCAAGGAAGTGGGATTGGTTCATCGGGTGTCGGAACCCGCCGACCTCGACGCGACTGCCCGTGCTTTCGCCGAAGGTCTCGCCCGCAACGCCCCCCTACCCATCGCCGCGATGAAGAAGACCCTCGACCGCCTGACCGAGATCGATGTGGCGAGCTATGACGACTGCCAGAAGCTGCTGACCGCCTGCAACGACAGCGCCGATTACCAGGAAGGCCGCGATGCCTTCCGCGAGAAGCGCCAGCCGCGTTTTCGCGGCGTTTGAGAACTTCCGCCTGTCATTCACCCATTCCACTTCCGTCATGGCCGGGCTTGACCCGGCCATCTCGTTCAGGATGGAGACAGATGCCCGGGTCAAGCTCGGGCATGACGGAATGACGGGGCACCTGAGTCGAGGACGCTCCGGGATGGAACGTATACAAAAATAGATTAGCACCCAGCCAGAAACCCGATAGGCTTTCTCCCAGCGTCGGAGCAGCGAACCGGAAACACAACCCGGCGGGCTCCCCAACAACACGATCTGGGAGATTGGGCATGACCCGCATAAGAAATGAATCGACAGCTGCTCTCACCCGGCGCCGTCTTCTGAAGACCGGCGCCGCCGCCGGCGCGCTGCTGACCGCGCCTTCCCTCATGCGCGGGGTCGCCGCGGCGGAGGACAATACCGTCTATGTGGGCACCTGGGGCGGGGCCTGGGGGCGGGCGCAGGAGGCCTGCTTCAACAAACCCTTCACCGAACGCACGGGCATAAAATGCGTGGCGGTGGGTGGCGTCTCGCTGGCCAAGGTGAAGGCCATGGTCGAGAACGGCACCTACGATTTCGATATCTGCGACATGAACTATCCGCAGGCCGAGCACGACAAGCTGGTCCAGCCCATGGACCGCAGCGTCATGGATTTCACCAACATCTCGCCGGAAGGCGTCGTCGGCAATGGCTTGCGGGACGCGACCTTCGCGACGCAGCTCGTCTATCGCAAGGACAAGTTCCCCAACGGCGGCCCCAAGAACTGGGCCGATTTCTGGGATGTGAAGAAATTCCCCGGCAGGCGCTCCCTCAACACCCGGCCCAATACGATCATTGAATTCGCCCTGATGGCCGACGGCGTGCCGCCCGACAAGGTCTATCCCCTCGACATCGAGCGCGCCTTCAAGAAGCTCAACGAGATCAAGCCTCATATCACCGTCTGGTGGAGCCAGATCGTCGAGGCGACGCGCCTCATCCATGACGGCGAGGTCGACATGATCTCGCTTTGGAGTTCGGGCGTGAAGATGCTGAAGGACACCAACGATCCGGTCGAGGTGGTCTGGAACCAGGCCCATCTGGAGGTCGGCGGGGCCTTCTATGTCATCAAGGGCACGCCGCGCGCCAAGAACGCCTTCAAGTATCTGGAATTCTTCCACGACCCGAAGCAGCACGCGGAATTCTGCCGGACGCTGGCCTTCGGGCCGGGCAACCCCAAATGCTTCGATTATATGAGCAAGGAAGAAATCGCGCTGGCCCCCACCGCGCCGCAGAACTGGTCCATCGGCGTGGTGCCGGACTACGATTGGCTGACCCCGCGTAACGCCATGCTCCAGGAGCGGTTCTCGCAGTGGCAGGCGGGGTAAGTTTGCGGCAAGAAGGGCAGACGATTGGGCTTTGGGTCTATGAAACCCTTCCCTTTCAATCGTCATGCCCGGACTTGATCCAGGCATCTCTCTCAGAAATCACACAGATGCCCGGGTCGAGCCTGGGCATGACGGTCTTTTGAGAGAAGACAGATTAGAATTCTTTCCGCCCCGGACGTTTGATCCGGGAAGGAAAGGCTAGAGCGATTTCCACTCACGTGGAATCGCTCTAGGTAATAGGGCCTCCGGCCGCTCAAGCGCCGCTTCGGCTGTCGCGTTTCTATCAAGATGGAAATCGCTCTAAAGGCGTACTACCGGTTCCGCAGCTGATCCATCAGCGGCTTCTGCTGGCCGCCGTCGATCTCGATCATCGAGCCGTTGACGAAATAGGTCAGCGGCGAGGCCAGCATGGTCACCAGATTGGCGACTTCCTCGGTCTCCGCGATGCGGCCCAGGGGGATGCTGCGCGGGGCGAGCTGGTCGGCGTCCTCATGCGAGATCCCCATGTCCCGGGACATGGCGTTGACGAGGCCGGCCCAGCGCTCGGTGCGCACGGGACCCGGGTTCACGGCGACGAAGGTGATGCCGTCCTTGCCGTATTGCCCCGCCAGCGACATCGTCAGGTTCTGGCCGGCGGCATTGGCCGCACCAGGTGCTATTTCCCAATAGGAGGGCTTCACGCCGTCGTTGCCGATGAGGTTCACGACGCGACCGCCGCCCTGCTTCTTCATATAGGGGATCGCATAGCGCATGCAGCGCACGTAGCCCATGAACTTGAGCTGGAGCGCAATGCCCCAATCGTCCTCGGTCAAGGTCTCGATGACACCGCCGGGCGCGGAGCCCGCGTTGTTCACCAGGATGTCGACCCGGCCGAAATGCGCCACGGCCTTGTCGATGAAATTCTTGGCGTCTTCCGCCTTGGTGAGGTCGGCGGTGATCGCGATGATCTCCTGGCCGGTTTCCTTGGAGAGTTCCTTGGCGGTGGCCTCCAGGGTCTCCTTGCGGCGGGCGCAGATGGCGACCTTGCAGCCCTCCATGGCGAGTGCCCGCGCGATGCCCTTGCCGATGCCCTCGCTCCCGCCCGTGACGAGTGCTATCTTGCCTTTGAGACGGAGATCCATGGGTCCTACCCTCCTCTGTCGACCGTTCGCAGCCGGGGACCCGGATGTTCGACGGTTTGTGGACGTTCTCACTATGAGAGACTATAATCTCATAATATGAGAAGCGTCAAACCGCAATTTGACCCTGGGGAGACCCGGCGGCGACATCGATAGGAAGACTGAATGAGCGTGCAGACCTCGGACAAACCCGCTTCGGCAAAGGCCTCCAAGCTGCCGGAATTCGATTGGTCGGACCCCTTGCTGCTGACCGAGGAACTGTCCGAGGACGAGCGGCTGGTGATGGAATCGGCCCGGTCCTACTGCCAGGACAACCTGATGACGCGGGTGCTTGAGGCGAACCGCCACGAGCATTTCCACCGCGAGATCATGAGCGAGATGGGCGAGATGGGTCTGCTCGGCTCCACCATCGACGAGCGCTACGGCGGCGCGGGTGCGAGCTACGTCACCTATGGCCTTGTGGCCCGCGAGGTTGAGCGCGTCGATTCCGGCTACCGCTCCGCCATGAGCGTCCAGTCGAGCCTCGTCATGCATCCGATCAACGCCTATGGCTCCGAAGAGCAGCGCATGCGCTTCCTGCCCAAGCTCGCCAAGGGCGAGACGGTCGGCTGCTTCGGCCTCACGGAGCCCGATCACGGCTCCGACCCCGCCGGCATGAAGACGCGCGCCAAGAAGGCGGACGGCGGCTACATCCTCAACGGCGCCAAGATGTGGATCACCAACAGCCCCATCGCCGACGTCATGGTGGTCTGGGCCAAGAGCGACGCCCATGAGGACAAGATCAAGGGCTTCGTGCTGGAACGCGGGATGAAGGGCCTGACGACGCCCAAGATCGAGGGCAAGTTCTCGCTGCGCGCCTCGGTCACCGGCGAGATCGTCATGGACAATGTCTTCGTCCCCGAAGAGAACCTCTTACCCAATGCCTCGGGCCTCGGCGGGCCTTTCGGCTGCCTCAACAACGCGCGCTACGGCATCGCCTGGGGCGCCTTGGGTGCGGCGGAATTCTGCTGGCACGCGGCGCGCAATTATACGATGGAGAGGAAGCAGTTCGGCCGCCCCTTGGCCCAGAACCAGCTCATCCAGAAGAAGCTCGTGGACATGCAGACCGAGATCACCCTCGGGCTTCATGCGGTGCTGCGTCTGGGTCGTCTCAAGGACGAGGGTCGTGCGGCGCCGGAGATGATCTCGCTCCTGAAGCGCAACAATTGCGGCAAGTCGCTCGACATCGCCCGGGTCGCCCGCGACATGCACGGCGGCAACGGCGTGTCGGACGAATACCATGTGATCCGTCATGTGATGAACCTCGAGGCGGTCAATACCTACGAGGGCACCCATGACATCCACGCCCTGATCCTGGGCCGTGCCCAGACCGGGCTGCAGGCGTTCTTCTAGAGCGCGGTTTAAAAGAGAGTCCCTCACCCTTCCCGCTATCGCGGGCCCCTTCCCTCTCCCAAGCTTGGGAGAGGGTGCCCGACAGGGCGGGTGAGGGAACGGAGGAGGCAACATGACCGAACTGTCCCCGGAAGACCTCGAAGCCGAATTCGACATGTTCATGGCCCGCGCGGGCGTCGCCCTTCCGGCCGACCGCCGGGCGGGGGTCCTCGCGGGTTTCAAGGACCTGCGCGGCTCCCTCCATCTCCTGCGCAACGGCCGCACGGCGGCGGCCGAGCCGTCGAACGTCTTCCGGCTCACGCCCCTGAAATGAGCGAGCGGCTGGAGGATCTGTCGGTCGCCGAGGCCGGCAGGCGGCTTCGCGCCGGCACGCTGACCTCCGAGGCGCTGACCCGGCATCTTCTCCAGCGGATCGAAGACCTCGATCCTAAGCTCAACGCCTTCATCACCCTGACGAAAGAACGAGCGCTTAGCGATGCGCAGCGCGCGGACGCCGAATTCGGGGCGGGGAAGGATCGGGGACCGCTTCACGGCATCCCCTATGGCCTAAAAGACATCTACGACACGGCGGGCATCCGCTCGACCTGCCATTCGAAACTGCGCGTGGATGTGGTGCCGGAGGCAGATGGCTTTGCGGCCCAGCGTCTCCGGGAGGGCGGCGGCGTGCTGCTCGGCAAGCTCGCGACCCATGAATTCGCCATCGGCGGCCCGAGCTTCGATCTCCCCTTCCCGCCCGCGCGCAACCCCTGGAACCGCGACCATTTCACCGGCGGCTCGTCCAGCGGTTCGGCTGCCGCCATCGGCGCGCGGATGATGCGGATCGCCATGGGGTCCGACACCACCAGTTCGATCCGGGGTCCAGCGGCTTTCTGCGGCGCGGTCGGATTGAAGCCGACCTATGGCAGGGTCAGCCGGCGCGGGGTTTTTCCCCTCTCCTATACCTTCGATCACTGCGGCCCCCTGACCCGCGGCGTCGAGGATGCGGCGATCGCGCTGCAGGCAATCGCCGGCCATGACGCCGGGGATCCCGCCAGCGTGGATGTCCCCGTGGGCGACTATCTCCGCGATCTCGAAAAGGGCGTCGCGGGCTTGCGGATCGGCGTCCCGCGCCATTTCTATGCCCAGGCCGCCGCCGCTTCACCGAAAGTCGTCGCCGGGATCGAGCGGTCCGTCGCCCTGCTGCGTGAAGCCGGGGCCACGGTGGAGGAGATCACCCTCCCCGATTATGCGCTTTTCGCCATGTGCTGTCGGGTGATCGTGAGCTCCGAGGCCTTCGCCATCCATGAGGCGGATCTCAAGGCAAGGCCCTTGGATTTCGGCGCCATCGCCCTGCAGCGGCTGGTGCTGGGGGCCACTTTCTCCGCGACCGATCTGGTGCAGGCCTTCCGGCTGCGGCGGGAATTGACAGCCCAGGTGCTCGATGTCTTCGGCCGCTACGACGCGATCCTGACGGCCTGCGTCTTGACGCCCGCGCCGCGCCTCGACGAGTTCAGCCCGGAAAAGCCGGATGCGGTGACGCAGACCCTGCCCTTCACGGTCACGGGCCTGCCGGCGATCAGCGTGCCGACCGGACTCTCGGCCAAGGGCATGCCGCTCTCGGTCCAGATCGCTGGGCGGCCTTTCGACGAGGCGACGGTGCTGCGGATAGGCCGCGCCGTGGAGAAGCTCACAGGCTGGGAGAACCAGCCCTTTCCCGAACCATGAGAGGCAGATGATGGGACGTCTTCAAGGCAAGGTCGCGCTGATCACCGGCGCCGGACGCGGCAACGGGCTCGCCATGGCGGAGCTTTTCGCCAAGGAGGGCGCCAAGGTCGCCTGCGCCGATCTCGACGGCAAGGTCGCGGAAGAGGCGGCGAAACGCTGCGGCAACGGCCTGGCGGTCCAGGGCGATGTCTCGAAAGAGGAAGATGCCAACCGCATGGTGGCGGAGACGGTCGCCGCGCTCGGCGGGATCGATATTCTCGTCAATAACGCGGGCATCCTGACCCTGGGCGGGCTCACGGAGCTGTCGGTCGAGGACTGGGACCGGCAGCAAGCGGTCAATGTGCGCGGGCCTTTCCTGATGACCAGAGCGGCCCTGCCCCATCTCGCGAAAAAGGGCGGCAGCGTCATCATGATCGCCTCGCTGACCGGCCTCAAAGGCATCCGGCGCTCGGTCGCCTATTCCTCCAGCAAGCACGCGCTCATTGGCATGACCCGCAGCCTGGCGCTCGACCTCGGCGCCCAGAACATTCGGGTCAATGCGATCTGCCCCGGCATCATCGACACCGGCATGGCCGAGCAGCTTCGCGCCCAGCGCCGCTCGAACCTCAGCTACGACGAGTTCCTGAAGGAGGTCGGCGGGCTCTATCCGATGGGCCGCCTCGGCACGCCCCAGGACGTGGCCTTCGCCGCGCTGCATTTCGCCTCGGATGAATCCGCCTGGGCCACCGGCACGATCCATTCGATCGATGGCGGAGCGATGCTGCTTTAGGCGCCGAAATGAAAACCCCTCCGCCGGTCAGGGCGGAGGGGGATTTCAAGTTGGATGAGGGTTAAGCCTCAGTTTTTCGGAATTGCGTGGGCTTCTTCGGGGACCCAACCGACGGTGAGGGTTGCGCCTTCCTGGAGTTCGGCGGGGGGGCCGCCGGCGATGCGCATGCGGATGGGGCGGTTGCCGGTCTTGCCGATCGCCAGCACGC
>CANJCB010000045.1 GCA_947473305.1 Rhodospirillales bacterium
CGGCGAATGTCCTTCAGGACCTGTTCAGCCGGGGCTTTCGAACTCACGGGTTTTGCTCTCATCTTCGTTCCTTCGTCACTGCGATGAGACCAAAACCCTCCTCTAATCAATACCCCAATTCTGTCTCATAGACGCTGACGGCGTACACTAGAGACCATCACCATCGGGGGAGACTTATTTTTGTGCTAGGCCCCAGGCAGGCCCCGGGCCAGCCGAAATGGTGGGAGGCGGTTGCGGGAACTATGTGTTTATAAAGATCGATTCCGGCAAGATCCGCCTCGTGAGATTTAGGCGCAATAAATTTCGCTATTGTATCCGCTTTCCAGAAGAAGCTGTTCACCAAAAATGCTCGGCGGCCGATTTATTACATATTTAACAATAAGTTATTTATTTTCAGCCAATTGCTCGACTTACTCGTTCTCAATAAATATCGAAATTATGTTTGACGCGTAAATGGTGGAGGCGCACGGTTGCAACGCGCCGGATTGACGATATTGCTAACTCGGCCCCTGGCATCTAACCGCGGAGAACGCGACCATGGACTCTGTCGATAAGCTTTCCCAGCCCAAGCCGACAACTCCTGAGTGCACGGCTTATGGCTATGTTCCGGGCAAGCACAACGCCAAGCTGGTCGAGGTTATGCCGGGGACGCCTTGCGGGGAATACTTGCGACGGTATTGGCATCCGATTGCGCTTTCGTCCGAGGTCGGTCGCCGGCCGCAGAAAGTCAAAGTATTGGGTGAGGATCTGATCCTCTTCCGCGATGGGGCGGGGAAACCCGGTCTCCTCTATCCGCGCTGCGCCCACCGGGGCACCAATCTTTATTACGGCAAGACAGAGGAGCACGGCATCCGCTGCTGCTATCACGGCTGGGTTTTCGACGCCGAAGGCCATTGCCTGGAGCAGCCTTGCGAAGAGAATGGCGGCAGTCATCGCGACCGCATCCGGCAACCCTGGTATCCTCTGCAGGAACGCTACGGTCTCGTCTTCACCTATATGGGGCCGCCGGAGCGCATGCCGTTCTTGCCGCGCTACGACATCTTCGAGGATTTACAACCCGGCTATCAGGTTTTCCCGCAACGGGTCTCAGGCTATGCTGATCTCGCCGTCGATGCGAAGCTGCCAGTTCCCTATAACTGGCTGCAGGTTTTCGAGAACGGCGCGGATCCCTTCCACGTGATGATCCTGCATTCGACCTTCAGCGACTATCCCCAGTTCGGGGAGGCCTACAAGGTTCGGCCCAACGTCGAGTTCGAGGCCCTCGAAGCCAGTATCCTCAACCATGCGAAGCATAGCCATAACGGCCGCATGGTCGACCAGGTCGAGGAACTCCTGCTGCCGAATATGAAGGCGCTCTATCCCATGAGCATTGACGCAGGTCGGGGCCGCCGGATCACCTGGCATACGCCAGTCGACGACACCAGCTTCGTGAAATTCGGTGCGACCGTGGGGCGCGAGCGTCTCGTCGAATTCGACGCGCTCATCATGACCCCCCAGGGCAAGACCTGGAGCCAGATGACGGATGACGAACACCAGGTTTATCCCGGAGACTACGAGGCTCAGGCGAGCCAGGGCCTGATCACCCTCCATTCCGAAGAACATCTGGCTCGCAGCGACATAGGCGTCGTGATGTTGCGCCGGATGCTGCTTAAGGAGATTGATGCCGTTGCTGCGGGCAAGGATCCTAGCGGCGTCGCCTTCACGGAGGAGGACGCGCTGGTCCATATCGGCTCCGGCAACTTCTATCTCGATTGATCTCGAGCCCGGCGCAGCCCTGATGCGATCTCTATATCCCGTGGCGAAAACGCCGGAGAGCCAGTTCGAAGGGCCGGCGAAGACCATGGCAGCCGCTGTCTATGCCCAGATCCGGAGGGATATCGTTTTGGGGCGTCTCGAGGCCGGCTCGAAGCTGCGTCTGGAAGTATTGAGCAAGGCCTACGAGATCGGCATGAGCCCGCTCAGGGAAGCCCTGGCACGGTTGACCGGCGATGCGCTTGTCGTCACCGAGGGTCAGCGCGGCTATTGGGTCTCGCCGCTCTCGATCGAGGAATTCGACGATGTGACGCGCGTCCGGACCCTCATCGAAACCGAGGCCTTGCATCAGTCGATCCTGCAGGGCGACGACGTCTGGGAACGTGATGTGCGTCAGAGTTTCGAAACGCTGACTGAGGTCGAGGGACGTATGGAGAAGGGGGCCGAGGATCTGACCGAAGCCTTCGAGCATGCGAATAGCGAATTCCATAAGGCGTTGATTTCGGCCTGCGGCTCGCCTTGGCTGATGCGGCTCGCAGATGTGCTCAACCGCCAATCCCAGCGATATCGTCTGGTCTCCCTGTCGAATTCCAGAAGCCGGGGGCGACACGTCCGGGACGAGCACTACGGGATAATGGACGCGGCGTTGGCACGACAAGCGTTGCGGGCCTGCCGGCTGGTCGAGCGACATTTCTCGAATACCCAGGAGATCGTTCGCGAGGCACTCCAGGTTCATGTCGCCGAATTCCAGATAGGGCCGTGACTGATGAATCCACGACCGCCACTCGAAGGATGCCGACAGTTTGACGCCCAGGATTGGGAGGTAGGGAGCATCTGATAACCGCAACCCGCAGCACCAATTCCTGTGTCGGCCTGGCGGACGGAAATCACGAGGCCGCGTAGGGGAGGAAAGCAATGCCCATCATGCAAGTATTCATGGTCGAGGGACGCACGGAGCAACAGAAGTCCGACTTCATCGCCGCCGTTACCGAAGCAGCGGTCAACTCGCTCAAGGTGCCGCCGGAAAGCGTGCGGATTATGATCACGGACATGCCCAAGGCGAATTTCGGCGTCGCCGGCCATCCCTATGGCTCGCGTCTGAAATGATCGTTGGAGCGGGTGAGATGATCGATCTTCACGACATCCGTTACGTCCGGATCGGATCTCAGGATCTCGACGAAAGCGTGGCTTTCGCAACCGACATTCTTGGGCTCGAACTGGTCGGCCGGGAGGGACATGCCGCCTATATGCGCGGCGACGACCGTGAGCACAACGTCGTCTACGTAAAGGGCGCGGCGGCTGGACATGTGGCGGGCTTCGAGCTTGCCTCCTCGGCGGATCTCTCTCTCGTCGCCGTCGAGCTTGAGGCCGGCGGTATCCCCGTCCGCCCGGGCACAGCCGAGGAATGCGAGCGGCGTCATGTTCGGAATATGGTCACGATCCAGGATCCCAGCGGCAATGTCATCGACTTGGTGGTTGGGCCGGCGGCGAGCGATAGTCGATATGCCCCCTCCCGCGACGCCGGTATCACCTCATTCAGCCATATCGGTCTCAGAGCCACCGCACCCAAAGTGGATGAGGCCTTCTGGACCGCGCGGATGGGCGCCAGGGTCAGCGACCGGATCGGGGATGCCGCACTCCTGCGCATCGATCCCGTTCACCACAAGATCGCGCTTTTCCCCTCGACCTTCCCGGGCATCCAGCACGTGAATTTCCAGGTTCAATCGGTCGATGACATTATGCGGTCGTATTATCACCTGAAAAATCACAACGTCCGTATCGTCTTCGGGCCGGGGCGCCACCCTACATCCGGCGCGCGCTTTCTCTATTTCCAGGGGCCGGACGGGATGATCTACGAATATTCCTGCGGCGTAAGGCTCATTCCTTCCGAGGAGGAGGCCACCTATGTCCCCCGCCAATTCCCCTTCGCGCCCAGTTCCTTCTGCATGTGGGGCTCACGGCCGGACATACCCGAGTTCAGATCGGTGACTTGAGAACGTTTCATAAAAACGGGAGGCGCGTCATGACTGGTCGCTATGGCTATGTTGCAGCAGTTCTTTCGCTCGCGAGTTTTGGCGTCGCAGGCCCGGCCCTTGCCCAAAGCGAGGGCACGCCGGTGCGCGGCGGCACGGCCATCCTCGCCTTGCAGGGAGAGCCTGCCGGGCTTAATCCCGTCATTACCAGCAGCACGACGGAACGCCAGATCGGCTGCATCATCCATCACGGGCTGGTGGAGCCTTCCAGCGATCTTTCCAGGATCTTGCCTGTCTTGGCGAAGTCCTGGACCATCTCGCCGGATGGCAAGACCTATACCTTCGATCTCGTCCATACCACCTGGCACGACGGCAAGCCCTTTACTTCGGAGGATGTGAAATACACGGTCTTGGAAGTCGCGACGAAGATGTCTCCGGTCTTTGCCCCTGCCGGCACCAATATCGCGAGCATCGACACGCCAGCTCCGGATAAAGTGGTCTTCAATCTGAAAGATTCTTTCGGACCTTTCCTTACAGCCCTGGCCTGCGAACAGGGAACGGGTATTCTTCCGGCACATCTTTTCAAAGGCACTGATGTCAAAGCCAACCCGGCAACCACCACAGCTGCCGTTGGAACCGGCGCTTTCAAGTTCGCGGAATGGAAGCACAACGAATACGTGCGGCTGGTGCGTAATCCGGACTATTTTCAGCCCGGAAAGCCTTATCTCGACGCGGTAATCGGCAAGGTTATCCCATTGCCGTCCTCTCGTATTCAGGCCCTCGCGGCCAATGAGGTCGACACCAATCCCTATTATCCGCTGGAGCAGGTGCAGGCCCTGCGGAGCAATGCAAACCTCCAGATGCATGAGATGGACCTGCCGCCCTCCATGCAGGTCCTGTTCTTCAATACGAAGAAGAAGCCCTTCGACGACAAGCGTATCCGCCAAGCTCTGATGATGGCGACCGACCGGGATTACCTCTTCAAGACCGCCTTCTTCGAGGTCGGGAAAGTGGGAGTGCAACCCTTTCCAACGCAAATCCCCTGGGCTGCTAATTCCGATATCGACTATCGCAAGATGTATCCTTTCGACATGGCCAAAGCCAATGCGGCGCTCGACGCGGCCGGCCTGAAACGCGGCAGCGACGGCAAGCGTTTCGCCACGAAAATTGCGATCTGGAGCACGCTCTTCCCGGAATTCAATCAGGTCAGCCAAGCGCTCAAGAGCATGTGGGGACAAGTTGGTGTCGATGTGGCGATCGAGGCTCTCGATACAGCCACCATGGGCCAAAGGGTCTATATCGACATGGACTTCGACATCACGATGGTCGGTTATTCGAGCTATGCCGATCCGGCTCTCGGCGTCGCTCGCACAGTCGCAGGAGCCTCTGTCGGCAAGCTTTTCGGCAACCCCTCGGGTTGGTCGTCGGCGGAAGTCGATAAACTTCTTGATCAAGGGAGCGCTGCCACTGCCTTCGCCGATCGCGGGGTCTTCTATAAGAAGGCCCAGCTGATCATCGCGGACGAACTGCCTATGCTCACGCTTCGTGAATATAAGAACGTAGAAGGCTCTTCGAAAAAGCTTCGTGGCCTGTGGGGACGTGCCGAGAGCAGCGGCTCTTGGCAGGACGCCTGGCTGGAGAAATAACTTACGATCAAACTTGATCGCCGGCGTCTGTGGGTATGCTGCGCGGCCGCTGACATACGTCTCCCAACCAAGGATCAAAAGGACGTAGAATGTACCTGCCAAATTCTCCGATGAAAGGATTTGTCCTGACCGGCTTCGGCGGTAAGGACAAGCTGGTCTGGCGGGAAGACCTTCCGATCCCGCAACCGGGCGAGGGAGAGGTTCTGATCCGGGTTAGCGCGTCATCGGTCAACAACACCGACATCAACGCCCGCATCGGCTATTACTCGAAGGCGCTCCGCAATGAGACCGCTCCTGCGGAACAGGGCCGAGGTCCTTCGGCCGAGGAGATCGAAGCCGCATCGATGATCGTGCCGCACCTCCTGCCGCGGATCCAGGGCGCGGACTGCTGCGGACGCATCGTCGCGGTGGGACCTGGGGTGGACCCGGCTCGGGTCGGGGAACGCGTGCTCGTGCGAGCGTGCCAAATCAGGGGGCCTGCGGACGCCAAAGAATCAAGTTTCGTGTTCGGGGCTCGTTGCGACGGTGGCTTCGCGGAATATGCCAAGGTCAGCGATCACGACGCCTTTTCCATCCGCAGTCCTTTGACGGATGTGGAGCTGGCCTGCATTCCCTGCGCCTATTCGACAGCCGAAACGATGTTGGACCGCGCCCATGTCGGGGCAGAGCGCATCCTGATTACGGGCGCCTCAGGCGGCGTGGGCTCCGCCGCCATACAACTGGCCAAGCGCCGAGGTGCTACGGTCACGGCGGTCACCACGCCCGAAAAGGCCGCGGCGGTCCGAGAGCTTGGCGCCGACGACATCATCGGGCGCGACGACCCGCTCCCGGCAAAGGTGTTCGATGTGGTCGTCGATCTCGTCGCGGGGGCCAGATGGTCCGACTTTATCGCCTCGCTTCGGTATAGAGGACGCTATGTCACGGCTGGCGCCAGCGCGGGGCCGCTCGTCAACTTCGATGTGCGGGATCTCTATTTCAACGATCTGCGCTTCTACGGAGTGTCCTCACTTCAGCCCGCCCACATCTTCCCCGATCTAATTGGCTATATCGAACGCGGCGAGATCAGGCCGGTCGTCGCCGAGACCTTTCCGCTGGCAGAACTCCCCACAGCCCAGGACGCTTTCCTCAGCAAGCGTTATGTCGGGAAGATCGGCATCGTCGTCGCGTCTAATTTGTGATGACGTTTCACTCACCTATAAAGCGATCGGAACGGGCTTGAGACTATTCCCCTGCAATTCATCGATCAGGTCATCGGATTCATTGAAGCGGGCTGCTCTCCAATAACGGCGGGCAAATAACCTCTGTTAGGTCGTTCATCTATCTAGCCATACGTCCCAGAACCGCAGGATCCCCATGGACGTAGGCTTGAAGCCTTTCACGGTGGCGCGGGTTGCGTCGAAGAAGCTCGGGTTGAAGAGCACGATGCCTGGGACATCGTCCATCAGGATCTGCTGAGCCTGATCGTAGAGGGCTTGACGCTTGTCGTGATCCATCGTGGTCCTGGCTTCCTCGACGATGCGGTCATAGGCCGGGTTGCTATATTGATTGACCGCGACGCCGGTATGGAGTCGGCGATAGTAATGCTGGTCCGGGTCATAGCGGCCGGAACTCGACATCACGGCCAGCTTGTAGACCGGTTGCTTGGCATAGATCGTCGCCGTAAGGCCGGTCATATCCAGAAATTTGATCTCGGTCTTTAGGCCGATGGCGTTGAGTTCCTGATTGAGGATCAAGGCCGTATTGGCCATGTACTCGAGATCCTTGGTCGAATAGAGCTCGATCGTCTCGCCCTTATAGGCGCTTTCCTTGAGTAGCTTGCGCGCGAGATCCAGGTCTTTCTTGTGACGCTGTCCGGTCTTCTCCGTCCGCCAGATTTTCTGCGAGGGATGCATGAAGGCGGGATTGACGACACCGTGACCGTCCGTTGCGGCCAGGACGATCTCGTCATAATCGATGGCCGCCGCCACTGCCTGCCGGAATTTGAGGTCATTCGAGGTCGGCAAGGTCACGCCCAACCACAATACCACCCATTCGAGCACAGGCGTCTCGATGCCCTGGATGGCTTTGTTCTTCTGGAGCTTCTCGTAATCGCTGATATCGAGTTTCGAGCTGAAGTCGACCTCTCCGGTCTCCAATGCCGTCACCCGCGCGGCCCGATCGGTGATGATCCGCAACATTACCTGGTCCACCATGGCCGTCCGCTTGCCGCCCAGGCCAGTGGGTCCGGGGAAGCGGGTATCGGGCGCATAGTCCTTGAACTTGGTGAGGCGCAGGAAGCGGTCCGGTTGCCACTCCGCCCATTCGAAGGGGCCTGTGCAGACAGGCTTGCCGATTGTCCCGCCTTGTTGCTGGTCGAGATCCTTCGGGATCATATAGCCGCCGAAAGGGCCCGCGAGGGATGTCAGAAAGACGGGCGACGGCTGCTTCAGCGTGATCCTGAAGGTATAGGGATCCTGGATATCGATCGCCGTGATGCCTTCGTAATCGCCGCGGTTCGATCCCACAGTTCTGAGCCGGTCGAGGGAGTATTTGACGTCCTCGGCCTGCATCTCCTTGCCGTTGTGAAACTTCACGCCCTTGCGCAGGGTGAAGAGATAGGCCTTTCCTCCGTCCTCCTCGACCCATTTCTCGGCGAGCTGGGGGATGACCTTGTAGTCGTCGTCGAAGTTCACGAGGTTCTCGCAGACGTTCTTCAGCGCCATATGGGTGCTGAGCGAGATCGCCTTCGTGGGATCTGGGATCGGCGTATCGTTGTCGAAAGCGACCGTGAGCGTGCCGCCCATCTTCTGGGCGGCTGCGGGCGAAGCGGCCAGAGCCGCCAAAAGCCCGAGGGCGTAGCAGAGCTTCGAATTCACGGTAGGCATCGGTGTCTCCCTGGGCAGGATGTTATTTGTCGAGCCAGACGTCCCAGAAGCGCATGAGCCCCATGGAAGTCTGCTTGAAGCCTTTGACGTAATCGCGTTGCGCATCGAAGGAATTCAAGTTGTACATCAGGATCATAGGGACATCGTCCATGATGATCTGCTGTGCTTGGTCATAAAGCGCCAGCCGCTTGTCATGGTCCATCGTGACCCGGGCCTGCTCGACGATCTTGTCATAGTCCGAGTTATGGTACTTGTTGACCGCAGAGCTGGTGTGGAGGCGGCGATAATAGGCCTGGTCCGGGTCATAGCGGCCCGAGGCGCCGTAGATCAGGATCTGGTAGTCGGGCTTTGCCGCATAGGTCTTGGCGGCGATGCCGCCTTCGTCGAGATAGCGGATCTCGGTCTTGATCCCGACATTCGCCAACTCCTGCTGGATCATCAGCGCCGAATTCGTCGAGAATTCCGTGGCATTGTTCGCGAAGAGATCGATGGTTTCGCCCTTGTAGCTGCTCTGCTTCAGAAGCTCCTTGGCGCGGGCCGGGTCGTGCTTATGAAGTTGGCCGGTCTTCTCGGTGCGCCACTGTTTCTGAGAGGGATGCATAAAGGCCGGGTTGATGACGGCATGGCCGTCGGTCGAGGCCTGGATGATCTCCTGGTAGTCGATGGCCGCAGCAATCGCCTGGCGGAATTTGAGATCGTTGGTGGGCGCCACGTTGACGCCAAGCCAGATCACCTGCCAGCTCAGAATCGGTGTTTCGATAGCCGTGATCTTCGGCTCCTTCTTGAGTTCCTCGAAGTCGGCGACGTCGAGGCGCGTGGTAAGATCCACTTCGCGGGTCTTGAGCGCGGTGATCCGGCTCGACCGGTCGGGGATCACGCGGAACAGGATCTCGTCGAGCAGGGCCGTGCGCTTGCCGCCAAGTCCGGTCGGCCCCTTGTAACGTTCGTCCGCCACATAGCCCGGAAATTTTTTCAGGACGAGCTGGCGGTCGGGCTGCCATTCGACCCATTCGTAAGGACCGGTGCAGACAGGCTTGGTGATCTCCCCGCCCTGCTGCTTGTCGAGGTCCTTGGGGACGATATAGCCGCCGAAGGGACCGACCAGCACGGTGAGGAAGACCGGCGACGGGCCTTTGAGCGAGATCCTGACCGAATATGGGTCGACGACCTCGACCCCGGTCATGTCGGCATAATCGCCCTTATTTGAAGCGACCGCTTTCTGCCTTTCGAGCGAGTATTTGACGTCCTCGGCCTGCAGCTCTTTGCCGTTATGGAACTTGACGCCTCTGCGCAGCGTGAAGAGATAGGCCTTGCCGCCGTCTTCCTCGACCCATTTGTCGGCGAGTTGCGGGATTATGTTGTAGTCCTCGTCCACAGTGACGAGATTCTCGCAGACATTCTTCAGGGCAGAATGGGTGCTGAGATCGATGGTTTTGGTGGGGTCGGGGATATGGGTGTCCATATACATGCCGACGACGATCTTACCGCCCGTCTTTGGCGGCCCGTCAGCGGCTATGGCCAGCGCCGAACTGACCAGCACACAGCCCGCCACAAGCACGGCTGTCCGACAACGCTCGATGGCCGACATCCTTCACCCCTCCCGACTCATTTTAAAATCATGATAGGAGCGAAGGAAACGGCGCATCAAGGGAGCAGATGATTTCGGCACAAATACTTCCTCGGAAACCATGAGCTAAACATCGGATAATGTAATTCTAAGCCTCGACTGCAAAGCCTGACAATTCGTATAGACATCGGTTCGCAGGGCCTCCTACACTCGATGGATAAGCCCATTAAGCACCGAAAGATCGATCCTCGGAGATGATCCAGTATATCCTTCGACGGCTTCTCGGCGCGGTTCCGACGCTCCTCCTGGTCAGCGTGGTGGTCTTCCTGCTGGCGCATTTGGCGCCGGGCGATCCGGTGGTACGGATGCTGGGCGGTTTTGCGACTTCTGCCGAAATCGAGAAGGCGCGAAGCGAGATGGGCTTCGACCGGCCGCTGGCGGTGCAATATGTCGCCTGGCTCGAGCGCGCGGTGCAGGGCGATCTCGGGCGCTCGATCAACAGCAACCTGCCAGTTATTGAGATGATCGCCGACCGGCTCCCGCGAACCGCGTCGCTGGCGGTGATCGCCTTGGCGGTATCCATAGCCCTGGGCGTGCCGCTGGGTATCTTGGCGGCGGTCAGGCAAAATACGATCTGGGATCAGGCGGCGATGTGCGTCAGTCTCATAGGCCTCTCGATCCCGGATTTCGTCGCGGGTCTCCTACTGGTCATCCTCTTTTCGGTGGAACTTCGCCTTCTCCCTTCCATCGGCTATTCCCCGTTGAACGAGGGGCTCTGGCCCTGGATGAGCCATCTCATCTTGCCCGCCGTTTCGCTCGGCATTCTGATGGCGGCGGTAACCGCCCGCATGACGCGGTCGAGCATGCTCGACGTCATGCGCCAGGACTATGTGCTCACCGCCCGTTCCAAGGGACTTGGCGAGGTCAAGGTCGTCGGGCTCCACGTGCTAAAAAGCGCGATGATTCCGATCATTACCGTGATCGGGATCAATTGCGGCGCGGTCTTCCGGGGCGCGGTTGTCATCGAGACCCTGTTTGCCATCCCCGGCATAGGCAGGCTGATGATCTCCGGCATCGAATTTCGGGACTATCCAGTGATCCAGGGTGTCCTCCTGGTGGTCGTGACGCTCTATGTGCTGATCAACCTTGCGGTGGATCTGCTCTACGCCTGGCTCGATCCCCGGATCCGCTACGCATGAAGGCGATGCTTCGCCATCTTCGGAGCAACAGGCTGGCACTGGTCGGGGCGATCATTCTGCTAGCTGTGGTCCTGATCGCGATCTTTGTGCCGCTCCTGACCTCCGGCGATCCGAACCGCATAGCCATGCAGCTCAAAAACCGACTGCCTTCCTTCGATCATCCCTTCGGGACCGACCAGTTCGGGCGCGACCTCTTTTTGAGGGTGGCGCTGGGATCGCGGCTTTCGCTGATGATCGCGCTCGCGATCTCGACGGTGGCGCTCGTGGTGGGCACCCTCTTCGGGATTGTCGCGGGTTACGCGGGAGGCTGGGTGGATGCGGTCCTAAGCCGGATCATGGACAGCCTGATGGCTTTCCCCTCTATCCTGCTGGCTTTGGGCATCATGGCGATGCTGGGGGCCTCGACCGAGAACGTCATCGTCGCATTGAGCCTCGTCTATATCCCCCGCATGGCGCGGGTCGCCCGGGCCCCGGTGTTGGCGCAGAAGGAACTCGACTATGTGGATGCCGCGCGGAGTTGCGGGGCGTCTCATATGCGGGTGCTCTTCCGTCATATATTGCCGAACATCGTCTCGTCGCTGATCGTCCAGGTCACCGTCATCTTCGCCTATGCCATGGTGGCCGAGGCAACGCTCGGCTTCCTCGGGATCGGCGTGCCGCCGCCCGCGCCGACCTGGGGCAATCTGCTGGCCGACGGCCGACGCACCCTCATGACGATCCCCTATCAGACCGTCTTCCCGGCGATTGCCTTGGGCATCACCGTGCTGGGCATCAATTTCTTCGGCGACGGTCTGCGCGACCTTCTCGATCCCCGGATGCGGGGATCGGGCACGGCGGCGGTGGAATAGCGCGATGACAACACCCGCCGAAGCGTCACCTCTTATCGCCGTTTCCAACCTCAAGATCCAATTCGGCCGCGGCGGCTCCCTCGTGCGGGCGGTCGATGGGGTGAGCTTCACGGTCGCCCGGGGCGAGACCCTGGGCATCGTGGGCGAAAGCGGCTCGGGTAAGAGCGTCACCGCCCGGGCGATCCTGCGCCTCGTGCAGACGCCTCCGGGGCGTTATGCGGGCGGTGAGATTCTCTTCGAGGGGGAAGACCTCCTGACAAAATCGGAGGCTGGAATGCGGGCGATCCGGGGCAACCGGATTTCCATGATCTTCCAGGAACCGATGACGAGCCTCACGCCGGTGCTGACGGTGGGCTATCAGATCGCGGAATCCCTGCGGCTTCACCAGAAGCTCAGCGCGTCCGAAGCACGCAAGACCGCGGTGGCCCTTCTGCAGCGGGTTCGGATCGCCGATGCGGAGCGCCGGGTCGACGAATACCCCCATCAGCTTTCCGGCGGTATGCGCCAGCGCGCGATGATCGCCATGGCACTCGCCTGCCGCCCTAAACTCCTCGTCGCCGACGAGCCGACGACCGCGCTCGACGTCACCATCCAGGCCCAGGTTCTGGCCCTGCTGGCGGAACTCCGGACCGAACTCGGCATGAGCATCATCCTGATTACCCATAACTTCGGGGTCGTCGCGGAAGTCGCGGACAGGGTGGCGGTGATGTATGCCGGCGCGGTGGTCGAGACCGCGCCCACGGCGCAGATCTTCCGCGACCCGCGCCATCCCTATACCAAAGGCCTGCTCGGCTGCATCCCGCGTCTCGAAGGCAACGCGCGGCGGCTCAATGCCATCAAGGGGTCGATCCCGGCGCCGGGCGGATTGCCGACCGGTTGCCGCTTCCATCCGCGCTGTCCCTCGGCGATGCCGATCTGCGCGGCGCAGGATCCGCCCGAGATCGAGATCACGCCAGGTCACATGACCAAATGCTGGCTCGACAGCCAGCCCGCCGCAGAGGTCGCGCCATGAGTGCCGAGCCTTTGCTGGAAGTCAGCGATCTCGTGAAGCATTTCCCGATCCGGCGCGGCGTTCTCTTCCCGCGTCAGGTGGGGGCGGTACGCGCCGTGGATGGTGTGAGCTTCACCGTGGCGCGGGGCGAGACCCTGGGCCTCGTGGGTGAGAGTGGCAGCGGGAAATCGACCCTTGCCAGGGTATTGCTCTGCCTTCTTCAGGCAACCTCCGGCCAGGTGAAATTCGAAGGCCGGGACATTCTGGGCAATGGCGTGGACGAGATGCGGCTCCTGCGCCAATCCATGCAGATGGTTTTCCAGGATCCCTTCAGCTCGCTCAATCCCCGCATGACGGCGGGCGACGCCATCGCGGAGTCCCTCCGCGTCTACGGGATCGCCTCGGGTGCTGCCTTGAAGGCGCGGGTGGTGGATCTTCTGGACCGGGTAGGGTTGGACACGGAGGCGGCGCGGCGCTTTCCTCATGAGTTCAGCGGCGGGCAACGGCAGCGCATTGGCATCGCCCGTGCGCTGGCGATCTCACCCAAGCTCGTGATCTGCGACGAGCCGGTCTCGGCGCTCGATGTCTCGGTCCAGGCGCAGGTGATCAACCTGCTGCAGGATCTCCAGGAAGAGCTGGGGCTCACCTATCTTTTCATCTCCCATGACCTCAGCATCGTGAAGCATGTGAGCGACCGGGTCGCGGTCATGTATCTCGGCAAGCTTGTCGAGATCGGAGAGGCGGAGGAGCTGTTCCGGGCGCCGCTCCACCCCTATACCGAAGCCCTGTTGAGCGCGATCCCGGAACCCGACGCCGATCGCAAGCGCGACCAGGTTCTTCTGGAGGGCGACATTCCGAGCCCGGCCAATCCGCCCTCAGGTTGCCGCTTTCATACGCGGTGCCGTTATGCGATGCCGATCTGCAGCCAAAGCGAACCGCAACTGACCGACGCGGGCGGCGACCATCTCGTCGCCTGCCATCTCCGGACCTGAGAAGGAAACCCCACATGGGCATGACCATCGTCGAAAAAATCCTGGCGCGGGCCAGCGGCGCGGCGAAAGTCTCGCCGGGAGACATGGTCGTCGTCGATGTCGATTGCGTGGTCCTCTATGACGGCAACTTCTTCAGTTTCGGCAAGGCTGGCACCCGCGACGTGCTGAAGATCAAGGATCCAGATCGCGTCGTCGTCATCTTCGATCACGAGGTGCCGGCGCCCACGGCCCAGGCCGCTGCCCTGCAGGACGGCGGCCGCGCGTTCGTGAAGCAGTTCGGCATCAAGCGGTTTCATGACGTGGGCCGCAGTGGCATCTGCCATGCGGTTGTCGCCGACAACGCCTATGCGCTACCGGGCTCCGTTCTGGTGGCAAGCGATTCTCATACCTGCAGTGCCGGCGCTTTCAATTGCGCGGCGCGGGGCGTCGCCGGCCCCGACATCATGTTCGCCCTGGCGACCGGGCAGACCTGGTTCAAGGTCGGCGAGACGATCCGCTACGACCTCAACGGGCGGCTACCGAGGGGCGTGTCGATGAAGGATGTCTTCTTGCATATCGCGGGAACCTTCGGGGCGCATGCGACGCAGAACGTGGAATTCGGCGGCTCCGGTCTTCCCTATCTCAGCATCAACGCGCGGCGCACCATGACCACCATGGGCGCTGAGCTCAGCGCTGAATTCGCCACCTTCGAGGCGGACGATGTGCTGATCGACTATGTGAAGCAGCGCAATCAAGCACCCTTCGAACCCCAGGCGCCCGACGCCGATGCGAAGTACAAGGATCGCCGCGCCATCGATCTCAGCCGGATCGAGCCGCTGGTGGCTTTGCCCGACGCGGTCATCAATAATTCGGTTCCGGTGGGCCAAGTGGCCGGCACGGTGATCCAGCAAGCCTTCATCGGTTCCTGCGCGAATGGGACGCTCGACGATCTGGCCGCGGCTGCGAGTGTCGTGGCGGGCCGGCAAGTGGCCCCGGGCGTCCGTCTCATCGTGACGCCCGCAACCCAAGCCATCTACCTGCGAGCACTCAAGGCAGGTTATGTGGAAACCCTGATGGAAGCAGGGGCGGTGGTGACCAATGCGACCTGCGGCGCCTGCTTTGGCGGGCACATGGGGTTATTGGGCCCGGGCGAGACCTGCCTCACCTCCAGCACGCGGAATTTCAAGGGCCGCATGGGCGATCCCAGCGCCCGCATCTATATGGCGTCCCCCGCCACGGTGGCGGCCTCCGCGCTGGCCGGGACGATCACCCACCCCGGCGAGTTCTTCCAGGGAGATGCGTCATGATCACGGGCCGCGTCTGGAAGTTCGGTGATAACATCAACACCGACCTCATGATACCGAACCATGTTCTTCATGCCCCGGAGGAAGAACAGCTAAAGGCGGTCTTCTCTGCGAATAGGCCGGGTTGGGTCGACGAGGTCCAGAAAGGCGACATTCTGATCGCCGGCCACAATTTCGGCATGGGCTCGGCGCGCGCCGGGGCCCGGTCGCTGCGCAATGTGGGCCTTGCCTGCATGGTCGCGGAATCTCTCAACGGGTTGCATCTGCGGAATTCGGTGAACTATGGCTTCGTCGCACTTGAATGCGAGGGCGTTTCCACCGCCTTCTCGGAGGGTGATATCGCCGAAATCTCCCTGGAGGATTTCACCATCCGCAACAAGACGACCGGCGTCACGCTCAAGGCCTCGCCGGTCCCCGAACGTCTGCTGACGCTGATGCAAAATGGCGGCACCTTTCCCTTGCTGGAAGCGGAGGGCTATGTCTCCCCGGTCCGGCCCCCAAAAATCGGAGGAGGACACAAATGAGACATCATGGCATTTCGCACAAGGTTCGCGCCGGCACCAAGCTCAGGAAGCTCCTCCGCGAGGAACAGCCGATCCCGACGATCTGGGGCGGCACGGCGCATCATGCGCAACTCGCCGAGGTGACCGGCTTTAAGGCCTTCGCCATCTCCGGCTCCAATACCAGCACTCATATTCTCGGCATGCCGGACGCTGGTCTTCTGACCATGAGCGAGCTTGTCGAGAATGTCCGGCGCATCTGCCGGTCGGTCGATATCCCGGTCATTGTCGATTGCGACACCGGCTACGGCAACGCGGTCAATGTCCGCCGCACGGTCGAGGAAGTGATCTTGGCCGGTGCAGGCGCGCTTTTCATCGAAGATCAGGTGAGCCCCAAGCGTTGCGGCTTCGTCAAGGGCAAGGAAGTCATCCCCGTCGAAGAGGCCGCTGGCAAGTATCGCGCCGCCTGCGAGTTGCGCGACGAGATCGATCCCGATTTCGTCATCATCGCGCGCAGCGACAGCCGCGGCGCCTTTGGCGGCAGCGTTGAGGAGGTAATCAAGCGCGGCCGGGCCTATTTCGAGGCTGGGGTCGATATCTTCTATGCCGAGGCGCTGCAGAACCGAGAAGAAATTCGCCAAGTGCGCGAGGCGATGCCCGCCGGCAGCACCTTCATGGTCCTGCCCTTCTCGATCGATCCGCCGCTCACGCGCCAGGAAGTCACCGACCTCGGCATCTGCATTTCCTCGGCCTTCGTGGCCAAGGTCGGCTCGGTCGCCATGTATAATTTCCTGCGCGATTTCGCCAAGCGCGGCGAGGATGCCTGGAACGAATTCACCGAGAGTTCCGAGAACCATCCGATGGGCGGCTTCGGCGCCTTCGACCTCACCGGCTTCCCGGAACTCACCGAGATTGAGAATCGCTACCTGCCGAAGGACCGGTTGGACAAATACGAGGGAACGATCGGCGCCTACGACCCGCGCAACCGGCCGTCCCTCAAGCCCTGACGCCTATTTGTCGAGCCAGACGTCCCAGAACTGAAGGATGCCCATCGCGGTCTGCTTGATCCCTTTCACGTAGTCGCGATGGGCGTCGAAGCTGCTCAGATTGTAGAGCAGGATCGACGGCACATCGTCCATGATCACCTGCTGCGCTTCATCGTAGAGGGCGAGGCGCTTTTCGTGATCCATCTCGACCCGCGCCGCTTCGACGATCCGGTCGTATTCGGGATTATTATATTTGTTGACCGCCGTACTGCGGTGCAGCCGCCGGTAATAGGCCTGGTCGGGATCGTAGCGGCCGGAGCCCGATTCGATATTGATCTGATAGGCGGGCTTGGTCGCATAGGTCCGGGCCGCGAGCCCGCCTGAGTCCATGTAGCGGACCTCGATCTTGATCCCGACCTTGCTGAGTTGCTGCTGGAGGGCCAGGGCCGTGTTGGCCATGTATTCCTCCTCGCTGGCGGAATAGATCTCGATGGTTTCGCCCTTATAGGCGCTTTCGGCGAGGAGTTTCTTCGCAAGCTCCGGATTCTGCGCATGCAAGCGCCCCGTCTTTTCGGTTCGCCATTGCTTCTGCGTGGGATGCATGAAGGCGGGATTCACCATCGCATGCCTGTCCAAGGCGACCTGGACAATTTCCTCATAGTCTATGGCGGCGGCGATGGCCTGACGGAACTTGCGGTCGTTGGTGGGCGCGACGGTGACGCCGAGCCAGATCATCTGCCAGCTCAGGATCGGCGTCTCTTCCGCGACAATCCCCTTCTCCTTCGCCAATTGCTCGAAATGAGCCACATCGAGACGCGGGCTGAAATCGACCTCGGCGGTCTGGAGCGCGGTCACCCGGGCGGAGCGATCCGGGACGACGCGGAACTGGATCTCGTCGAGCATCGCCGTCCGCTTGCCGCCGAGTCCGGTCGGGCCCTTGTAGCGGCCGTCGGGGGTATAGCCCGCGAATTTCTTGAGCCGCAGCAACTGGCCCGGCCGCCATTCCGACCATTCGAAAGGACCGGTGCAGACCGGCTTCGTGATGTCGCCGCCCTGCTGCTTGTCCAGGTCTTTCGGAATGATATAGCCACCGAAAGGGCCGGCCAGAACGGTCAGGAAGACAGGCGACGGTTGCCTCAGGACTATCCGGGCGGTCAGCGGATCGACAACATCGGCCCGCTCGATATTTGCGTAATCCGTCCGGCTGGGAGATACCGCCTTGGAGCGCTCCAAGGAATATTTGACGTCTTCAGCCTGCATCTCGCGGCCGTCATGGTATTTGACGCCGCGCCGGAGCGTGAAGAGATAGGCCTTACCGCCGTCCTCTTCGACCCATTTCTCGGCGAGCTGCGGAATGATCTTGTAGTCGTCATCCACCGTGACGAGGTTCTCGCAAACATGATGCAACGCCATATGCGTCGTGAGCGCGATGGCCTTGTGCGGATCGGGAATAGGTGTGTCGGTATAGAGACCCACGGTCAGAGTACCTCCGGTCTTTGGCGGGGTACCCGCGGCTGACCCTGCGCCCACGATACCGAGGCAAAGCCCCCATGCCAGCGCGAGCATTGCCATCTTGCGGTGAGCAATCAGACCCATGGCGAGCTCCTTTTGCGTTTCGCAAAAATCTACCACGATGGATGAGATCGCGGATTCTTTCTTAGCCGGGGTGTCGATGCCCCATTCACATCGGTAGGGGATTGCCGTTAGGCTGAGCGGCAACAATACGCAGAAGTAAAAAACTTGGAGGGAACGATGATCGCAATGCGACCCGCTTTGCTCGCCGCCACGTTTTTCCATGCCGCGAGTTTCGCTTTTACTGCCGGCGCCCAGACCGCTGAGACACCCCAACGGGGAGGAACGGCGATAACCGTCCTTAGCGCCGACCCGGTGGGACTCAATCCGGCGATCACCACCAATGTCCCCGACCGTCAGCTTGGCTGCACTCTCTACCACGGGCTTGTCGACGTGGCGTCGGATCTCACCAACATCGTTCCCCAACTCGCCAAGTCCTGGACCATCTCTCCGGACGGGAAGACCTATACCTTCGAACTCGCCGATGCCTATTGGCATGACGGAAAGCCCTTCACCTCCGAAGATGTGAAGGTTTCGATGGTCGAGGTGAACGCGAAATATTCGGCGCTCTTCGCACCGGCCTCACAGTCGATCGACAGTATCGAGACGCCGGCTCCGAATAAGGTCATCTTCAAGCTCAATCAGCCCTTCGGACCTTTCCTGGTATCACTTTCCTGCCAGCAGGGGGGCGCGATTCTGCCGGCCCATCTTTTCAAGGGCGTCGATGCCAAGAATAATCCAGCCACCATGTCCCCGGTCGGAACCGGAGCCTTCAAGTTCGCTGAATGGAAGCACGGCGACTTCGTCCGGCTGGTTCGGAATGACAAGTATCACCAGCCGGGCAAGCCTTATCTCGATGGAGTCATCGCGAAGGTGATCCCGCTTCCTTCGGGCCGTATCCAAGCCTTGACTGCCGGCGAAGTTGACCATGTCGCCTATTACCCCGCGGAGCAGATTGAAACGGCCAAGAAAAATCCGAAACTCAAGACCGTGTCCACAGACATGCCGCCGAGCTATACGGTCCTTTTCTTCAACGTCGACAAAAAACCGTTCAACGACAAGCGCGTGCGACAAGCGCTCTTCATGGCATCCAATCGCGACTATATCTTCAAGAATGCGATGTTCGAACTCGGCAGGGTCGGCACTCAGCCTTTCCCGACGCTGATCCCCTGGCTTACCGATCCGGATATCGACTACAACAAAATGTACCCATATGACCTTGCCAAGGCTAATGCGCTGCTGGACGAGGCCGGTGTGAAACGGGGGGCCGACGGTAAACGTTTGAGCGCCAAGCTGACGCTCTATTCGAACCTTTATCCCGAACTGACTCCCGCATCGGTAGCGCTGAAGGCCATGTGGGCGCAGGTCGGTATCGATCTGACGATCGAGACCCTGGAATATGCAACTGCCATCAAGCGGGTCTATCAAGACCGCGATTTCGACATGATGATGAATATTCAATCGAGCTACGCCGATCCGGCCCTTGGCTTGGCGCGCGGTTATGTGAGCGCCTCGATCGGCAAACCCTCGGGAAACCCCTCGGGATGGTCGACGAAAGAGGTCGATGAACTCTTCCGACAGGGGAGCCTCGCGACTACGGTCGCAGACCGGGCCAAGATCTATCGACAGATCCAGAAGATCCTCGCCGATGAACTCTCCATGCTGAACTTCCGAGATCATAAGGAGGTCGATGCGGCCTCGGTTCGGCTCAAGGGACTTTGGGGTCGGATTGAGAACAATGGTTCCTGGGCCGATGCCTGGCTCCAGCAATAAGGATCGCTGAAATGGGCATGACTATCATCGAGAAGATCCTGGCCTCGCGGAGCGGCCAGGCAAAGGTCTCGCCGGGCGACGTCGTCGTGGTCGACGTGGATTGCCAGGTCCTGGAGGACATGAGTTTCTTCCACTTCGGCCGCACCGGTCCCCGTGACATCCTCAAGGTCTGGGATCCGAGCAAGGTCGTGGTGATCTACGATCACGACGTGCCGGCTCCCTCGGCCCGGACAGCTGCGATCCAGGATGCAGGCCGCGAGTTCATCAAGGAATTCGCTATCACCCGTTTCCATGACATCGGCCGCCACGGCATCTGTCACGCTGTCGTCGCCGACCACGCCTATGCGCTGCCCGGCACTGTGCTGGTCTGCGGCGACAGCCATACCTGCAGCGCCGGCGCCTTCAACTGCGCCGCGCGCGGGGTCAGCGGCCCGGACACGCTCTATGCGATTACCACGGGCAAGACCTGGTTCCGGGTGGGCGAGACGATCCGCTACGATCTCGACGGCCGCCTCCCGGCCGGCGTCTCGATGAAGGATGTGTTCCTTCATATCGCCGGCACCTATGGGGATCATGCAACGCAGAACGTGGAGTTCGGCGGATCGGGGCTTCCCTGGCTCGGCATGAACGCGCGACGCACGTTGACCACCATGGGAGCCGAACTCAGTGCGGAATTCGCCACCTTCGAGGCTGATGATGTGTTGCTCGACTACATAAAGGAGCGGAATCCGGAGCCTTTCGAGGCGCAAGACCCGGATCCCGACGCCACCTATCGGGCGCGCCGGACGATCCAACTCGCGGATATCGAGCCGCTGGTGGCACTGCCGGATGCGGTGATCGACAATTCGGTGCCCGTGGGTCAGGTGGCAGGCGTGCCAATTCAGCAGGCCTATATCGGCTCCTGTGCCAATGGCACCCTGGACGATCTGAAAGTGGCGGCGGAAGTCGTCTCCGGCCGGCAGGTGGCGCCAGGCGTTCGGCTTATCGTGACACCTGCGACACAACTCATCTATCGGCAAGCGATCAAGGCCGGTTACGTGGAAAAGCTGGTGGACGCGGGGGCGGTTGTCACCAATGCGACCTGCGGGGCTTGCTATGGCGGGCACATGGGCGTGCTGGGCCCGGGCGAAACGTGCATCACGGCGAGTACCCGCAATTTCAAGGGCCGCATGGGCGATCCGACGGCGCAGATATACATGGCGTCGCCTGCCACGGTGGCGGCCTCGGCTCTCGCGGGTGTCATCGCTCATCCGGGCGAATTCTTCAGGGGAGATGTGTGATGATCGCGGGCCGCGTCTGGAAGTTCGGCGACAACATCAATACGGACCTCATGCTGCCGGGCAGCCTTCTCCACGCGCCGGAGGAGGAGCAGATGAAGTCGGTATTTTCCTCCCATCGTCCGGGCTGGCTTGCCGCAATGCGCAAGGGCGACATCATTATCGGCGGGAGGAACTACGGCATGGGCTCCGCGCGACCGGCGGCTCGCTCTCTTCGCAACATCGGTATCGCCTGCCTTGTAGCGGATTCGATCAACGGCCTCTTCTTCCGGAGCGCCGTGAACTTCGGCTTCGTCACCCTAGAATGTCCCGGAGTGTCGAGCGCCTTCTCGGAAGGGGATACGGCGGAAATCTCGCTTGAGGATTTTACCGTCAGCAATAAAATTACCGGGACGATTCTTAAGGCGCTGATCATTCCCGAGCAGCTGCTGAATCTTATGTGCGGGGGCGGCATCTTCCCCTTACTGGAAGCGGAAGGCCTCGTAACGCCGGTGCGCCCAGTCCGGGCGAAGGAAGCGTAATCAAGGAGAGGATTGGCCACTTATCTATAGTTCGCTTCTCTATTAGCAGCCTGTGAAGAAATCAGTACATACTACCGGCCTGACCTCTTCTCAAACAGAGCATAAGATCTTTCAACGGTTCACGATGTTAGGACCGGTGTAAGCCATCCCTTATTGTCGGCGCGGGCGCCTGAAACGGCAGCAAAATAATCATTCTGGAGATGTCGGGTGATTGGACCCGGCTCTCCCGTTCCGATAATCATCCCATCGACATCGATGACTGGCTTTACCTCGGCCGCGGAGCCGCAGAAGAAGATTTCTTCGGCGGCATAGAGTTCGGTTTTCTCGACCTCTCGTTCCTCGATCTCGAAGCCTGCTTGCACTGCCAGCTGAAGGATCGTGTCGCGGGTGATGCTCTCTAGCACGGCGCTGGTGAGGTCGGGCGTGACCACCTTCCCTCGCCTGACCATGAACAGAGTGCTGCCAGAGGCCTCCGATACCTTGCCGGCCTGATTGAGCAGGATGGCGTCACCATAGCCGTCGTGGGTCGCCTGCACCCTTGCCAGGCTGGTGTTGACGTAATTCGCGGCGGTCTTGATGCGGGGCGGCATCGAATTGTCGGCGATCCGGATCCAACTGCTGACCTGAGCCCGGATGCCCTTTTCGACGATCGCGGTGTCGCGGCCCTTTGCGGTTGCCGAGATGACATAGCCGATCGGCGAGCGCGATTCCTGCTCACCCCGTCCGTCGACATAGGCGCAGACCCTGACGGCACCGCTGGACTTGATCTCGTTCTGGCGCAGGAGTTCCAGCGTCAGCCGGTCGATCTCGTCCTTGTCGAAGGTCGGCTGAAAGCGGAGCAGCTTCATCGACTGGAACAGCCGGTCCGTATGGTCCCGCATGCGGAAGACATAGAGCTGATTGTCCCGGTCGTTCCAATAGGCGCGAACGCCCTCGAACACGGAGAACCCGTATTTCATCGCGGGTGACATCACATGGACGAGGGCGTCTTCGTAATCGATGAACTTGCCGTTTTGCACCATCAACTGCGGCATGGTGGACCTTCTATAAGCGAGTGTAGGGAGGTCTCAACGCGCGGGCGGCGCATAGATCAAGCCGCCTTTGCTCCAGAGATTGTTGAGGCCGCGCGGAATCGCCAGGGGCGAGATATTGCGATCCCAAACCTCGCCATAGTTCCCGACCTGCTTGATGACGTTATAGGCAAACTTGTTGTCGGCCCCGAGCATCTTGCCGATATCGCCTTCCATGCCCAGGAGCCGCTTGATGTCTGGGTTAGTCGTATTGATGAAGCTGTCGACATTCTGGCTCGTGACGCCATTCTCCTCGGCAATCACCATTGCGTTCATGATCCAACGGATAAGATCGAACCACTTGTCGTCACCCTTGCGTACGAAGGGACCGAGCGGTTCCTTGCTGATGAGTTCCGGCAGAATAACGAGCTCCGAGGCCTTGGGACCTTGATTGGCACGGAAAGCCGCCTGGGCGGAGGCGTCACCCGCCCGCACATCGCAGCGGCCCGACAGGAAGGCCGCGTTGACCGCATCGATGTTCTCGATGAGCACGGGATTGAACTTCATATTGTGCTGACGGTAGTAGTCCGCGACGATCAGTTCCGTCGTCGTGCCGGACTGGACGCAGACCGTCGCCCCGTCAAGTTCCTTGGCTTCCTTGATCCCCGCGGCAGCTTTCACCATGAAGGTGCCGCCGTCATACATATAGATGCCGGGGAAGAGGAGCCCTAGGCTCGCTTCGCGGCTCAGGGTCCAGGTCGTCTGCTGGGAGCTCACGTCCGTGACGCCTGTCTGTACCGAAGGGAAGCGGGCGGCACCGGGCGTCAGGATGAAGCGAAGCTTGTTGGCGTCTCCCAGGACGGCGGCGGCGAAGGCGCGGCAGTAATCCGCGTCGATGCCCTTCATAACGCCCTGACTATCGGGAAGCGCGAAGCCCGGAATGTTGCCGGCGACGCCGCAGAGGAGCTGCCCGCGCTGCACGACCCCGTCGATGGTCGGGGAGCCGCTGCTCTGGGCATTGGCGAGGGAAATCGATCCGGCAAGCACGGTCAATAAGACCAGCGCCGCGCGTAGCGAACGCGAAAGCTTCATAACGTCTACTCCCGTGGTGGCGCTGTATTTGCCGGCATTCGTCGATCACAGCGCACGTCGAGCGGATATCCCGATCGATCGTTCCTTGTTGTCTCCGATCCTTCCACATGTATATACATATGGCAATCAAGAATTCGGCGGCGGGAAAGTCTCGTTGCCCACGGGAGTAACGCCAGAACCATGTCCGGGACACCGGATATCAGCCATTCGGATCTGCGGCCGCCGCCGCGGCCGCGCATGCGCTTCGCTCTGTCGGACCCGCGTTTTCGGGGGCTTGTCTGGCAGGTGGCGATCCTCGGTCTCGTCGGCTTCGTCGGCTGGTTTCTGGTGAGAACCACCAATATCAATCTCGACCATCGCCATATCGCCACGGGCTTCGGGTTTCTCGACCGAGTCGCGGGCATTCCGATTACCGAGACGCTGGTTCCCTACGACCCGGGCAAGGATGTTTATGGCCGGGCGATCCTGATCGGGATCCTCAATACGCTGAGGGTGGCGGTGATCGGGATCGTGCTGGCGACACTGCTCGGCACGGTGATAGGGATCGGTCGGCTCTCGCCGAACTGGCTATTGGCGAAGTTGACCGCCGGCTATGTGGAGACGCTCCGGGATATCCCGCTGCTCCTCCAGCTCCTCTTTTGGTACACGCTGCTCCAAGGGCTTCCGCCGCCGAAGCAGGCGTTCCAGATCGGCGAGAGTTTCTTCTTGTCTAACCGCGGGATAAAATATCCCTGGCCGGTCTGGACGCCTGAACTCGGATGGACTTTGATGGCTGTCGCCATCGGCATTGTCGTTACGCTGATCTGGCGTCGGCAGGCCCGTTCGATCCACAACGCGACAGGGCGCCGCCTGGCGGTCTGGCCGGTCGGTGTGGGCGCGATCCTCATAGCTCCCACGGCCCTTTTCATCGCGTTCGGCGCGCCGCTCACGTTCGATGTCCCCGCCCTGCGCGGTTTCAATTTCGTCGGCGGCGGTTTGCTTGGGCCAGAGCTGGGGGCGCTGCTCACTGGCCTTGTCATCTATTCCTCCTCTTATATCGCTGAGATTGTACGCGCGGGTATCGAGGCGGTACCGAAAGGGCAATGGGAGGCGGGCGGCGCCCTGGGCCTTCGGCGCGGGATCTTGCTACGCCGGATCGTCATCCCTCAGGCTCTGAGGGTAATCGTCCCGCCGCTCACGAGCCAATATTTGAACCTCGTCAAGAACAGCTCGCTTGCCATCGCCATCGGCTATCAGGACATCGTCTCGGTCGCCAGCACGACCTTCAGCCAAACCGGACAGGCGATCGAAGGCATCCTGATCATCATGCTTGTCTACCTGGCTTTCAGCCTGTCGATCAGCCTCTTCATGAATTGGTACAATGCTCGCATCACCCTGGTGGAAAGATGAGCGGGATTTCCGCCTCGGCCGAAGGGCTTGTTCGTCCGGACGAATTACCGCCCGCTGTCGTGGGCGGCTTCTGGGGTCGGCTGCGCGCGAAACTTTTTAGTTCCTGGTGGTCGACGGCGACGACCCTCCTGCTAGGCTACCTGATACTGCGTTGGGGTTTTGCCTTTTTGGCCTGGAGCCTCGGCCACGCGGTCTGGTCCGTGCCCTATACCGCTCAAGGAGCACCGGACACGGCCGCCTGTCATGCGGTGAAGGGGATCGGGGCCTGTTGGGCGGTGATCGCCGACAAATATCGACTGATCCTTTTCGGGCGGTTTCCCTTTGCCGAGCAATGGCGGCCGGCGATCTGCATCGCGCTTTTCATCGGCCTCTATGTCGTCTCCGCCCTAAAGCGTTTCTGGCGCAAGGAGCTGGCCCTCATCTGGACCGCGACACTTACCGTGATCGGATTGCTCATGTGGGGTGGGGTTTTCGGCCTCACCTATGTGCGCCAGGATCTTTGGGGTGGTCTTCCGTTGACATTAATCCTATCGACTTTCGGACTAGCGCTCGCTTTCCCCTTGGCGATCCTCGTCGCGCTCGGACGGCGGGCGACCAACCTGCCCGCCGTAAAGCTCCTCTGTGTGCTCTATGTGGAATTGATTCGCGGCGTGCCGCTCATCAGCGTCCTCTTCATGGCGAGCGTAATGTTCCCGCTCTTTCTGCCGGAGGGGCTGGACATCGATAAGGTACTGCGCGCGCAGTTGGGCATCGTGCTCTTTTCCGCGGC
Source organism: Rhodospirillales bacterium (assembly GCA_947473305.1). GTDB lineage: Bacteria > Pseudomonadota > Alphaproteobacteria > ATCC43930 > CGMCC-115725 > CANJCB01. Next base: position 26,005 of record CANJCB010000045.1, read on the forward strand.
CTATCTCGCCGAGACGATCCGGGGCGGACTGCAGGCGATGCCGAGGGAGCAATTCGAAGCCGCGGACGCCCTGGGGCTTGGCTATTGGCGCAAGACGCTGCTGGTGATCCTGCCGCAGGCGCTGCGCCTCGTCATCCCACCGCTGGTCAATTCCTTCATCGGCCTTTTCAAGGACACGAGCCTTGTGCTGATCGTCGGGATCTTCGATCTCCTCAACACCGGCAAGGTCGCCATGAGCGATCCGGTCTGGCAGCCCTTTTCGACCGAGGTCTATCTGTTTCTCGCCGCTATCTATTTCACCTTCTGCTGCGCCATGTCCCAATACAGCCGCCGCCTTGAACGGGAGTTCGACAGGGGACGGAAATAGAGCAAGAACAAATTTAAAGGGAGGAAACCATGAAGGTCGACAAAATTGCACTCACGTTCTGCGCCGCAAGCCTCTTCGCCGCCGCACCCGTGTCAGCTCAGACCGCAGAGCCGCCCCAGCGTGGCGGTACGGCTATTTTCGTCCTGAACCAGGATCCGCCAACGGTCAATCCGGATGTAACCTCCGGCGTGCCAGACCATCATGTGGGCTGCCTCATCTACGAGGGTCTCATCGAGATTTCCCCCGACTACAAGATTCTTCCGCTGCTCGCCAAATCCTACAGCATCTCGCCGGACGGGAAGTCCTACAGCTTCGAACTTAAGGACGTGAAATGGACCGATGGCAAGCCCGTCACCTCCGAGGATGTGCGCTATTCGATCATGGAGGTGGCGGCAAAATTCTCGCCGACTTTCGGACCCGCGGGGCGGGTGCTGGAGGGCGTCGAAACGCCCGACCCCAAGAGGGTGGTGATCAAGCTCAAGGAGAGTTTCGGGCCCTTCGCTGAGGCGCTGACCTGCCAGAACGGAGGGGCGATCCTGCCCTCCCATCTCTTCAAGGGCACCAACGTCATGGAGAATCCGGCTACTTTGACGAAGCCGGTGGGTACAGGCGCCTTTATCATGGATGAATGGAAGCATGGGGATTACGTTCGACTGAAGCGGAACCCCAATTATCACGTCGAGGGGAAACCCTATCTCGACGAGGTCATCGGCAAAGTCATCACCGTCTCGGCCTCACGCGTCCAGGCGCTCCAGGCGGGAGAGGTCGATCATCTCCGTGGGCTGGCGCCCTCGGAGATACAGATCGTTCGGGCCAATCCCAAGCTCCAGATGGTGCTGAACGACGTCTCGCCAACGCTCGACATCATCTTCTTCAACACCAAGCGCAAACCACTCGACGATCGCCGCGTGCGCCAGGCGCTGATGGTCGCGACCGACCGGGATTACCTCTTCAAGAATGCCTTCTTCAATTTCGGTCAGGTCGGGACCCAGCCCTTCACGGTCGATATTCCCTGGGCGGCCAATCCCAATATCGATTATCGCAAGATGTATCCCTTCGATCCGGCCAAGGCGAATGCGATGCTCGACGAGGCAGGCATGAAGCGCGGGGCGAACGGCAAGCGCTTCACGGTCAATATGGTGATCTGGAGCACGGACTATCCGGAGTTCGTCGAAGCCGCGACAGCGATGAAAAGCATGTGGCAGGCGATTGGCGTGGATGTGTCGATTGAAGCCATGGAACGCCCGCCGCTCCTGAAGCGGGTTTTCCAGGACAAGGATTTCGACATCACCTTCCAGAACTATGGATCGAACTATGATCCGGCGCTCGGCATGGCCCGGACTTTCGTTACCTCTTCGATCCCGGCGACTTTCGGCAATGCATCGAGCTATTCCAACCCAGAGGTCGATGCGCTGTTCGATAAGGGGCAATCGGGTACGACTTTGGAGGAGCGGGGAAAGGTCTATCGCGAGGTCTCGGAAATCCTCGCGCGCGATCTGCCGGAAATCACTGTGCATACCCGGCGCTCCGCTGATGGAGCCACAGTCCGGCTCAAGGGACTCTGGGGTAGAGTGCAGAGCACGGGGGGGAACTGGGCGGATGCTTGGCTACAGAAATAGCAAGACGCCATAGGGAACTAGACGCGAATAAGTCGTTACGAATAACGAGGTGGAGCTGCTTAAGGGGCACTGTCGATTCTGCGCAAATGACTGGTGGGGATCGGGCATAGCCGCTTAATACGATCGACTTGGGTCGAGGCTATGTAAAAGCGCTGAGTTTGGGCGCGACGTTGGAGGCGTCGATTTTTGCGCGCGGAGCTTTGTTCGCGTTCCGGTCCGAATGGCTCCGAGCATTGGCCCGACACCGATCAGGCGGATCATGCGCTTCATATTGTAGGCGAGGACCGTGAGGCTCATCTCGGTTCTGACCTTCTTCAGCGTTCGGCTGAGGAAGTGAGCGCTGCCGGCCCATGATTTAAGCGTTCCGAAGACATGCTCGACGGTCTGGCGGCGCAGGCCCATGGCGTCAGGGAGCTGGTCGAGCCTCCTTTGCATGGCGTCGAGCACAGCCTCGTGCTTCCAACGTTTCACGCGTTTAACCTTTTCGGGCGTACAGCGTGGTCTCAGTTCGCAGTTGAGGCAGGCCGTCAGGTTGCGATAGTGGTCGATGTCGCCGTGATGATCCGAGCGGTTCGTGCTCTTGCTCAGGTGAGCGCCGGCCGGGCAAGTGTAATGGTCGGCCGTCGCGTCATAGACAAAATCGCCCCGCACGAAGAGCCCGCGCTTGGCTCTGCCGGAAGTATCGATCTTTGGCACGCAGGGGAGGACCCCGGGTGCCCTCGCAGTCCAACACCTGATCTCCGTTGAAGTACCCGCGATCCGCGAGGACCGTCACATCGTCCGTGCCAGCGGCCTCTTTTGCCTGGAGCCCCATGGGCACCAACTGGGTGCGGTCGCGGCCTTCGTTCACCACCTCATGCGCGACGATCAGATGGTGCCGCGTATCCACCGCCACCTGGACGTTATAGCCGACGATGCCAGTACCGCGTCCGCTTGTCGCCATCGAACGCGCGTCCCGATCGGTCAGGGAAACCTGGCCATCGGGTGCCGCCTCGACTCGCCGTCCCATCTCCTTGAGGAAATGCATCTGGCGGCGTAGGCCCGCGATCTTCTCGCCGATCCGCTCGGTCCTCTCCTCAGGGATATCGCTCGTCTCGCGATCCGCCCGGTCGAGCGTGGCGAGATAGCGCTCGATACTGGCCTCCACCTGTTCGATCCGCTTGGCGATCTTGGAAGCCGTATAGTTGCGGTCACGATTATTGACCGCCTTGAACTTGCTGCCGTCGACCGCGACCACCGCATGGCCGAACATCCCGAGATCCCGGCACAGCATCACGAACTGCCGGCAGGACGCCCGGATCGCGCCGCCATTGTCGCGACGGAAATTGGCGATGGTCTTGAAGTCCGGCGCCAGCCGGCCCGTCAGCCACATGAGTTCGAGGTTGCGCTGAGCCTCTCGCTCCAGCCGCCGGCTCGACTGCACACGGTTAAGGTAACCGTACAGATAGATCTTCAGCAGCGTTGCCGGATGATAAGACGGCCGGCCCGTCGCCGCCGGCTCAATGCCGGCAAAGCCGAGGGCGCCCAAATCCAGTTCGTCGATAAAGGCATCGACGACTCGCACGGGGTTATCTTCGGCAACATAGTCATCGAGTGAGCTCGGGAGCAGCTAAGACTGGCATCGGTCTTCTCCCTCGACAAAGCGGGCCATGACACCTCCTGCGAAGCATCATCATTTTAGCCCGAAAGCCCGTTTTACACAGCCTCGGTCGGAAGCTGTCACTGTCCGCTATCGTTCGTTCGCAACCGATAAGCGGACTGGCTCCTTCCCACCCAAGCCAAGCACAAGAACGGCAGTCGCAGACGTCCGCTTTTGGGATTATGGCGGTTAATGCCGTAAGACCGATATGGGCGCGAAGCAATCTTGCGGTCGCCCACTACGCAACGCGGCGCACGACCCCTTGAACCGCCCCGGGATTCGTGGAGGCCGTTTAGTTTAAGTTATGCTGCCGCTTGTATGTCGTCGAGCATGGCGTAGTAGCGTTCCTCGGCTTCGGCGGGAGGAATGTTTCCGATAGGCTCCAGCAGACGCCTGTTGTTGAACCAGTC
>CANJCB010000046.1 GCA_947473305.1 Rhodospirillales bacterium
CGACCAGGTGATCCTGAACCATCCGGACTGCCCGCTCGCGAACTTCCGGTGAAAACTTGTTCGTTGTCTTGCTCATCATGGCCCCACCTTCTCAGGAGTTGGAGCCTCCGGCAAACCCGGGGCGGTTCAGGAGGAGTTAACCCGTAAATGCTCGGACTTGGGTCTCGTGGGGGATATGGCAGACGCGACTTCAAGCGAAAACGATCCTGCTCAAAAACCTGCTGGCCAGTGATGCCCGTCAAGAAGTCCAGCCTTTCTAGGGATTTGGGGGTTTTGAAGTGTTTCCCACTTCCGGCACCGGCGATCCTATGAGGGCGCGATGAATCCGGCGACGCTGGTCTGGACCTATCTAATCATCGGTCTGGCGGTCCTCGTCTACACCTATACGCTCTTGGCGGCGGGCCGCGCACGACGGCGCGCGGGTATAAAGTCCCCTGCCATGATCGGCGACACAACGATGGAACGCGCCTTGCGCGTCCAGCAAAACACGCTCGAGCAACTGGTCGCTTTCGTCCCGTCCATCGTACTTTTCGCAGTACTGGTGAACGCCCGTACTGCAGCCGGTCTCGGAGCGCTCTGGATCGCGGGTCGAATCCTCTACATTGGTCTTTACATGCGCGATCCTGGCAGCCGCGCCCCCGCCTTTCTGCTCGCATTCGTGCCGCAGATCATTCTGACTTTGGGAGCGGTTATGGGAGCTATATCAGCAATCCTGCGGGTGGGATGAGCGGAGCGGCTTTTACGGGAAGCAGCACGTGTCCAGGAAGGAACATTTTTACAGTTTGTCCTTACGCCAGCACCGCGCAGATAGTCCAATCGAAACGGCGGGAGCCAAACATTGCCTTCCACCGCCCACCACGCTATAGGACTAAAGGTCACCCTCATGAGGGTGAATCCTTGCTATATTCGCTCTAGGTTTGGATCGCGCCGATTCACCTAGAGTGCGGTAGCCGTTTTAAAACCTGATAGCCTGATTATTCGGCACAGTTGCATTGCAGGCGTCCCATTACCGTCCCCGTGAGTTACGCGATGGATCATCTGTCAGCTAGAGGCGACTTTGCCTCGCTCGACTTGGATCGCTGAGATGTGCGGAATCAACGGCATCTTCGCATACCGTAACGCGGCAAATCCCGTCGATCGAGTCGAGCTCTCGCGAACATGCGAGCATATGGTCTCACGAGGTCCGGATGGACAAGGAGAATGGATTTGCCCTGGGGGTCGCATAGCGTTCGGCCATCGAAGGTTGTCAATTATAGAGCTGTCGGACGCCGGCGCGCAGCCGATGTCCAACGGCGACGGTACGCTTGTGGTCACGTTTAACGGTGAAATCTTCAATCACCGTGAGCTCCGTCAGAAGCTAGTAGAAAAGGGCTATGTCTTCCGTAGCCAGTCGGACACTGAGGTCCTGTTGCATCTTTATGCCGACAAGGGTCCAGACATGGTGCGGGACCTGCGAGGCATGTTCGCTTTTGCGCTCTGGGATCAGCACAGACAATCTCTATTCCTTGCGCGCGACCCCTATGGCATTAAGCCGCTGTACTATTCCGATGACGGTCAGACCATCCGCTTCGCGTCGCAAGTCAAGGCGTTGCTGGCCGGCGGAGCGATTTCCCGGGTCCCCGACCCTGCGGGGCAGGTCGGCTTCCTGCTCTGGGGCAGCGTGCCGGAGCCGTTCACCACCTATCGCTCAATTCGCTCTTTGTCTGCCGGTTGCTTCGTCGTCATTGATCAAGCCGGTACGCGCGAGCCTCACCGATACCATTCAATCGCGCAGGCCTATTGCGAAGCGGAAGCGCGCGCCCGCGAGACCCCGCTTCGCAACCGCATTGCTCCTGGCGAGCGCATGCAGGAGATGCGAGACGCTTTACTCGATACCGTCCGTGCCCACCTGGTGTCCGATGTTCCCGTGGGTGCATTTCTATCGGCAGGGATCGATTCCGGCTCATTGGTTGGGCTGATGCGTGACGTTAGACAATCCGAGATTATGACGGTGACTGTCGCGTTCGAGGAATTGCGGGGTAAGGCGGAGGACGAAGCGCCACTGGCTGCCGAAGCGGCTAGGAACTATGGCACCCAGCACCGCACGCGCATGGTCACGGAGCAGGAATTCCTCGCAGATTTGCCAAAAATCCTGACCGCGATGGATCAGCCTTCGATCGACGGCATCAATACCTGGTTTGTCTCGAAGGCTGCGCGCGAATTGGGCCTTAAGGTAGCTCTCTCGGGCTTGGGAGGAGATGAGTTATTCGGCGGCTATCCTTCTTTCAGGGATATTCCGCGATGGGTGTCGCGTCTCAGGGTACCATCACGGATTCCGATCCTTGGAAAGGCTTTACGGAGCTTGCTGAACGCCACCAAGCTCGACCGGCGGCTCCCGAGCCCAAAAATTGCAGGAATGCTGGAGCTTGGAGGAAATTTCGCCGGTGCTTATATGCTGCGCCGCGGCCTTTATATGCCCTGGGAACTAGATGGCTTGCTCGATCCTGACACGGTGCGCGAGGGACTGGCGGCGCTGCGGCCAATCGACCGGATACAGGAGGCAATGACACCGTGTCCCTCCACTGCGTTTGCAAAAGTCGCCACGCTTGAGTCGTCACTCTATATGCGCAACCAGCTTCTGCGGGACACGGATTGGGCGAGCATGGCGCACGGTCTGGAGGTAAGGGTTCCCTTAGTCGACGCTATCCTGCTTGAGCGGGTTGTCGCCCTTGGCCGACCACCGGACAACGCAGTCCCCAAAGCCGATCTTGCGCAGGCACCTCAGCGGGCGCTACCCCAGGCGGTGGTCCACCGCTCAAAGACCGGCTTCGTTGTCCCGATGGGAACTTGGATCGCTGCCAATGGCGGGAGGAAGGCACGCCCCGCATTAGACGGCGGCCGCCCCGACGGCCGATTGGACGCACGCGCCTGGTCGAAACGCGTGCTTACGGATGCTGCCGCGTGATCCTATGCGGCCGGTAACATTGGCTTCCCGCATGCCAATCGGCGCGCTAAGGGCATGAAGGCACTGGAAACCATCATCGTGCTCGAACCCGGTCGGGCCGAGCGCAACTATTGGCGAGACCTCTGGAGCTATCGCGAATTGTTTGCGATCCTCGCCTGGCGCGACATCTCGGTACGCTACAAGCAGACGGTAATCGGCATTGCCTGGGCCGTAATTCGTCCATTTTTAACGATGATAGTCTTCACGATCGTGTTCGGTCATCTTGCGAAACTGCCGAGTGAAGGCGATGTCCCGTATCCGATCCTGGTATTCGCCGGGATGCTTCCATGGTTCCTGTTTTCGAGCATCCTGAGCGAGGCGTCAGCGAGCGTCGTCGGCAACGCAAACCTGGTTGGGAAAGTATATTTTCCGAGACTGATCATCCCCACAACGGCAGCGGTCGTTACGCTCGTCGATTTCGCGATCAATCTCGTAGTCCTTCTGGGATTGATACTGTGGTACGGGTTTTTGCCGGGGTGGCGCATCGCGTTGCTACCTGGCTTTGTCGCACTGGCGATGTTGGCGAGCCTTGGCCCAGCCTTCCTGGTCGCAGCACTCAACGTCAAATATCGCGACTTCAGATATATCATCCCATTCTGCGTGCAATTCGGCCTCTATGTGTCTCCAGTAGGATTTTCGAGCGCGATCATTCCCGACAATTGGCGCTTTTGGTACAGCCTCAATCCAGTGGTCGGAGTAATCGATGGCTTTCGTTGGTGCATCATCGGTGAGGACAGCCCGCTGTACCTACCTGGCTTCACACTAAGCCTCGTCGTCGTCGCCCTATCGTTGTGGTGCGGCATTACCTACTTCCGCCGCACAGAGCGCAGCTTCGCTGACTTGATTTAGGTGGGCCGGGTGGATCAACGCACTTTTCGGGCCGCATCGACGAAAACCGGAACGATTGGACAACACAGAGGAAAAATCGACTCTAATGTGCCTTGCCGATGAGTGAAGACATCGTTATCCGAGTTGAAGACCTTGGAAAAAAGTACCTGATTGGCCACCAGGTGAAGCGTGAGCGTTACACCGCTTTGCGCGACGTGATCCCTCGCTACGCAAAGCGCATTATCCGAAACGCTGCCGATCTCGCGCGCGGTCGCGCGATCATCGGAGGTGAAGAGATAGAGGAGTTCTGGGCGCTCACAAATTTGAGCTTTGAAGTGAAACGCGGGGAGGTAATTGGTATTATAGGTCGGAACGGAGCGGGGAAATCGACCCTTCTCAAGATCCTTTCGCGTATCACCGAACCTAGCACCGGTCGCGTCACTATCAAGGGACGGGTAGCCAGCCTCCTTGAAGTGGGCACGGGATTTCACCCAGAGTTAACAGGTCGCGAGAACATCTTCCTGAACGGCGCTATCCTCGGGATGACCCGTGCCGAGACCCGCAGGAAGTTTGACGACATCGTAGCCTTCGCCGAGGTCGAGCGCTTCCTCGATACACCGGTCAAGCGTTATTCTTCCGGAATGTACGTGCGTCTCGCCTTTGCAGTTGCCGCACATCTCGAGCCCGAGATACTTATTGTCGATGAAGTGCTGGCGGTCGGTGACGCTGCATTCCAGAGAAAGTGCCTCGGCAAGATGCAGGACGTCGCCCTCGGTGGGCGAACAGTACTCTTCGTCAGCCATCAGATGGCGGCGATACAAAATTTTTGTGATACGGGTGTTTTGCTTACAAATGGCCGGGTCACAGCCAGCGGAGCTATTGAGGACGTGGTGCGCCGTTACATGTCTGCGTCTACTGCACTATCGCAGGTATCTCTACTTGAGCGGGGTGATCGCGGCGGTACGGGTGAGATCCGGATGACGGAGGTGTCGTTCAAAAACGGTGACGGAAACTATGTACAATCTTTCACCTCGGGTGGTGCGGCAATCATAGAGATCGGTCTGGGAGGACCACGTCCGCGGGTGGCGAAAAATGTCCGCATCGCGCTTGGTGTGGACAGTGATTTAGGCCAACGTGTGTTAGTGTTATCGACTCATCTAGCCGAATGTGATCTCACTGAATTACCCCCTGATGCACTCACTATCTCAGTTCAAGTGCCGCGACTTGCGCTTGCGCCTGGACGCTACGGCTTCACACTCTATTGCAGTATCAACGGCGAGGTAGCAGACTGGATCAAGGATGCGGGCACCTTCGAGGTCGAGGCCGGAGATTTCTATGGTAGCGGAAGTCTCCCAATGACAGGACAAGGCGCTTTCCTTATGGACCACAGATTCGAGATCGGTTCAGCGGCGGTGACCCGCGAAAAGTTAGAGCAATTGAATAGCCTGTGTTGACACGATTGAAATGGGCCGCACGCGGAGCTATCTGCCGCCTGATAATGGCTCCCCTACGCATGGTCGGAAGCCAAATACGGATCGAGGCTCTCGAACGGCTCTCTGAAACGATGGTTACAACCACCGATATTGACGGCGCCCTGTTGCGCTTTTTCACTCCAACGACGCTGTTGCAAGCGCGGGCGAGAACCGTGCTCAGTAAAGAGCCGGATATGGTTCGCTGGCTCGATGGCCTGAGTCGAGGTACCGTGCTCTGGGATATCGGGGCAAATGTCGGCGTCTTTAGCCTCTACGCCGCGAGACGAACCGAGTGCCAAGTGCTCGCCTTTGAACCAGCCGCTGCGAACTTTCATGCGCTCGCTCGCAATGTCGCACTTAACGATCTCACCGATCAAATCAGTGCCTATTGCATCGCCCTCTCAGGCACTACTGGACTCGGAGTCCTCAATCTGAGTTCTATGGCTATGGGCTCGGCGGTTAGTCAGTTCGGAAACAAGGGCGACAAATCGAGATATATGAGCTCAGAAACGACCGCTCAGGGCATGCTGGGCTTTACGGTCGATAGATTCATCGAATTTTTCGATCCACCATTTCCCTCCCACATAAAGATCGATGTTGATGGATTGGAACTGGCGATCGTGGAAGGCGCGAGCCACACGCTGCGGGACAGCCGGTTGCAATCGGTCATGCTTGAGCTCAGCCTCAGCAACAGCGAGGAGCGAAGTGCAGGAATCAAAATGATGGAGGCGGCGGGCCTTCGATATGTCTCGCACGGCGAGGCGCAATCGGTAGACGAGGAAAGTGCTGCCAACCACCTTTTCGCCCGCTGAACTGGTAAAGCCTATCAGGTCATCATTATCGGGCATTGACTGCCGTATCTGTCGGTCAACCCTTACGAGCGTCGAGGGCACCGTGGAATATATCGCCGGCTATGCCTGGGATGTCTTCCACTGCAAAGCTTGTGGGTGCCAGTTTACGAAGCACGATACCGAAATCTACGATATAATGCATAAGACAAGCGCCATCTCCTACTACAGTGACTATCGCTCGATTGCCGCGCAGTGCCAATCACATTTCAAGCGCAAGGATCTCGCTGCTTTACGAGAAACCCTCGACACTTGGTCGAAGTACCGCTTCATCATCGATCGCATCGCACGAACACCAAGTGATGCACGGCTGCTGGAGATCGGGTCGTCACGAGGTTATCTGACATCCTACTCGATTCTCGACGGGCGACCAATTCTCGGTGTGGATGTATCGAGAGAGGCCGTCGAAGAGGCTCGCGCTCTCTTCGGCGATCATTTTGCCGTTTCCAGTGACCCGCGGATTGCTGCAGGAGCGCCTTACGATGTCATTTACCACGTAGGCATGATCGGCTGCGTCGCGGATCCGCTGGGCCTGACTCACGACCTGCTGAAGCTCTTGCGGCCGGGGGGCATCTTGATTTTCAACACTCCCAACCGCGACGCGCTACATCTGAAACGGCAGTTGTGGTTCGACTCGGCACCGCCACCCGACCTTGTAACCTTGTTTCCGCCGGGCTTTTTCAAGAACCAATTCTCGTCGATTGCCGATGTCGTCGAAGAAATCGAGACATTGCCCGCGCTGCAATCTTTACAGATTACCGTGCGGAAGATGCTCGGAGCGGCCTGGTCGAAACCCAAGGCCAAGCCGATCGAAACCGCAGGAAGGAATGGGCTGACGTGGTTCCAGCCGACGTCGGGATTGCGACACCTGCTCGAGCGCATCGTTGTCAAAGTCGGGCGCCTGACGGGTCTCGAAGCATTGGCCCCCCGCCAGCCGACCGAGTTTGGCCTGTTCGTTATGCTTGCACGCAAATGATAGCATGACCTCAGCTTCTAAAATGCAGTTGCTCAAATCCGCCGCCAAACTTGTCGCCCGAAATACCATTGGCCGACTGCCGCCGTCGGTGAAGCGGTTGTCAGGGCAACTTGCCATCCATGGCGGTGCGCCGGTGCGCGACACGCGGCTACGACCCTACGCGAACCCACATGCCGGCAAATGGACAGCTTGGCATACGAGCGTCGGGCCGACATTCCGAGGCATTTTTCTTTCGGGCAGCGAGGGGCTGCCACAGACCTTGGCACGCAAGTTCGAGAGGGAATGGGCGGCTTATTGCGGCTGTCGTCATGCGCTGTTACTGCCGCATGGAACGGATGCATTGCGCATCGGCCTCGCCGCTATGTTCGATCACGATGGGCTCGACTACGGCGGAGAGGTCATTGTGCCCAACCTGTCGTTCATCGCCACCGCAACAAGCTGCCTTGATCGCCGCTTTGGCGTCGCCCTCGTAGATGTCGATGCTGAGACGATGATGCTCGATCCGAAATGCGTGGAGGCGGCTATCGTTCCGGGACGCACACGAGCGATCATGCCGGTGCATCAGTTCGGGCATCCGGCGGACATGACGGCCCTGTCAGCAATCGCGCAGCGTCATAGCTTAAAAATCATCGAGGACGCGGCTCAGGCCCATGGCGCCGAGTGGGAAACAGGAAATGTAGGCGCGCTGGGCGATGTCGCCGGCTTTAGCTTTCAATCGAGCAAAAACATCGCTTCAGGCGAAGGCGGCGTACTGACCACTAACGATGATGCCATCATCGATCGAGCGCGCTCGATCTACAATGCGGGCCGAGCGCCGGAAGATGGCGGCCGCTGGGAGCACCCAAGACTGGGGTGGAATATCCGCCCGACTGAATATCAGGCCGCGCTACTTTTGCATCGCCTGGAGGGGTTCGACTATCTGCAGACGCAGCGCGCGAATAATTTCGAACGCCTTGAAACGCTGATCGGTCGGGATCAAGCGCTGCAGCCACTCCAGCGGCATCCGGGAGTTCGACGCCACGGTATGTATATGTTCGCGATGCGATATCACGGCGAGCGGTGCCGCGGCGAGCCATTGGATAAAATTATCGAGGCGCTCCGAGCAGAAGGAGCTCCTGTCCACCGCCTCTATCCAGCGACTATCGCTGGACAGCCGATTATGCGGGAGTTGGCAGTTCGGCGCGCGCAATATATCCGGGTCCTGCCGACACCGATCGCTGATAGCGCGATCGACGAGTTGGTTTATATCGCGCACGAAATTTTTCTCGGCCCGGATGCCGATATGCGGGATATCGCGGCAGCAATCGCGAAGGTTACCGCACATTTTGCGGCTGGCAGCGCATGAAATTTGCGGTCATTGGCTGCGGCTACATCGCTGAGTCATACGCGAGCGCATTGCCATATCACCCTGAGTTGCAGCTCGTTGGTGCCTGGGACCGCGACCAGAGCAAGCTTGAGACGTTCGCGACTCGTTGGGGCTGCCGCCGGTACGCGAGTGAGATCGATCTTCTGGCGGATAACAACGTTGAGCTGGTGTTGAACCTGACCAACCCGCGTAGTCATGCGGAGATTACCCGTGCTTCTCTCGAAGCCGGCAAGCATGTCTACTCGGAGAAGCCCTTGGGCATGACAGGAGAGGAAGCGAGAGTTCTGGTGGAACTCGCCAGCTCTCGTAATCTGATGCTTTCTAGCGCCCCATGCGGCCTTTTGAGCGAGACAGCGCAGACAGTATGGGAGGCACTGCGCGCCGGCACGGTAGGCACCGTTCACTTGATTTATGCCAACTTCGACGATGGCATAATCGCCCCCCATCTGGCGCCTTGGAACTGGCGTAACGCCGCTGGTGCAGCATGGCCGGCCAAGGACGAATTCGAGGTTGGCTGCACCTACGAACATGCCGGCTATGTTCTGACGTGGTTAGCTGCCTTTTTTGGTCCGGCAAGGCGGGTCACTTCGTTTGCGGCGTGCCTCCTGCACGACAAAGGCATAGCAGTCGACCACATGGCGCCGGATTTCACCGCAGGCTGCATTGAGTATGACGAGGGTGTGATTGCGCGCGTAACATGTAGCCTTGTGGCACCGGAGGACAAGTCGCTGACCATTATCGGTGATAAGGGGGTGCTCAGAATCGACAATGTAAGACACGAGCGCTGCCCGGTGCGCTACCGGACCTATAAGCCGAGTCATCTAAATGCGGCCATTGAGCGAAGGTTCGACGCGCTCAGATTTCGGCTCGGCATGCCAGCGATGCACAATGGTTGGACGAGTTGGCGCACGATACCCTACGTGTCGATGCCCCCTCGCTGGCTCTCTGGTCGAAAGGCCGTCGATTTTCTGCGCGGACCGTCGGAAATGGCAGCAGCTCTACGCGAAGCGCGCACATGCAGATTGTCGGCAGAGCTTGGCCAGCATATCGCAGAGATCGTCGATGCTTTGCAGCATCCGAAGGGGGGCGGTAGGCAGGTGATCTTATCGCAATTCCCTGTGATGGAACCAACCTACTCAGCAACTATTGACCGACGGTAGCGCGGTGGACTTGACTAATCCTATATCAATTCTGATCCCCTGCTTTAACGCCGAGCGTTGGATCGCCGATGCCATTCGGAGCGCTCTGGCCCAGACCTACGCACCGATTGAGGTGATCGTCATCGACGACGGTTCGACGGACAACAGTTTGGATATCATACGCCGCTTTAGTGACCGAATACGCTGGGAAACAGGCCAAAATCGGGGCGGTAATCCCGCACGGAACCGCCTCTTAGAATTGGCGCGTGGTGAGTGGGTGCAGTATCTTGATGCAGACGACTACCTGCTTCCGGACAAGATAAAGTCGCAAGTGCGCATCCTCGACGACTTTCCGGAGACAGACGTACTCTACGGCAGGGTAACCAGCGAAACCTGTAATGAGCATGGCACCAGTCATGACCTGCAGATCATTGCAGAACCACGCGACCCCTGGATACTGCTGGCGAGGTGGTATCTACCCCAAACAGGCGGCCCGCTGTGGCGGAAGTCGGCGCTTATGGATGTCGGCGGCTGGAAGGTCGACCAGCCATGCTGTCAGGAACACGAGCTCTACCTGCGCCTATTGGTGGCCGGCAAGCGTTTCACCTACTGCCCTCATAACGGCGCCATCTATCGGATCTGGGGTAATGACACAGTCAGTCGTCGCGATGCTGGGGCGGTACGCCGGCAGCGTCGCAAGATCCTCACCGAAGAAGAGAACCACTTACGTTCAAACGGAGAGCTGACCGCGCCCCGCTTGCAAGCGATCAATCAGGCCCGCTTCGAAATGTCTAGGCTCGCCTGGCGAGAGGATCGTACCGCGGCGTTGGAGATATTCCAGGATATCATCAGCGTCGATCGGCATTTCGTTCCACTCGGAAATCAACCGGGTGGACATCATCCTCCGCTGACTTACCGCGTATTGTTCCGGCTTTTAGGTTTTGCCGGCACTGAAAAAGTCGCCGATCAGGTCCACGCTTTTCGTTCACGGTTTATGGCGAGATCACGTGTTTCCACCTGAGCCCCGTCAACGCTGCAGCAGTTACTGCACCAAATCCCATATTGGTCGATCTCATGAATAAGCCGGCACTGCCTCTTTCAGAAGCTCAACGGAAAAACGTAAGCTGGTGGGAAGAAAATCCCATGACTTATGACTGGGAGAACACACTACGGCTCAGGCCGGGCAGTCGAGAATGGTTCGATGAAATAGACCGCCGCTTTCTATCTGCATCTTACTTTGCCAAAGGTAAGAACGGCGAGCCTTTCAGCCGCTTCATGAAGCCTGAGTATATTGCGGACAAAGAAGTTCTCGAGGTTGGCTGCGGTATGGGTACGCATGCTGCCATGCTGGCGCGTGCTGGCGCGCGCCTGACGACAAT
Organism: Rhodospirillales bacterium; assembly: GCA_947473305.1. GTDB lineage: Bacteria > Pseudomonadota > Alphaproteobacteria > ATCC43930 > CGMCC-115725 > CANJCB01. The sequence goes on from CANJCB010000046.1 coordinate 10,992, forward strand.
AGACCTGACGGAGCGTGCGATTGAGGTGACTAAACGTCGTCTCGAAGTGTTTGGTCTCAAAGCGAACATCCAGCGTGCCGATGCAGAAAAACTGCCGTTCCCTGATCAGTCTTTCGATACGGTGTGGAGTTGGGGCGTAATCCACCACAGCTCGCGCTTCGAAAGCTGCCTGTCCGAGATCGCGCGCGTGCTGCGGCCGGGCGGACACCTGATGCTGATGGTCTATTATCGGCCGAGCATCGTCTATTACATCAATGGAGCCCTTATTCGGGGCATATTGATGGGTAAGCTGCTCCATAAGTCGCTCCAGCAGATCTACGTCGAGGCCAGTGACGGATTCTATGCCCGCGTGTTCAACAAGCACGAATTGCGTAACCATCTCGCGGGACAGTTCAATCATATCGATCTTAACGTAGTCGGCCTCAAGGCAGAGTTGTTTCCGATCCCACGAGTCGGTCTCAAATTAAAGCTTGAGGAGATGACCCCGGACAGTATCGCCTCTGCCGTGCTCAATCGCTGGGGATCGATGATCGTCGCCGAGGCCACGCGCGCCTAGGCCGGAGCAAGATAGCGGGCCATGATCACGGATCGGCATAGCCCTAAAAAGGTGCTGATCTTCAGGATCGGCCAGATCGGTGACATGATCATGTCACTGCCGGCGATCTGGGCCGTACGCCGCAATTGGCCGCATGCGAAACTGACGCTGTTGTGCGACGTGCGTCCCGGCAGTAGCAACACACTGGGCTTGGATGTCCTTGGTCCAACAGGACTATTCACCGATATCGAGCACTACGCTGTGCCAACGAAAAAGCAGGATCGCCTTCGCGTGTTCGTCAGACGCCTGCGGCTGCTGCTGCGCCTTCGCGCGCAGCGCTACGACGCACTGATTTATCTGGCGCCGAGTATCCGCACATCCGAGCAGGTCAAACGTGACGTTAGGTTCTTCCGGGCAGCAGGCATCACCCAAATCTATGGCGCCGATCATTTCCCGCCGGTGCCGACGAAACGTCCAGACAAACCATTCGAGGTCGGTCCTTCCGAAGCGGATTTACTGCTGGCACGCTTGGCCGCGGACGGCATCACTATCCCCCATCACGGTGAAGGCTCACTCGACCTCGTGCTCGGAGCGGACGAGGCTACGGCTGTGGCCCGATGGCGGGAAACATTGGGGCCAGATGGTGGACGCCCGTGGATCGGCGTGGGGTTGGGGTCGAAGATGCCAGCCAAACGATGGCCTCTCGAGCGGTTCGCCGCGGTGATAGCGGCGCTGATTGCGCAGCACGATGTGTGGCCGGTGATATTTGGCGGCCCAGAGGATCGCGCGGATGGCAAGGCGTTACTCGAACGATTGGGTCGAGGTTACAACGCCGCCGGCGCGTTGAACATCCGAGCCTCCTCAATGGCGCTCAGGCAATGCGCCCTCTACCTTGGCAACGATACCGGAACCATGCATCTTGCCGCTGCGGCCGGCACACCCTGCGTTGCGCTATTCTCTGCGCGCGACTGGCCGGGGGCCTGGTATCCATACGGTGTGGCCCAGCGCGTGTTCCGCACCGCGCTCGACTGCGAAGGCTGTTATCTCGTGCAGTGCGTGGAGCGGCAGAATGAATGCCTGACGCGTATCACCGTCGAGCAGGTCGTTGCGGGATGCGAGGACGTCCTGCGAGAGCAAGCGGTTCCCGCTTCAGCAAGTATTCAACCAACTCGGGCGATCTGGACGACTAACCGATAAATATGGCGATGCAGATTCCGATTTCGGCGATCATACCGACGATCGAGCGCGCGGCCATCCTGCAACGCACGCTCGAATCGCTTACGGCGCAAGGCGTTCTCCCCGCCGAACTGATCGTGGTGGACGGCTCAATTGGCGACGATACAAAGAAGGCGGTCCTGCAATGGGGGGCAAATGTTGTCACGAAGGTAATCTGGGAGCGTGCGACAACACGCGGCGCCGCCGCCCAGCGCAACCAAGGGGTAGCGATTGCCACACAGCCTTACATCTGGTTCTTCGACGACGACATCCTGTTTGAGTCAGACTGCGTCACACGTCTGTGGCTAGCGATCGAGGCGGATCCGAAACTCGGCGGCGTGAATGCTATGATCACCAACCAGCGCTACCACCCGCCACGTATCATCAGCCGGACCGTGTTTGCGCTTCTTAATAGCGGCAACGAACCGACCTTCGCCGGCCGCCTGCTCGGGCCCGCCGTCAACCTTCTACCCGAGGACGGCGACGGTCTGCCTGAAGTGGTGCCGACGGAATGGCTCAATACAACATGTACGATTTACCGTCGCGAGGCACTGCCCGATCCGCCGTTCCATTCCATCTTCACGGGTTATTCAATGATGGAGGACGTGTCACTCTCCGTCATGGTTGGCCGTCACTGGAACTTGGCTAATGCGCGGACGGCTCGGATCTTCCACGACAGCCAACCGGGAGCGCATAAATCCGACCCCATCGCCTTGGCTGAGATGCAGCTCGTCAACCGACACTACGTCATGACCCGTATATTAGGGCGAACCCGTGTACGAGATTACGCCAAGCTAATCATCTGGGAGATGTTCCAGCTGGCGACCGGCAGCCGTCGCGGGGCAGGCTTGCGTGGCAAGCTGCGAGGACTCAGACAATTGTTGGCAAGGCCAGATGGCCGCTAGGCGATGGTATGAACCTCGACGAGGCCTGCAATCCGCTAATTGCCGAGCAGGCACTCCCGTCGCATCCGGAAGGTGGGCATGTGAGTGGTCCTAAGTTGACATCAGCGAACGCACTTGGCGGAACAGACGCGCCCATGAAAGTTGAGGGAGCCGGCATGCGCGCGCTGGTTGGCATCGTCAGTCGCAATCGCGCAGGAATCCTGCCGAAAGCCCTCGATTCAGCCTTGGCACAAACGACGCCCAACGTTGGCATCGCCGTGATCGATGACGCTTCCACCGACAATACGCGGCACCTTGAAGCTAAATACCCTACAGTTGATTGGGAGTTCCGATCCGAGCCAGATGGCTATATGTCGGCGCGAAATGAATTCATGGCGCGAGAAGGATTAGATTTTTTTGTTAGCCTCGATGACGATTCCTGGTTCGTCGTCGGTGATGAGATAACGGTAGCCTTGGAGTACTTTAAGAGCGACCCGATGCTGGCCGCGGTTGCTTTTGACATCCTATCGCCAGACCGGCCACAGACAAGGACCCGGGGTTCGGCTGACAAGGTCGGCATGTTCATTGGCTGCGGGCATGTTTTACGGCTGTCGGCGGTAAGGGCCGTTGGCGCTTATGTGCCCGCGCCTGGTGGCTACGGCGGCGAAGAGAAAGATCTGTGTCTGCGTCTCCTCGATGCCGGCTACAAGGTGGTCCGCCTTTCTGGCGTCCATGTCTGGCATGACAAAACATTAGCGGCGCGCGACGTTACTTGGCAGCATTCCTCAGGGGTATGCAACGATCTCGCAATGGCCGTTCGACGGGCACCCCTTCCGCTACTGGCGGCAATCGTCACAGCAAAAATCTTCCGGCATTTGAAATTCTCGTGGAGAGCTGGGCTGATGGTGCCCTGTCTCTCTGGATTCTGGTTGTTTGCCCGCTCACTGCCTTTGGTCTGGCGTCATCGTCGGCCGGTCCAGTACGAAACGTTGCGGACCTACTCCGCATTATCCCAAGAGTGAGGATAAAATGCGACCGGAGGCCCTATTATTGCGTGTCCCACGCGGGCTCGCCAGCCGCATCCGGCTAATGTTCTACCGATCCCTCGGCATGCGCATAGGAAGAGGCAACCGCATCGAAGGCGCCGGTCGTTGCCGACGTCTAGGCCAAATCGAGATCGGCAACCTCAACGCGTTTACGCAGGGGTCCTGGCTGTGGCCGGAAGACACTGATCATGACGGTGTCCGGATCAGGATCGGCGATCGAAACTACTTCAATCGCAATGTCATGTTGGATGCTTGCGGGCTTATCGAGATTGGCGACGATAATATGTTTGGCCCAGACATCTATGTGACCGACAGTGATCATTCGTTCGGCGAGAGCATCTCGCCCGCACAGGCGCCGATGAAAAAGGGACGGGTCAAGATTGGCAATCGTTGTTGGATCGGAGCCAAGGCGATCATTCTTAAGGATGTTGAACTCGGCGATGGCTGCGTCGTCGGTGCAGGGGCTGTCGTCACGAGAAGTTTCCCCCCCAACAGCGTCGTAACCGGCATACCCGCGCGGGCTCAAGTAAAGGAAGCCAATGGGATATGACGAACCCCTTCACGGTAGCTTCGAGACCCAGCATGCCCGGATTGGATCTCTCGATAAAACCTGCCCGACCCGCCTGAAGCTCACCTGCCTAAAGACCCTAACACTTCGGCAGGAACAGTCGTGACACGTGTCCTTGTCATTCACCCGGGCACGCAGCACTCGTTCGAGCTGGCCACGGAACTTAATCGTCTGGACGCGCTCGCAAGCCTCCACACGAGCTTCGTTATAGGTCAGGGGGGGATCTGGGAACGGCTTATCGACCTCCCAGGGTTTCCGCTCCGACATGCATTGTCGAAGCGGCTTGCTCCGAGGCTCCCCGCTTCCAAGACCCATCTGCAAATCGGCCTCGAGCTGGCGTCTTATATGCTCCAGGCGTTAGGTAACAGCGGCCAAGCTCATTTTCACTGGCGCAATGAGGTATTCCAGCGGGCTGTGCCCGATCGCGCCTTTGCCGACGCCGATGTCGTGATCGGTTTCGATACATCGAGCTGGATCCTGACCGAGCGCTGCCGAACACTAGGCAAGCCCTTAATCATGGTCCAGACCATTGGCCATCCCGATGCGATGGAGGCCGTGAACGAATTAATCGCTGCTCAGTTCCCCGATTGGCAGCCGACTTTCGAACGCCGGCTTCCGAAGGTTCGTGAGGCCGAGCAAATCGAATTCGATGAGACGACGCTGATTGTCGGATCGAGCAGGTTCACACGCGATACCCTGGTTGCGCACGGTGTATCGCCGAACAAGATTCGCGTCATTCCTCATGGAGTGGACAGCGCGCGGTTCTCGGTGAAGCCGCGTAAGGAACGGCCATTTCGATTTATTTTCGTGGGCTCGATCTCAGGCCGAAAGGGAATACCCCTGTTGCTTGACGCTTGGCGGAGACTGGCTCCCACCGACGCAGAGCTGTGGCTCGTAGGCCCGATCTCTGCCGAGGTGCGACCATTACTACCGAACCTCCCAGGGCTACGTATATGGGGCGCGGTCCCAAACAACCGCGTGGCGCATATGATGCAGCAATGCGACGTGCTCGTGTTCCCGAGCTATTTCGAAGGCTTCGGACTCGTCATTTTGCAGGCCATGGCCTGCGGGCTCCCGGTGATCTCTACAATGGCGACAGCCGCACCGGATCTGATCAGCGCCCCCGGAGCAGGCGGATGGGTTTTACCGACGGGGGAACTGGAGGCGCTCGAACATGCCATGGCGCACTGCCTCGCACACCGGGACGAAGTGCCTGAGATCGGAAAGCAAGCCAGGTCGATTGCAGAGCGGCACAGTTGGCAAGCTTATGGTCGGAATTGGCTTCCCGTGCTGGAGGAGGCAATTTCACGCCCCCCTCTCTCCACCACGCCGTCATCAATTAGGCAAAAAACAGCAATCCGTCGGGGACAGCGGGTGCTGATAGCCCATCCCGGCACCCAATACTCCTTTCAACTTGCTAAAGAGCTTCGATTACGAGACCGATTGGCGCGTTTCCATACCGGCTTCGCTATCAGGAAAGGAAGCATGGGTGACTGGCTATGCCATGCATTGCCCATTTCGGCACGCCGTCGTTTTGCAACGCGAATGCTCGATGGGATGCCGGGGGACAAGCTTCAACTCCATCCCATCCTTGAAGGCAGAAGCCTGATACGGCAACGGTTATCGAGCTTAGGAACGGAGGAGAATTTACATCGACGCAACGAGGCGTTCCAACGTGAGATTTCCGACAATGAACTCGGTTCGGCGGATGTAGTGATCGGATTTGACACGTCGTCATGGCTTCTTTCGCGCCGTGTGAAACGGATGAATGGCAAGTTCATCCTCGATCAGAGCATCGGCCATCCTATCGAGAAAGAGCGGATCTTCAATTCTTTGCGGGACCGGTATCCACAGTGGATGACGACGATACCACGCAAGGCGGACACTCATATTGCAGAGGAAATCGAAGAGCAGAAACTTGCCGATCTTATTGTGGTTCCAAGCTCCTTTGTGCGAAGCACATTGACGAGCCAGGGTATTCCGCACGCTAAAATCCGTGTCATACCTTTCGGCACCGACCTCGATTTTTTTCGACCCGACGAGGCATCAAGACCGGCAGACCCGGTAATTTTCCTATTCGTGGGGTCTATTTCGGCGCGCAAGGGTGTTCCGGTGCTGCTCGAAGCTTGGCGACATATAAGGGTCAGCAACGCCGAATTATGGCTCGTCGGCCCAGGCCCTATCCCTAGCGGCGAGGCATCCCAGCTTCCATCCTCCATACGCTTTTTGGGACGCAAGAGCCGGCCAGAAGTAGCCAAATTGATGCGCTTGGCGCATGCGCTCGTCTTCCCGAGTTTCTTTGAGGGTTTGGCACAAGTTCAGATCGAAGCGCTAGCATCCGGCCTACCTGTGATCAGCACTCGGGAGGCCGGCGCTGAGGATGTCATCCGGGACGGTGAAAACGGGTTTTTGGTTCCTGCCGGAGATGTGACAGCGCTATCCGAGCGTGTGCAAGAGCTCGCTACCAATCGGGACCTGCTGCACGCAATGCAAAGAACCGTCGTTGCGGAGCGCGACAGGCTCAGCTGGTCGATCTACGGCGATCGCTGGGTGAAAGTTCTCGACGAGCTCGCCTAATGTATGATCCCCACTGTAAATTCCGGTGGTTTGCGTCGGCGTTTTGGGCCAATTGACCCCACATCGCCGAAAGGTGGCGCGTTCTCGGCAAATCTTGAAGATATCGATCCGACACTGGCGAGAAGCACGCCACGATCCCAATCCAAGAGCGCCTAGATGCTCGTGATCATTACAACTCATCCGATCCAATACCAAGTGCCGCTGTGGCAAGAACTGGCTAAGGATGGTCGCGTACCGTTCGAGGTCTGGTATCTCACTCATCATGCTGTTACCACCAGCCACGATGTCGAGTTCCGCAGAGCCTTTGCTTGGGATATCGATATGCTGGTCGGTTATCCGCACCGCCTAATGAAGGTCGCCCAAGGAGCGGCGCCTACGACATTCATGCGCTGCCGCATTGTCGAGCCACTCGAACCAATGTTGCGCGCGGCTGGGGCGCGCATCGTTTGGATCCAAGGCTGGCAGGTACTTGCGTATTGGCAGGCTGTCCGCGCGGCTAAACGGGCAGGATGCGAAGTTTGGTTACGTGGGGAAAGTAACGATTTGTCGGTGCCCTCCCGATGGAAGGGCTTGGTCAAGCGCGTAGTGCTTGGGCAGCTTTTCGCGCGGGTGGATAGATTTTTCTGCATCGGTAAGGCTAACAAGCGCCTTTACCAGCGATACGGCATCCCCGATGCCCGCCTAGATGACGCACCCTATGCGGTAGACAACGACCGATTTGCAACACAGGCTGCGGCAGCACGACCGCAGCGAGCCGACATTCGAGCGCGCTGGGGGATTAGCGACGACGCGTTCGTAGCCCTGTTCTGCGGCAAGTTTATCGGCAAGAAGCGCCCACAAGATCTCGTCGCCGCAGCGACGCAACTCAGAGCCAGAGGCGCTAACATCCATCTTTTATTCGTCGGTTCGGGCGAATTGAATGACGAATTGCGCCAGACGTGTCGTGTCGTGTTCGATGCTGACGGGAGCGCAACTCAATCACGCATCACGTCGGATGAGCGACCGCTCGTCTCTTTCGCTGGCTTTCTCAATCAGACCGAAATCTCCGAGGCTTACGTCGCCGCCGACTGCCTTGTGCTACCCTCAGATTACGGCGAGACCTGGGGTCTCGTCGTCAATGAAGCGATGGCGAGTGGCTTGCCCTGCGTGATCAGCGACCACTGTGGATGCGCGGAGGACCTGGGGACTATCGCCCCCAATCTCGTCTTTCCCTTCGCCGATATAGACGCCCTCGCCTCCAGCCTGGAAAGCTTGGCCAGCCGCCAGCCAAGGGGTGTCACTAAGCCACAGGTCCCTTCGAAGTTCTCGTTCGATTATAGTGTGAAGCGGATCGGCTTGGCATTCGGAAGCTCGCATTGATGTCGACATTAAAGTCTGCAGGCGGCGAAAATCTAACCGATCGGACATTTCCAACGAGGCCCCGAAGGACAAAAAGCAGTGACTGAAAGCGCCGAATGGCTATTTTCTTCAGCAGCCATTTGCATTTAATGCGATAAGCTCACGACCTCATAAGGGGCATCAAATTGAGCATCGCTATTATATGCGGGGGCAATATCGTCTCTGGCAAGGAAATTATGGCGCTGGAGTTGGGGCAGGGTCTTCACGTTGCTGGAATGAGGATAATCTACGTTACGAGCAGATGGAGTAACGGCGCGTTTAGCAAGCGCCTCGACGACCTGGGACTGCCGCATTACCAGATACGTCTTGGATTCATCTCCGCCACGCTAACGTTCGATTGCATGCGCATGACCGCGGATCAGTTGATGCACCTGCCGAAGATGCTTTTCAACTATTGGCGCATCCTGACGCGAGAAAGACCGTCCAGCATTATCCACACGAACTGGCATCACCTGCTAGTACTCTGGCCTTTTCTGCGCCCCCATCGGGACATCTTTTGGTTGCATGAAGTGATCCCCGACAAGCCGCGCTATGCTCGCCTGTTCAGGATACTGACACGGCGCTTGCGTTGCTACGTCGTGGTCTCCCAAGCGGTGAGCGATTCTCTCAGCCGAATTGGCGTTCCGGCTTCCCAGATTCGGGTTATTCACAACGGGATCAGTGATCCTACGGCTGGCTTCAACACCGAAGATCGCGGGTCTACTGGCAGCGATATCGGCATCGTAGGCCAAGTGGGGGCATGGAAGGGGCACGAGGACCTGATCGAGGCATTCGCCATGACTGTTGGCCACCATCCGAGCGCGCGACTTCACATATTCGGAGATCACGATCGCGAGTACACCCGGGAACTCGTCGAGTTGGCAGAATCTCGGAGTATCGCTGAACGTATTATCTGGCACGGCTATGTCTCTGATAGATCGAAAATTTACCGAGATATCGACATCTGCGTCGTGCCCTCTCGATTCGAAGAACCTTTTGGCCTCACCGCCCTTGAGGCCTCATTCTTTGGCATACCGGTCGTAGCCACTCGGAAAGGTGGCCTCTCCGAGATTATCATCGATGGCACAACTGGCTATCTCGTCGCTCCGCAAGTTCCAGCTCAGCTCGCTGAGCGAATAGACCAGCTGCTCGAGAGTTCCAACCTTCGGAAACTGATGGGTGCGGCAGCGCGTATGCGTGCAACACAACAATTTAGTCGTGAACGCTTCACTGACGATTTTTGCCGCCTTCTGTCGACCATTCACCAACCAGAAGTACCGCGTCTTAGGACAGCGAGATGAGAAGAGTTCTTACCAACGCCTACTTGTGCTTTCCGCTGGCCGTTCTGCTGCTGATCTTGGTGGTGGCATCCTCAGTGTCAGAACTGTGGATCATATCAATCCTCGCATTTATAGCGGCGCTGATCGCCATCGGGTGGCACAAGGCCCCCCCGGTATTAGTGTGGATGATTGCGATCAATATGCTCTCGATCTGGGCCGACATAGCGACGATCGAGATATACAACGCCGGGTGGGATTATGGTGTCATAGTTTACACATTTCCTGACGCTATTATTCAAAGCTCATGTGCAATGATATTCCTGTCTATCGGCATCCGAGGCGGACTGATCATTGGCGGCTCGATGTTTAGGTATCGTCTGAGCACCCCAAATGATCAGATGGGGACTGCCGCGCCCTACTCGGTGCACCGCATAGCGCTGGCTTATATCCTGGTCCAACCTGTCACTGCCCTGCTGGGAATTATAGGTCAAGCTGTACCGGGCCTGGCGCAACCCACCTACGCATTCTCGTTATTGAAGTTCACCTTGATCTACATGCTCGCCGCAAAGATATTTGCGACTGGCCGCCATTTTCTTCTGCTTACCGTAGTGATCGTTGCCGAAATCGTGATCGGAAGTACCGGTTTTTGGGCAAGCTATAAGGAGGGCTTTTTCATCGTCCTGATTGCTCTAGCGGCCAACTCACGCTCTTTCACTCGGAAACAGGCGGTACTTGCATTCACGGGAGTTGCAGTGGTGCTTTACATCTCGATCGCCTGGACGGCGGTAAAGAAGGAGTACAGAGCCGACATCGTCGCGAACGGCCCTTGGGCCTCCTTTGTATGGCTCGCCGAGAAATACACAAGCGCTGAGTTTGACTTCACCACCGCCACTGTCGACCTATTGAGCAGAGTCGGATACACAAAATATTATGCCATGGTGATGACTGCTAATACGGATGCAGAAGAAGGCATATATAAGCGCGCTCTATTGCACATCGTAACCCCGCGGCTGTTCTTCCCTGATAAAGCAATCCTTGACGATTCGGCGCAGACCACACGGGTACTCGGGTTAAGGATCGATTCGAAAACGTCAATCGGGCTAGGCTATGTCGCGCAGGCCTATATCGACTTTGGCTTTCCCGGCCTATTGATACCGATGGTCGTGCTTGGGATGATTGTCGGCTCGATCTACACATATTTCGTCACGAGACGAGCACCGCAACTTATACGAGAAGGATTTGCGGTTGCCTGCTTGTTTAATTCCCTGGCCTTTGCTGGTAACATCGACAAGGAATTCGGGGGATTGATTACGGCGTTTCTTGTGCTGGCACTTACATTGCGCTACGGTGCGGCAATCCTGCATAGGCAACTTGAGAATAAGCCCCGAAACACGCAGGTAAGGCATGTTGGACAGGCTGATTTCGCGCCTTAAAAATATGTCCGGAACGGCGCGAGAACTGAGGGGGGACATTATCACCCCGAGTACGCCTGGGCGCTTTACAATTCTCGATGCACTGCGCGGAATTCTTGCGCTCGTCGTTGTCCTCGGTCACACGGGCATGCCCCCAATATTCGGGTCGATCGATCAAGTCGACCGCATGTGGCGCAGCTTAGCACGTTTCTGGGAAACCTTTGCGTTCGGTCCCCCCGCCGTTATCGCCTTCTTTGTCATCTCCGGATTTTGCATCCACCAGCCCTTTGCCAACCCGGGCGATAGATTCCCGGTGGTCCGTTTCTATCTTCGCCGATACCTGCGGATTGGGATACCCATCCTGGCGGTTGTCGTAATTCTTCACACCTTGCAAACTGAAGTAATATTATTCGGAAAAAACTCTATACTTTGGAAATCTACGCTCTGGAGTGTCATTTGTGAGGAGATTTATTACGCTCTCTACCCGCTATTACACCTCATATATCGCCGCGTAGGTGTGGGAACTGTTCTACTCATTTCAATGATTTCCGCATTTACCGTGGTTACCTTCACATTCCCAGCGGTAGATTGGAGCGACGTCGGTATCATTGGCACCTCGGTAATATTGCTGCCCGTTTGGCTGCTAGGGGCGACACTGGCCGAGTGGGTTAGAAATTCACAATCGCCCACAGGCAGATGGGCCGGGTTTCACATTAGCATCGGCTGGTGGCGCGCCGGAGCATGGGGTATAATGTGGCTGGCGCTCGTGATGCATTTTCACAGTGGTCTGCATCAGACGGCGTCCGGCATTGTCGTCGGCGGGTTCGCATTTTTGTGGCTTCAGGCGGAACTTGCGAAGGCAGCGCCTCCCCCTGCATTGCTCATCTGGTTCGGAACGTGGAGTTATTCACTTTATCTCGTGCATCCTTTGGTAATTTCATTTCTCAATCGAAATTCTATTTATAGCCACGCTTCTCTAGTCAACTGGGGTCTGGTGATGGCACTGACACTCGGCTTCTCATACCTGTTTTTTATATTAGTCGAGGCTCCATCACATGCTCTAGCCCGCCTGATCTCATTGCGCGTGACACGACCGCTAGGCTTGGCGGCATACAAAGCCGCAAGGTAAGATCGTGTTATCCAGCGTATCGAACGGATACACCCGGTTACCTAGTGATCCAAAGCCTCCTGCGCTTCGTGCCGTCCACATCGTTGCCGGACTTGGGAAGCGGTATGGCGGAATAGCTTATAGCGTTCCCACGCTGTGCGCCGGATTAGGCCAGGCGGGCGCGCAAATTGAAATACTCTCGGTATGCGATGAGCAGTTCCCCTCCAGCAACGCGACGCATGGCTATCGCGATAGCCGATTCCCCGTCGACTTCGGCGCCATACCGATCTTGCGCAGATTGCACGCTTCGTCCGGACTTGCGAACGCCTTGAATCACGCGGCAACATCTGTCGACGTGATCCATAATCACGGAATATGGCTGATGCCAAATGTCCAGGCCGGGTGGGCGGCGCGCGCGGCAGGAAAGCCGCTGGTTGTATCGCCCCGTGGCATGCTGGCTCCCGCCGCGCTCAACTTTTCTCGAATAAAGAAAAAGGCATTTTGGGCGCTCCTCCAGGGCAGCGTCGTGCGCCAAGCCGCATGCCTCCATGCTACGAGTGAGGCCGAATATCAAGAAATCCGTTCCCTTGGTCTCCGCAATCCCGTGACTGTCATTTCCAACGGAATTGATGTCCCAAGCTGGGGTCCCACCGAAAATGCTCCCCCAACTGAACGGGTCGCGCTTTCGTTGGGGAGATTACATCCGAAGAAAGGGCTCGACCGTCTTATTCGCGCTTGGGCGCTGGTCGAGGCAGCACATCCAGATTGGCGGTTGCGTATCATCGGTTCCCCAGAACGGGGATACGATGGGTTTCTTCGCGCGTTGATCGTGGAATTGGGGCTCGCCCGTGTCACGGTCGAAGGACCACTGTACGATGACGAGAAGAAAACGGCTTATCGGCAGTCAGAGCTTTTCCTGCTTCCGAGCCTCAACGAGAATTTCGGCCTTACCGTAGCAGAGGCTCTCGCTGCGAGCATTCCCGTGATCTCATCCAAGGGAGCCCCTTGGCAACGACTTGAGACCGAGGGGTGTGGTTGGTGGATCGATCACGGTGTCACACCGCTTGCCTTGGCGATGGAACAGGCCATGGCGATGCCGCGTGATTCGCTGAAGGCCATGGGCGCGCAAGGAAGTGCCTGGATGCTACGCGAGTTTTCCTGGGATCGAGTAGTGGCGGAAATGCTGGCAGTTTACGAATGGCTGGCACGCGGTAGACCGCCCCCCTCAAGCGTCCGTTTTGATTGATCCTGCGGGACGCTGAGAAATGCATGAAGGCGCGGTGCTGATCACCCCGCATTACCACCGCGCCGCAGGCACGTCGGCCAGATAGCTCTGGACGTAATAGTCGACTTCGTCCTAATGGACTCCCCATGACCTTCATAGCGTCCGTCTCCAATATCACGCCTTCGAAGGCGCCAGCCGCCTATAGCCGAAAGACGCTCCAGCCGTTCTTGATCGCGGAATCGTCGCGGAAGGACACCCTGTGAAGTACGCCGGAGACCTTTACGAGAACAACACGCTCAACTCACGCAATCCTCTTGCTCGGTTTGCGCATCGGCGACGTCTTCATCGGTCCGTAGCCTTGGCCCGTAGCCTGCTTCACGGTGGCATACTCCTCGACTATGGGTGTGGAGCGGGCAGCTTCGTCAATGCGCTCGCACAGGCGGGCGAGCGGGCGATCGGCTACGATCCCTATATGTCGGCCACACTTCAATCTGGCGTTCCGACCTTTGAGAATTTAACGGACGCTGTTCGGCACGGACCATTCGATGTGGTGACACTTTTCGAAGTCCTCGAACACCTCAGCGACCAAGAGTTTCGTGATTTCCTCAGTCTTTCCAAAACCATGCTAGCGCGCCACGGCGTTCTGTTGTTCAGCGCCCCCATCGAGATCGGGCCCGCCTTGTTTTTAAAGGAACTAAACCGATTCCTTCTGCCGCCTCATCGGCGCGAATACGGCTTGGTTGAGTTGATAATGGCTGGCGTATTCGGCGTGCCCGGCGCGCGCGCGCCGGACATCAAGGTCAGCCATAAAGGATTTGATTTCCGCCGCGCGCTAGGTGCCCTACGAGATGCGAATTATAGCGTGCGAGTGCTGGGTTTCAGCCCCCTGCCGCTACATAGTTGGTACGGCAATTCCCAGGTTTTTTTCTCCGCGAGCCCAGAGTGACGAGGTCTTCGGATGCTCATTCTCGGCATTAACGCCTTCCATGCCGATGCAGCGGCGGCTGTGATGCGCGACGGTGTGCTGCTTGCGGCCGCCGAAGAGGAGCGTTTCCGGCGCATTAAGCATTGCGCGGGATTCCCGGCTCAGGCGATTGACTATTGTCTGACGGAAGCAGGAGCGCGCCTGGCGGATGTCGATCACGTCGCTATCAATCAAGACAGTGAGACCAACAACTTCCGCAGGCTTGCCTATCTCGCGACGCATCCCAGAGCCATCGGGCTGGCTCTGGGCCGGCTCAGGAATCGGCAGGCGAGAGAGGCGCTTCCCGAACTTCTTGCGCGGGAATTTCCCGGCGACGCATTTCGGGGCGCGTTCCACAATGTGGAACACCATCTAGCGCATCTATCTTCGGCCTTTCATGTCTCACCGTTTGACGAGGCGATCGTGGTCTCGGTCGATGGGATGGGTGATTTTGCCAGCGCCGCTTGGGCGGTTGGTCGAGGCGCTGACCTCGCGGTCGGCGGACGGGTTCATTTTCCTCATTCCCTTGGCATCTTCTATCAAGCACTCACCCAGTTTTTAGGTTTTCCGCATTACGGTGACGAGTACAAGATCATGGGCTTGGCTCCTTACGGCAAACCGGCCCATTTGGAAGCAATGCGCAGAATCGTAACCCTGGATGAGCGCGGCGGCTTCGAACTCGATCTGAAATATTTCCGGCACCATCGCGAGCGGATCGCTTTTTCCTGGTCCTCGGGAGTGCCGGATTTTACCGAACTCTTCTCACCCGCTCTTGAAGGGTTACTCGGCCCCCGGCGCCGGCCCGACCAACCGTTGGAAGACCGTCACCGCGATATCGCGCGCTCAGTGCAGGCGATGTACGAAGAAGCCTTCTTCAACCTGATCCGAGTAGCGCAGAAGCAGCACGGACTAACCAATATTGCATTAGCCGGAGGCTGCGCCGCCAACTCGGTCGCCAACGGAAAGATCCGCCGGGAAACCGCATACCGCCAAGTCTATGTGCAATCCGCCGCGGGCGATGCCGGTGGCGCGATCGGTGCAGCCTTTGCCACTTGGCACAAGCTCGGTGGCGCACGATCGTTTGTTATGGACCATGCATACTGGGGTCCGCATTTCTCGAAGAGCGAGGTCGCCGCGCTCGTTCGAGACCGCCACGACGATATTGTGGCTGCCGGTTGCGCGATCGAAGAAGTCGGAGACGAAGAAGAGCTGTGCCGGCGCGCAGCGCGGGCAGTCGCCGACGGGAAAGTCGTCGGCTGGTTCCAAGGTCGCTTGGAATGGGGGCCGCGGGCGCTGGGCAACCGCTCGATCGTCTGTGATCCGCGCCGGGTCGATATGAAGAGCATTCTCAATTCCAAGATCAAGAAGCGCGAATCGTTCAGGCCCTTCGCACCATCGATACTAGATAATGCGGTTAGCGACTGGTTCGAGGAGGATGACGCGGTCCCCTTTATGATGCAGGTATTCCAGGTGAGGGCGGACAAGCGCGCTCAAATCCCAGCCGTCACCCACGTCGACGGTTCTGGAAGATTGCAGACGGTCTATCGCCATTCCAACCCGCGCTACTATCGGCTGATCGAATACTTCCGCGATCTGACCGGCGTGCCGATGGTGCTTAATACCTCGTTCAACGAGAACGAGCCGGTCGTCTGCCGCCCCGAGGAAGCGCTGGAGTGTTTTCTGCGCACCGAGATGGATATTCTTGTGATGGGTGAAACCTTTATCGCGCGAAGCGCCACAGAGGACCGGAATAAAGCGGCTACGGGAGAGAATAGGGCCGCGACGACGACAGCATGATCTTTGGCCCGCTTCTCGGGGAAGACGCCCGCCTGCTGGCGGGCTATTTTTTCAACACAGGGATTTTGAATCACCCGCAGAGGTCAGACCATTTCGGCAAAACGGAGTATAAGAACCTCAGGTTCTGCGAAGAGGCGAGATAGCATGGCGAAACGAGCGTTAATTACCGGCGTCACCGGTCAAGATGGCGCATATCTCACCGAATTCCTCCTGGCTAAGGGCTACGAGGTTCATGGCCTGATCCGCCGTGCCAGCTTATTCAACACTGACCGCATCGACCATCTCTACCACGATCCCCATACGAGCGGTCCTAAGCTCACTCTCCATTATGGCGATCTCTCGGACGGCACTGCCATAAG
Organism: Rhodospirillales bacterium; assembly: GCA_947473305.1. Taxonomy (GTDB): domain Bacteria; phylum Pseudomonadota; class Alphaproteobacteria; order ATCC43930; family CGMCC-115725; genus CANJCB01. The sequence goes on from CANJCB010000046.1 coordinate 27,339, forward strand.
CCGCGTTCTGGACGCGGTGGCGCCCGATGAAATTTACAATCTTGCCGCTCAAAGCCATGTAAAGGTGTCCTTCGAGCTTCCGGAATATACGGCCGATATCGTGGCCGTTGGTACGCTTCGCCTGCTGGAGATACTGCGCAATCACGAGACCCATGGCGGCAAACGGGTGCGCTATTATCAGGCAGGCTCCTCGGAGATGTTCGGCTCCGCCCCGCCGCCCCAGAACGAATCCACACCCTTTCGCCCCCGCAGCCCGTATGCCGTTGCCAAGCTCGCCGCCCATTGGTATGCGGTGAATTATCGGGAAGCCTATGCGCTTTTCATCTGCAACGGCATTCTATTCAACCACGAGAGCCCAAAGCGCGGCGAGACCTTCGTCTCCCGCAAAGTGACCCGCGCGGTCGGCCGCATCAAGGAAGGCCTGCAGGACAAGCTCTTCCTCGGCAATCTCGAAGCAAGACGTGATTGGGGTTTCGCAGGCGATTACGTCGAGGCGATGTGGCTGATGCTCCAGCAGGAGGCACCCGACGATTACGTCGTCGCCACCGGTGAGACCCACAGCGTCCGCGATCTGGTCGAGGTCGCATTCGGCGAGGTTGATCTCGACTGGCGTAAACATGTGGAACTTGACGAACGCTACCTGCGCCCGACCGAGGTCGATGCGCTGCAAGGCGATGCCGCGAAGGCGCGTGCGAAGCTGGGCTGGAAGCCTCGCATGCAATTCAGAGAGTTGATCAAGATGATGGTTGCCCATGACCTCGACCTTGCGAAGCGGGAAAGTGCGCTGAAGAAGGCTGGCTACGATTCGCCAGCGCGCAGCGTCACAGCCGGGGGTTGACAGTCGATGGCCGAAGCTCCCGTTACGTTTCCGCTGGCTGGCCGGCGGATTTTTGTTACCGGTCATGGCGGCATGGTCGGCAGCGCCCTCCGCCGCCGACTAGCCCGAGTCGATTGCGAAATTCTGACAGCCACCCGCAGCGAGGCTGACCTGCGCCGCCAGGCTGAGACCGAGGCCTGGTTCGAGGCCAATCGTCCCGATGTCGTAATCCTCGCGGCCGCAACCGTAGGCGGCATCCTCGCTAATTCAACGCGGCCGGCGGAATTCCTCTATGACAACATGATGATAGCGGGAAATGTGCTGGAGGCCTCCCGACGCAGCGGCGCCAAGAAGGTCCTCTTCCTGGGCTCCTCCTGTATCTACCCGCGTCTGTCGCCCCAGCCGATAACCGAGGAGGCGCTTCTCACAGGCCCGCTCGAACCCACCAACGAATGGTATGCGCTGGCGAAAATCGCCGGTATGAAGCTCGGCGCCGCGATGCGCCGGCAATACGGCTGCGATTTCGTGGCCGCGCAACCTACCAACCTCTATGGGCCGGGTGACACCTACGATCTCGAAAGCAGCCACGTCATCCCCGCTCTCCTCGCCAAGACCCATCTGGCCAAGGTGCACGGTGACAAGGAGGTTGAGATCTGGGGGACGGGGAAGCCCCGACGCGAGTTCCTCCATGTGGACGATCTTGCGGACGCGCTTATCTTCATTCTCGAACATTACTCTGCAGAATTGCATCTCAATGTCGGCTGGGGCGAAGATGTCAGCATCGCCGAACTCGCCGGCATGGTGGCCGAGACAGTCGGCTTCAAGGGAGGATTCCGCTACGCGACCGATAAGCCAGATGGGATGCCGAGAAAGCTTCTCGACACCACGAGGCTCCTAAATCTTGGCTGGCGACCGAAGATAGGCCTTCGCGAAGGCCTCGCCGATGCTTATCAGTGGTTCCGAAAGAACTCCGACCAGCTCATTGCCTCGTAAATCGCACCCAGATTTGAGCAGCGACGAGTCACCTCGGTGAGTAGCGAGCCTGGAGCGCTCTAGAGGCGACTTGGAGACGAGCGTTCCAACGGCGAGTGATCGACTTCCTCGCGTGATTATCAACGACCGGAGACTAGACTATAATCCGAACAGCCCCATTCGAACCTCGACGGGCTCATCCCATTGGAATAATCAACCTAGGCACAAGTCCTCGCCCGGCCACTGCTAATTATAACCGCGGCGAATCAGGAAAACAAAGTTCTATGCGTAAGGTGTCAACGCCGGAGACAAAGGGAGCCACGTGGCGGAGGCAAAGGGAGCCACTCGCTGGCTGGGGTTTCGGGAATGAGAAGGGGGTCCGATCGGACCCCCTTCTCATTTTCAGCCGTCGATTTCCCGGGTGATCAGGTGCTGGTGA
>CANJCB010000047.1 GCA_947473305.1 Rhodospirillales bacterium
AACTACCGCAGCCCACCGTGACGGGTAATCGACCAGGTGATCCTGAACCATCCGGACTGCCCGCTCGCGAACTTCCGGTGAAAACTTGTTCGTTGTCTTGCTCATCATGGCCCCACCTTCTCAGGAGTTGGAGCCTCCGGCAAACCCGGAGCGGTTCATTCATCCTTTGTCTCGGCTTCTACGTGACGCCCGCGATCCTGGGCGGCGGCAAGGTGCAGATGATCGCCCAGCGCATCTCTGACAGCATTTCGCTCTACCCTACCTGGGGACCGGCTTCGGCCTTGGGTGTCGTGCTTCTCGCCGTGACCGTGGCAATCCTTGCCGTCTTGAGCAAGTTGGCCTCTCTCGGCAAGCGCGCGCTCTGACGGGGCGAAATGGAAAACTTCATCCCCCACCACCGGAGGCTTTGGCTCTATCTGCTCGCGGCCCTGGTGATGATTTATCTCGTGGTGCCGACACTGATCGTCGTGCCGATGTCCTTCTCAGGATCGGAGACGCTGAAGTTCCCGCCGCCCAGTTTCTCGCTGCGCTGGTATATCCGCTATTTCTCGCTCGCCGAGTGGCGCGATCCGACCTTGGTCTCCTTGAAGCTCGCGGCCATTACCACACTGCTGGCGACCCCGCTCGGCACCGCCGCCGCCTATGGCCTGCATGTGGGCAATCCGCCCTTCGCCAAGGTCATTCGCGGAATTCTTGTGAGCCCGTTGATGGTGCCGGTGATTCTCTTCGCGATCGCGACCTACTTCGTCTACGCCAAAATCGGGCTGGTCAATACGCTGGGCGGCCTCATCATGGCCGATATGGTACTGACAATCCCCTTTGTGCTGGTGGCGGTGACGGCTGGGCTCGCCTCCTACGACATGACCCAGGAAGCGGTAGCGCGCAGTCTCGGAGCATCCCGGCTGCGCGCTTTCTTCACGGTGACCCTGCCGCAGATCCGCTATTCGGTGATTTCCGGCGCGCTTTTCGCCTTCATCGCGTCCTTCGACGAGGTGGTGATCGCGTCCCTCCTCTCGAACGGCGAAACGGCGACGCTGACGAACCGCATGTTCATGACCCTGTTATCGGAGATCGATCCGACAATCGCGGCGATTTCCACCGTCATGCTCATGATCACCATGCTGCCGCCGGTGATCCTTCACCTTCTGGCTGGGCGAAGGCGCGATCCTTGAGCCTTAATTAAGAAGCTTGTTGAAGCGCTCCTGCACCTCGCTGCCGTGTTCGGACCACCATTTCACGTCCTGGACGATCATGTGCTGGAGGTTTTCGGGCGAGGTTGAAAGGTCCTTCGCTTGCGCGGCTGTGATCTTGCCGGTCGCATAGGCCTTCGTGTTGATCGGACCGTTGGTGGTGTATTTCGGCAGGTCGGCTTGGGCCTCGGCCGAGATAGCCAGGTTCATGACCTTCATGGCGAGGTCCTTGTGCGGCGCCCCCTTGGGGATGACCATGCAATCGGAACCCACGATCGCCTGGTTGAAGTGGAAAGCATAGGGCGCGCCGGTCTTGATCGCCTCCTCGACCCGCTCGTGCCAGGTCGACTGCACGTCGGTTTCCTCGTTCCTGGCGAGTTGGGTAGCCTGCGCGCCGGTGGTCCACCAGGCGACGACCGAGGGCTTGATCTCTTCGAGCTTCCTGAAAGCGCGGTCGATATCCGCCGGATAGAGCTTGTCGGGCGCGACGCCGTCGGCGAGCAGCGCCATCTCCAGCGTGTGGTCCGAGGGATTGAAGGAGCGTTTGCCGGGGTATTTCTTCAGGTCCCAGACATCTGCCCAGGTCTGCGGGCCGCCGGTCTTGAAGGTGCTGGTATTATAGGAGATGACCGAGGTGTAGGTGTCGATCCCGACCCAATTCTCGCCGATCACCTCCTTGGGAATGCCGTCCGTGTTGATGATGTTGTAGTCGAGCTTTTCCGTCAGTCCCTCGCGGGAGAGCTGCTCGCAGACTCCGGCGAAGAACTCCATGATGTCGAAGGTCGGAGCATTGGCCTTTTGCTGGGCGCGTAAAGTGGCGATGCGCGCCGTGCCTTGTATCGAGAAGGGCTTGATGGTGATGCCGAGCTTCTTGGCCGCAGGCTCGAAAAGCGCCTTCATCTCCGCCTCCTGGGCGATACCGCCATAGGATGCGAGGTTCAAGGTAATGTCCTCGGCTTGAGCGGCGCCCGCGACCAGCCCGAGGCCCAGGACGGCCGCTCCCATCAATCTCGACCTCATGATCCGACCGTTCCCCTTCATCCTTGCGCTGAGCCGCGTTATACTCTCGAGTTACGGTATCAGGGATATTCGGGACCGGCAACGACGCCGGGCGAGGAGCGGATAGGATGACGAAGCAGGCTTTGGCGACCGGGCGCAGCGTGTGGACCAGCGCCGAAATCGGTGGCAAGGAGGGGCTCGTACGCCAGCTCGACGAGGCTCAGCTCACAGCGATCGATGGGCTCATCGCCAAGACGTCCCATAAGCCGGTCGAGGAAATCACCTTCGCGGAATTCCGCCATCCCGCCATCGACGGGCTCTGTGCCGAAATCGCGGAGGAACTGACGAACGGTAGGGGGGCCGCCATTTTGCGGGGCTGCACGCCCGAGCGCTATTCCCGCGACGAGCTGACCCGGGCCTATTGGGGTATCGGGCTCCATCTCGGCCTTCCCATGCCGCAGACCAAGGATGGCCAGCGGATTGACCACCTCCTGGATCTGCCGCAGACCAGCAACATGACCCGCCGCCGCAAGCAATATGGCAACGAGGAGCTTCTGCTTCACACCGACAATCCTACCGGCGAAATCCTGGGCCTCATGCCGCTCCAGGTCGCCAAGGTCGGTGGCGTCAACCGAATCGCCTCGGGCCTTGCGGTCCACAACCAGATCCTGCGGGAACATCCCGATACGATCGACGCGCTCTACAAGGGCTATCCCTATTACCGCAAGGGCCGTCAGCAAGCGGGTGAGCCCGATGTCACCCCGTTCAACGTTCCCGTGTTCTGCGCGGTCGAGGGCAAGGTCAGCGTGCGCTATGTGCGCGATTTCATCACTCTCGCTGCAGAGGCACAGGGCGAGCCCGTTCCCGCGAAGCTTCTCCAGGGGATTGACGCCCTCGACGAGATCGCGGCGCGCGAAGATATCGCGGTGCGCTTCACGCTGGAGCGGGGCGAAATGCTCTTCATCAACGACCTGACGGTACTGCATGCCCGCACTCATTTCGAGGATTGGCCCGAGCCTGAGCGCCGCCGCCACATGCTCCGCCTCTGGATGAAATCGCCGACACCTCGTGCCTTCGCTCCGCAGATGGACATGTTTTATGGCGGGCGGATCGATCATCTGGCCGCGGAATAGCCTTGCTTTCTGAAGGCGCCTGGCTTGAGGTCAAGAATGTTGGGATCGCCCGAGGCGCGCCGACGGACCCATTCGTTTTAGGTAGGAACTTTCCCCACGAGTGAGGACGGGTGACCCAGTCCATTTCGATGCGCGGTATGCGAAAGTCTTATGGTTCCGTTGTCGCCCTGGACAATATTGATCTCGACATCGGCGACGGCGAGTTCTTCACGCTTCTTGGCCCCTCCGGATCGGGCAAGACGACGTTGCTCATGGCGATCGCAGGCTTCATCCGCGCCGATGCAGGGAGCCTGAAATTCGGCGCAACCGAGATGATCCGGATGCCGCCCCATCGCCGCGACGTCGGCGTGGTTTTTCAGAACTACGCCCTTTTCCCGCATATGGATGTGGCTGAGAATATCGCCTATCCCCTGAAGCTTCGCCGTGTCCCCGCGGCCGAGCGCCGGGTGAAAGTCGATGAGGCGCTGAAGCTCGTTCGTCTTGACGGTCTCGGCCATCGCCGGGTTCAGGAGCTTTCCGGCGGCCAGCGGCAGCGCGTTGCGCTTGCGAGGGCAGTGGTCTTCGCGCCCAAAGTTCTGCTGATGGATGAACCCCTATCCGCGCTCGATAAAAATTTGCGCGAGCAGATGCAGGTTGAACTCAAGCGGCTTCATCATTCGCTTAAGATGACCACGGTCTATGTTACCCATGACCAGGGGGAAGCCATGGCCATGTCGGACCGGGTGGCGGTCATGGACAACGGGCGGATCATGCAGATGGGAACGCCGCGCGATCTCTACGAGACGCCGCAAAGCCGTTTCGTCGCCAACTTCATCGGTCAATCGAACCTTATCCCCGTCAACGTCGAGGGGGCGGGGATCGTGGCCGCGGGTACGAACTTGAGGGTAGGGGGCGGCATAGATACCGATCCCTCTGGGCGAGGGTTGCTGGTCATCCGGCCTGAGCGCATCCAGATCGTCAGAGGCGATGACGGAAGCGATCTCAATAGGCTGTCAGCCACGGCCCATGAGGTCATTTACCGGGGGGACGAACTGACGGTTTACGCCATGTTGGCGGACGGGACGGAAATCTCGATCCGCTGTGGCGTTCATCATCGCGCCATGGAAGAGATCTGCAAGTCGGGAGAGCGGATAGATATCGCGTTCCATCCCGAAGATTGCGTGATCGTCAAGCCTACCTGATACCAGCGACGTGACATCTATGGGTGATCATTCAAATGGCAGGCGGACCGTCGACCTCTCGCGGTCTCCTGGAGCACCGGAACTGCCGTCGTGCAGCGCTCCATGGCAAAGGGGCAGCGGGGGTGAAAATGGCAACCCGTCGGCGGATTTAAGGGGCTCGGGATTTCCCCTTGGAGGGGCGCGAAGGCGTGCTTTCCGGTCTCCAACTTGGGCATATTGGCGAGGAGCGCCTGGGTATAGGGATGACCGGGGTTCTGGAAGAGCTCATCGGCTGGCGCGATCTCCACGACCCGGCCGAGATAGAGGATCGCCACCCGGTCGGCCAAGTGGCGCACGACGCCGAGATCGTGGCTGATGAAAAGATAGGCGAGCCCGAACTCGGCCCTGAGCTGCATGAAGAGATTGATGATCTGGGCCTGGATCGACACGTCGAGCGACGCCACGGCCTCGTCTGCGACGATCACGCGAGGCTTTACGGCCAGGGCACGGGCGATGCCGACCCTGGTCCGCTGGCCGCCGGAGAATTGATGCGGAAAGCGGTCCGCGAAACTCGGATCAAGCCCGACCCTTTCCATCAGGTCCGCCACATAGGCCGCGAGCTGCGATTTCGGCACGATCCCGTGAAAGAGCGGCGCCTCACCGATGATATCGGCGATCCGCATCCGGGGATTGAGCGAGGACATCGGGTCTTGAAACACCATCTGAACGGCCAGATCCGCCTTCCGACGATCGCCAGAGCCGAGGTCATCGCGCCGCTCTCCTTCGAAGAGGACCTCGCCGTCGCTGGCCTCCCAGATCCCCGCGAGGATGCGGCCCAGCGTCGATTTGCCGGAACCCGATTCACCGACGAGACCCAGGACTTCCCCTTCCGCGAGGCCGAGGCTGACGTTGTCGAGCGCGTGGACCACCTCATGTCGCGCCTTGCCGCCCAGCAGCGCTGCCATCTTCGCCGCCAGATCGGGTGGCCGCGTGAAGCGCTTCGAGACGTGGCGGGCTTCGATGAGCGGCTTCATGGAGATACTTCCCCAAGGGGATGGAAGCATCTCAGCCGCCGCTCGGTGCCGTGCTGCGATTCCGGCGGGCGCGTGGAGACGCAATCCTCCTGCCTCGCCTCGCAGCGGGGCGCAAAGGGACACCCTGGCGGCAGGCGCAGCAGGGACGGCGTTGATCCCGGGATCTGGTTCAGCCGCCTGCCACGCTGGTTGTTCACCGGCAGCGAGCGGAGCAAGCCCTGGGTGTAAGGATGTGCGGGGCGGGCCAGGACCTCCGTCGTCGGCCCTTCCTCGACGATACGGCCTGCGTACATGACCGCAAGCCGATCCGAAAGACCCGACACCACGGCCAAGTCGTGGGTGACCCAGAGGATGGCCGTGCCGGTTGCGGCGGCGAGCTTTTGCACCTCGGCGACGATCTGCGCCTGGATGGTGACATCGAGCGCGGTCGTGGGTTCGTCCGCGATGAGGACGTCGGGACTGTGCAGCAGGGCGATCGCGATGGCGACCCGCTGGCGCATCCCGCCGGAGAATTGATGCGGATAAGCAGTGAGCCGCTCGTCGGGCGACGGAATTCCGACCCGCGCCAGGGCCTCGCGGCAGCGCTGGCGGGCGTTGTCCTTCGACATGACGGCGTGGGCGAGGACCGCCTCGATCATCTGGGTCTCGATCCTGAGAACCGGATTGAGCGTCATCATCGGGTCCTGAAAGATCATGGCGATCCGCTTGCCCCGGATCGCCCGCCAGCTCCGCTCGGAAAGCCCGGTGAGTTCCTCGTCTCCAAGCCTGATCGACCCGGCGACGATCTTGCCGGGTGGGTCCACCAGTCCAAGAATCGAAAGGGCTGTGAGGGTCTTGCCCGACCCCGATTCGCCGACAAGACCCAGCACCTCTCCGCGCGCGATCGAGAAGCTGACGCCGTCGACCGCCTTGACGACGCCGGCGCGCGTGAAGAAATGCGTTTCGAGGTTGCTGACCTGGAGCGCCGCAGTCATCGCCCGTTCAACGCTTCAGACGCGGGTTCAGGAGATCGCGCAGATGATCGCCGACGAGATTGATCGACAGGATCGTCGCCAGCAGCAAAAGGCCGGGAAAGAAGCTGACCCAGTATTTGCCGGAAAGGATGTATTTGTAGCCGTTCGCGATCAGCAGGCCGAGCGAAGGCTCGGTGATCGGCACGCCGACGCCCAGGAACGACAGCGTCGCTTCCAACGAGATAGCATGGGCCACTTGCACTGTTGCGACGACGATCAGCGGGGCCATGCAATTGGGCAGGAGATGCCGGAAGATGATCCTGCGGCGGGGCAGCGCCAGACAATGCGCGGCCTCGATATATTCGCGCCGCCGCTCGACCAGCGCGTTGCCGCGCACCGTGCGCGCGTAATAGGCCCATTGCACCAGGGTCAGCGCCAGGATGACCTTGTCCACGCCCTTGCCGAGGAGTGCCAGCAGGATCAAGGCGATCAGGATCGCCGGAAAGGACAGTTGCAGATCGACCAGCCGCATGATGACGCTGTCAATGAGACCGCCGAAATAGGCCGCGACCACGCCCAGGGAAACGCCGACGGCAAGCGCAATCGCCGTGGATGCGGCACCGACGAAGAGCGAGAGCTTCAGTCCATAGATCATGGCCGACAGCATGTCCCGGCCCTGGTCGTCCGTGCCCAGCAGGAAGAGCTTGCCTTCCAGCGACCGCTCGCTCGGCGACAGCATGTTGTCGAAGATTGAGATCTGCGTCAGGTCGTAAGGATTCTGCGGCGCGATCCAGGGCGCCAGGATCGCCAGCAGGGCCAAGACGACGACCGTCAGCAAGGCCGCGAGCGCGATCCCATTGGCGCTATAATCCGCGGCGAAACGCCGGAAGGGACTCTCGACCGCCGGGACGGGTTCAGCCGCGCCGGCCCCCCTTTCAAGGCTCCCCGCCATCTCAGTGTCCTCCGTCCGCGAGCCGGACCCGGGGGTCGAGGATCGAATAGAGGATGTCGACCGCCAGATTGATGAGCGTGAACATCCCGACGACGATGATGAGATAGGCGACGATCACCGGCCGGTCGAGCCGAGCGATCGAATCGATCAGCAGCTTGCCCACCCCGGGCCAAGCGAAGACGGTTTCCGTAACCACCGCGAAGGCGATCATCGAGCCCAGTTCGAGACCCAGCACGGTGACGATCGGGATGAGGATGTTCTTCAGGACATGCACGCCGATGATCCGGGCGGGCGAGAGTCCCTTGGCGCGGGCGAAGCGCACATAGTCCTGCAGCATCGCTTCGCGGGTCCCGGCATAGGCAAGCCGGATGACCAGCGAGACCTTATAGATCGCCAGCGTCAGCGCCGGCATCAGAAGGTTCGGCCAGCCCGCGGGATCGAGGAGCGAGAACTGGAGGCCCAGAAATGTTCCCGTGGCTCCCCGGCCCCCCGCAGGGAGCCATTTGAGTTCGACGGCGAAGAGCAAAATCATCATGATCCCCAACCAGAAGTTCGGGAGCGAGAAGCCGACGATCGAGCCGGTCATCACGCCGCGGCCGATCCAGCCGTCGCTGCGCAGCCCCGCTAGGATGCCGAGCGGTATGCCGGCGACGATCGCCAGCACCAGGGCTACGAGCGCCAGTTCCAGCGTCGCCGGCAAGCGGGCGAGGATGAGCGATACGGCGTCCGAGCCGAAGACGAAGGACTTGCCGAGATCGCCCTGGGCAAGATTGACGAGGAAGGTCAGGAACTGCTGCCAGAGTGGCCTGTCGAGCCCCAGGCGCGCGATCGCCGCCGCGCGCTCCTGCTGATCGGCGTCGGGGGCCAGCAGGATGTCGATGGGATTGCCGATGGCATAGACGCTGAGGAAGACAAGCGCCGCCATGGCGACGATGACGAAGGCGCTTTGACCCAGGCGGCGGAGGACGAAGGCAAGCATCGGACCGGCCGTCTAGGCCGGGGCTTACTGGCGGCCGATGGCGTCGGGGCGCGTGTACTGGTTTACCTGGGCCTCGTAGGTCAGCCCCTTCTTGAAGGCCCAGACCGTTACCTCGAAATGGAGCGGGATTACGCCGTAGTCGTCCATCACCATGCGGGACGCCTCGGCGAGCAAGCTATTGCGCTGCTTGTCATCGACGGTGGTCAGCGCCTTGGTCAGGAGCGCGTCCATCTCCTTGTTGGAATAGCCGCCGGGATTGGTGGTGCCGAAGCCGGTCTTGGGATCGGGCGTGCCCGCAAGCGCGCGCAGCGAGTTCGACATCTCGCCGGTATCGGCGCTCCATCCCGCGAGCCACAGGCCGAATTCCCGTTTGGTCCGTTTGTCGAAGAAGGTCGTCGAAGTCATGGCGTCGACCTGCAGCTTGAGCCCGGCCCGCGACATCATCTGCGCCGCGGCCTGGGCCACCTGCGCGTCATTGATGTAGCGGTCGTTGGGCGTGCCGACGGTGAGCCCGAAGCCGTTGGGATAGCCGGCCTCGGCCAGGAGTTTCTTGGCTTTGTCGAGATCGGGCTTTGCCGGCTTTATGCCGGGATTGGTGCCGGCAAGCGGGTTGGGAAGGAACTCCGCCGCCGGGACGGCGACGCCGCCCATGATGCGGGACACGATCGCATCGCGGTCGATTGAGAGCGAGATCGCCTCGCGCACCCGCTTATCGCGGAAGGGGTTCTTGCCCTCCGTACCAGTCACGCCGGGTGGGCTGTCGGCGAGATAGTTGAAGTGGAGATAGATGATCCGGTTCGACAGCCCCTTCGCGATCGCGAAAGTGGGGTTCGCTTCGATGCGGGGAAGATCCTGGATCGGCGGGTTCTCGATGAAATCGACATCGCCGGACAAGAGCGCCGCCACCCGCGCCGCCGCTTGGGTGATCGGGCGCAGGATCACCTTCTGCCAAACCGGCTTCTTGCCCCAATAGGTGTCGTTCCGCTCCATGACGATGCGGTCGCCGGGCGTGTATTGCGTGTATTTATAAGGGCCGGTGCCGGCGTATTTCAGCTTGTTGAAATCGTCGGTCCTGGGCCATTGCGCCACACCCTGACAGCCGTCCTTGCTGTATTTGAGGTCTACCGGCGCCCCCGCCTGCTTGGCGGACATGATGGCGACGCTAAAGACGGTCTGGGGCATCAGGGGGAAGGGCGCCGCCGTGGTGATGACGATGGTATAGGGATCGGGCGCGGTCATGGTGTCGACCGGCCGCGTCGATACGACGAAGGAGGAGGGCGAGTTTTCGACCTTCGGGACGCGGCAGAAGGAGTAGATCACGTCCTGCGCCGTGAAGTCAGTGCCGTCGGAGAATTTCACGCCCTTGCGGAGGTTGAAGACCCAGGTCTTGTCGTCGGTCGCCTTCCAGCTTTCCGCCAGCATGGGCTGGGGGGCCTGGTTCTTGTCCTGGTCGGCCAGCCGCTCGAAGACCTGAGTCGCGATCTGGATGTTCGGCGTCAGGTTGTGGTAGTGCGGATCCAGCGCGCTGGGCTCTGCCGCAAGACCGATCTTGAGTTCCTGCGCGGCGGCGGGGCCGGCAATGCTCAGCGTGAGCATGGCTGCCGTTATCGCCCCTGAAAACCGATTGACCCGCATGGAGAGCCCCCTCTTCTTGGCCGGCAGAACCGCCTTTGCCCGCGGTCATTGACGCATGGCGGACAAGCGGCCGTCAATCGCGTCGGTCAGACTGGCAGGGCCGTCTCCACCAGCCTTGCCCAATAGCTCATGCCGATGGGGAGCGCTGCATCGTTAAAGTCGTATTTCGGGTGATGCAGGCCGGGTGTGTCGCCATTGCCGATGAAGATGAAGGCACCAGGACGCTTCAGGAGCATGAAGGAGAAATCCTCCGCGCCCATGGAGGGGATCATCTCGGTATCGACATTGGCTTTCCCGACGATCTCCCTCGCCACTGTCTCGGCAAAGAGCGTCTTTTCGGGATCGTTCTCGGTGACCGGATAACCCGTCGTCAGGGTGACTTTCGCTTTGCAGCGATGAGCGGCGGCAATGCCCTCCGCGATTTCCCGGATGCGCTCGCAAGCAACTTCGCGCGTCGAGTTCTTCAGGGTGCGCAATGTGCCACCGATATAGGCGGTCTGGGGAATGATGTTGAAGGCGGTGCCGGCCCGCATCTGGGTAATCGACAGCACGCCGCCATCCAAGGGGTGGACGTTGCGTGAAATCACCTGCTGCAGGGCTCCGACGAGTTCCGCCGCCACCACAATGGGATCGATGCAGAGATGCGGTTTCGCCGCATGCCCGCCCTTGCCCTCGATTTCCACTTCGACACGCGTCGAGGAAGCCAGCATCGCGCCGGGACGGATCGCGAAGGTTCCAAGCGGCACGCCCGGCATGTTGTGCATGCCATAGACCTCGTCGATCTTGAAGCGCTCCAACATGCCGTCGTCGATCATCGCCTTCGCCCCGGCCCCGCCGTTCTCCTCGGCCGGCTGGAAGATCATCGCGGCCGAACCGCTGAAATTCCGGGTTTCGGCGAGGTAGCGCGCCGCGCCGAGCAGCATCGAGGTATGCCCGTCGTGACCGCAGGCATGCATCACTCCCTTAACCTCTGATTGATAAGGCGTGTCGGTGGCCTCCTCGATCGGCAGCGCGTCCATGTCGGCTCGCAGTCCGATGGTCTTCGTCCCCGGTCTATTGCCGCGGATGATCCCGACGACGCCGGTCCTCCCGATCCCCGTGACCACTTCATCGCAGCCGAATTCCCGCAGCTTTTGGGAAACAAAGGCAGCCGTCCGATGCACGTCGAACAGGAGTTCAGGATGCTTGTGCAAGTCGTGACGCCAGGCGCTGACGTCATCGGTCAATTCAGCGATACGATTGACGATCGGCATTACCAGTCCCTCCGATAGGCGGACTCTGAGAGGAAAGAATGTCAGGCTGTCGCAGAAACGGCAACCGGCAAGCCGGCATCACGGGGTCCGGTCGGCTTCAGCGAAGGATTTTGGCAAGCTTCTGGATGCTGCGCAGCGGCTTAGGCATGGATTTTTCGGGGAAGAGCAGGGGCCACATGGTGGCAACGACGTCGGCAACATAAATATCGCCTCGGCTATCGACGGAGAGACCATGGGGGGCGAGGAACTGCCCCGGATCGGGTCCGGCGGCCGGCGTCCTCCCGAGACGCGCCAGCAATTCCCCCTTATGCGTGTAGATGCTGAGGCGCGGCCCGAGGTTGGGCGTCTCCCGGTTGAAGGGGAGGTATGGTCCCATCTCGCCCACATAGCAGAGCTGGCATTTGCCCGGCGGCATATAGAGGCCGCAGGGCCGGTGCATATTGTGCCACTGGGTCTCGAACCTGCCCTTGCCATCGAAGACCTGGACCCGATGGTTCTCGCGGTCGGCGACATAGACCCAGCCGTCGTCGTCGCAGGCGACATTGTGCGGCAGGTTGAACTGGCCCGGATCGGTGCCGGGCTCGCCCCAGGAGAACAGCAGCTTGCCGTTCGGCGCGTATTTATGGATGCGGGCGTTGCCATAGCCGTCGGCGACATAGAGATCGCCCTCGGGTGAATGGGCCGTATGGGTGCAGCGGTGGAACGGATCTCCGCTCATGAAGGGCTTCGCCTCGCCGGGCAAGCCGATCTGCATCAGCAGGCGGCCGTCGAGCGTCATCTGGCGAACCGTATGGTCGCCGTCGTCGGTGCAGAAGATCGTATCGTCGGCGGCCATATGGACACCGTGGGCGCGGCGGAACAGGCCTTCGCCCCAGGACCTCAGGAAATTCCCTTCCCGGTCGAAAACCACCATCGGGTGCGGCCCGCGATTGAAGGCATAGACATTGTCGTGCCGATCGATGCCGACGGCGGCGACATCGCCGAACGCCCAGCCTTCCGGCAGTGTTCCCCAGCCTTCGACCACCCGATAGGAATGCTCGCCGCTTCCGAGAATGACGCTCATAGTCTCGCCCTCATTCGATTAGCCTCGGTCCCAGGTCCTGAGAACAAAGCCTATCAGGTGTAAGCGCGGTTGGCCCGTCTTTGACACGGGCGCGTTTCGTCTGTTAGCGTTTCTCCATAGCCGCACAAATAGAAAACTGCGGCAAAGCCCGGAAAAGCCAGACCGGGAATTGGGGAAGGAACACAATGCGGCTAAAAGCCCGGATTTCCTGTCATTCCGAGACCGATCCACCCGAGCCGAAAACGATCGGGCGAGGCTTCCGGTCGAAAGGCGGTCTGGCCTTGCTGATCGCGCTTTGCCTTATGGTCTTCACGTCAGCGCCCGAGGCTTTCGGGCAGGCGCGGAAGAAGGTGGTGATCGGCCAAGGGCCGAGCAGCCTGGTATATTCGGCGGTCTATGTGGCCGTCGCCCAGATGCCGGATTTCGGGCTCGATGGCAGCATTCTGTTCTTCAGGGGCGGCGCGGAGGCGATGGCGGCGCTGTTCTCCAGTAATTCGCAGGTCTATATCGGCCCGCCCTCGACCGCCATGAAGGCGATTGCACAGGGTCAGGACCTGAGGGTCTTCGGCGCGATTATCGGCGATGTACCGGAGCAGCTTGTCATCCAGGGCGATATCGCCCGCAAGAAGGGCATCACCGCCGCGATGCCGGTGGCCCAGCGGATCGCCGCGCTGCGCGGCCTGACCATCGGCACCTCGCCGCCGGGTTCGGCCCCCTATCAGGTTCTGCGCTACATCATGAGCGCGGAGAAATTCACCGCGGACCGGGATCTCACCATCGCGCCCCTGGGCGATACCGGGCCCTTGCTCGCGGCCCTGGAGCAGAAGCGGATCGACGGCTTCATCTATTCGCAGCCCGCCGCCGATATCGCGACCGCCAATTTCGACGGCGTGATCGTCGTCGATCTGGCTAAGGGCGAATATCCCGCCCTGCGGGATATCCTCTACCACACGCTGGTCGGCAAGACCGACTGGCTGGCCGCCGATCCCGACCGGGCGGCACGGGTGGTCGCCTCCTTCGCCAAGGCGATTCGCCTGATGCGCGACGACCCGGCCAAGGCGAAGGCGGCCATTCGGCCCTACTTCAAGGATATGGCGCAGGAGGATTTCGACAGCGGCTTCGCGGCGGCGGCGGCGCCCCTGGTCTCCTCGATGCGGATCGAGCCACGGTCTATCGAACTCAACCGGGACTTCGTCAAGGTGGGGGAGGGGCTCGTCCTCGATATGCCGGTGGATAAAGTCTACACCAATACCTATGTCGATCGGGCCGAGAAGCTGGGGAAGTAGAAGGAGCGAAAGATGGAAGGTTCAGGCGCGACCCCACAGGCACAAGCTCCGATCGCGCCGCAGCTTAAGCTGCGCGGCGTCAATCATCTGGCGCTCATGACCGACGACATGAAGGAGACGATCGATTTCTATGGGGATGTCCTCGGCATCCGCCTCATCCACGCGCTGACGGTGCCGCCGGGCGTCAATCGGGGCAATCCGCCCTTCGAGCGTCTTCGCCACTATTTCTTCGACATGGGGAACGACGAGTCCCTGGCCTTTTTCGAATTGCCGAAAGGGGCGAAACCGCAGACGGACCGAGACGCGGTGGGCGGCATGCAGCATGTCTCCTTCACCGCCGACCAAGCGATGTTCGAGACCGTCCAGGACCGTCTGAAGGCGCGCGGCATTCCGATCCTGGGACCGATCAAGATTCTCGGTGGCCGGGCGCTCTCGATTTATTTTTACGACCACAACGACATTCGTCTCGAATTGACCTGCCACCTCGCCCATACGGACGATCCTCATGTCATCGACGACATGACGATGACCAAAAGCGCGGCGCGGCCGGAACTCATGGCCCTCCACGACGATGCCGCCTGGGTCGAGCGCACCATCGCCCATCTACCCGACTGAAGTTCCTGACGCACCCCGGTGAACGAAGTTTCGGATGACGCCGTGACGGCAAGCGATAGCGCAGCGACGGCGCTGATGACCTTTGCCGATATCGGCAAAGCCTTCGGTCAGGGGGCCTCCAGCATAACCGTTCTCCGGGACATCAACCTCTCGGTCGCGCGCGGTGAGATCGTGGCGCTACTGGGGCCATCCGGTTGCGGCAAGTCGACGATCCTCAATATCATAGCCGGTCTGCTGACGCCCTCGACCGGGGTCGCGCGCTATGCCGGGAAGGCGGTCGAGGGTCTCAATCACCAGGTCGGATATATGGCGCAGAGCGAGCATCTGCTGCCCTGGCGGACCGTGGCGGGGAATATTCAGGCGCCGCTCGAAATCGCCGGCCAATCCCGCCAAGCCATGACCCGCCGTGTCGCCGAACTCATCGACATGGTTGGCCTCAAGGGCTTTGCCGAGGCCTATCCGAGTCAAATCTCGGGCGGCATGAAGAAGCGCACCGCCCTGGCGCGGCTCCTCGCCTACGATCCCGAGACGCTGCTGATGGACGAGCCCTTCAGCGCGCTCGATGCGCATCTGCGGCTCCATCTGCAGATCGAGTTGCGCGCGCTGACCAGGCGCCTCGACAAGACGCTGCTCTTCGTGACCCACGATCTTGAGGAGGCGGTAACGCTGGGCGACCGCTGCGTCGTCTTCTCGGCGCGGCCGGGAAGGATCATCAAGATTATCGACGTACCGTTGCCGCCCGACCGCGACATCATGCGGCTGCGTTACGACGACGCCTTTCCCAAGATCTGCCGCGAACTCTGGTCGCTGCTCGCGCCCGAACTCGAAAATAGCCCAGCATGAACCACGCGATGAAAATCGCGCTTCGCCGCATCTTGATCATCGGGGTTTTCCTGGCGATCTGGGAGGGTGCCTCCGGCCGGCTCATGTCGCCGTTTTTCATCAGCCGCCCCTCCGCCATCGCGACGCGGCTCTGGTCCTGGGCGATCGACGGCTCGCTCTTCATCAATATGGCGATCACCGCGATGGAGGCCATCGCGGGCTTTGTGATCGGCGGCGTCCTGGGCGCGCTGGCGGGGCTGGCCCTGGGCCGCAGTCCGGTTCTCGCCGAAACCCTGAACCCGATCATCAACGCCTTCAACTCGTTGCCGAAGGTGGCGCTGGCGCCGCTCTTCATCATGTGGTTCGGCGTGGGCTACGAGATGCGGATCATCTTCACCGCGATCATCGTGTTCTTCCTGGTTTTCCTCAACACCTACAGCGGTGTGCGGGGAGTGAGCCGCGAGCTTGTGAATGTGTTTCGCCTGATGCGCGCGCAGGAGCGTCACCTGATGCGCATGGTGATCGTCCCTTCGGCGATCACATGGATTTTCGCGGGCCTACGTCTTTCGGTCCCCTATGCGCTGATTGGCGCCATCGTCTCGGAGATCATGGCGTCCAACGCGGGGCTCGGCTACCTGATCGCCTATTACGCCTCGCAGTTCAACGCGGCCGGCGTTTTCGCGGCGCTTGTCGGGGTGATGCTGCTCTCGTTTCTCTTCAATGCCGGGATCCGTCTTCTCGAGCGTGTCCTGATGCCTTGGCAGGAAGTCGATGAGCAGCGTGAGGTCACCATTTGAATTCTCTAAGCCTGATTGGGATCACACCAGTGAAAGGCCGAGATCGAGGCTTCAGGCAGTCGAAAGTCTCTTCCGAAAGCCCCCTGATGGACATGGAATTAGGGCAGAGACCCGCGCTTCCGGGGTCCCGATTCGACGCCTAAACACAGGAACGGGATTAATGATGACTCGCGGGAAGGCCCAATCTTATCATTCCGCGATGAGAGGCTCCTTGCCTGACTTGATCGGTCTTGATCTCGACCTGCGGCGTCTTTTGGACGGGCTTTGGCGCAGGCCGCCTATTGGTGAGCGGGAAGTCGAGCAACGTGCCCGGGAGTTGCTGCTCGATACCATAGGCTGCGCCATCGGGGGTTGCGGGCTCCCCGAGGTTGCCGCACTTATCGTTTCGATTTCCAAGGGCGATCTTGGGTCGCATTTCTTTCCGGGGATGGGAAATCGCTTATCCCGCACCGGTTTCGTGCTGGCATTCTCCGCCGCGTCCTGCGCGCTCGAAGCCTGTGAAGGCCTGCCGCTCGCTCATGGGCGGCCTGGCCTCCACGCGATTCCGCCCGCCCTCGCCGCGGCGCTCGCGGAGGGCCGGACTTTGGGCGAGGTGCTCGACGCGGTCACCATTGGCTATGAGGTTGGCGCGCGTCTCGGGAATGTCTGCCGGATCAGGCCGGGCATGCACGTGGACGGGACCTGGGGTTCCTATGGCGCGGCGGCGACCGAAAGCCGGTTGCGCGGTCTCAGCCCAGCCGAGACCCTGGCCGCCCTGTCGCATGCCGCCTGCCATCTTCCCTATAGTCTTTATCGTCCGATCACTTATGGATCGGATGCGCGGAACCTCTATGTCGGGCATGGCGCCTTGCTCGGGATGGCCTCGGCCACCGCGAGCGCAGCGGGGTTCGGCGGCCCACCCGGCAGTGTCGCCGAGCACGCCAAGCTTGCCCTAGGGCTGGAGCTTTCGGGCCTAGACCCGGAAATCGCGCCCGGCGAGCGTCTGATCCTGCGGGGCTATCTCAAGAAATATCCTGCGGTGAAGCACGTTCATTACGGCATCGAGGCCGGCGCTCGCTGGCATAAGGACCATTTTTCCGATGGCATGCGGCCTGAGCGCGTCACTCTCGAGGTCTATAGAGAGGCCATGACCTATTGCGGGAACCGCGCGCCTTCGACCCCCATCCAGGCCCAGTTCAGCCTCAGCTATGCGGTGGCCTGGTCCCTGCTGCATGGCCCCCTCGGCGCCCGCGCCTATCTACGCGAGAGCCTGGAGGATCCGCTGGTGCGACGGCTCGAAAGCCTGGTCGAGATTGTCGAGGCCGAGGATATGACCCGATCGGGCGCTCGGGGTTGCCGTCTCACCGTCGAAGCGGGCGACTTCTCTTGGACCTGTGAGATTGACGGGGTTTCCGGCGATGCCTCGCAGCCGATGACGCGGTCGGAGATCATCGACAAGTTCCATCCCCTTACCGACCCTGTGATCGGACCCGAGGCCGCTGAGCGGATCGTCCAAAAAATCCTTGAGGCCCCTCTGGCCGATCCGCTGCGCTTCTATCCCTAGCGATGCGAGCGCTGAGCCGGCAACTGTTGACGGTCAACCGAACGCCTCATACTGTTTGCCGAATAACGTCCGAAGGAAGCTTCCATCGTGGCGATTTCTACCCGCCTCCATACCATCCTTTGCGACCGTCTCGGGATCGCGCTGCCCATCATCGCGGCGCCGATGGGGGGAGTGGCGGGACCTGAACTCGTGGCCGCCGTCTCCGAGGCGGGCGGGCTCGGTCTTCTTGGGCATGCCAATATCGATCTCGACGAGATGCGGCGGCAGATCCGGCAAGTGAAGGCGCTGACACGCAAGCCTTTCGGGGTCGGCCTGCTGTTCCCTTCGCGCGATGAGCGGGTGGAAGCTGCGAAGCCGCCGAAGGCGCTGCCGGACTTTCTTCAGGCGCTCGTCGAGCCGGGCGTGACGCTGATCCGCTCCCCCGAGCGCCGCTACGACAACAAGATCGCGGAGCAGCGGCTCGATATTGCCATCGAGGAAGGGGTGCCGGTCCTTTCGTTCGGTCTCGGTGCGCCGGCCTCCATCATCGCCCGGGCCAAGGCGGCCGGGATGATGGTCGTGGCGCTGGTGGGCAGCCGCCGCGCGGCGGTCGACGTGGAGCAGCGAGGCGCCGACGTAATCGTTGCCCAAGGCCACGAGGCCGGCGGCCACACCGGACGGACTTCGACCCTGGTGCTCGTCCCGCAGATCGTGGATGTGGTGAAGGTGCCGGTCGTCGCGGCCGGCGGCATCGTCGACGGGCGCGGCCTCGCGGCGGCCCTGATGCTGGGCGCCTCCGGCGTGCTGGTCGGTACGCGCCTGCTGGCGACGCCAGAGGCGCGCACTGCCGTCACCCACAAGGACGCCATCGTCGCCATGGATGATGACGATACGATCGTGTCGCGCTGCTATACCGGGAAGCCGTCGCGGGTAATCCGCAACCGTTTCATCGACGCCTGGAAGGGCCATGACGCCGAGCTTCTGCCCATGCCCGAGCAATGGGAGATGGTCGAGCCCCTGGTGACCCCCGCGAAGCGGCAAGGCTCCATCGAACTCGCCAATTGGCCGACCGGACAAGGGGCTGTCCTGGTTCACGCCATTACACCGGCCGGCGAGGTGGTGCGACAGATCGTAGACCAGGCCTCGGCCCTGCTCCGCGCCGGTTGAGATCATGCCATTCGCGATTGCCGCCCGGGTCGTCGCCGCTTCATCAGGGGAGGGGAAATGATGTCGACCAGCTACCGGACCGCGGCCGCCCTGGCCATCGGCGCGACATTGCTTGCGGGGATCCAAACCAAGGCCGACGCGCGGGGCAACGCACAGCAAATCGTCGTCGCGCAAAGCTCTGATGTGCTGACCCTCGATCCCAGCATCGATACCTCGCCGATCAGCCTCAACCTTTTCAAGAACATCTACGACCAGCTCACCGACATCGCCGCTGACGGCAGTGTGCAGCCGCAACTCGCCATCAAATGGGAAGCCTCCGCCGATACCACCGACTGGGTCTTCACGATCCGTACCGATGCGAAGTTCCACGACGGCCAGCCGGTGACCGCCGAGGACGTGGCCTGGAGCTACAAGAAAGTGCTGGCAGACCCTAAGTCGCCGGTGAATGCCTATCTCAACAACGTGAAGTCGGTCGAGGCGCGGGGCGCGGACAAGGTCCATTTCGTGCTCAACGGACCTTTCGCGCCCTGGGCGCGGCAGGTGTCGCTGATCTCGATCCTGCCCCAGAAGATCTACGAAAAGATGGGCTCGACCGAGTTCGCCCAGCATCCCGTGGGCTCGGGAGCCTATAAGGCGCTCGCCTGGGTCAAGGACGACAAGGTCGAACTGGAGGCCAATACCGCCTATTGGGGCGGGGCGCCCCAGATCAAGAAGGTCATCTTCAAGCCCGTGCCCTCCGAAGCCTCGCGGGTCGCGGGCCTTGCGTCCGGTGAACTCGACGTGGTGCCGGTGCTGCCGCCTGCCGCGCTCCAGCGCCTAGAAAGCGCGCCGGACGTACGAATCGAACGGGTGAAGAGCAACCGGGTCGTCTATTTCGGTTTCGACGTGCGGAACCCGCTCTTTTCCAGCGTAAAGCTTCGCCAAGCCATCGATATGTCGATCGACCGGGAGGCGATCACCGGCAAGCTTCTGCGGGGTCTTGGCGTGCCCTTGGGACAGATGGCAGCCCCGGTGACCTTTGGCTATGACCCCGCGATCAAGCCGACCGCCTATAATCCGACCCGGGCGCGGGAACTGGTCAAGGAATCGGGCTACAAGGGCGAGCCCTTGCCGCTCCAATTCCCGAACAACCGCTACGCCTTCGGATCCGAGGTCGTCCAGGCGGCGGCCGGCTACATGAAGGAGGTCGGCATCAATGTCGAGCTCCAGGGCATGGAATACGCCGCCTTTTTCCCGCTCTGGGCGCAAGCGAAGCTTCCGAACATGCATATGTTCGCCTTCGGTCCCTCGATCATGGACGCGGACCTGCCGCTGCGCGACCTCTATGGGCCCAACGCGCGGGGCTATTGGTTGAACGACGAAGTCCAGAAGCTCATGGCCCAGGAGCGCGCCGATAGTCACAGCGACAAGCGCCTGGAGAGCATCGCCAAGATCTGGAAGATCAGTCAGGAGAACGCGCCCTACGTCATTCTCTACAGCGAAATCCAAGCCTATGGCATCACCACGGGCCTGAAATGGGCGCCGCGCCCTGACGAACGCCTGCTCTTCGGCAAGGCTTCCTTCTGATGGAGAGCCTGGAGTTCGATCCCGCGACCACCGCGCTGATCGTCGTCGACATGCAGAACGACTTCTGCCATGCCGAGGGCTACTACGCCCGGATCGGCCGCAATATCGGCCCGCTGGCCGCGCCGACCGCGGTCATCGGGCGGTTGATGGAGGATGCGCGGGGATCGGGCGCGGCCATAGCCTTCACCCGGCTTGTCTACGACGACAGCGCGGGGTCTATGGAAGATCGCCACAAGCTGAAACCCAAGCGCTGGTCGGCCCATGGCAAGCGCCTCGTCCCCGGGACCTGGGGCGCCGAAGTTATCGATGAGCTGTCGCCTCGCGCCGGCGAGATCGTCGTCGACAAATTCGGCTATTCCGCCTTCGAGGGAACCACCCTGGAGCGAGACCTGCGCGCCCGCGGCGTCGAGACGATCCTGCTGACCGGGGTCGTGACCTATGCCTGCGTGCTGGCGACCGCCTTCTCGGCTTTCGACAAGGGCTTCGACGTGCTGATGGTGTCGGATGCTGTGGGAAGCTGGTTCGCCCACCTGGGCGACAGCACCTGCGAAGTGGTCGACCTGCTCATGGGCCAGGCCGCGCCCTACGACCGGATCAAGCTGCGTGAAAGCCAGCCTGCGTGAATTGAAGACCTGAGGAGTGATTTATGGCCTATGCGTTGAAGGCGATCGACACCGTCTGCAATTACGAATTCAGCCATCCCGACATCAAGCGTCCGGCCTGGTCGAATAACTTCATCACCAAGAAAATCGGTGCGGATCCGAATATCATCGGCGGATTCACGGCCGAGAGCTTCCTCGAAAAGATGGATCGCGCCGGCGTCGAACACGCTTTCCTGATCGCGGTCAAGGCCGGCAGCACCCATCAGAAGATCCACCGCCGCATCAGCTACGAGCATGTGGCCGAGATGGTGAACAAATATCCGACCCGCTTCAGCGGCCTTGCGGGCGTCGATCCGACCGAGGGCATGAAGGGCCTGCGCGAATTGGAACGCGCGGTGAAGGAACTGGGCTTCGTCGGCGCCCATCTCTATCCCCATTGGTTCGAGATGGCGCCCGACCACGCGCGCTACTATCCGATCTATGCCAAATGCTGCGAATTGGACGTACCGATCCAAATGCAGGTCGGCCATTGCCTGCGCTATTCCGAGGAGCGGCCGCTGAAGAGCGTCGGTCGCCCCATCACCCTCGACACCATCGCCTGCGACTTTCCCGAACTGAAGCTCGTCGGCATCCATATTGGCTGGCCCTGGGCGGAGGAGATGATCTCCGTCGCCTACAAGCATCCCAATGTCTATATCGGGTCGGACGCCTACGCGCCCGCCTATTGGCCGCAGCCCTTCATCCGCTTCATCAATTCCTGGGGCAAAAAGAAGGTGCTCTTCGGCACCGATTTTCCCGTGATCGACCCTGAACGCGCGCGCAGCGACATCGAGGAGCTGACGATCAACGACGAGGCGCGGAGGCTCTTCCTGCGGGACAACGCCATCGACCTCTATAAGCTGAAGCTGCCCAAGTCCGGGGACATGAAGTGAGCGTTACCGACAGCTTCGCGACACTGACGCTGCCGGATCTCCTCCATCAGCCGCGGGAGGAGATCCGGGCGCTGCAGAACCGGCTCCTCAAGGAGCAGATCGAGGTCTGCTACAAATATCATCCCTTCTACAGCAAGCTGATGAAGAAGGAGGGACTGGAGCCCCGGCATATCCAGACCTCCGACGACCTGATCCGCCTGCCGGCCACCAGCAAAACGGATTTTCTGAACGATCCGGAAGCCTTCCGGCTCAGGGGCGACGACCTGCCGTTGGAGCAGCGGACGATCTGGAAGATCATGTATACAAGCGGCACCACCAGTGGCACGCCCGCGCCGATCTATGTCACGACCTTCGACGAGCATGCCTATCTCTGCGCGGCCGAGCGGCGGACGGATTTCATCGACATCCGCCCGACCGACATGGTGGCGAACCTGTTCCCTCTGACCTCTTTCCCGCTGGGCGCCTATTCTCGGGCACCCGATGAAGCCTCGGCTTGCGGGGCGGCCATCGTCTATGCCCATACGGGCCGGCCCTCCGAGCCCTTCCCGGTCCATCGCAGCCTCGACCAGGCGGTGCGGACAGTGGAACGCCATAAGGTGACCGTGCTTTGGGGGGTGGCGAGCTTCGTCCGTCGCGTTTTGGTGCGCGCGCAGGAATTGGGCGCCGATTTCTCCCATGTCCGAATGGCGATGATCACCGGCGAGGCAGCCTCTCCGGCCTTGCGCAAGGACATGCTGAACCGGCTGCGCGAGGTTGGGGCCAAGGACCCCAAGCTCTGTAACCGTTATGGCTCGACCGAGCAGGGGGCCAGCATGGTTGAATGCACGGACGGAAGCGGATTCCACATCCTCGCTCCCGATCAGGTCTTCCATGAGGTGATCGACACCGCGACCGGCAAGCGCCTGCCGGACGGCGAAAAAGGCATGATCGCCTTCACCCACCTCATCCGACGGGGTTCGGTCTTCCTGCGCTACATGATGGGGGACGTGGTCACCATGACCAACGAATCCTGCCCCTATTGCGGCCGCACCGGCCCCCGCATCTCCTCGCAGCCGGTGCGCAGCGGCGACATACTTAAAGTCAAGGGGATGCTGGTGAACATGCAGGTGGTGAAGGACTACCTCGATCAGGTCGTCGAAGTGAACGAATACCAGATCGTCATCCGTCCCATGGACGCCAAGGACGAGCTTTCCATGGACGAACTCGTCCTGCGGCTCAATGTCCGCGCGGGAGTGGAGGCCGAGACGACAAAAACGGTCGTGGAGGAAATCGCCAAGACGATCCATCTGACGCCCAAGATCGAATATGCCGATAAAGACGCGATCTTCGATCCGGCGGTCGACGCCAAGCCGCGCCGCCTCGTCGACCTGCGGCCGCCCCGTTAGGCCCCAGGACATGCGCATCTGGCACCAAAGCCTGACCGTGTTGGAGGATCTGCCGGCTTATGTCCAACGAATGGAACAGCACATCAAGACGATTGTTCGGCCTGACACTGAAGTGGTGCTGCACGGGCTCCTGCCTGGGACCTATCCGGCGGATTATCCGGGCGATGACATCGGCTATTCTTTTCTCTATGCCATGCATGGACTGCAATGGCCCGTGCATGCGTTGAATGCCCAAGCCCAGGGCTTCGACGCTTTCGCGCTCTGTACTCTCCCCGACCCAATGCTGCGCGAAATCCGCACCATCGTGGAGATCCCAGTCATTGGGTGCGGCGAGACCTGCTACAATCTCGCTCACATGCTGGGCGACCGATTCGGCATGCTTATCTTTATCGAGCGCATGGCGCATCGGTACCGTGAGCAGATCGCGAGCTATGGCTTGGCGGGGCGTTGCATCGGCGTCGAGCCGGTCGGTTTTCGCTTCCAGGACGTGCTGAGAGCTTTCGATGGACCGCCGGGCTTGGTGATCGACAAATTCCGCGAAAGCGCCCGCAGGATGATAGCGGCGGGTGCCGACGTCATCATCCCCGGCGAGATCCCGCTGAATCTTCTCCTTGCCACAGAAGGCATAAGGCGTGTCGATGATGTGCCGCTGATCGACAGTCTCGGACTTGCGATCAAGATGACCGAGATGGCAGTCGACCTCAAGGCCACTACGGGCTTCGCCCCGAGCCGCCGGGGCTGGGCGCACGATGCGCCACGACCGGAACGGGTCGAGCAGGTCTTACGCTTCTATGGGCTGGGACGCTTTCTCGTCGGATAGGCCCGAAACGACGCAAGTGGCATCGCCTAAAACAGTTGAGCGAATCGGGCCGCGGTTAAGCTCGTCCCCACAACCGCCACGCAAACATGAGAATCGATCCGCAAACGCGCGGGCATGCTACCGCCCGTGGCCTGCCTTTTCGGCCCTGAGTGCCTCGGTCCCGAAACTTGTCACAACTCCGTCAACCATTGTAGCCTAGGGAGGTCCAACCAGCCTGGCGGTCCGCAGCATGCAATTTTCCAGGAAAATCCTAAAAGATGCATAGGGCGCGCATGAGGTCGACAAAGGCGCCATCCCCGGTAGAGTTCATCTAGCGATGACCGATTCCGAGGATGTGCTCACCCGTGTCATCGCTGGCCGCAGTGTGCCGGCTGACCGTGTCAGGGTGCAGCAGAGCCTGGCTCATTGGATAAGGGAGGCTTACCGCCTGGGCGACGATAGCTATTTGGACTTCGCCGGGGGGCGGCGGCTTTATCCGGCTGCTGTGCGTTACGAGACGATGGCTCCGGCGGACGGCGAAACGGCATGAATGCCCGCAAGTTACGCCGTGGTTTGGCCTTGCCGCTCTCGGAGCAGGGGCTGGCTATCGAAGCCCTGGCTTTCCTGGGGATCAGCCGGGCCGTACTGGCCGTGCTTCCGTTTCGCATCGCCATGCGGGGGCTGGGGCTGCGGCTGGCCGAAGGGGGCGGGCTTGATGATGCGGATCGGAACGGGCCGGCGCCATCGCCCATCGTTCTCCTGATCGGGGATGCGGTGCGCCGCGCCGCGTCCGTCGCCCCGTTCAAGGCCGTTTGCCTGCAGCAGGCGGTCGCCGCCAGCCTGATGCTCCGCCGCCGCGGTTACAGGACGCAGATCCATTTCGGTGTGACGAAGGACGAGGGCGGGGCCTTGATCGCGCATGCGTGGAGCCGTTGCCATGGGAAACTGGTGACCGGCGCGCAGCAGATGCCTCACTATCAGCCGATTTCGGTCTTCGTCACATGATGCCTGCCCCCTTCGCAACTGGAGTCGGCGGCCGGGCTCGGCAGGTTCCTGCCGGTCTATACCCAGGCGGACTGGCTGCCCCCGGACATGGCCGATGCCTTCCTATCTGTTCTACGTGGAGGATCGGGAAGCCCTGCTGGTCGGCGACACGCGTGCTGTCGCGAGGCGCGTGGTTCATCGTCTGCAAGGCGCGGCGAGGGTCTTGTTCCTTTTCTGCGACCAGATCCGGCCCCGCCATGCGATCGCGCGAACACTCATCGACGCGGGTTATCACCTGGAGGATGGGGAGTTGACCGGGATGTTGGCGGGACTTGTCGAGGACCGGCTGCTGGTCGAGGATAAGGAGCGTTACCTCGGCCTCGCGGTCCGCGCCGGCCGCGGCTACCTCCCGCCGATTGCCGTCATGACCCGGGTGTTGACCGAGGAACGGCGCGTGGGGCTCGCGGAGTCCTCTATTGGGCGATCCAGGCTTTTCGCCAGCTACTCGCATGCGCCTCTTGGAGATAGTCACGAAGATTGACGGACACCACGTCCATCAGCGCTTTATCCCGCAGCGTGAAGACGGGTAGATCTTCCGCCAGGATTGCCTGAACTTCGCGGTAATAGACACCGCGCTCGTCAAGGGTCATAGCTGTCTCGGCCATGGCAAAGAGTTCGTCAACCTTCGGATTCGAATAGACGGAACCGTTGCCGTAAGGCTTTACGATTCCGGAACTCGTGAAGATACGGGCGAGGCCGAACGCAGGCTCGTTGTAGCTGCCGTAACCATTGATCGTCACGTCGTAATCGCGATCCAGATAGACCCGCTTCAAGGCTGTCGCCCGGTCGCCCATTTCGATCTGGACGTCGATGCCTGCGGCGGCCCACATGCTCTTGATGGCTGCCACCACCGAAACATTATCGACGTCATCCGAGGTGATCAGGAAGCGCACTTTGAAGCGCGTTCCTTGAGCATCCCGCGCAATGCCCGCTGCGTCCAAAAGGGCGTTCGCCTTGGCAGGGTCGAAGGGATACATGGTGCGATAGTCGATCTTGGGATCGGCCGCCCATCCGATTTGGTTCGTGAAAGGCATGACCCCGACCGTCCCCCTGTCGAGCCAGGCGTTGCGCAGCAGATAATCCCGGTCCGTCGCAACGAGCAACGCCTGGCGCACACGCTTGTCGTCCAGGGGCTTGCGCGTCGTATTGATCATCAGATAGTCGAGCGACGGCGGAGTGGGGGACCTGGCCAACTTGAGCCGTCGGTTCCCTTCGATGGTTTTGAAGTCGCTCGCTGGAAAATAAAAATAGCCGACATAGTCGACCTCGCCGGCAAGCAAGGCCTGGGTGCGCGCGGCACCTTGCGGGATGATCTTGGCCACAACCTCGTCGAGATAAGGAAGCCCGGGCTCCCAATAGTCCTTGTTGCGGCTCAGTCTCAGATGGTCGCCGTGCTGCCACTCGGTGAGCCGGAACGCTCCGGTGCCGACCGGGCTTTCGGTGTTCGCCCGGTTCTGGACGGGGTTTGCGCCTTCGTAGATGTGTTTCGGCAGAATGGCGCTGCCGAGCACGCAGGCGAGCGACATCAGGAAAGGCTGGAACCGGCGCTTCAGGCGGATGACCAACTTGTCCGGGGCAGGGGCGTCGATCGCGTCGATGTAGCGCGCGGAGTTGGAAAAGACGGGGCTGTATTTGCCACTAATCTCCTCCAGCGAATATTTGGCGTCCGCCGAGGTGAAAGGTTTGCCGTCGTGCCAAACAGCCTTGACGAGATCGAAGCTGTAGTTGAGCCCATCCGGCGAGATCGTCCAGGATTTGGCAAGCGCGGGAATGATCTTGCCGTCAAAGGTTTCCTCGGTCAGGCCTTGATAGAGGATGCAGCCGACGGCGGCATCGGCCACTCCGGCCGTCACCGAGGGGTTTACGCCGGGTGGGTCCGTGCCGAGGGCGAGGATAACGGTGCCCCCGGGTTTCGGCTGATCGGCCGCCATCGCGGGAAATGCCACTCCCATAAGCAGGAAGCCGGTCGCCAAAGCGCAGATTGCCATCCTAATCATTTGGGTCAAGGGTCCCTCCCTTAAGGCGGCCGATCCTGCCATGTGTTACCTCGATCTCCCAGCAACTGGGATTTTTGTCAGCCTGCTGCACCGGGGACGATCTGGAGTTTCACGGCAGTACAGGATCGTGTTCCTTGCCATGGCTAGAGCGAGCAAGCGCCACTTCGCGCTAAAACGGCGTTCAAACGTGAGAATGCGCACCTCGGCGCAGGCGCTGGTCTTCTGCCGCGACCAAAGGTTAACCTAGCCCGTTAGCCGTGGGGTCAGGGAACATGATTTCAACGACAGTTGATGTGCTGGTCGTGGGTGGAGGCTTGGCGGGGCTCGCTGCGGCCAATCGCGCTGCGGAAGGTGAGTTGAGGGTTTGGGTTCTCGAAGCGGGAATAGCGAAGAACTATCTTTGCAATTCGCGCATCACTTACGGTGTCAACGCCGGTCGGATTCCCGGCCAGCGAGGCGGAGTAAAAGCAGGCCATCGTTGATGGGGTGGTGACGATAGGGAGGGTGCCCGATCGGGCACCCTCCCTATCGTTGGCGTCGTCTATGAGAGGGCGGTGATCTCGCCGGTATC
>CANJCB010000048.1 GCA_947473305.1 Rhodospirillales bacterium
GCACCAACAAGTAAAGCTCCACGGGCTTCATGCTCCCGCCCCTCGTCCCAAATCGGAAACGATGGGCTTACCACTGGCAGACTTTTACGCCGCCATCAGCACCACTGCGGCGCCGATCCGTGGCCTACAATCGCACCGCCGCTCTCACCGAGGACTACAAGCCGGTCATCGTCGCCTATCGCAACGGCAATCCCATCACCATCGGCGATGTCGCCAAGGTGGTGGACGGGGTGGAGGACGATCAGGTCTCGGCCTGGTTCAACGGCAGCCGCTCGATCCTGCTCGCGATCTTCCGGCAACCGGACGCCAATACCATCGACGTGGTGGATAGCGTGAAGGCGCTGGTGCCGACCTTCCGGGCGCAGATTCCGGCCTCGGTCGATCTGTCGGTCATGTTCGACCGCTCGGTTTCGATCCGCCAGGCGGTGGACGACGTCCAGTACACCTTGATGCTCACCGTGGGCCTCGTGGTCCTGGTGATCTTCCTTTTCCTGCGGAATGTGACGGCGACCCTTATCCCGGCGCTCGCCTTGCCGATCTCGGTCGTCGGCACCTTCGGCGGCATGTATCTGATGGGCTATTCCATCGACAATCTGTCGCTCCTGGCCTTGACCCTGTCGGTGGGCTTCGTGGTCGACGATGCCATCGTCATGCTCGAAAACATCGTCCGCCACATCGAAGACGGCATGAAGCCTTTCGAGGCGGCGCTCAAGGGCTCGCGCGAGATCGGCTTCACCATCCTGTCGATCACCTGCTCCCTGCTGGCGGTCTTCATCCCGGTGCTCTTCATGGGCGGCATCGTCGGCCGGCTCTTCCGGGAATTCGCGGTGACGATCAGCATGACGATTCTGATCTCGGGCTTCGTCTCGCTGACCCTGACGCCCATGCTGTGCTCGCGGCTGTTGCGTCCGGTGGATCACAGCAAGAAGCAGAATGCCCTCTACCGCTGGTCGGAGTCGGTTTTCGACGGCATGCTCGCCCTCTATATGGCGGTCCTGCGGCTGGTGCTGCGGTTCCGCTTCATGACCCTGATGGCGACTTTCGTCACCTTGGCGATCACGATCTATCTCTATGCGATCGTGCCCAAGGGCTTCTTCCCGATCGAGGACACAGGCCAGATCTACGGCAAGACGGAGGCGTCCCAGGACATCTCCTTCGACGCCATGGCCATCGTCCAGAAGCAGGCCGCCGATGTGATCGCCGCCGATCCCGCCGTCGATCTCCTGAATTCCTCCATCGGCGTCACGGGAAGCAGCACGGCGATCAACCAGGGCAGCTTCTTCATCGCATTGAAGCCCATGGAGGAGCGCAAGATTTCCGCTACGGAAATCATCCAGCGTCTGCGCCCGAAATTGGCGAAGATCCCTGGCATCAACACCTATCTCCAGCCTGTGCAGAACATCAACGTGGGCGGCAGGCTCGCGAAGAGCCTCTATCAATATACCGTCCAGGGCACCGACCTGCAGGAGGTCCAGCACTGGTCGCCGATGCTGGAAGAGAAGCTGCAGCAGATCCCCGGCCTTCAGGACGTGAGCAGCGATCTCCAGATTTCCAGTCCCCAGGCCTATGTGGATATCGACCGGCAGAAAGCGGCGACCCTTGGCGTCACCATCGAGGCGATCCAGAGCACGCTCTATTCGGCCTTCGGCAGCCGGCAGGTCTCGACGATCTATACGCCGTCGAACGAATACGAGGTGATCCTCGAACTCGACCCCCGCTATGCGAAGGACATTCAGGCGCTCTCCTCGATCTATGTTCCCGCGACCGGCGGGGGGCCTGGTCCCTCTCGACGCGGTCGCGCGGGTCGTGCGCACGGTGGGGCCGTCGAGCGTCGATCACCAGGGCGCGCTGCCCTCGGTGACGCTGTCCTTCAACCTCCGCCCCGGCACGTCGCTCGGAGATGCGGTGCAGAGCATCCAGGAGATGGAGCGGAGCATGAACCTGCCCGCCACCATCAACACGAGCTTCCAGGGCACGGCGCAGGTCTTCCAGGATTCGCTGCGCGGCCAGGGGCTTCTCCTCCTGGCGGCGGTCTTCGTGATCTATGTGGTGCTGGGCATTCTCTACGAGAGCTTCATCCACCCGATCACCATCCTGTCAGGCCTTCTCTCGGCCGGCATTGGAGCGCTTTTGACGCTGATGCTCTTCCGCATGGATCTGACGGTGATCGCGATTATCGGCATCATCATGCTGATCGGCATCGTGAAGAAGAACGCGATCATGATGATCGACTTCGCGCTGGATCAGCAGCGGCTGGGCGAGGAATCGCCGGAACGCGCGATCTACGAGGCCTGCTGGCTCAGGTTCCGGCCGATCATGATGACGACCATGGCGGCGATCATGGGGACCTTGCCCATAGCGCTCGGCGTGGGAGCGGGATCGGAGCTTCGCCGGCCCCTGGGCGTGGCGGTCGTGGGCGGGTTGGTGATCTCGCAGCTGCTGACGCTCTTCATCACCCCGGTGGTCTATCTCTATCTGGAGCGGGCGCAGCGCTTCCTGTCGCGCCGGGCGAAGAAACGGCCGGCCCTGGAAGGACCGGCCGTGGCGGAAGCGGGCGAGTAATGGCCTAGAAGCGGAGCGACATCTTCGCGAGGCCGCTCGCGGAGTTGGTTCCCCGCACGTTGCCGGCGTCGCTGCTCACGGTCAGGGACGCGCCGACATCGACTCCCGGCCGAAGCGAGCGGTTGTAGCCGACCACCAGATCCGTCTGGCTGCCCGAGGGCTTGAGGCTGACCCGCGTGGCGGCGGTGGTCGCAAAGCCCTGGTCGTCCACCGATGTGGTCGCCAGATTGGCCGACCCGGAGGTGACGCGAAGCGGCTTCCTGACGGCGACCGAGAGGCTGTCGCCTTCGCTCAAGGCGTCCTTCTGCACGAGCGCTATGCCGAAGCTGCGGGCGGTCGTCGCCGAAACTCCGGTGATGAGGCCGCTGGCGGCGGCGCCATCGGTCACGGCGAGCGCCGCGTCGAACATGAGCCCGGCACCCTGCCAGAGATCGACCGAAGACGAGAGACCCAGGGACACGCTCTTGTGCTGGTCGCCGAGAGCGAGCGAGCCGGAACGGTCGTATACCGTGCCCAAAAGGCCGTTCCGCTCGTTCAACACGCCCAATGTCATGCCGCCCGTCCAGCCTTTGCGCAGTTTGGTGGTGACGCCCAGGGCGACGCCCGCCGCCTGGGACCGCGCCCACTCGCGACCCATCAGCGTGTCCTTAAGCGACGTGCTGCCGGTGATTGCCTGGGAGGCCGCCGCGGTATTGGAGAAGGAAAAGGCGATCCGCGTATCCGTCCCGAGCTTGCTCCCGATCGAGGCGAAGGTCCCGCCCTGGGCAAGCTGAAGGAGGGAGTTCGAGACGCCGAGGTAGCGCGCCTGGGCGCCGCCAAGCGACCCTTCGCCCCAGAGCGCTTCGGAGAATGCGGCCGAGACCGGGAAGCCGGCGCCGGCGGAGATGCTGGTGCCGGTCGTGCCGGAAAGTTTCATGAGCCAGGAGGATGCCGGGCGCGACGACATGGAGTCGGTCAAGCCGGCGGTCGGATAGCCACCGACGGAGCTGGCGTCGGCCCGTGCAAAGGCGAGGGTCGCGCCGCCCGCCAGGCGAACCGCCGTCGACGTCACGGTCGGCGCCTGGGCCGCCGCGGCCGCACTCCCGCCGGTCGCATTCTTCTGCACGAGGCCGGAGAGGTTCACGACATAGTTCCGCTGGAACGAATCGAAGGCCGTATATTTCGCGAGTAGCGAGGTCACGCTCGACAAGGATCCCAAGGCCCCGCTGGTGAGGAGGCTGTTCGTCAGGGCGCTCACCTGGACGGCTTTGCCGTTCGCCTGGGTCACGGTCAGTGGCCCTATGGGCTGGAAGGCCGCGGTTACGTTGAGGAGACCGTTGCCGTCAACCGTATCGATGCCCTTGGCGCCGAGATCCGTCGCCGTCTGGAAAAGAACGCTTGTCGCCGTGCCGTTCCGGTTGAGCACCGGCCAGGTCGTCTCCAGAAGCGCCAGGGCTCCGGAGATCATGGGCGCCGCCATGGAGGTGCCGGTCCAATAGGCATAGGCATTGGCGCCATACATGATGCCCGGCGCGACGATTCTCTCGCCCGGCGCCATCAGCCAGAGCGAGGCATAGCTGTTTCGGACTGTGCCCGCGACGGCGCTGCCGTTCCCCGGCGTGTTGCTGAAACTCGAGAGCCGGTTGGCTGAATTGACCGAACCGACGAAGACGAGCCGGCTCAGCGCCGCGGCCGTATAGCCGCTGCTGTTGGCGCCGCCATTCAGGACCGCCGCGGAATTGCCGCCTGCGAAGACGATGATCGTGCCTTTGGAGGCGGCGTAATTGATGGCGTTGATGACCGCAGCGGTCGGGATATAGGTGAGGCTGAGATTGATGACCTGGGCGCCCGCATTGGTCGCCTTGACGATGCCGTTGGCCACATCGGAGTCATAGCCGCTGCCGCTGGCGTTCAGCACCTTCTCGGCGATGATCGTGGCCTTGGGCGCGACGCCCGACATGAGGCCGCCGGTCGCGGTGGATCCCGCCGCGATGGAGGCTGTCGAGGTGCCGTGGCCGTTGTCGTCGTTGACCCCCCTGGAGCAGACGAAGGTCACGGCTGCGCAGGAGGATGACGTCGATACCCTGCCCAGGACCTCCGGGTTATTGGTGACGACGCCCGTGTCGACGATGCCGATATTCAAGCCCGCGCCGCCGTTGGCGGTCGCGTCGATGGCGGAGGTGACGCCGATCTGCGCGAGCCAAGGGGCCGAATAACCCGGATTGAAAGTTTGGGCCATCACCGGCCCAGCCATCAGCAAGCCGACGATACCGCCTGCCCAAGCCCTTAGATTTTTCATCTTCAGCCCCATGATCAAAGCCATTCGTGTGAAAAGCTGAACGGCGATGCCCCCGCATCATTACTGCATAGAGAATATCAAATTCGGGCTCCGGGGTCGCGAAGGATCTATTACAATTTTCTATTATTTGCCATCGCTCTAAATCGAAAGAAGTTCAATCTCTCGATGTGGATATTTTCTACCTTGAATATTTATTTTTAAAAACGGGCGACGAGCAATAGGTGCGAGAAGATCAGTTGGGATGAGGTCCAATCGCGGCGCAATCGGCGCGACGCTCGCCGGTCCGCTCAAGCTCGGTTACGCTGATGCGTTGGCGCAGCCATTGGAAACTCTGCGCGATCAGGATTTGCCGGATCGAACCGCCGCCCACCGAAAGCGGAAGATAAACCCGTTCGGTGGAAAGGCGCGCCGCCCCGTCGGAACCGAGATAGGCGTTCGCGGTATAGACCGGGCGGTGCTCCTCGGCTACGGTTTTGCAAGCTCCGATCACCCCATCGGTATAGCTTCCGCGCAGGAAGTCGTCGGCGACCTGGCCGGTCGGATTGCCGCCGAGCCCGTCGATGATCGCCTGACCCAGCAACCGATAACGAAACCGGGCGTCGGGCTGGTCGTCGATCGATTCGATCAGCCCCACATACGGCAAGACGCCCCGCAGACCCGAGGGATCGAACTCGCTGCGATCGGGATAGGGCCGTCCGGCCGCTGCGGCGAGCCAGTAGTCGTAAACCTGTTTCAGCACCGAATTGCGGTCGGCAGCCCATCGGCCCAGCAGCGTATCGATGTGCTTCAGAAGCTGCTCGGGCCGGAAGGGCTTCTCAAGCATCCTCCCCTGCGCCACGAGGTCCGCGTTAGCCTCGACGATTTCAGGTGCGCCGGTGATATGCAGAACCTTGAGGCGGGGCTGGAAGCGGGCGGCCTCACGACCGAGCAGGACGCCGTCGAGGTTGCCGGGCATCTTCACGTCGGTCAGCAGGAGATCGATGTCGGGGCGCTGATGCAGGGTTCGGAGCGCCTCCTGCCCGTCGCGGGCCTCGATGGCCTCGTGCCCATGGCTTTTCACGCAGAGAGTGACGAAATCGCGGACATCGTCGTCATCGTCAACGACGAGCACGACGCCGCTTTCCGACCGCTGGACGCGGCATGAAAAATGGGAAAGTTGCACGGATGGGCCCCCTGACCGCGAAGATAGCCATTGAGCGTTTCAACGCAAGAGAAAGGAAGGAGTTCTCCCCAAGGAATTTTTGTAATTACTGGAAAATAATAAAAGTAATTTGCAGTAATACTTTATATTAATCATTAATATTTTGCAACGATGTGAAGCTGGGGTAACGCTCCCGCCCTCTGTCGTCCCGCTTGTCGAAGCCTATCGCCCGCTGCAAGATCACGCCCGGGAGGATCCAGGATGACGACGGGTGGGCAATTATTCGATCTGACGGGCCGGGTGGCCCTTGTAACCGGGGCCGGGGCGGGCTTGGGGCGGGCGTTCTGCGTCGCGCTCGCCACCCAGGGGGCCTTGGTGGTGGCGACCGACCGCGATCTTGCCAGGGCGGAAGAGACCGGCTGGCTCGTGCGGCAAACGGGCGGCACGGCCCTGACGCTCGCCACCGATGTCACGGATGAAAAGCAGGTTACAGAGACTGTCGAGCATATCCTGAGCGAGCACCGGCGGATCGATGTGCTGATCAACAACGCGGGGATTTCGACAGGAGCCGCGAAGACCCATGAGCTTGCGGTGGCGGATTGGGACCGGCTCATGGACATCAGTCTCAAAGGCGTCTTCCTGATGACCCGCGCGGCGCTCGCGCCGATGATCGAACGGGGCAGCGGATCGATCATCAATATCGCCTCCATCATCGGGATGATCGGCTATTACCCAGGCTTTACGGCGGGCGCGGTTAATTACGCGGCGGCCAAGGCGGGCGTCATCGGACTTACCAAACAGGTGGCGGCGGAATATGCCAGCGAGGGCATCCGCTGCAACGCGATCTCTCCGGGCTTTCACGGGGGAACGAAGCTTGCCGAGGCGTTCCGGTCCAAAAGCACGCCCGAGCAGGCGGAACGCTATGAGGCGGCTATTGCCCAGCGCACGCCGCTTGGCCGGCGGGGACGGCCGAACGAGCTCGACGGGCTGGTGCTGTGGCTGGCGAGTGACGCGTCCTCCTATGTGACGGGGCAGAATTTCGTGCAAGACGGCGGCTGGACCGCCACCTGAGGGAGTTATCCAAATGGCGAGCAAACGCACCACCAAGGCCTTCGTGCTGGAGGCCCTGGGTTACGACGGATTGGTCGAGCGGACGCGGGAGGTGCCGGAAACGGGTCCTGGACAAGTGCTCGTCAAGATGAAGGCCGCCTCGCTCAATTTCCGCGACCTCAAGATCATGAAGGGCATCTATGCCCGGAACCCGGACCTGCCTGTTGTCCTGCTCTCGGATGGCGCGGGGGAGATCGTGGAGGTCGGTCCCGGCGTCACCAGCTTCAAGGTCGGGGACCGGGTCCTGCCGATCTATATGGAAGGCTGGTATTCGGGGCCGGCGACCGCCTCCAGGGAAGGCCGGTTGTCGAAGGGCGGCGACGTGGATGGAACCGCCCTGGAATACGCCGTCTATAAGGAAATAGATGTCCTGCCACTCCCCGATTCGCTCTCCTACGAGGAGGCGGCCTGCTTGCCTTGCGCGGGCGTGACCGCCTGGCAAGGCCTTGTCTATGAAGGGCATGTGAAGGCGGGCGACACGGTGCTGGTCCAGGGCAGCGGCGGGGTCTCGGTCTTCGCGCTGCAGATCGCGAAGATGAGCGGCGCCAGGGTCATCGCCACCTCGAGCGACGATGGGAAGCTGCAGCGGCTTCTCAACATGGGCGCTTCCGACGGGATCAATTACAAGAAGGTCCCGAACTGGGAGGAGACGGTCCGAAAGCTGACCGGTGGACGCGGCGTCGACCATGTGGTCGAGGTCGGTGGAGCGGCGACGATGCAACAATCGATCCGCGCCACCAAGGACGGCGGCCATGTGGAGATCATCGGCAATCTCACCGGGAAATTCGGCTCCCCGAAGCTAGCTGAACGCGGCATCAAGACGACGACCATCGCGGTCGGGTCCAAGGAAATGAACGAGGATCTGATGCGGGCCATTGACCTTCACCGAGAGATGCCGGTGATCGACAGCCGCTTCCCCTTCGCCGATTTGAAAAAGGCGCTGGCCTACCTCGAGACAGGCAAGCACTTCGGCAAGGTCGTCGTCACTTTTTGAGGAAGAAGGTCCTCAGGGCTTCGTAGGTCGGATCGGGCGCCTCTTCTGCAAGGAAGTGGGCGCTCTCGATCGCCTGGCCTTCTACGCTATCGGCCCAGTCGCGCCAGACCGCCGGCACATCGTAGAGCTTGCCGACAAGTCCCTTTGAACCCCAAAGCGCCAGCATCGGGCAGGCGATCTTGCGCTTGCCGCGGTCCGCCTCGTCCGCTTCGTAGTCATAGGTCGCGCCGGCGCGATAGTCTTCGCACATGGCATGGATAGTCGCCGGCTGCCTGGCCGAACGCAGGTATTCCGCCCGGGCCTCCGGGGTGAAAACCTCGCGTCCGCCCCGGAAATAGTAATTCTCGGGATCTGCCCCGATCATCTTCTCCGGCAACGGATAAGCCTGGGCCAGGAAGAACCAGTGGAAATAGCCCATGGCGAACCTCATGTCGGTTCGCCGGAAGTGCTCCACCGTGGGAATGATGTCGAGGGTGGCGAGTTTCGTCACCGCCTGGGGATGGTCGAGCGCCAAGCGATAGGCGACCCGTCCGCCCCGGTCATGCCCCGCCACGGCGAAGCGGTCGAAACCCAGATGCTTCATGACCGCGACCTGGTCCCGCGCCATGGCCCGCTTGGAATGGGGTTCATGGTCGGGCTTGCTCTCAGGCCGGAAGCTGTCGCCATAGCCGCGCAGGTCGGTCGCGACGACGGTGAAATCCTGGGCGAGCCGGGGCGCCACCAGATGCCACATGATGTGGGTCTGAGGATGCCCGTGAAGCAGCAGCAGCGGCGGCCCCTTGCCGCGGTGCCGCACGCGGATATCCCCCTCGGGCGTCTTGATGGTTTCGAGGGTGAAACCTTCGAACATTTCTAGAGGCTCGCCTGGGTGACGAATTTGGTCACGCAATAGGCGTCGATCGCCTCGGGGCCACCCTCGGAGCCATAGCCTGAATCCTTGACGCCACCGAAGGGCGTCTCGGGCAGGGCAAGGCCATGATGGTTGATCGCCATCATGCCGGTCTCGACCTGGGCCGCCAGCGCGCTCGCGGTCTTGACCGAGCGGGTATAGGCATAGGCCGCAAGCCCGTAGGGCAGGCGGTTCGCCTCGACGATTAGGTCTTCCATCTCGCGGAAGGGCGAGACCACCAGCACGGGACCGAAGGGCTCTTCGTTCTGGATGCGCGCATCCTTCGGGACATCGGTGATCACCGTGGGCTCGAAGAAGAAGCCCTTGTTGCCGATCCGCTTGCCGCCGGTGCGGACCTGGCCGCCATGCTTCTGGGCGTCGGCGATGAGGCTCTCCATGGCGCTGATGCGGCGCGGGTTCGCCATCGGACCCATCTGGGTTTCCTTCTGGAGCCCGTCGCCGACCTTGATCGCCTTGGCCGTGCCGATGAACTTCTCCAGGAACTCGTCGTAGACCTTTTCCTGGACCAGGAAGCGGGTCGGGGCAATGCAGACCTGGCCCGCGTTACGGAACTTGTTGGCGCCCAGGATCTTGGCCGCCGCATCAAGGTCGGCGTCGTTGAACACGATGGCCGGCGCATGGCCACCTAATTCCATGGTGGCGCGCTTCATATGCGCCCCGGCCAGGGCCGCGAGCTGCTTGCCGATCACGGTCGAGCCGGTGAAGGAGATCTTCCGGATCGTCGGATGGGGGATGAGATATTCAGAAATCTCGGCAGGCACGCCATAGACGAGGTTGATGACGCCCTTGGGTAGGCCGGCATCGAGATAGCATTGGATGAGTGCTGCCGGGGAGGCGGGCGTCTCTTCCGGGGCTTTCACGATGATCGAGCAGCCGGCAGCCAGTGCGGCGGCGATCTTCTTGTTGCATTGGTTGATCGGGAAATTCCAGGGCGTAAAGGCCGCCACCGGACCCACCGGCTCCTTCACCACGAGCTGGTAGATGCCGTCGCCCCGGGCCGGGATCACGCGGCCGTAGGTGCGGCTCGCCTCGCCGCCGAACCAGTCGATGACATCGGCATTGGCAAGGATCTCGCCCTTGGCTTCATAAAGGGGCTTGCCCTGTTCCAGCGTCATCAACTCGGCGATCTCGTCGGCGCGTTCGCGGACGAGATCCGCGGTCTTGCGCATGATCTTGTTGCGCTCGTAGGCCGACATCCTGCGCCAGGTGTCGAAGCCCTTTTTCGAGGAGGCGAGCGCCAGGTCGAGGTCCGCCTTCTCCGCATGGGCGACGGTCCCGATCACTTCCTCGGTGGAGGGATTGATGACCGGGATCGTCTTGCCGGAGAGGCTCGGCTGCCAGGTTCCGTCGATCAAGAGCTGGGTGTCGCGATACATGAGTAACCTCCTCTTTCGGGTGCGCTTCCCAAGGGCTTTTCAAGCCGCTACGGTAGGGCCGCGCCGGAATTTCGGCCGCATCATGTCATGCCTCGCCCCTTTTTGGATAGCGCCGCCTCATGTCACAAAAGCCCGAAATTTTCGTCACCCGGAAGCTGCCGAAAGCAGTTGAGGAAAGAGCCGCGCGGGACTATCGCGCCCATCTTAACGGTCCCGACGATCCGCCTGACCGCGATGCTTTGCTGAAGGGTGCCGAAGGTTGCGACGGCCTCCTCGTGACGACGACGGACCGGGTGGATAATTCCGTCATCGAAGCCTTGCCGGACCGGGTGAAGGTCATTGCCACTTTCTCGGTCGGGTTCGAGCATATCGATGTGGCTGCGGCCAAAGACCGGGGGATCGTCGTCACCAACACGCCGGATGTCCTGACCGATGCGACGGCCGATATCGCGCTGCTGCTGATGCTGGGCGCGGCCCGTCGTGCCAGCGAGGGGGAACGGATGATCCGCGCCCATGCCTGGGACGGCTGGGCGCCGACACGGATGCTCGGGACGGATCTCGGCGGCAAGGTGCTCGCCATCGTCGGCATGGGCCGTATCGGCCGCGCCTTGGCCAAGCGCGCGCGGGCGATGGGCATGACGATCCACTATTCGAACCGGTCAAGGCTCTCGCCGGACCTCGAAGAGGGGGCGGTCTATCACGCGGATCCTGAGGAATTGCTGGCCCATGGCGACGTGGTGTCGCTCCATTGCCCGCTGACGCCGCAGACGCGGCATTTCATCGACACGCGCCGGATCGGGTTGATGAAGCAGGGCGCGATCCTGGTGAACACCGCGCGCGGCGGCGTGGTCAAGGACGACGACCTGATCGCGGCCTTGAAGAGCGGTCGGCTCGGCAGCGCCGGGCTCGATGTCTTCGAGGGCGAGCCCAATCTCCATAAAGGCTATGCCGCGCTCGAAAACACCTTCCTGCTGCCCCATCTCGGCAGCGCGACGCTCGAAACCCGCGAAGCCATGGGTTTCAAGGCGCTCGACAATCTCGATGCCTTCTTTGCCGGAAAAGCGCCGCCCGACCGGATCGCCTGAGTCACTACTGATCCAGCCAGCCGTTGGTCCAGTCGCCGTTGCCCTGCACCACGCCCCAAAGCCCCTTGAGGCGCGATGTGGTCGCGTCGATGTTGATGTATTGCCGGAGCGTCAGGTTGGGAACGTCCCGCGCCAGGATCGCCTGGACCTGCTTATAGGCAGGTGCGCGGCTGTCGTTGGTGATGCCGTGCTCGCCCTTGTCGAAGAGGGCATCGACCTCGGGATTGGAGTAGCCGCCGGGATTGCCGCCCGGCTTCCCGATCGATGAGGTGACGAAGGCGCGGGCAATGCCGAGCGCCGGGTCGGCCAGGCTCGTATAGGAATTGAGCGTCACGTCGAAATCCCGGTCCACATAGACCTTCTTGATGAGGGTTGCGTCTTCCATCGCCTCGACCGTCACATCGACGCCCACCGCTTGCCACATGCTCTTGAGGGCGACCGAAACCTGCTGGAATTCTGGATAGGAGTTGCTGAAGATCGTCAAAGTGAGGGGAAAACGCTTGCTGTCCGCCCCGCGCTTCACGCCGGCCTCGTCAAGGAGCGCATTCGCCTTCGCCGGATCGAAGGGATAGATCTTCCGGTAATCGATATCGGGATTGGCCGCCCAGGCGATCTCCGTGGTGAAGGGCATCACCCCGACGCTGCCATGGTTGAAGAAGGCGTTCTTGATCAGATAGTCGCGGTCCACGGCCATGAAGAGCGCCTGGCGCACCCGCCGGTCGTCCATCGGCTTGCGCGAGGTATTGAGGAAGGCGAAGGTCATGCCCGGCGCAACGTCGCTCTGCTGGATGCGGAGCTTAGGGTTGGCGCGCACCGAATCCTGGTCGCTGGGCGGGAAGAGTTGCACCAGATCGACCTCGCCGGCCTTCAGCGCCTGAACCCGGGCGGCGGGCTGGGTGATGATCTTGACCACGATATCGTCGAGATAGGGCCGCCCCTCGATGAAGAATTTCGGGTTCTTGGCGAGGCGGATGTAGTCGCCGCGCTTCCATTCCGCGAGCTTGAAGGGACCCGTGCCGACCGGCGCGGTGCTGGTCGCCGGATTGGTCATCGGGTTGGTGCCCCGGAAAAGATGGGAGGGCATGATCGACCCGCCCTGGGGGCAGGCGAGGGACAGCAGGAAAGGCCCGAAGGGCTGCTTCAGCTTGATCACGACCTTGTCGGGCGAGGGCGCCTCGATGGTGTCGATCTGCTTGCCGGCGGGCGCGAAGATCGAGGAAAACTTGGTGTTAACCTCGATCAGCGAATATTTCACGTCCTCGGCGACGAAGGGCTTGCCGTCATGCCATTCGGCCTGGGTAAGCTCGAAGGTATAGGTCATGCCGTCGGGTGAA
Source organism: Rhodospirillales bacterium (assembly GCA_947473305.1). Classification (GTDB taxonomy): domain Bacteria; phylum Pseudomonadota; class Alphaproteobacteria; order ATCC43930; family CGMCC-115725; genus CANJCB01. Next base: position 12,791 of record CANJCB010000048.1, read on the forward strand.
ACCGTCCAGGATTTCGCGAGCCACGGCAGGATCTTGTAGTCCATCGAGATCTGGACGAGGCCATGGTAGAGGATGCAGCCGACCTCGCGATCGGCCGTATTGGTGGAGACGGCGGGATTGACGGTCGGCGGGTCCTGCGGCACGACGAAAAGCGCGGTGCCACCCCGTTTCGGGGTTTCGGTCTGCGCCTGGACAACGCCGGTGAGCGTGAGGCAAGCCGCAGCCGCCATCAGCAGAGATGCACGCATCCTCCCAATGATCCTTCTCCTTTAACGCAGAAGTTTCAATCATGGTCGCCCAAGGCGGCTGGGGTGTCAACCGCAGCAAAAAAAGGCGGCGCCCTGATGGGTGCCGCCTTGATGCCGTTATGTAACTGCTTACTGAGCGAGCCAGGCGTTGGTCCAGTCGCCATTGCCCTGGACATTGCCCCAGAGACCCCGCAGGCGTTTGGTCGCCGCATCGATATTGAGATATTGGCGGATCGTCAGCGAGGGAACATCCCGGGCGATGATTTCCTGGACCTTGCGATAGGATGGCCCGCGCTGCTCATAGGTCGTCCCGCTCTGGCCTTCGTCGAAGAGCTTGTCGACCTCGGGATTGGAGTAGCCCGAGGGATTGGCGAAAGTCTTGCCGATGCCGGAGGTGATGAAGGCGCGGGCGATGCCGAGCGCCGGATCGGAATAGCTCGTATAGGAATTCATCGTCACGTCGAAGTCGCGGTCGACATAGGCCTTCTTCATGAGGGTGGCGTCTTCCATCGCCTCGACCGCGACATCGACGCCGACCGCTCCCCACATGCTCTTCAGCGCCAAGGCCACCTGCTGGAACTCGGGATAGGAATTGCTGAAGATCGTGATCTTGGTGGCAAAGCGCTTGCCGTCCGCCCCCCGCTTGACGCCCGCCTCGTCCAGGAGGGCGTTCGCCTTGGCGGTGTCATAGGGATACATCTTCCGATAATCGATATCCTTGTTGGCGACCCATTGGATATCGGTGGTGAAGGGATTGACCCCGACGCTGCCCACATCGAAGAAGGCATTCTTCATCAGATAATCCCGGTCGATCGCCATGAAGAGCGCCTGCCGCACCTTCCGGTCGTCGAAGGGTTTCTTGGAGTTGTTGAGGAAGATGAAGGTCATGCCTGGCGCGACATCGCTCTTCTCGATCTTGAGATTGGCGTCGGCCTTGACCTGAGCCTGGTCGTTGGGCGGGAAGAGCTGGACGAGATCGACCTCGCCGGCCTTCAGCGCCTGGATGCGGGCGGCCGCCTGGGGGATGATCTTGGCGACCACCTCGTCCAGATAGGGCCGGTCCTTCTCGAAATAGTCCTTGTTTTTCACGAGGCGGATGTTGTCGCTGCGCTTCCATTCGGAAAGCTTGAAGGGGCCGGTGCCGACGGGCGTCGTCAGCGTCGCGGGATTCTTCATCGGGTCCGTGCCCTGGAAGACATGCGCCGGCATGATCGCGCCGCCCTGGATCGTGCCGAGCGACAGGATGAAGGGCCCGAAGGACTGCTTCAGCTTGATCACGACCTTGTCGGGCGCCGGGGTCTCGATCGTGTCGATCACCTTCCCCGCCGCGGCGAAGACGGACGAATATTTGGAATTCACCTCGATCAGCGAATACTTCACATCCGCCGAGGTGAAGGGCTTGCCGTCGTGCCACTGGGCCTTGTTGAGGTCGAGGGTATAGGTGAGACCGTCCGGCGAGATCGTCCAGGATTTCGCCAGAAGCGGCTTGATCGAATAGTCGAGCGAGACCTGGATCAGGCCTTGGTAGATCATGGAGCCGACCTCTCGGTCCGCCGTGTTCGACGAGGTCGCCGGATTGACCGAGGTCGGATCCTGGGTCAGCACGAAAATGGCGGTCCCGCCGCGCTTCGGCGTTTCGGCCTGGGCTGCTGCCGGTGACGACCACGAAAGCCCCAGCGAGAGCAGGATCGCGCAGGTTCCCAGCGTCCCCCTAAGGGGCCGACGAAGCTTCAGCATGTATCTACCTCCAACGGCGGCTCTTGGAAGCCGCGTCTCCCAGATGCCCGTCATGTTCCGTCATCGGGGAGCGGTTCGTCAACCGGTGGCTGATAGGCCTCCCGAGGAAGGCGGAACTCCAAATGCCGCAGCAAGAGTCCATTGACAGGACCCGGTCGGATGAGGGAATGGTGGCTTAATCGGCTTTGCCGGAATGAAAATTGGGCGGGCCCGTTCCCTGACAAGGGAGCGGCGCGCGGAGGTGTCCGAATGGCACGGTATATTGCGACGCGTATTGGATGGGGCATCATCACCATCCTCTGCATCCTGATCCTGAATTTCCTCGTGGTTCACGTGGTCCCCGGCGATCCCGTCCAGGCTCTGGTCGGCGATTTCCCCACCCCGCCCGGTTATATCGAGCAGATCCGAGCGGAATTTGGCCTCGATCAGCCGCTTCTGACCCAGCTCTGGCTCTACCTCGTCAATCTCGCACACGGGAACCTGGGTTTCTCCTTCGCCAACCGGCAGCCGGTGCTTGACCTGATCCTGGACCATGCGCCGCTGACGCTTCTGCTGATGCTGCCGTCGCTGACCTTCGCGGCGATCATCGGCGTCAGCCTCGGACTTGCCGCCGCCCCCCGCGCTGGCAGCGCGGTCGACAACGCCCTCACCGCAATCAGCCTGTTCGGCTACTCGGTGCCGATTTTCTGGTTCGGCCAGATCCTGGTGATCGCTTTCTCGATCCATCTGGGATGGTTGCCGGTGCAGGGCATGGCCTCGCTGCGTCGCCCGCCGACAGGTTTCGCTGCGGTGACGGACGTGATCTGGCATATGGTCCTGCCGGGCTTCGCCATCACGATCTACTACATCGCGGTCTGCTCCCGAGTCGCACGTGCTTCTACCATGGAGGCACTGTCCCAGGACTTCGTCATGACCGCCCGGGCCAAAGGCCTCTCGAAGCGCGAGATTCTCTGGAAGCATGTGCTGCCGAACGCCTGGATCCCGGTGATCACGGTCATCGGCTATAACTTTGGCCATTCGCTCACGGGCGCCATCCTGACCGAGGCGGTTTTCGCCTGGCCGGGGCTTGGCAATACCTTCATGACCTCGATCGGCAATCGCGACTATCCGGTGCTGCAGGGCATTTTCCTGATCGTCGCCTTCACCGTCGTGGTCTGCAACCTGATCACCGACATCTTGACCGCGGTTGCCGATCCGCGGGTTCGGGGCAGCTACAAGTTCAAGGCGTCCTAAGGCGCCCTGTCGTCAGACGGCAAAACGGCGCAGCCTCCGGGCTCCGCCGTTTTCGTTTGTAAAGGTCGGCGGGTTTAGGCGGCCGGCCGTGATCCGCCGTAGGCCTCGCTGGGGCTCAAGGCGCTGTCCTTGAAGATGAAGCGGGCACGCTGCTCGATCACCCGGTTCCAGGCGGCGATCTCGTTTTCCCCGCAATCGCTCTCAGGCCGCGGCTCGTGGTCGAAGGTATCGTGCTGGTCGATGCCGCGAACCAACATCGCAGTTTCCCGCACGCCATCCTGCCGCATCGCATGGGTCGGGATCATGGTGACGAGCGCCATGAGCCGCCGGTCCTTGCCCGTATTGGGCGAGGAACCATGGACGATCGCCGGATCGAAGATCGCCATTTCGCCCGGCATGAGGTCGAGGTTTGCGATTCGGCTGCGGTCGAAATCGGAGACGATCTGCTGACCCCGCGCGAGGATGCTGGTCGGATCGTCGTAATCCGCGTGTTCCAGCAGGGGCCATTTGTGGGAGCCGGGGATGACCCTGAGGCAGCCGGTCGTCTCGCTGCAATCGGAGAGCGCGAGAACTGCCGTGAAGTGGCGGGGGGTCATCTCGACCCCATAGGCCGTATCCTGGTGCCAGCCGGCGAAGGTCGATCCGTCCGGCGCCTTGTTGCGCCAGGCGACGCCGCGCAGGAAAAGGTTGGGTCCGAAGATATCTTCGAAAACATCGAGCATGCGGGGCGCGGTCGCGAATTCCACGATCCAGGGGCTCAGGACCTCGGCCTTGCTTTTGAGCTTTTTCACATGCGGGGCATGGTCGCGCTCGAATTGCTCGAGATTGGCGCGATAGCGCCGGACCTCATCCGGGGAAAGCACCGGAATGCCGGTCAGATAGCCGTCACGCTCCAAACGCTCGATGGCGTCGGCGGAAAGAACCTTGGACATGGGCTGCGTTCCTCCAGGCTTGTCGTTTGGCGGAAGACTACGCTTCCCGGACCGCCTGTTCAATCGCGCCAGAGTTGCCGATGAGCCTTATCCTCGTAGGATTGTAGGCGTCCCGCCGCCATGCTATCGATGCGCTTTCCGCTAAGGGGAGGGATTGAAATGCCGTTGATCGAAGTCGAAGGCATGCACCACGACGATGTATACAAGCTGCTCGTCGGCAGCGTAGTGCCGCGGCCGATCGCCTGGCTTACCACGATCGATCCCGAAAACGGCCGGGTCAACGCCGCGCCTTTCAGCTGCTATACCTTCTGCTGCTCGTCCCCGCCCATGGTGGGCGTCACCGTCGGTCGCGGCCGCGTCAAGGATTCAACCCGCAACGCCCGGAACGAGGGCAGCTTCGTTCTGAATGTGGTGAACGAGGACATGATCGAGCCCATGCACCTGAGCTCGACGGATTTCCCGCCCGAGATCAGCGAGCCTGAGCATTTCAATATCGAACTCGCGCCCAGCAAGTTCATCCGCACGCCCCGCGTCAAGGCGGCGCCTATTTCGCTCGAATGCAAGCTCCACGAGATCATCGCCTTCGGCGACAAGGACGGCAGTGATTTCATCGTCGGCCAGGTGATCGCCTTCCATATCAATGACGATCTCTACGAGAACGGCCGGATCAACATGAAGAAGCTGAAGCCGCTCGCCCGTCTCGGCGGCCCGGTCTATGCCCGGCTCGGCGAGCACATCACCATGCCTTCGGTAGGTCCCAGCACGACAGCACGTTGATGGCTGGTACTCCGCCCCGTCTGATCATTCCCGCGTTCGGGCCGCTTTATGAGCGGCTCGGCGCGATGTCCTATCCCTTCATGCGGGTCGTCTGCGGGTTGATGCTCTTGCTTTTCGGCTGGAAGAAGCTGACGAGCGCGGAGATGTTCGCCAATGAGGTGGCGCTGTTTCACAAGCTCGGGTTCGAGCCCGCGGTGCCGCTCTCCTGGTTCATCGTGCTCCTGGAGGTCTTCGGCGGGATTCTACTCGCGCTGGGTCTTCTGACCCGTCCGGTCGCGGTGGCGATCTTCATCGAGATGATGGTGATCACCTTCATGGGGCCACGCCCGGCGCCTGAGTATTTCACCCTGCTCTGGGGCCTGATGGTCTTCGCGATGATCTGGCGCGGGGGCGGTCGTTGCTCCCTCGACCGGAAAATCGGCCGGGAGTTCTAGGACAGATCGTCGGCGGCGACGTCCGCCTGCGATCCTGGCGCGCGCAGCATCTCATCGAAGGTATAGAGAAGCTCGGAACTGGACCAGTCGCTGTTCCGGAAGACCCGAATCACGACCACGCCGTTCTGATCGGACACCCGCTCATAGGCGACGCCTTCGAGTTCGGTGCAGCCTTGTCGGCGCAGCCTTTTGAGCGCCGCCTCGTCCCGATTGTCCTTTGCCGTTCCGTAATCCCAGAGCAGTGCCGGCCTCTCGCAGCCGACCGTGTCGGGGGGAGCGATCCGCGCGCCCTGAACGGGGACGGAAAGCGAGGCCGCCAGCGCGAGCGCGAGCGTGAACATGATGTGCTCCTTGAGGTTCGATAGTATCGACCCTCAGATAGGCGTTCTTCGGTTCCCCGCATCCCCGCGGTCCCGCAGGGCTGGCATGCGATCACAAACCCGCGATTCCTCCAGGGTTCGGCCCCAGCCGGTTGGTTTGGCGGCGCATTTGTGACTATGCTCTTCGCCGGACTTCACGCTTATCGGGGGGTATATCGTGACCGACCAATCCAATCCGCTCATCATCCCGGCGCTTCGGCCGCTCTACGACAATTTCTCGGACCTGGTTTTCGCCCTGACACGCTTCGTCATCGGGGCGACCTTCGTGCCGCACGGCTACGTGAAGCTCTTCACCGGCAATATCCAGAACGTGGCCAAGGGAATGGCGGCCAACGGGCTGGAGCCGGCCCTGGTGGTTGCCTATTCGCTGGGGGCGCTCGAATTTTTCGGCGGCATCCTGCTGGCGATCGGTTTGCTGACCCGGCCCGTCGCCTTCCTGTTCTTCGTCGAGATGGCGGTCGCGACTTTCCTGGTGCATCTGCCCAAGGGATTCTTCGCCTCGGCAGGCGGGGCGGAACTGGTGATCCTCCTGAGCCTCATCCCGCTTTTCTTCGCGGTGCGCGGCGGCGGGAAATATTCCGTGGACCGGGTGATCGGCAAGGAGTTCTAGCCCGCTTCCACGCGATGCTTGCCATGCCCATTCTGCCCCCTGCGTTGTCGAGGGCAATCGATATATAGATGAGCATGGCGCGGGCTTGGCAGGTTCTTCTATCCCTACCGGGCGGCGATCGGTGGAGGATCGAGGGAGGAACCCGTCAGTGGGCGATGCGAAAGGAGCGGCGCCCCGTGCACAGGGGGGTGCTTCGATCCCTCTGCGCCGTGATCGTCTCGATGCGCCAGTGGCCGCCTTCCTTTTGTTTCTCTGCCTGATCTGGGCGTTGAATCAGGTCGCGATCAAGCTCGCTCTTCCCGGCATCTCGCCGATATTTTTGGCGGGCATACGCTCCGTGATCGCAACGGGCCTGGTCTGGGCCTGGGCGACTTGGCGCGGCGAGCGGATGTTCGGACGGGACGGTACGCTTTGGGTCGGTCTCCTGACCGGGGTGCTCTTTATCGGGGAATCGGTCACGCTCTATGCGGCTCTGACCTATACGACGGCGTCGCGTTCGATCGTCTTTCTCTACCTTTCGCCCTTCGTCATTGCGGGCGGCGCTCATTTTCTGATCGAGGGCGAAAGGTTGAAGCGCGGGCAGGTGCTGGGGCTGCTCCTTGCCTTCTCGGGGATTCTCATCGCATTCGGCGATGCTTTGACCCTGCCCTCGCTTCGCGAGTTCTTCGGCGACCTGCTGGCGACGATAGCGGCGGTTCTCTGGGGCGTCTCGACGCTGATCGTGCGCGGTAGCCGCTTGGCCTGGTCCAGCCCCTCCAAAGTGCTTTTCTATCAACTTGCGGTCACCGCGATCGCGCTGCCGCCGTTGGCCTGGGCGGTCGGCGAGCCGGGGCTGACCGACCCGACGCCGCTTGTCCTGGGAGCCGCCGCCTTCCAGACGGTTGTCGTCGTTTTCTTCAGCTACCTCGGCTGGTTCTGGCTGGTCGCGCGCTATCCCGCGACCCGGATCTCGGTCTTCTCCTTCCTGACCCCGGTTCTGGGCGTCGCGGCGGGAGGGCTGCTGTTGGACGAGCCTATCGGGCCGGGGCTGCTGGTCGCGCTCGGCATGGTGGGCTTCGGGATCTATCTCGTGAACCGAAGCCGCTAGAGCGATTTCCATCTTGATGGAAACGCGACAGCCGAAGCGGCGCTTGAGCGGCCGGAGGCCCTATTACCTAGAGCGATTCCACGTGAGTGGAAATCGCTCTAGGCCAGGCTTTTCGACGCCATCTCGAAGGTGTTCTTGCTGAGATTGGGCATCGCCACCACGCGCTGCAGCGCCTGCTTCATCAAGGCCTGCCGGTTCGGGTCGAACCGTCTCCAGGCATTGAGGCCTTGCACGAGCCGCGCGGCCATGGAGGCATTCATCGGATCGAGCGCCAGGACCTGTTCCGCGAGGAAATCGTAACCGCGCCCGCTCGCCTCGTGGAAGCGCGCCTGATTGCCCTGAGCGAAGGCCGAGACCAGGGAGCGCACCCTGTTCGGGTTCCGGATGTCGAAGGCGGGATGACCGAGCAATTCGCGCACCCGGTCGAGGGTCGAGGGCAGCGCCGACATGGCCTGCAGGCTGAACCATTTGTCGACAACGAGGTCGTCCTGCTTCCAGGTCTCGTAGAATTTGGCGAGTGCGGCGTCACGCTCCGGGCGGTCGAGATCGACCAGCACGGCCAGCGCGGCCAGCACATCGGTCATGTTCCTGTCGGCATCGAACTGCGCCTTGGCGCGGGCGACGGAGGCTTCTCCCCCGGCTGCGGCGAGATAGGAAAGGCAGATGTTGCGCAGGGCGCGCCGGCCCATGGAGAGACCGTCGATTTGATAGGGCCCGGGATCGGAAAGCCTCTCATAGGTAGCCTCCAGCGCCCCCTTGAGCGCCGTTCCGATTGTGCGCCGCGCCTCCTGGCGGACTTCGTGGATCGCGTCGGGATCGACCTGTGCCTCCTGATCGGCGAGGAAAACCTCGCTCGGCAGCACCAGGGATTCTGCGGCGAGGGCGGGGTCCTTGCCGGAGCCTTTCAGGGCCGCCGCCATCGCCTCGATCAGATCGGCATCGAGCGGGGGAAGCGATCCCTTTTGGAAGAGGGCGCAGCGGTCGAGCAGGATGCGGGTGGCGACCTGCTGGCCAGCCTCCCAGCGCGCGAAGGGCTCGCTGTCGTGGAGAGCCAGGAACTTCAGGCGGTCGAGCGGAACGTCCCGCAGCCGAACCGGGGCCGAGAAGCCGCGCAACAGCGAGGGGACGGGCGGGGCCGGCACATCGACGAAGCGGAAAGTCTGCTTCGCCTCGCGCAGCACCAGCACACGGGTGTCGCCGGTTGCCTTGGTTTCCCCTTCGAGGCGCAGGGGGATGGCCGCGCCATCCGGCCCGATAAGCCCGGCGCCCACCGGGATCACCAGCGGCTCCTTGGCCGGCTGGCCCGGCGTCGGCTTGGTGGTCTGGGTGAGGGTCAGCTCATAAGTGCGATTGGCGGCGTCGTAGCGGTCATCGACCGTGATCTCCGGGGTGCCCGCCTGGTGGTACCAGCGCTTGAAGTCGCCAAGATCGACGCCGTTGGCGTCCTGCATCGCCTGGACGAAGTCCTCGATGGTGACGGCCTGGTTGTCGTGGCGCTGGAAATAGAGGTCCATGCCCTTGCGGAAGCCGGGGCGACCGACGAGCGTCTCGATCATCCGCACGACCTCGGCGCCCTTGTTATAGACGGTCGAGGTGTAGAAGTTGTCGATGCGGAGGTAGCTTTGAGGCTGCACGGTATGGGCGAGGGGGCCTGAATCCTCCGGAAATTGCGCCGCGCGCAACCGACGCACGTCACCGATCCGCCGCACCGCGCGGCTGCCCTGGTCGGCGGAGAACTCCTGGTCGCGATAGACGGTCAGCCCTTCTTTCAGGGAGAGCTGGAACCAGTCTCGGCAGGTCACCCGGTCGCCGGTCCAATTGTGGAAATATTCATGGGCAATGACCGATTCGATGCCCTGGTAATCGACATCCGTCGCGGTCTCGGGCTTGGCCAGCACGTATTTCGTATTGAAGACGTTAAGGCCCTTGTTCTCCATGGCCCCCATGTTGAAGTCGCTGACCGCGACGATGTTGAAGACATCGAGGTCGTATTCGAGGCCGAAGACCTCCTCGTCCCATTTCATCGAGGCCTTCAGAGACTCCATGGCATGGGCGCATTTGTCCTCGTCGCCGCGCCGGACCCAGATGGCGAGCGCCACGACTTTGCCCGAGCGGGTGGTGAAACTGTCTTCATGGGCGATGAGATCGCCCGCCACCAGCGCGAAGAGATAGGAGGGCTTGGGATGGGGATCGACCCACTTCGCCCAATGCCTGCCATCCGCCCCCTCACCCTTGGCCGCGGGATTGCCATTGGAAAGCAGGACGGGATAGCGCTTCTTGTCGCCGGTCATGGTGACCGTGTAACGCGCCATCACATCGGGCCGGTCGAGAAAATAGGTGATGCGCCGGAAGCCCTCGGGCTCGCATTGGGTGCAGAAATTCCCGCCCGAGGTATAGAGGCCCGAAAGCTCGGTATTGTCCTTGGGCGCGATGCGGGTCTCGATCTCCAGTGTGAAACGTTCGGGAACGTCGGGGATGGTCAGCGTCTCGTCATTCCGCAGATAGCGGTTCTCGCCCAGCGTCTCGCCGTCGACTGCGATCGAAAGCAAATTCAAAGCCTCGCCCTGCAGCACCAGAGGCGCCTTTCGGTCCTCGGATCCAGGATTGCGGCGGAGTTTGAGCGTCGACAGGACCCGTGTAGCAGCCTCGTTCAGATCGAACGAAAGGTCGACCGTATCGATCAGAAAGGCGGGAGGCCGGTAGTCGGCGAGCCGGGTGGGATGGGGCGCAGCGGCAGTATCATGCGAAGCGTCTGGCATAAGCATCCAACCAGTTGAAGGGGGCTGACCGATAATGTAGCCATTCCCTTGCCTGGGGGAAACCGGGCCTTGCTAATTATACGCTGAGGAGCCCGTCCGAGCCAGGTCGCCGGGGTGTCGCGCAGGGTAGGAAATGCAGCATAGAACTTTCGGAAGATTGTCTGTGGTGGGCAAAGTGACCCTCGCGTCCGGACTCGCCGGCGCAGCCTATGGGGTCTTCGGCGGCCATGCAGGTTTTGCCAGGGAAGGCGCTGTCACAGGCGCGGCCATCGGGCTACTGCTTGCCGCCATCGAGATTTTCTTCCTGAACGGCCCACCGGGAGCGGCGATACGGCGCTTGCCGCTTTGGCTTTTGCTGCTCCTGCGCCTGCTTGTCTATATGACGGTAATCCTGCTGTGTCTCAACGCGGTGGATATGCTCGTAGGTACAGGGAGCGCCACAGAGGGAGCGCCCAAAGGCCTCTTGCCGGATCTGGCCTTCTCCTTGGGCGTAGCAGTATCCACCAATCTGGCGCTGATCTTAAGGCGGCTCGCCGGGCCATCTCTGACCGCCCTTCTACTCGGACGCTATCAACGGGCGAAGGAGGAAACTAGGTTGATCCTTTTCCTGGACCTGCGCAATTCCACCGCGCTGGCCGAGAAGATCGGAGATGCCGCATTCCTGGACTGCCTCGACCGCCTGATTTTCGCCGCGACCGAGCCCATAGTCGCCGCAGGCGGAGAAATCTATCGCTACGTTGGCGACGAGATTATCGTGACTTGGCGTCCCCGGCCAGGAAATCCCCCTCGTTGTGCCGAATGCGTCTTTGAGATCCGCAGAGCTATCGAGCGCCACAGCGCCTATTGGCTCAGAACGATCGGAAACGTGCCTTCCTTTCGAGCGGGATTGCACGCGGGGCCAGTAATTCCGAGGACGAACTGGATGCTCTGGCAAAGCGCATCGTCGCGCGTTTCGACGTCTTGATCGAACTCATCGCGGAACAGAGTTTCCTCGAGCGCCGCAAGGCGGTGACATCCATTTCGACCTTTACCTATATGGGGATCGGCGCGACGCTGGCGGCGCTCCTGCTCTCCGCGGCGATCACCTTGCTCCTGTCGCGGCGCATCGTGCGGCCTCTGGCGGCCGCCGCCTCCGTGGCCGACCGCATCGCCGAGGGCGAGCTGCAGACGCCCATCCCGGTCGGCGGGCTGGATGAGGCCGGAGCGCTCCTGCGATCGATGACCGTCATGCAGGACAATCTCAGGGTGCTTATCGAGCGGGAGACGGCGCAGCGGCGGTCGGCCCAGGTCCGCCTGATCGACGCGCTCGAAACCCTGCGCGAAGGCATTCTCCTGGTCGATGCCGAGGGCCGGATCGCCGTCGTTAATAGCGAGGTCGGGGTCTATTTCCCGGAGATCGCCACGCTGATCGTGCCGGGCGCCGATTTCAGGGCGATCTTTGGCATGATCCAGCCGCATCTTAAGCGCGAAACCATGGCTGGGGAGGCGGTTGTCCCCGTTTCGATGGCGGCGCTCGACGGCGAATACAAGCTGGAGGGCGGACGATGGATGCACATCAGCCGCGCCGATATCAGGGATGGCGGCTTCATCCTCCTCCTCAGCGACTTCACCGAAGTCAAGGCGCGCGAAGAGCGCTTGAAGGAAGCTTCCGAACAGGCCCAGGCGGCGAACAAGGCGAAGACGACCTTCCTCGCCAACATGAGCCATGAGCTACGGACCCCGCTCAACGCCATCATCGGCTTTTCCGAGATACTCAACGGACAGTTCTTCGGGGCTATCGGCAACGAGAAATATATCGAGTATTCGGGAAACATTCTGAATAGCGGGAAGCATCTGCTCGAGATCATCAATAGCGTGCTCGATCTCGCGAAAAGCGAATCGAGCAAGCTGCTCCTCGATCCCGCCGAGGTCGATCTCAACGACATTATCGAGAGCTGCGCCGATATGATGCGCGACCAATGCGGAAAGGCCCAGTTGGACTTCCGCGTGGTTGTGCCCCCCACGCCCCTCGTGATCATGGCCGAGGCGGCGAAGCTGCGTCAGATCTTCCTTAACCTGCTGTCGAACGCGGTGAAATTCACCGACCCCGGCGGACGCATCGACCTCGCCGTTCGGACGCTCGCCAATGGCGGGGCGCAGATCCGCGTCACCGATACCGGGATCGGCATGTCGGAATCCGAGATCCAGATCGCGCTGGAGCCCTTCGCCCAGGTCGATACGCGGTTGGCGCGGCGTTACGAGGGGGCGGGGCTTGGACTACCCTTGACCAAGGCGCTCGTGGAACTCCACGGCGGGACGCTCTCGATCGAAAGCGTCCCGGGCGTCGGAACCATCGTTATCGTGCGGCTGCCCAAGGACCGCAGGGCGTCCGAGGGGCCGGCGGCCGCCAAGGAAGGCATTCCGGTCCCTTAGAGGATCGCTCTAGGTAATAGGGCCTCCGGCCGCTCAAGCGCCGCTTCGGCTGTCGCGTTTCCATCAAGATGGAAATCGCTCTAGGCCGCTGCGTGAACGTCGAGGGGGGCCACGAATTTGGCGCCCTTCAGGACCACGCCCCTGCCGCCGCGCCCATCACGCTTGATCTGCGGGATCGGGCGAGCGACCGGGTCGAAGAGCCAGAGGCGCAGCAGGTGGCGTTTCCGGTTTTCCTCCGGCCAATCCTCATACCCGCGCCGCGTATGCAGCATCACATGGTTGTTGAGGAACTGGACGTCGCCCTGGGCGAAGGGAATGTCGACGGCGCATTCGGCCACCGTCTCGCGATACACCTTCACCGCTTCCTTCTGGGCATCGGTCCACAGCGGGACGCCAGGCAGGCCCTGCGCCTTCTCCACGATGGCGCCGATGGCGCTCGCGCTGAAATAGCCGTCCTGGAACGCGAAGATCGGTTGCTTGTAGTAAGGCAGGTCGCCTGGATCCACCTCGCCGCTCTTGGTCGAATACCAGTCCTCGATCAGGAGCTGCACGAGGTCGGGGCGCCGTTCCAGCATCTTGTTGTAGACGGAGACCGAGCTGGAGATCCGGCTGGCGCCGCCCGACTTGGCGGTCTGAAGACAGAGAAGGCCGACATATTCGGCCGGGTCCGTATGGAACCGCATCTCCGCGCGGGTGAGGTATCCGCGGGTATTGGGATCCGAATAGTCGCCACCCAGGTCCTTCACATGTCCCAGGATGTGAGATTCTTTGTTCTGGGGCATGGTGCCCCCCAGATAGCCGCCGAGCCCGAGATAGGCGATGCCGCGCGCTTCCGCGTCGAGCTCGTTCACGGGGAAGCCCTGCAGCATGACGATGCCGCGCCCGTCGGTGAGTTCCTTGCGGACTTCCTGGAGGGTGTCGGCGAACTTCTTGAGCGGGAAATTTTCGCGGGCCACGTCCACGATCGAGACGCCGGCGCGGCGCACGGCGGCGACGCCGTCGATGAGTTCGGCCACATCGCTCTCGCTCAGAAGATAGCTCCAAGTCGAGACATCTTTCAGGGCCTCGGCGCTCCACCCGGCAGGGTCTACGACGGGCTGCATCGGCGTCGCCGGGAGGCGCTTGGAATGGAGATAACTGCGGAAATCGCCCATGGTCTCGGCTCCTGCGTGACTAAAGTTTGGGCATCATAGCCGATTTTTATCTTGGATACAGTTTCCAATTTTAGCGAGATGCCCGCAAAGGAATACGGCTGGGTATTGCCATGAGGATAGTCGATTTTAAGCGTTTGAAGAATTGAAAACAGGATCGCCAATCGTTATTCGACGGCTCCCCAGCTATCGGCAGTACGGCTGCCCCGATCACAAAATTGTGCGCCGCAAAACCGGTGCCTTCTGGTCATGCGGCGCGGCATCGGCAAGTAAATTGTCTACTTCTTGCATTGCCCAATTTTGAGGCAAGGAATAATACAAGTATTAAGCCCCGTTGACACTTGAGTTAGGGTCATTTAGAGGAATCAGGAAGCTAAAACTAAGAGCCCTTCCGGAAAGTTGTGATTCAGGCTGAGCGGGTTGCAGTTATGCGCCTTAGCATGATGCGGATCATGGCGAGGCGTATGAATGCGGCGGCTTTGCGGGCGTGACGTTCGAAGTCCTTGGCTAGGCGGCGGCAATTGCTGA
>CANJCB010000049.1 GCA_947473305.1 Rhodospirillales bacterium
GCTCCTACCCTGCGACGCGAGCACGTCAACCTGCCGCAACTTCGCAACAATCTCCTCGGGTGTCGGTCTTCTCTTGGGCATTTCGGTCCTCCTTTCCTATGTCAAAGGACATACTTTCAGGTGGACCAATTCAATGGGGGTGGATCAGTATGGTCACGGGAATACAGCCCTAACGCGCAGTCGGCAGCCTCGATCCAAGCGATCGGATGAGGCCCTCATTTACCTTTTTTAGTTGTAATTCCAACCAAGGCCGACCCTGCCGGCCTCAAAGATCCCAAAGCCGGACGCTATGCTCCGAGATAGGCGCGTTGAATTTCCTCGTCCCGGACGAGATCGGCGATGGCGCCTTCATGGGCGACGCGGCCTTTCTCGATCAGGATCGCCCGGTCGGCAAGTCGGGCGGCGAAAGCGAGATTGGGTTCAGCGATCAACAGGGCCAGGTTCGCAGCCCGCAAACTTGCAAGTGATTCACCGAGAATCTCGACAACCCGGGGCGCCAACCCCTCCGACGGCTCGTCGAGGAGAAGCAAGGTCGGATTCCCCATAAGAGTGCGGGCAATGGTCAGCATCTGCTGCTCGCCGCCACTCATCCGGTCGCCCCGGCGATGGCGCATCTCGCCCAGGGAGGGAAAGAGCTGAAAGATGCGTTCGGCCGTCCAGGGCTCGCCGCCCGCAAGGGCGGGACGGCGGCCAACCTCCAGGTTTTCCAGCACCGTGAGGTCGGTGAAGATCCGGCGATCCTCTGGAACATAGCCTAAGCCAAGGCGGCAGACCCGGCTTGGCCGCATCCCATCGATCCTCTGGCCGGCGAAGCGGATCTGGCCACCCGTCGCCGGCACCAGCCCCATGATGGATTTGAGCAGCGTCGATTTGCCGGCCCCGTTGCGCCCCAGGAGCGCCACGGCCTCGGCGGGCCCGATGCGGAAGCTCATGCCGAAGAGCACTTGGGCGTGGCCGTAACGGGCGTCGATGCCATCAACTTCCAGCATGGCTAGCCCCCACCGGGGCGGTCGAACCCAGGTAGACTGCGCGCACGGCGGGATCGGCGCGCACGGTCTCGGGTGTGCCCTGAGCGATGATCCTGCCGCGGTCCAATACCAGGACCCGCTCCGCATGGGTGAAAACCACATCCATGTCGTGCTCGGTAAAAAGGATCGCTATGCCCTGCGCCCGAGCGAGGCTCGCCGCCAGGGCCATGAGCGCTGTACGCTCGGCAGGAGCCATGCCGGCGGTCGGCTCGTCCATCAGCAGCAGTTTGGGGCCGCCCGCCAGCGCCACGGCAAGCTCGACCCGCTTGGCGTCGCCATAGGCCAGAACCCCGCAGGAGCGGTCCGCCTGTTCCGCCATGCCGACCCGGTCGAGCAGCGCCATCGCCTCCTCGACATGAAGATCCGAGGCGCGCCGCCAGAGCCCAAAAAACTCGCGCCGATGGGCGATGAGCGCCATCTGGACGTTCTCGCGCACGGTCATCGAGCCATAGGTCTGGGCGACCTGGAAAGTGCGGCCCACGGCAAGACGCGCCACCTTGCGCGGCGGCAGACCGGTGCTGTTGCGACCGGAAATGACGATACGCCCGCTATCCGGCCGAAGCTGCCCGTTCAGCATGTTGAAGCAAGTGGACTTTCCCGCCCCGTTGGGACCGATGAGGGCGACGATCTCGCCCGCCGCCACGGAGAAGGTGACACCCTGAACCGCGCGGACGCCCCCGAAGGATTTGGCGAGCCCCTCCACCTCAAGCATCGGGGTCCCTCCGCCAACGCGCCGCAAAGCCGACGACGCCCTCGGGGAAGGCCAGGACCATCAGGATGATGACGCAGCCCAGGATGAACCGCCAAACATTGGTGAAGCGGGACAGTTCGTCCTGCAAGGCCACGAAGACGGCGGTGCCCACCAGCGGCCCCGTCACGGTGGCGACTCCCCCCAGCAACACCATCAGCAGCGCGTCGATCGACCTGCCGATGGCGACATAGGTCGGGAAGACACCGCCCTTGGCCAGCGCGAAGAGGCCGCCCGCGACGCCCGCCAAAGCCGAGGACAGCACGAAGGCCGCCCATTGCACGATCCCGGGATTGATGCCACTCGCCTCGGCCCGGAGCGGGGCGTCCCGGGCCGCCCGCAGCGCATAGCCGAAGGGGGCGAAGATCGCCCGGCGCAGCAGCAGGATGCCGCCGGCCGAGATCGTCAGGATAACCAGATAGAAAACCCAGCGTCCCCGCGCCCAATCGTCAGGCCATATGCCGAGAAGACCATTGTCGCCTCCGGTCAGCCCGTCCCATTGAATGGCCGTCGACCAGACGATCTGCGCCACCGCGAGGGTCAACATGGCGAGGTAGACGCCGGAGAGCCTGACACAGAACCAGCCCACCGCGACACCCAACATACCCGCCGCGACCGGAGATCCCACCACAGCCACCAGCATGGGGAGGCCCGAATATTTGATGGCCATGGCCACCGCATAGGATCCGACGCCGAAATAGGCCGCGTGGCCGAAGGAAACGACGCCGCCCGGCCCCATCAGGAAATGGAGCGAGGCTGCAAAGAGCGCCAAGATCGTGACTTCGGTCAAAACGGTCATCGAATAATCGCCCAACACCAGGGGCGACAGGGCCAGAACGGCCACCACGACCGCCGCGGCAGTCTTGCTCCAGGAGCCGGCCGGCCGCAGCGCCACGGCCAGGGACGAGCCGCCCACCCGTGCCACCGCTTGCGGTCGGCCGAGAAGGCCATAGGGCCGGACGGCCAGCACCACCGCCATGACGAGGAACATCAGCACAAGGGTGATCTTGGGAAAGATCGCGATACCGAAGGCTTGCAGGATCGCGATGAGGAGGGCCGCGAGATAGGCTCCCAGGATGCTGCCCATCCCGCCGACCACCACCACCACGAAGGCCTCGGTGATCTGCGCCAAGTCCATGTTGAGGCTCGCGGCCTCACGCGGAAGCTGGAGCGCGCCCCCCAATCCCGCCAGCAGGGATCCCAGGAAGAAGACGGCGGTAAAGAGCCGGCTCTGCTCGACGCCCAGGGCCTCGACCATCTCGCGATCCTGGGTCGCCGCGCGCACCAGCGTCCCCCAACGCGTCTTGTGGAACAGGAGATGAAGGGCGGCCAAGACCACCGGTCCCACCGCGATCAGCACGAGATCGTAGACCGGGACCGAGCGGCCCATGACATCCACCGCGCCCCTGAGGCTCAAGGGGCGCGAGGCCAGCAGGTCCTCCGGCCCCCAGGTCCAGAGCGTCAGATCCTGGACCACCAGCACCACCCCGAAGGTCGCGAGCAGTTGGAACAGCTCAGGCGCTCGGTAGAGTCGCCTCAGGAGCACGAATTCGAGAAGCGCTCCGACGAGGCCGATCACCAGCGCCGCGCCGATAACCCCGCCCCAGAAGCCGAGGCTCCCCCGCGGCAGTTGGCTCGTCAGCGTATAGGCCATATAAGCCCCGAGCATATAGAAGGACCCATGGGCGAAATTCACCACACGGGTCACGCCGAAGATGACCGTCAGGCCCGAGGCCACGAGGAAGAGCGAGGAGGCGCTCGCCACCCCGTTCAGAAACTGGACAACGATGAAGTCCAAGCTCTTCCCCCGGCCTCGGTAGGAGCTAGCGGTTGCTTGCCCTCATCTTCCGGACTTCGTCATCCGATGGCTGGTAGTCCTTGCCGTCGAGATATTTCCAATCGACCATGACCCCCTTGCCGTCCTTGACCGCGAGCTTGCCGACCCAGGCGCCCATGGTGGACTGGTGGTCGATGGCCCGGATCTGGATCGGGCCCATCGTGGTGTCGATAGACAATCCCTCGAAAGCCGCGATCATCTTGTCCGTGTCGGTTGAACCCGCCTTGGCAATACCGGCGGCGATGATCTTCATGGTCACATAGCCCACGAGCGATCCCAGTCGCGGATAGTCCTTGTACTTGCCCTGATAGGCGGCGAGGAAGGCCTTATGGACGGGGGTGTCGACCGACTGCCAGGGATAGCCGGTGACGATCCAGCCTTCAGGGGCTTCGTCCTTCAGGGGGTCGAGATATTCGGGCTCGCCGCTCAGCACGCTGACGACGGGCTTGCCCTTGAAGAGGTTGCGGGTCGTTCCTTCGCGCACGAATTTCGCCAGATCGGCGGCATATTCGGCGTTGAAGATCGCCTCGGGCTTCATCTGGATGAGTGCTTCGACGGTCGGCCCCGCCTCGAGCTTCTGGTTGGCGGGCCATTGCTCGCCGACCCATTCCACATCCGGCTTGCGGGCGGTCAGCGCCTTCTTGAAGTCGGCGACGAAGGCGGTGCCGTATTCGAAATTGGGGGCGATGGTGGCCCAGCGCTTTACCGGCAGCTTCGCCGCCTCATCCGCCAGCATGGCCGATTGCATGAAAGACGACGGCCTGAGCCGGAAGACGTAGCGGCTCCCCTTTTCCCAGACGATGGCGTTGGTCAAGGGCTCGGCGGCGATGAAGAGGACCTTGGCGCGGGCGGCGTAATCGGTGACGGCGACGCCCACATTGGAGAGGAACGTCCCGGTGATAAGCGAGACCTTTTCGCTTTCGGCCAATTCGCCGGCGACGCGGACCGCGCCTTCGGGCGTTGCGGTATCATCGCGGGAGACGACCTCGATCTTGCGGCCCATGACGCCGCCGGCCGCGTTGATCTCCTCGATCGCCATCTGCCAGCCATTGCGATAGGGAACCGTAAAGGCTGCGGCGGCCGTATAGCTGTTCATCTCGCCGATGCGGATCGGCCCCTGCTGGGCACTTGCCGGCACGGTCAAAGCGGCTACGGTCGCGCCCGCCAGCGCTGCGGTGATGATTTTCATCCTGCCCCTCCCTCTGTCGCCCGGCATCGAGCCGGCAATCTCGACAGAGTGAGCCTAATCCCTTGAAGGATCAAGACGACCTTATCGCTCGAAGAAGCTCGTCAGAAACCACTTATCCCTCTCAGCGAGGCATTTTTACACCGTCGCGCGAACCCCTCTTTATCCCAAGTTGACAAGGTCGGAATTCGTATCTCAGATACCCCTGACGGGGATTTCGGAAGCCCCGACTCTTCCCTCTCGCCCGCCCCCTTTTCCTTGACCCCGGCGCATAGACCGGGGCCTTAATTTCAAGAGGAACGCCGCATGAGCCTTCGCATCTGGCACCAGAGCTTCACCGTGCTCCAGGATATTCCCGGATATTCCGAAGCCTTGGCCAGGCGGATCAAGCAGGTCGTCCGGCCCGATACCGAAGTTGTGCTGCACGGCCAGATCCCTGGGACTTATTCGGACGATTATCCCGGCAGCGACATCGAGTATAATTTCCTCTTCTGGCTGCATGGCCTGCAATGGATCGCGGCCGCGCGCGAAGCCCAGGCCCAAGGCTACGACGCGATCGTGCTGGCCACCGTGCCGAGCCCGATGATCGTCCAGATGCGCAGCCTGATCGACATCCCGGCCGTGGGCTACGGCGACGGCGCGATGAACCTCGCCGGGCTCTACGGACGGCGCGCCGGTCTCATGCTGTTCGACACGACGCGCAGCGAATCCTGGCCGGATACCATCCACCAATGGGGCCTGACCGAGCGGTTCTGCGGTGTCTTCGAGTCCGGAGTGAGCTTTCGCGACGTGCTATCCGGCTATACCAGCCCCCAGAAGCGGGACGAAGTGGTCGGCCGGATCGTCGCCTCGGCGGAGCGGTTCGTCCGGGAGAAGCAGGTCGATGTAATCGTGGCGGGCCAGATGCCGATGAATCTCCTGCTGGCCGAGGCAGGGGTCACCCAGATCGGCGGCGCCACGGTGATGGACGGCATCGCGACCTGCTTCAAGCTCGCCGAGACCATGGTCGATTTGCAGAAGGTCAGCGGCATGAAGGCCAGCCGTCGCGGCTATTACCATGCCCAACCGGACCCGAGACGGATCGACGAGGCGCTGAAATTCTATGGTCTCCAGGATCTCGGGAAGCGGATTCCCGAGGAGAAGATCTAGGCGGAAGGAAATCGCGAGAATGGCCAACGGCAAGACCGCCTTGATCACCGGCGCCGGCAGCGGAATCGGCGCCGAAACCGCAGCCCTCCTTGTTGCACGCGGCTATCGGGTGATCGCCGCCGGCCGCCGGATGGAGCGATTGACGGCGCTTGCGGAAAGGCTGGGAAAGGATTGCCTGCCGGTGACGCTCGACGTGGCCGACGCGGCTTCCGTGAAGAGCCTGCCGGATCGCCTGCCCAAGGATTGGGGGCCGGTCGATGTGCTGATCAACAGCGCGGGGCACGATGTGGGCGGGCGCGTGCGCTACGATCTCGGCGCCATGGAGGACTGGGAAAGCACCATCGAGGTCAATCTGATCGGCGCGATGCGGGTTACCCGCGTCTTCCTGCCCTCGATGATGGAGCACAAGCGCGGCGATATCGTGATGGTGAGTTCCCTCTCGGCGCGCCGCGCGGCCCCGACCGTTGCCGCCTATACGGCGTCGAAATTCGGAATGCACGGCTTTGCCGAGGCGCTCCGGGCGGATTTCAAGGGCTCGGCCCTGCGGGTGACCGAGATCCAGCTTGGTCCCGCCCGCACGGAATTCGCCGAAGCGCGGTGGCGCGGCGACAAGGACCGCGCCGAGGCTTTCTACAGTTCTCTCTCCGGCTATCTCCAGCCCGAGGACATCGCCCAAAGCATCGTCTGGGCCCTCGAACAGCCGCCGGGCGTCACCATCGGCGAGATCGTGGTGATGCCCACCGGCATGGCGCTCTAGCCGCCGATATAGCGCTTCTCCAATTCCTTGAAGTGGTCCGCGCCCAGGACCTTCTGGCGGTCGTCGAACATCATGATCTGGTCCTCGACGCCGACGATGGAGCCGTTTTCCTTGATGTGCTCCAGCACCTTTTTCATGGCGAGGAGCGAGGCTTGGAGCGCGGCGTTGGCATAGACGATCCCGGCGAAGCCGATACGCTTCAGCTCTTCCTGCGGCAGAAGCGGCGTCTTGCCGCCGATCACCAGATTGCAGATATGGATGCCCGGCAGATCGCGCGGGATCGCGGTCAATTCCTCGACCGAGAGCGGGGCTTCCAGGAACATGAAATCGGCCCCCGCCTCGCGATAGGCGGCCAGCCGGTCCAGCGCCTGGGTGAAGCCTTCGACCGCCCGCGCGTCGGTGCGGGCCAGGATCATCATGTCGTGATCCTTCCGCGCGTCGACCGCCGCCTTGATCTTCTGGACCATCTCGCTCTGCGGGACCACGCCCTTGCCCTCGAAATGACCGCAACGCTTCGGGAAGGTCTGGTCTTCCAGCATGATCGCATTGGCGCCGGCGCGCTCCAGCAGGCGGATCGTCCGGCCGACATTGATCGCATTGCCGAAGCCCGTGTCGCCATCGACGATCATCGGGATATTGACCGCATCGCTGATCGCCGCGACGTGTTCCGCCAATTCGGTGACCGACACGAGCCCGAGATCCGGCACACCCAGGTAGGTGTTGGCGATCCCGGCGCCGGTGACCAGGAAGGCTTTGTATCCCACCTGTTCCATGAGCCGCGCCGCAAGCGCGTTGGACGCGCCCGGCAATAGAAGCCCGGCGCCCGGCGTCAACTCCCGACGCATCACTTTATTCAGCGATTCAGACATGCAATTTTTCTCCGCAATTGGCGCTTGAATGGTACATAAAGCTGTCGACAAATAACAGGAGGAAGGAGCCCGAAGATGGCACGAGTGGGACAAGATACGATCGGCGCCCGCCAGATGCTTGCCGTCGGCAACCTCGCCTATTCCTATTTCGATCTCTCCGCCGCGGCTCGCCTTCCCGGATCCCAATCCGACCGCCTGCCCAAGTCGCTCAAGGTTCTCCTCGAAAACCTGATGCGCTACGAGGATGGCGACGTGGTGACCGTCGAGGACCTGGAAGCTCTCGCCTCCTGGCCCGCGCGGCGCACCGCCGATCGTGAAGTGGCTTACCATCCCGTTCGCGTGTTGATGCCCGACAGTTCCGGCGCGGCGCTGCTCGTCGATCTCACCGCCATGCGGGACGCCACGCGCCGCCTGGGCGGCGATCCCCAGCAGATCAATCCGCAGATCCCGGTCGATCTGGTGATCGATCATTCCGTCCGCACCGAATTCGCCGGCACGCCCGAGGCATTCGGGCAGAACCTTGCCTTGGAATTCCGCGAGAACCGGGAGCGTTACCTCTTCCTGCGCTGGGCGCAGCAGGCCTATCGCAACATGCGGACCTTGCCGCCCGGCAGCGGCATCGTCCATCAGGTGAATCTCGAGTTCCTCTCCCGCCCGATCTGGAGCGAGACCATAGACGGCACGCCCTGGGCCTTCCCGGACAGCCTTGTGGGAATGGACAGCCATACGCCGATGATCAATGCGCTCGGCGTCTTCGGCTGGGGTGTCGGCGGGATCGAGGCGGGCTCCGCCATGCTCGGCGAGCCGATCTCCATGCAGATCCCCGAGGTCATCGGCTGCCGTCTCGTCGGCCAGCTCCGCCCCGGCATCATGGCGACGGACCTCGTGCTGACCGTGACGCAGCGGCTTCGGAAGCTCGGCGTCATCGGCAAGATCGTTGAATTCTTCGGTCCGGGCGTCAGCGCCCTGCCGCTGCCGGACCGGGCGACCATCTCCAACATGGCGCCTGAATATGGCGCCAACATGGGTTTCTTCCCGATCGACGACGAGACCATCCGCTACCTCGTGACGACCGGACGCGACCCCTCCGATATCGCCCTGGCCGAAGCCTATGCGAAGGCCCAGGGGCTTTGGGGCGATCCCGCGGACGAACCGGCCTTCAGCGACGTGTTGACCCTCGACCTCGGGGAGGTCGAGCCGTCGCTCGCAGGTCCCAGCCGGCCCCAGGACCGCCGCCCCCTGTCCCAAGTCCCCGCCAGCTTCACCGAGACCTTTCCCACCGCGACCCGCCCCGCAGACCCGGAAGACCTCAATCGTCCCCGGCAACATGGCGATATCGTGATCGCGGCCATCGCGTCCTGCACCAATACCTCGAATCCGACCGGAATGATCGCGGCGGGCCTTCTCGCACGGAACGCTGTGGCGAAGGGCCTGAAATCCAAGCCCTGGATCAAGACCTCGCTTTCGCCGGGCTCCCGGGTCGTCGCGGATTATCTCGGCACCTCGGGCCTGCTGAAATCCCTGGAAAAGCTGGGTTTCTATCTGGCAGGCTACGGCTGCATGAGTTGCGGCGGCGGATCAGGGCCCTTGCCTCCCGAGGTTTCCGAAGCCATCGACCGCGACCAATTGGCCGTGGCGGCCGTGCTGTCCACCAACCGCAATTTCGAAGGCCGCTGCCACCCCCAGGTGCGGGCCGCCTATCTCGGATCGCCACCCCTGATCGTCGCCTCGGCCATCGCCGGCTCCGTGCTCATCGACCTGGAGAACGAGCCGCTCGGCCTCGATACTTCAGGCAAGCCCGTCTTCCTGCGGGACATCTGGCCGTCGCCGGCTGAATTGAGCGCGGTCGCCGAGAAATACGTTTCGGCCGAGGTCTTCCGCCGCAACTATGCCGAGATGTTCGAGGGCGACGAGAATTGGCGCGCCTTGCCGCGCAGCAACGATCCCACCTTCACCTGGGATCCCGAAAGCACCTACCTGCGCCCGCCGCCGGCCTTCGCCGAAATGAGCGTCGAGCGGCATGAATTGACCGACATTGAGGGCGCCCGAGCGTTGCTGGTGCTGGGCGACAACATCACCACCGACCATATCAACCCCGCGGGCATCATTCCCAAGGCCAGCCATGCGGGCGAATATCTCATCAGCCTCGGCGTCGAGCCTCAGCACTTCAATTCCTATGTGTCCCGGCGAGGCAACCATGACGTGATGCTGCGCGGTCATTTCGCCAATGTCCGCATCCGCAACGAAATGGTCCCGGGCAAGGAGGGCGGCTATACGCGCCACCAGCCGGGCGGCGAGCAGATGCGCATCTATGATGCCACTGAACGCTACAAGGCCGAAGGCGTGCCGCTCGTCGTGATCGCGGGCACCGAATATGGCACAGGCTCATCCCGCGACTGGGCCGCCAAAGGGACCCGCATCCTGGGTATCCGGGCGATCATCGCGGAAAGCTTCGAGCGCATCCATCGTTCGAACCTCGTCGGCATGGGCGTGCTGCCGCTCCAATTCCCGCCCGGCGTCACCCGCAAGACGCTGGGGATCGACGGCACCGAGAGCTATGACCTCATCGGGATCGAAGCAGGCCTGACGCCGGGCTCCGAGGTCCTTTGGCGTATCCATCGCGCGGATGGGACAACCGTCGAAACCCGCTTGCGCTCCCGCGTCGATACACGTCGTGAAGCGGAGTGGTGCCGGCACGGCGGCGTGCTAAACTACGTTCTCGCGAAGATCCTGCACCAAGCGGGTCACGCCTAAGAAACAAGCAAGGTTGAGGAGTCTGGGAGGCTATGGATACAGCTATCTCTCTGTCTGACGTGACGAAGCGGTTCACGCGGAAGGGTCTGCCCGCTGTACATGCGGTGGACCGTGTGAGCCTTGAGGTTTCGGACCACGAGTTCGTCTGCGTTGTGGGTCCCTCGGGCTGCGGGAAGTCGACGCTCTTGCGGATCCTGGCGGGCCTGACGCCGGTGACGGAGGGGCGGGCCGCGATTTCGGGCGAGACGGTTGTGTCGCCGCGCCAGGACGTGGGGATCGTGTTCCAGAAGCCGGTGCTGCTGCCCTGGTTCACGGTCTTCGACAACATCATGCTGCCGATCAAGATCTACGGTCTCTCGGAAGAGAAGGCGAGCGCTGCGGCGCGGCAGCTCATCGAGCTTGTGACCCTGACAGGCTTCGAGAAGAGCTATCCGCATGAGCTTTCGGGCGGGATGCAGCAGCGGGTGGCCTTGGCCCGGGCGCTGGTGCACGACCCCAAGATGCTTCTGATGGACGAGCCCTTCGGGGCCTTGGACGCGATGACGCGTCAGGTGATGAACGTCGAGCTGATGCGGATCTGGGAGACGCGGAAGAAGACGGTCCTCCTGATCACCCACGACATCGCGGAGGCGGTGTTCCTGGCGGACCGGGTCTTCGTGATGTCGGCGCGGCCGGGTCGGATCCTGGAGACCTTGCAGATCGAGCTGCCGCGCCCGCGGCGGCTGCAGGCGATGACGGACCCGCGCTTCGCGGACTACGTCCAGCATATCCAGAAGCTGCTGGGGCTCGACGAGTCCGCGGCCATGTTGGGGCATTGAGAGATGACGGAGACGACGAACCGTCCGGCCTTGGCGCCGGCGAGCGAGGAGGCGGCCCAGAGCCGTCTTCCGCAGGTGTTCAGCACCTCGGGCCTGCTGCTCTTCTACCTGGTGCTCTTCGGAGCCTGGGAGGTGATCGTCCCGGCGCTGGGGGTCAAGGCCTATGTGCTTCCGGTGCCGACGGCGATCGTGAAGTCGCTCTATGCGGGGCTGACCACGGGCACCTTCGTGGTGGATTTGGGGATTACCTTCTTCGAGCTGATCGTGGGCTATATCATCGCGGTGGTGACGGGGCTGGTGATCGGAGGGCTGATCGCGGAGTTCCGCTTCTTCGAGCGGGCGGTCTATCCCTTGGTGGTAGCGCTGCAGAGCGTTCCGAAGATCGCCCTGGCGCCGCTGCTGCTGATCTGGTTCGGCTTCGGGCTTCAGTCGAAGATCATCATGGCGGCGCTGGTGGCCTTCTTCCCGATGCTGGTGAATACGGTGAACGGTCTTCGGGCCTATGACGCGGATATGTACGAGCTGTTCCTGAGCCTCAAAGCCAGCCGATGGCAGCAGCTCAGATACCTGAAGCTGCCGGCGGCGGTGCCGTTTCTGATCGCGGGGCTCGATGTGAGCTTCGTGCTGGCGCTGCTGGGCGCCATCGTGGGCGAATTCGTCGGCGCGTCGAAGGGGTTGGGCTACACGGTCCTGCAGCTCCAGTTCACGCTCGACACGGCGGGGGTCTTCGCGATCCTGGTGATCCTGGGTCTCGTCGGCGTCGCCGGACACACCATCATCAGCGCCCTCGGCAAACGCGTCGCCTTCTGGCAGGCGGCCAATATCGGCAGGCGATAAGGAAAGAGCCTCAGATGGATTTCGATTTTACCGAAAAGCAACTGGCCCTTCAGGCCGAGGTGCGGGATTTCGCCCGCAATGTCATCGCCAAGACGGTCATGGAGCGTACCCGCGAATACCGCTGGGACAAGAGCTTGTGGCTCGAGATCGGCAGCCACAAATGGCCGGGTGTCGTGGTGCCGACGGAATATGGTGGCATGGGCGCCGGCCCCATGGAGCATGCGATCATCGTCGAGGAAATCTCGAAGGTCGATGCGAGCCTCGGCGCGGCGCTCAATCTCATCCAGCAGACGATCATGGCGGTGCTGAAGTTCTGCACGCCGGAGCAGAAGAAGAAATATCTTCCCGGGCTTGCCAGCGGCGAAACCTATGCGATGACCGGCATCACCGAGACGGGGGCGGGCTCCAAGCTCTCCGATATGGCGACCACGGCCGTTCGGGACGGCGACGACTGGATCGTCAACGGGATCAAGACCGAGGTCCATATCCCGGAATATGTCGAGGCCTGCCTCATCTTCGCCAAGACCCCGGGCGGCATCAGCGCCTTCCTGGTCGATACCAAGAACCCCGGCTTCAAGGTGCTCTATCCGCGCGAGATCGTCGGCCTGCGCGGCAATCCCATGGCGGCGGTGGGCTTCGAGAACTGCCGGGTGCCGGGCGAAAACCTGCTGGGCCGGGAAGGCGCCTATCAGGAGATTTTCTTCAATTCCTTCGATCTCACTCGGACCGGCAATGCGGCCAAATGCATCGGCATTGCCGAGGGTGCGCTGGAGGAGGCGATTGCCTATGCCAAGACACGCCATGTCGGCGAAAATGTGGTGACGGATTTCCAGGGCATCCGCTGGCAGTTGGCCGATCTTGTTACCAAGCTCGAGGGCGCGCGCTGGCTCATGTACAAGTCGGCGACGGAATACATCACCAAGGGGCGCAGCACGGTGAATGCCGCAAAAGCAAAGCTCCTCGCCTGCACCACGGCCATGGAAGCGACCACTGTCGCTTTCCAGATCACGGGCAGCCACGGCTGCTTCGCCGATCAACCCTTCGCCCGCTTCATGATGGACGCCAAGCTCTCGGAGATGACCGGCGGCACGGTGGAGATCCTGCGCAACACCATCGCCCGTGATCTCCTGGGCAAGCCCACGGGGCCGACCCCATGAGCGATGCCTGGAAAGGCCCGATCGGGGTCTCGATCCGGCCGGAATACGAGGTCTTCTCGCCGGAGAAGATCGCCGAATCCGCCCAGGTCGCGGAAAAGAACGGCTTCGATTCCGTTTGGACGGCGGAGAGCTGGGGCCTCGATGCGGTCGCGGTCCTGAGCTATATCGCGGCCTCCACGAGCCGGGTGAAATTCGGCAGCCTGATCCTCAACGTCTATAGCCGCACGCCGGAACTCTTGGCGATGTCGGCGGTGACGCTCAACGATCTGTCCAAAGGCCGCTTCATCCTGGGCCTGGGCGCCAGCACCAAGGCGCTGATCGAGGGCTGGCACGGCTTGAAGTTCGAGAAGCCCGTCGCGCGCATGCGCGATACCGTCACCGTGGTGAAGCAGCTCATGGCGGGCGGCACCAACGACTACCAGGGCGAGACCTTAGGCGCGAGCGGCGGCTACCGCCTGCGCTTCAAGCCGATCAGCGGCACGGTGCCGGTCTATCTCGGGGCGCTCGGTCCCCTGGGCGTGAAGTTGACCGGACAGCTTTGCGACGGATGGCTTCCGGCCCTCCTTCCGATGCGGGGCCTTAGGGAGATTTCGGCTGAGATCCGCGCCGAATCGAAGGCAGCGGGCCGGCCCGAGAATGCCGTTACCATGGCTCCCTCCATCGTCACCTGTTGCGGCGACGATGGGGACGAGGCCCGCGAGGCGGCCCGCAAGCACCTCGCCTTTTACCTGGGCGCGATGGGGCCGCATTATAGAGGCATCGTCGGCCGTTGCGGCTTCGAGGAAGAGGTCGAGAAGATCCGCGTCACCTGGGCCAATAAGGAGCGCGACGCCTCCCGGCTTGCGGTCACCGACGAGATGGTCGATCAGATCACCATCTCCGGCACGGTCGCCGAATGCCGCGAGAAACTTGCGCAGTTCCGTGCGGCCGGAGCGGATCACCCGATCCTCTCGCTGCCGGGAACCTGCACCAACCGGATGGTCGAACTGGCCATCGAGAAGCTGGCGGCCCCTGCCGCCGAAAGGGCCAACGCATGAGTTTCGACAGGCTTTTCCATGCCAAATCCGTCGCCCTCGTCGGCGCCTCCGCGACGCCCCAGAAGGGCGCCGGCAAAGCCGTCGAATTTCTGAGGAACAGCGGCTACAAGGGCCGCGTCTATCCGGTCAATCCGGCCTATGAAAAGATCGGCGACTGGAAGTGCTATCCGAGCATGGAGGCTCTACCGGAAACGGTCGATGCGATGCTGCTGATCGTTCCCGTGGCGGCCGCTTTCGAGGCGTTGGAAATCGGCGCCAGGCAGGGCGTGCCCTTCGCGGTGCTGACGAGCGGTGGCTTCGGCGAAGGCCGCAGCGGCGCCGATGGCGAGGAGAAGCTTGCCCGGCTGCGCAAGCTTTGCGCCGACACGGGCATGAAGATCCTGGGCCCCAACACCATCGGCATGGTGAATTTCTACGAGAGCATGCCGCTGACCTTCGCCGACTGGTACGGGCGCGACACGGGCCAGCGCGACGGCGTCGCGGTCGTGACCAACAGCGGCAGCGTGGGCGGGTTGATCTTCTCCTCGCTTCAGATCAACAAGGTCGGGATCAAATACTGGATCGCCACCGGAAACGAGGCGGTCATCGAGGTCGCCGATGTGATCGACGAGCTGGCCGACGATGCCGATATCCATACGATCTGCTGCTTCATGGAAGGCGTGATGGATGGCCGTCGCTTCATGGCCGCGGCGGAGAAGGCGCGGCTCGCGGGCAAGCGGATCCTGGTCCTGAAGGCCGGGGGTCACGAGGTGTCGGCACGCTCTACCGAAGCCCATACGATGAAGCGGTCGAGCGATGCGGAGACCTATGACGCGATCTTCCGGCAATTGGGCATTTCTCAGGTCGTCTCGCTTCAGGAACTGACCCAGGCGGTCAAGGTCGCGGTAGCGCTGGGCGACAAGGCCGGGGGTCGTACGGTCGGCATCATCTCCGCCTCGGGCGGGGCCTGCTCGGTCTTCGCCGACCATGTGGCGGATGCGGGCTTGGACCTGCCCTTGCTGGAGGACGGGCTCCAGGAAGAGCTGATGCAGTCCATCCCGGTCTATGGCTCGACACTCAATCCGGTGGATGTCTCGGCGGATATCGTCGCGCGGCGCGATATCCTCACCGGCACCATGGAAACCCTCAAGAAAGACGACCGGGTCGATACCTGGCTCATCTTCGGCCGGCCCATCATCGATCGCTACCACATGGATATCCGGGAATTCTGGAAGTCGAGCGGCAAGGCCGTCGTGGTGGTCTCCGGCGTCGAGCTGCCGGCGGAGAGTCAGGCGAGCCTCGACGAAGACAAGGTGGTCGTGGTGCAAGATCCGGAGCTTTGCATCCGGGCGCTCGGGACCCTTTATCGGGGCGCGGCCGTCAAGGGCAAGCCGCGCCGCGATTGGCTGGCGACGCCGAAGCGCACGGTCGGAAATGGCGCCGTCGATGCGGCGGCGCTTCTCGCCAAGCAAGGTCTCCAGGTCTCGAAAGATGGTGGGGCGGGCCTCAAGCTCGCCATCGTCCAGGATATCGATTTCGGTCCCGTCCTGACCCTCGGCCGAGCCGGGCTCGATGGCGGCTGGCGGGGTCCGCGCGCGTTGCGGGCGCTTCCGGCCGACGAGCAGGATATCGCCAAGGCGCTGAGCGAATTCGACCAGGCGGAACTCGCCGATCTGAGCCTTTCCCCTGCCGATGCGGTCAAGGTCGCGCTCTCTTTGGCGAAACTCTACCAGACCGAGCCGAGCGTCGCGGAGATCGCCGTGCGCGTCGGCTCGGGCGGGAAGATCGTCGCAGCGGAAGGAAAACCCTCATGACCGTCGCCATCGCCGGCATCGGCGAACTTCCCCATGGCAAATCCGTCGGCCAGACGGCCATGGAGCGGCACGAGCAGCTGATCAAGCTGGCGCTCGACGACGCGGGGCTGAAGCTCAGCGACGTGGACGCCATCCTGACCGTGGCGCCTCGGGCCGATTCCTATCTGATCCATGCCACCGCCGTGGCCGAATACCTGAAGATCCGCCCCGCCATCGCCTTTACCTTGGAGGCTGGCGGTCCCGGTCCCATGGCTATGGTCGAGATGGCGCGGGGCTATATCGAAGGCGGGTCGGCCAAGACCGTGGTGATCGTCGCGGCGGACATGCCTTTGGGCGGCCTTACCCAGAACGCCTATATCCACACGCTCTCTGAAGTCGGGCCGGTTCATCCCGATCTGGAGGTTCCCTTCGGCCCCAGCGTCCCCTCGATGTTCGCCCTGGTGGCGCGGCATCACATGTATCGCTATGGGCTCACCCAGGCGCAAATGGGCGCGGTGGCCCTGCAGGGGCGGCGCGGGGCGCAGCTCCATCCCAATGCGATGATGCGCAAGCCTCTGACCATGGAGGAATATGAGCAAAGCCCGTGGATCGCGGCACCCTTGAAGCGTCTCGATTGCGCGCCGGTCTGCGATGGCGGCGGGGCGGCGGTGATCACTTCTTTGGAACGAGCGAAGGACCTGCCCTGCAAGCCGGTCAAGGTGCTCGGCACCGGCTTCTCCATGGGGCATATGCATCTCTCGGCCTCGCCCGATCTCACCGATTTCAACGGCGGCCCGTCGCTCGATCGCGCATTGGCTGCGGCCAAGCTTGATCGCTCGGCGATCGATGTGGGGCTCATCTACGACTGCTTCACCATCGCCATGCTGATCAATATGGAAGACCTGGGACTGGCGCCGCGCGGAGAGGCCGGGCGTGCCTTCGCCTCGGGCGCCTTCGCCCCAGGCACCAAGCTGCCGATCAACCCTCATGGCGGGCTTCTCTCGCACGGCCATCCCGCGCGCGGTGCGGGCTTCGGCAATCTTGTCGAAGGGGTGGTTCAAGTTCGCGGCGAGGCGGGCGAGCGGCAGGTGCCGAACGCCAAGATCGCTTTGGCTCACGGCATGGGCGCGGTTTTCGCGACCCATGGTTGTCTTCTCCTAGGTGCAGCATGATCCATTCGGCGCCACGACAGGGACGGGAATCGACACCCGTCTGGCAGGCCGCCAAAGAAGGCCGGCTTGAGCTTCCCTATTGCCCGGCCTGCGGGAAATTCGAATGGCCGGCGCGCCGAACCTGCTCGACCTGCGGCGGGGAAACCGTGATGAAGCAATGCGCCGGCACGGGCACGCTCCTGACCTTCAGCGTGATCCACCGCGCGGTCAATCCGGAGCTGGCGAGTGCGACGCCCTATGTGGTCGCCTTCGTGGTGCTCGATGAGGGGGCTCGGATCTTCACGAATATCGTCGATTGCGATCCCGCGACGCTGAAATGCGGCCAGCCCGTGCGCTGCCGTTTCGAGGAGACCAAGGATCCCGATCTTTGGGTGCCCGTCTTCACGCCGGCCTGAGGGAAAAGATGCCCGCGATCTACGAGAAATATCCGACCTTCGGTCTCTTCATCGATGGACTCGCCGCCGAATACGGCGATCTGCCGGCGATCGTGGTGAGCGACAAATCGCGCAAGGAGCCCGGCCTTCTGCGCATGACCTATGGCGAGGTCGCGGCAGAGGTTCAGGCGCTGCAATGGGGCTTGCAGGACCTGGGCGTGAAGCCCGGCGAGCGCGTCGGCGTCATGATGTCGAGCTTTGCGGAATGGATCGTCTATCTCTTCGCGATCACCCGGTTGGGCGCGAGCTTTGTGCCGATCAATCCGCGTTTCGGCAATAAGGAGCTGGAATTCGTCCTGAGCCATACCGGGGCGGAGACCCTGGTCATGATGGGCCGCTATCTCAACCGCGACTACAGCCAGATGATCACCGAGATCGCTGGCGAGTGGCCCCGGGGCGGCGCGTCGCCGAAGCTGCCGAAACTGAAGCGGCTCATCGGGCTGCGCGAGCTTACTCATCCGGCGGCCGTCGATACGTCGGAACTGTTGAAGCGCGGTCGCGAGCGTCTGAAGGCTGAGGGCAAGCCTCCGGCCGAGAAGGATCCGCTGGTTCCGGCGATCCATTTCTATACCTCCGGCACCACCTCTTTCCCGAAGGGCGTGCCGCTCTCCCACGCGAACCTGCTGCCCCATTCGGTGCGGGCGGGCGAGTTGCTGAACTTGAAACCCGGCGAGAAAGTGCTGACGCTTTATCCCTTCTTCGGGATTTCGGGCGGGGCAAACAAGGTGCTTTCGACCTTTGGTGCGGGCGCCTGCCTCGTCTTCCAGGACAGCTTCCGGCCGGCAGAGGCCTTTGAATTGATGGAGCAGGAAGGCTGCACGGTCATCCATGCGGTGGACGTGCAGGCGCGAGAACTCGTTGAGATCGCCAAGCAGCGCGGCACCCCGATGCCGGAGCGGCGCGGGACCTTTGCCTTCACCGCGGGCGTCAACGAGGCCCTCGTCATCGAGATGGGCGAGATCCTGGGCCTCAAGCGCTTCATCCATGCCTATGGCATGACCGAGACCAATCCCATGATCCTGCGCAACCTGCCGGACGATCCCTTGGAAGCAAGGGTCCCTGCCGGGGGACGTATCGCCCAGGGCGTGGAAGTTCGGGTAGTCGATCCCGATACCGACGAGGACCGCCCCGTCGGCGAGCGGGGCGAGATCGTCGTGCGCGGCGAAACCGTGATGAAGGGCTATTACAACGACCCCGAGACCAACAAGGAAGCCTTCCGCAACGGCTGGTTCCATACCGGGGACTTGGGTGAGAAGACGGCCGATGGCTTCATCTTCTATGTCGGCCGCATCAAGGACATGCTGAAGCCCGGCGGCTTCAACGTGGCGCCCCAGGAGGTCGAGAGTTTCTTGAAAAGCCATGAGGCGGTGGCCGATGCCGCCGTGGCGGGGGCGCCCGATCCGAGGCTTGGCGAGGCGGTGGTGGCTTTCGTCAAGGTGAAGCCCGGCCATAGCCTGACGCCCCAGCAGCTGATCGATTTCTGCAAAGGCGAGATCGCCAATTACAAAACGCCCAAGGCGGTCTATCTGGTCGACGACCTGCCCTATCACACGGCGGCCAATGGCTCGAAGCTCCAGCGACACGTGCTGAAGGACTGGGCGCGCGAAAGAGCGGAGGCGAAATAGCATGCCGGGACCGCTTGAGGGTGTGACGGTCATCGACCTGACGCAGATCTACAACGGTCCCTATGCCGCCTTTCTGATGGCCCAGGCCGGTGCCCGGGTGATCAAGGTCGAGCCTCCGGGCGGCGAGCATATCCGCCGTCGCCAGGCGAAGCACAAGGCAACCCTGCTGCCCTTCGCGATGCTCAATGCGAACAAGGAATGCGTCACGCTCAACCTGAAGAGCGAGGCTGGCCTGAAGCTCATGCTGGAGCTGGTATCCAAGGCCGATGTTCTGGTGGAAAATTTCGCGGCGGGCGTCTTGGAGCGGCTGGGGCTCGGCTGGGACGTTCTACACAAGGTGAACCCTCGGCTGATCTATGCCTCCAGCACCGGTTTCGGCAGCGACGGTCCCTATAAGAATTATCCGGCGGTCGATCTGGTGGTGCAGGCGCTCTCAGGCATCATCGCGGCGACGGGCTATCCCGATCAGCCGCCGGTCAAGGCCGGTGGAGCGCCCTGCGATTTCCTGGCGGCGACCCATCTCTATTCCGCCATCGTCACCGCGCTTTTCGAGCGCGCGCGGACCGGCCTGGGGAGGGCGGTCGAGGTGTCGATGCTCGAATCGGTCTATATGACCCTGACCGGTTTTCTGGGGGCCTATCACGCCGGCGGGAAAGCCCAGCGGAACGGCAATCGCAGCGGCGGCGGGGCGCTGGCACCCTGCAATCTCTATCCGGCGGCCGATGGCTGGATCGCGGTTTCCTGCAACAACGACAAGGATTGGCAGGCCTTCATCATCGCCATGGGGCAT
This sequence comes from Rhodospirillales bacterium, assembly GCA_947473305.1. GTDB lineage: Bacteria > Pseudomonadota > Alphaproteobacteria > ATCC43930 > CGMCC-115725 > CANJCB01. The sequence continues at coordinate 19,971 of CANJCB010000049.1, forward strand.
CCCGAGGCGGGTGAAGATCCCCGCTTCAAGACCGAGTCCGACCGGGTGCGCAATATGGACGAGCTCGATCGGAGCGTGGGCGAATGGACGAGCCTTCTGCCCAAGGAGGAAATCTTCCAACGGCTTTTGAAGGCGCGGGTTTCGTCGGCTCCCATCCGCGAAGTCCCAGAAGTGATCGAGGATCCGCATCTCCATGCGCGAGGCGCGCTGAAGCGGATCGATCACCCGGAATATGGACCCATGGTGGTTCAGACGAGCCCGCTGCGCTTCCGGGGCGGCAATCAGGTGCCTTACCGCCCGAGCCATGCGCTCGGTGCGGATAATCGAGAAATCTACGGACGCATGCTCGGTCTCGACGAGGCCGTCATCGAAAAATACGCGGCAGAGGGCGTCATTTGAAACGCTCGCCGGCATAATTGGAGGAGGAAACCATGGCCAAGATCGAAGGGGCGTCCGACCGCATCTCCAAGCGACGTTTTCTGAAGCTGATGGGGGCAACTGCGCTCGCCGGGCCGGCGATCCTCCACGGTCGACTGGCGGGAGCCCAGGGCCGGCGAAAAGTGAAGCTTGGCCATGGCATCGCGGTGATCGATCCGAGTGCCGCTTCTTGGGACAGCGCCGGCAACACCGGCGGCTTCTGGCAGGACGAAGGCCTGGATGTCGAGATTCTCGGTTTCAACGGCGCGTCGCCCGCCTATCACGCGCTACTCCACGGCGAGATCGACGTGGCGATGTCGGGGTCCCCTGATCTCATGCGGCTTCGTGAGGAGGACGTTGGCGTCAAGGTGATCGCCAGCGTCTATGACCGCAATCATGCCTATCCCGCCGTGCCGATCGAAAGCTCGATCAAGAGCATCGAGGATTTTTGTGGCAAGACGGCTGGTCTCCAGACGCTGACCGGTTCGCCGCCGGTTTGGCTCAGAACCTGGCTTCAGGCCCATAACATGACCATGAAGGATCTTGCCGGCGCGATCCCCGTCGGCACCGGCGCTCCCGCGCTTCACGCGCTCAGCACTGGCCAGATCGATATCCTGGCGCTTTACCATGGGCAATACGCGCTCTTCGAGGGCGAGTTCGGCCTCAAGCTCCGGAAGTTCGATCACGATCCGGCGGTCGTGGAGAACGCCTTCGTCCAGGTGCTCGTGACCAACGAAAAGACGATCAAGGACGAGCCGCAGATGCTGGCCGCGCTGATGCGGGGCATGGCCAAGGGCATCGTCTTCGCCGACGAGAACCCGAAGGCGGCGGCGCGCGGCCATTACAAGCAGTTCCCCCGGACCCTGTCCCCTGGCGCCAATATCGAGGAAGCCGTGACCAAGGCCGGCAATGTCATCAAGCTGAGTGGGGCTATCTCGATCGACAGCGCCAGGGCCGGCCAATGGGGCATGTCGCGCCCCGATCAGATCGAGCGGGTGCGCGACATCATGGTGGACGGCAAGATCCTCAACAAGAAGCTGCCCTGGCAGGATTATTACACGCCGCAATTCATCGCCGACGCCAATAAGTTCAAGATCGAGGATGTGATCGCAAAGGCGAAGGCGGCGACTTGAAGGAGCAACACTTGCACATAGGCGAATCGTCTTCTCTCGCGCGGCTCTTCGCGCCAACCTCCGTCGCGCTCGTCGGCGCGAGCCCGGATACCAGCCGTTATGGCGGCAGGCTTTTAAAGACGATCCGCGAATTCGGCTTTACGGGCTCGCTTTGGCCGGTGAATCCGCGCTACCCGGAAATCGACGGTCTTCCCTGCTATCCCTCCTTGCGGGAACTGCCGGGCGTGCCGTATCTCGTCGGGATCGTGGTTTCGGCGGATCGCGTCTTCGACATGGTGAAGGATTGCGCGGCCATCGGTGCGGGCCATGCGGTCATCTTCACCGCCGGCTTCGGGGAACTCGGCACGGCCGAGGCCAAGGCGCGGCAGGACGAGCTGACAGCCTATGCGCGGGCGCATGGGCTTCGACTCTTCGGACCCAATTGCAACGGCTTCATCAATTGGCGGGACCGCTTCTGCTTCGCCAGCACCGGCTCCATCGTCGGGCAGGAGAGCGTCGGCGGCCGGATCGGTATCGTCTCTCAGAGCGGAGGCGCGGGCCAGGTCAACCTGATGTGGCGGGCCTTGAAGGCGGGCCTCAAGATCGGCATCGAGGCGAGCTGCGGGAACGAGGCGGATATCGGCACTATCGACGTGCTCGAATATTTCGTCGACGATCCCGGCACCGACATCATCCTCATGGTGGTGGAGCAGATCCTCGACGGGGATCGGCTGCGGCGGGCGGCGGCAAAGGCGGCGGAGCGCGGCAAGCCCATTCTCATCCAGAAACTCGGCCGCAGTCAGGCGGGTACACGCGCTTCCGCCCAGCATACCGGGGCAATTACCGGTAATGACGCGCTCCACGACGCCGCCTTCCGGCAGATGGGGATCATCCGGGTCGACGAGACGAAGCATCTCTACCAGGCGGCGATGCTGCTCCAGCAGGGGCGGAAACTGACGGCGGACGGCGTGTCGATGCTGGCGGTTTCGGGCGGCAATATCGTCATCGCCGCCGATCAGACCGACCGGCTGGGCGTGAGCTTCCCGGACTACAGCGTCAGCACCCGCGAGGCGGTGGGGCAGCTTATCCCCGGCTATATCAGCTTCGGAAACCCCACCGACCTCTCGCCCGACGCCATCGGAAATCCCGAACGCTTCCGCAAGGTGCTGGAGGCTATCGCCGCGGATCCCGGTATCGGCATCACCCTGCCGATCATCACCATCGGTCCGCAGCGGGACATCGATGCGGTGCTGGCCTTCGCCAAGTCGTCACCGAAGCCGGCGGGCCTCGTCTGGAACGGTTGCGCGGCCGATGGTTCGGGACCTGAGTCCGACAAGGTGATCGACGGAGTGCCGGTCTTCCGCGATGTGGAGGATGCGCTCCGCGCCGCGAACGTGATGGTGCGGTGGTCCGAGGCGGTGAAACGTTTGCGTCGGCCTCTGACGGAGCGCCCAGCCAAGCTCGACATATCCCCTGTGGCGAAGCTTCCATCCAAGGTTTCGAAGCTCGACCTGGAGGATGGCCTTGAAAAGGCACTGGGCGTTCAGAAGCGGAAATACGGTCTTTCGGATATCGCCGTCGCCGTGGTGAAAGACCCGAGTTATGGCTGGATCATCGCAGGCTTGAAGGTGACCGGCCGCGACGCGGTTTGGCGACTGCCCCGGCTCGGGATCGAAGACGCCCGGGAGATGCTCGCGGAGCTAACGGAAGCGGTCGATGAGCGCGCAGCGGAGATGGTCTTGCGCGCGGCCTGGCTTGTCCTGGACCTTGGCGATCACCTTGATCGTCTGAAAATCGAGTCCCTTCTCATCGACGAACTCGACGGCGTCACGGTCTATCGGGAGAAGGCGCGCCGCTCCTAGGCCGAGGCGGGACCGGCTTCCAGGAGCGCGCGGGCGATCTGGTTGCGCTGGATTTCGCTGGTCCCCTCGCCGATGCGGAAGGCGCGGGCGTCGCGATAGATCATCTCGATGGGTGTCTCGGCCATATAGCCCGAACCCCCGAAGATCTGCAGCGCCTTGTCGGCGACCGACCCCACCATCTCGGTAGCGGAGAGTTTCGCCATCGAGACGACCGAGCGTACGTTGCCGGCCTTGCTGTCCATAGTGCGGGCAGCGGCATAGACCAGCGCGCGCGACTGCTCTATCGCCACGGCCATGTCCGCGAGCATCCATTGGATGCCCTGGAAATCGGCGATGGCGCGATTGAAGGCCATGCGCTGCTTGGCCTGTCCCACCGCGAGATCCAGCGCCCGTTGCGCCATGCCGACGCAATGAGCCGCGACCCCGACGCGGGATTCGTTGATATTGCCCATGGCGAGCCGCAATCCCTCGCCGAGACCGCCGAGCTGGTTCGCGGCTGGCACGAAACAATCGTCGAAGACGAGTTCCGCGAGCTGATAGCCGCGCCAGCCCATCTTGGGATGGATCCGGCCGACCGAGAAACCCTTCATGCCCTTCTCGACGAGGAAGGCGGTCAGGGCTCCGTCGGTTCCCTCCTGCGGCACCCGCGCGATGACGACCAGAACGTCCGCGCTGTCGCCATGGGAGATGAAATGCTTGGTGCCGCGTAGCAGGAAGCCGCCCTCGGTGGGGATCGCCGCCGTCTTGAGCTGGCCGGCGTCAGAGCCCGCCTGGGGCTCCGTCAGCGCGAAGGCAGTGGTCTTTTCCGCGCGCAGCACGGGATAGAGGATCCGGTCCCGCTGTTCGCCCTTGCAGGCGAGGAGCGCCCGGGGCGGGCGGCCCACGGTCTCCTGGAGCGGCATGCTCACCTGACCAAGCTGCTCGCGGATGACGACCTGAGCGATATAGGGAAGGCCCGGGCCACCCACATCGGCCGGCATGTTGAAGCCGAAAAGCCCCGCCTCGATCGCCCGCTTGCAGAGGTCGCGACGCAGCGCCGGATCGATGTGGTCGGCGGCGTCCACCGCCCGCTCGTGCGGGATTAGTTCCTTCTGGACGAAGCGCCGGGTGAGGTCCTGGAATTCGCGCAGCTCGTCTGTCAGCCCGTGGTCCACCGATGCTCTCCCTATTTGCCCGTGAGCGTTTCCATGGCCAGTTCGACCATGGCGTTGCTGCAGGTGCCGGGGAAGAAGGCGATGGGCAGATCGGCGCCTGCCGCACGCCATTTCGCGAATTTCGCGCGGCATTCCTGGGGCGTCCCGGCGACGCCGATCTCGTCGATCATAAGATCCGTGATCGCGGCACGGGCAACCTTGTGCTCCTTGTTCGCCCAGGCTTGGCGGACGGTTTCCACTTCCGTCTCGAAGCCGTAGCGGGCGACGAACCCCCGGTAGTGCGGCCCCATGGCGCCCAGATAGAAGGCGAGATGCTGGCGGATCGCGTCGCGCGCCTCATCGCCATTCTCGGCGACGGCGGTCGGCACGAGGGGCGCGATGCAGACCGCGCCCTCGGGCCGGCCGGCCTGGCGCGCCTCCGCATGGATGAGCGTCGCCGTCTCGGTAAGTCCCCGGCGCGGCAGGAGATAGGGAAGCCAGCCATCGGAAAGCTGCCCGGTGAGCTTCAGCCCTTCCGGCCCCAACGCGGCGAGATAGATCGGCGGCGCGCCCTTCTGCGGCTCGAAACGCAGGCGATAACCGTGCACCGAGGCGGTCTTGCCCTCATAGGTCAGGGTTTCGCCCTGGGTCAGCTTGCGCACAATCTCGATGGTCTCGCGCATGCGGGTGACAGGCTTGTCGAATTTCAGGCCATGCCAGCCTTCGATCAGCGCGGCGGTGCTGGCACCCAGGCCCAGGATGAAGCGTCCGCCATAGAGGTCGTTGAGTGTGACCGAGGTCATCGCCAGCAGCGAAGGGGTCCGGCTATAGACATTGATGATGCTGGTGCCGATACGGATATGTTCGGTATTGGCGCCCACATGGGCCAGCAAGGTCGTCGCGTCGAGGCCCCAGCTTTCGGCGATCCAGACCGAATCGAAGCCCTTCTTCTCGGCGACCTTGGAATAATCGGCAAGCCGACCCAGCGCGGAGGCGTCGTATTCGGGACGGAGGGATACGCCGATCGGGCCTGCGGTATCGGTGCTCATAGGGTCGGGTTCCTTGGCTTGCCCAGAAGGTCGCGGGCGATGGTGTTCTTGAGGACTTCGGCCGTGCCCCCGGTGATCTCGGAGAGCTTGGCGTCCATCATGAAGCGGGCGAAGGGCTGGTCGGCGAAGCAGCCATGGCTGCCGGTGATCTGGAAGGCGACCGTGGTCGCCTCCATGGCCGTGGTGCAGGCGAGCAGCTTCGCCTTGGCCGAAGAAACGGTGCTTTTGCCGGTCGCCTCGTATTCCGCGGCGGCCTTATAGGTCAGCCAGCGCGCCGCCTCGATCCGGGTGACGAGATCGGCCAACTGCCAGCGGATGCCCTGGAAGTCGGTCACCACATTGTCGCCGACCCGGCGTTCCTTCGCATAGGCGATGGCGGCCTCAAGCGCGCCCTCGGCGATGCCGATGCATTTGGCCGCATTGCCGATGCGCGAGAGATCGAAGGAATTGAAGAAGACCTCATAGGCGCCGCCCTCCTTGCCCAGGAGGTCGTCCGCAGGGACGCGGCAATCCTTGAAACCGACCGCCGACATGGGGATCCCGCGCAGCCCGACAATTTCCCGGTCATAGAGGGTGCTGAAACCGGGATTGGCGGTTTCCACCAGAAAGGCGCTGACCCCGCCCGGCGTCTTGGCGAAGACGAGGCAGATCTGCACATGCTGGGGGATATGGACTTCGGTTTTCTGTCCGTTGATGACCCAATGGTTGCCGTCCTGGACGGCCGTCGTTTCCATATCGGTCATCTTGGAGCCCGAGGCGCTCTCGGTGATGCCGGTGATGGAATAGGACTGGCCGGACGCGAGCAGCGGCAGATAGCGCTGCCTGCGCTCGTCCGTGCCGAACTTCAGCAGGGCCATATTGGTCTGCTGCAGCAGGTTCAAGGATGCGCCGAGGCTGCAATCGACCTTGGCGATCTGCTCGACGATGATCGCATGCTCCATGGCGCTGCCGCCGAGGCCGCCGAACTTCTCGGGGATCACGGCGCCCGGCCATTTATGCTTGCCGAATTCCAGCCAGAGATCCTTGTCCCAGCGGCCGTTGCGGAACCGCTCGTCAGCCGAGGGCGCGACCACCGTCCTGGCGAATTCGCGCACCTCGTCCTGAAGCGCCTGTTGTTTGGGGCTTAGCGTAAAATCCATGACCATCCCGAACTTTGAAGGGGCTTATCGCCTGCCGATATTAGCCGCCTGCCAGAAGGCGACGCGTTTGCCGAGGGCGCTGATGATGGTGTGCCCGGCGACGCCGACGAGACCCAGGATCACCAGGATCGCGAAGACCCCCGCCGTGTCGAGCGTGAACTGAAGCTGCAGGACCGTATAGCCCAACCCCTTCGACGCGCCCACGAACTCGCCCACGATGGCGCCCAGCAGCGCCAGCACGAAGCTCACATCGAGCCCCGCGATCAGAAACGGCACCGCCGCCGGCAGCTTCAGGTATCTGAGCTGCTGCCATCGGCTGGCTTTGAGGCTCAGGAAC
>CANJCB010000050.1 GCA_947473305.1 Rhodospirillales bacterium
ATGAGAAGGGGGTCCGATCGGACCCCCTTCTCATTCCCGAAACCCCAGCCAGCGAGTGGCTCCCTTTGCCTCCGCCACGTGGCTCCCTTTGTCTCCGGCGTTGACAGTCCTCGCTGAACCTCCAGTTCAGCCAGACCTCGACCTCGAAGCTCACCATCCAGGGCATCAACATCCAGACGTCCGGCCTCATCACCACAGGTCCCGCGAGTGGCCTGGCCAGCAACATCGTGAACGGGGCGTTTTCGGCGGTCAGCAACAACACCTCGGCCTTCGACAACGGCTTCAACACCTTGCAGGTCGCCATCGACAAGGTGCAGTCCGCGGCGCAGACGCTGGGCGGCAACGTGTCGTTCCTCCAGACCCGCCTGACCTTCACCACGCAATACGAGACGACGCTCAGCACGGGTTCGGGCAAGCTGACCCTGGCCGACGTCAACGAGGAAAGCGCGAACCTCGTGACCTTGCAGACGAGACAGCAGCTCGCGCTCCAGGCTCTGTCGATCGCGACGCAGTCCGAACAGGCGGTCCTGAAACTCTTCAGGTAATAGCCGGATCCTAGCTGCAACGGGCCCGAAACGGGCGGCCGACCTGAGGCCGCCCGTTCCAGCCCGAGCGGCCCGGCCGCTTTTCCATAAGCGGCGGCGCCGGCGCGTCGAACCAGGTGCCTTGCCAAGGCCCCCGGGGTCGTGTATTTCGTCGCGCCACCTGGTCGGGAGGCCCTTGGGCCCCGCCATTCGCTGCCGTAGCTCAGTGGTAGAGCACTCCCTTGGTAAGGGAGAGGTCCTGAGTTCGATCCTCAGCGGCAGCACCATTGCTCTTCCTTGGTTTTGCCGAATCCCCTCCCTATTGCATCAGGATATCCGGCGGAACGGCGAACAGATTTATCTCCGGCTTTTCGATTAGCGCGCGCTCATAGCTGACCCTGCCATCGGCGGTCAGCACAAATAGCCGGTAGCCAAAGCCATAAAGTAAAGCTTCCACCCGTTCGAGATTGGTGCGCTCGAGGCGTTCGAAGATGAGAAGCCTCACCTGCCGATCCGCAAAAAGGCGGACAGCGCCTTGAAACACGCGCTCCTCCAACCCTTCTACATCCACCTTCAATACAATGGGGCCGTCCTCCAGGTGGATTTCCGCATCGAGAGTCGTTACGAACACAGAGGCGTTGGCCTCGTCGATTTCATTGCGTCCCGGCACCCGACTGGTGCTCGAAAGTCCTCCCAGATCAATAAAGTCCAGCATCCCAGGCGCGTCCGCCACCGCGAGATTAAGCGGCCGGCAATCGGTTCCAGGGTTGAGCGCGCAATTCTCGGTCAGGGTCCTAAAGGTGCTGGGTGAAGGTTCGAACAAGATGAAACGATCGAATTTATCAAAAAGATAAGCGGAATAGAGGCCCACATTTGCGCCGACATCCACGAAGGTGCCCGCCAAAACTGCATGCTTTCGGATGAACAGAATTTCTCGACGTTCAAACCATTTCGAATAGAAGATCCCGCTGTAAACTGAATTGGGATAGACCTTGAGCGTAGCACCGCTCGGTAATGTCTTCAGGAAAGAGCCTCTTATCCGCTTCCGGATCTGCCACAGCACTGCATTCAGCGCGTAACTCAATCGGTCCAGGCCCTGGTTCTCGGTCCAGACAGTCGAAAATATGGACAAAGCCGCTCTCATAAAAATTTCCCGTTCCTGGGTCTTCAGAATAAGATTTTTATAACCTCCGCCTCCTTAACATCGCGCGGAAAGAGTGTCCAACGCCTAAGATCAGCCCCCAATTCTGCGACAGCTTCTCCCCTCACGGGAACTTGTCGCCCCCTCCGGCCTTCATATGTTTGTAACCCAGGCGCCGCAGGCGTCTTTAGGAATGGACAAGCATCTTGGAGAAGGCCGGAATGTCTCGCGCTAAAGCCCTCATCGCCGCCGTGGTCGCGCTCGGCGCGCTTGGCGTTTCCGAAGCCCCCGCCCAGGCCCAGACCCCGGCTCAAATAGAGGCCCAGGACACCGGCCGCTTCACGATCCTCGAAGAGAACGATTCGATCTATTTCAATTCCGACAAGCACTATACCCAGGGCTTGCGGCTCTCCTACCTCTTCCCGACCGTGGGACCGACGAGCGCCTGGAACGGCCCCTTCGGTTTCTTCGGCAGCTTCCTGCCGATCTTCCGGGACGAGCCCGGGCGGATCCGGCGCTATTCCATGTCCTTCGGCCAGAATCTCTATACGCCCAAGGACATCAACCGCAATCCGCCCGATCCGCGCGACCGGCCCTATGCGGGCTGGGCCTACCTCGGGCTCAACCTGATGCAGGAGAACCACGGGTCCCAGCTTGAGAACTTCGAGCTGCAGCTCGGCGCCATCGGCCCCGGCGCGCTCGGCAAGCAGACCCAGAACACCTTCCATGGCCTGATCGGCGCGGGCAACGCCAATGGCTGGGGCAACCAGCTCCAGAACGAGCCGGGCATTCTCGTCTCCTACGACCGCTCGTTCCGGATCCCGATCATCGGCGACAATACCGGGCTCGACATCGTGCCCGAAGCCGGCCTCACGCTCGGCAATGTCTTCACCTATGGCGAGGCCGGACTGCTGCTGCGGATCGGCACGAACCTGAAGGCCGACTACGGCCCCGTGCGCATCCGGCCGGGCCTGTCGGGCAGCGACTATTTCAACCCGGCGGCCATGGACGGGAACCTTGGCTTCTACGTCTTCGCGGGCGTCCAGGGCCGGGCGGTGGCGCATAACGTCTTCCTCGACGGCAACACCTTCCGGCAGAGCCCCCATGTGAGCCGGGAGCCCTTCGTCGGCGATATGGAAGCGGGCTTTTCCGTCTTCTGGGCGAATTCCCTGAAGCTCGATTTCATGGCCCTGCGCCGTACCATCGAATTCGCCGGACAGAGCCATCCGGACATCCTGGGCACCGCCGCGATCACCTTCGGCTGGTAGGAAAGCCGCCCCCAAAGGTCGAGGCCGATTGCGCGTTATCACCTTGTTAAATCGCAACTCGGTCTCTACCTTTATTTCTGTCGACTCGTTTGGTTCGGCCTTGCGCCCTAAGCTCCAGGCGAGCAACGGACAAAGCAATCCGCGCCTCACCGCAGTCTGATCCGCCCTGCATCCGCGCGTGGCGGAACTTGTTACTCAGGAGATCACCGATGTCGGTTGGCACGGTTAAGTGGTTCAATTCCCAGAAGGGCTATGGCTTTATCCAGCCCGAAGACGGCAGCAAGGACGTATTCGTCCATATTTCCGCGGTGGAGCGTTCGGGGCTCGGCAGCCTGCACGAAGGCCAGCGGATCAGCTACGAGATCGAGAGCGGCCCGCAAGGCCGGACCTCGGCCGTGGATCTGAAGGCCGACTGACCTTCGGAGACAGTAAACTCCTTCACGTCATGGCCGGGCTTGCCCCGGCCATGACGAATGGAGAGGGCGTCATGATCACTCGTGCCCTCTGCGGCGCGATTCTCGCGGCCCTCACGGCGGTATCCGCCCAGGCGGCCCCTCCTCCCCTCGCCGACCCGCCCTGGCGGCACGTCACCTGGGGCGAGACCTCAGGCGAGATCGCAGGGGCCTTCGGCAAGGCCGCGACGCGGCTCAGGACCCCTATCGAATTCGGCGACAGCTATGTGGACGTGGTGCTGCGCGACCAGCGGATCGGCGGCTATCCCTTCACGCTTTATTTCCAGATGGACAAAACGGACCACCGGCTGAAGCGGCTCATGTACGAGCGCCAGCGGCATGGGGCCAATCCCAGGGTCTTCCGCGCGGTCATGGCCGAACTGGAGCAGGACTACGGGCCGCCGACGCTGACCTGCAACCGCAAGTCGGGACCCCGCAACGGCTTCCAGGCGGGCAGCGAACGGATCTGGCGGCAAGCCGATGTCGTCATCCGCGCGGTCCTGCGCGACACCACCCTCGAAGCCAGCGAAGGCTGTCTCCAGGTCACGACTTTTCCCTGCGGCCTCACGGGCCAGCTCTTCCTCCAGGTCGCGCCCCGGGGAACGGGAGCGAACCCCGAAGGCTGCGGCTAGAGCGGCCGAAGGCCGTTAGGCCGTCGCGGCGAGCCGCGTCTTGGCCGGCATCTCCGCAAGGAGACGCTTGGCGAGCCTGATCTTCTGGAGCACCAGGCCGGCCCGCGCGAACTGCAGGTCGAGATGGGCCGTGCCATTGGCCTCGCCGCCCTTGCGCCAGGCGTCGGAGACGAGCCGGGCATCGGCGCTGATCCGCAAGGCCCCGGCCAGGCCGAAACCCGGCACCGGCACGGCCACCGGCTGGCCGATATGGCAGGGCGTCGCCGCGAGCGCCAATTCAGCGTCGCTGGCGCCGGGGGCCAAGCGGCGCGAGAGATCGCTGTTCAAGGCATGGAAAAGCCTCGTCGCCTCGGTCATGTTCAGCGGCCGATCGCCGTCCTTCACGAAGAAGGGCAGGATCGAGCGATGCTCCATCTCGTCGGGCGTGGCGCCCGGCACCCGCGGGGCGACGATCCCGCTGGCGGGATCGCTCAGAAGCTCCAGTCCCGGATCGCGGCGGATCAGCTCCGACACCACCCAGGCAAAGCGGCCCAGGGCCTGATCGCGGAAGAAGAGGGGCACCGCGTGATAGGCCCGCATCTCTTCCAAGGCCGCGACCCAGCGCAGCCAGCTCCCGAGATTGGGGGTCTCGGGCAGCGACTGCCGCAGGCCTTCCCAATCGGACGGCCAGTCGCAGCGGCTGGTGTAATTCTTGAGGCCCGCGGGCAGCTTCTGCACTTCCTTCATGCGGGCCGAAAGATGCGGCGGCACCAGGAGCGCGCCGCAGAAGGCCGGGCCGCCGAAGAACTTTGAGCCGGTGATCTGGACCATGAAGCCTTTGTCGAGATACCACTTCAGCCGGCTGCGGCTTAAGCGGCCCTGGCAGGCGTCGACCACCACCAGGGGCTGGCCCGCGTGGACGGCAGCCAGGGTGTCGAGGCAGTCCTGGCCCGGCATGCGCGCGCCGAGCTTCGACTGGTCCATGGCATAGAGCAGCACCGGCCGGCGGGTATCGACGATCCGCCCGATGACCGTGCGCAACAGAAGATCGCCCCGCGCCGCGTCGAGCAGGCGGCCCTGGGGATCGCGGCAAGGCAGCGGGATGCAGTCCACCCCCTCGCCCAGGCCCTCGATGATCCCGCCCTTCTGCACCGAGGCGCCCAGCGCCGTGCGGCGGTCGGGATGGCGGCCCGCAGCGGCCGAGGCGATGCCGCCGCCGGTTTCCTCCGAGGCCGCGATGACGCTGACCGGCGGCCCCGCCAGGAGCGAGCGGGCGATGGCGAGTGCATGGATCGCGGTATCGGTGCCCGAGGGGGAGAGCACCACCGCGACATCGCTCTCGGCCAGGCCCAATTCCTCCTTGATGTCCCGGCGCAACCGCTCGATCGCGTGATTGACCGCGACGGCGGAGCCCACATGGTAGCTCGCCTGCTGGAGCAGGCGATGGGCGCGGCCGGCGGCGGCGAAGGCCTGTTCGGAAATCGTGCTGGCGGTGGAGGAGGAGAAGGAGACCTCTTCGCCGCGGGGCTGGAGCCTGCAGCCGTAGGAATTGAGACCGGTGTCGGGATCGAGGTCGAGCCGCCCGTCCCCGCCGGCCATGAGGATATCCTCGGCCCGCATCGGGATCGCGGCCGCCCAGCGCATCGGCCGGCCGGCGTCGCCGAGCTTGTCGGCGAGGGTCTTGTCGGCGAGCGACTTTTCGATCTCCTCGTCGCCGAGGTCGCGCCAGGCCTTGCCCTTCCAGCCGGTGGCCCGCGCTGCGCGGCGGGCGGCGGTGACGAATTCGCCATGGACGATATTCATGCGTGACGGCTCCCCTGATCGATTCCTCCTTCAAGGGCAAGGGGCGTGCCAGAACGCGTCATGCGTGTAGGTCGCGCGTCCATAAGTAGGGTTTTATTAAAATCGTTTGGATTATCCTTAAGGGAGCGCGGATCGCCCGCACCCGGACCTTAGGGGACTGGAATGACCGACCTCTCTGGGAAAAATTTGCCGCCCGGCATCAACAACCCGGCAAAGCCTGCCGGAATGACCGGCCTGCACCTGCCGCTCGACCTGGCGAGACTGCTGGCGGAGAGCGGGAGATACAAAGGATTTTCATCTAATTTCACTAAAGTTTTATTCAATTGGCATGAGGATTGCGATAGGTCCCTCGGGTCGTGAAGCGGCCTGTGACAACCTAGAAGGGAAATCATCATGAGTGTTATCCTCGGAGCTGGAACGCAGCAGAACTTGCTGTCGTTGCAGGACATCAATTCCAACCTCACCACGACACAGAATCATCTGTCCACCGGTCTCAAGGTGGCAAGCGCGGTCGACAATGCGGTGGCCTTCTTCCAGTCCGACGCATTGAGAAACCGGGCGAACGACCTGACCAACCGGAAGGATCAGATCGACCAGGGTATTTCGTCTCTGACGACAGCCACGCAGGCGTCGCAGAGCGTGGTCGGCATCCTCCAGCAGCTGCAAGGCATTTTGACGACTGCGAAGACCCAGACCGCCTCACAGCGGGCCGCGGCGACGACGCAGTTCAACACTCTGTCCCGGCAGTTGACCGTCCTTGTGAATGACGCGTCCTACCAGGGTTTGAACCTGGTGAATTCGACGAAGTCCTCGCTGAACCTCCAGTTCAGCCAGGCGTCCTCCTCGAAGCTCACCATCATCGGAACCAATATCCAGGCTTCCGGTCTGGTCACAACGGGCAAGGCCAGTATCCTGGCGACCCTCGCGGTGACCGCGAAGTTTTCGGCCGTCAGCAACAATACGTCGGCGTTCGATAACGGGTTCAACATCCTGCAGACCGCCATCACCAAGGTGCAGTCGGCGGCCCAGACGCTGGGCGGCAACGTGTCGTTCCTTCAGACCCGTCTGCAGTTTACCCAACAGTACGAGACGACGCTCAACACAGGTGCGGGCAAACTGACCCTGGCTGACGTCAACGAGGAAAGCGCGAACCTTGTCACGTTGCAAACGAGGCAGCAGCTTGCTCTGCAGGCTCTCTCGATCGCGACGCAGTCGGAACAGGCCGTCCTTCGCCTATTCCGATAATTCACGGGTATCCGCAGCGGGCGGAAACGGGCGGCCTCCCTATGGCCGCCCGTCCCTCTTCCCCAGGTTTTCTTTAGACCCGGGCATTTCTCTAGAAAGGAGACAGGTAAGTGCCACTCACGATCAACCTCAAGCCGCACGAGCGGCTCATCGTCAACGGGGTTGTCCTTCAGAACAACACCCATGCGGCCAAGCTTCTCGTCCACAACGAGGCGGCCTTGCTGCGCGAGAAGGACATCATCACCGAGGAAGGGGCGAATACCCCGGCCCGGCGCATCTATTACGCGATTCAATGCCGTTATCTTTTCCCCGAGAAGGCCGACGTCTACGTGCCCATCGTCCACGAATTCCTCGAAGAATTCGGTCGTGCCGCGCCCAGTACGGGCGAGTTGGTACAAGACGTGCGTAGTCAGGTCGACGGGGGCCATTACTACCAGGCGCTCAAAACGGCGAAGCAGCTCATCACGCGAGAGGGAGAGATCCTCAATGGTTCCAGCACGTCAGACCTATAGCCGCACGCCGGCCGAAGGCAACCCCACCCAATCCGAGGGCTGGGCGCTCCTTGAATCCGCGCGTCAGCTCAACGAGACCCGTCACGGGGATCGCGACGGCTTCCTCGCGGCGCTGCGCCGGAACTGGCGGCTCTGGACGATCTTCCAGGCGAGCCTGCTGGATCCCGATTGCACCGTCCCCGCCGAAATCCGGGGAAACCTGCTGGGCCTGGCGAATTTCATCGACAAGCGCACGGCGGAACTCCTCGGCAAGCAGGACCCGAGCCGGGTCGATGTCTTGATCAACATCAACCGCCAGATCGGCGAAGGCCTCCTGGCCGGCGCCCGCGCGGCGGCGGCCGCCGTGATCCCGTCCGCGATGCCCGCCGGGGGCGTGAATTCGGTGCTGAGCAAGATATCGGCTTAAGGCGGACTGCGCCGCCCTACCTATCCACCTGACGTCATGGCCGGGCATGACGTGTTTGGGTAGAAAGATGGACGAAGGTCCGAGACTCCCCGTCATTGCGAGCGGGCGAAGCCCGCGCGGCAATCCAGTCTGTCGCAACATCCTGGATTGCTTCGCTTGCGCTCGCAATGACGCCGGGAGCGAAAATCCTAAGCGCCAGCCTTTCGCCGCAGCATCGCCCGGAAGGCCTCGAAGAGGCGTTCCATTTCCCCGGCCTTGTAGGGGAAGATGTCCGGTGGGTCCATGGCATGGACGATCATCGCCACATCGACCTCGAAGATGAGCAGCCTGCCGTCCGGGGTCTCGCCGCAATCCAAAGCGAAATAGTCGAGGCCGATCCGCTCCGTCAGCGCGGCGATCGCGCCCTCGTGGCGCTTGGCGAAGCCCTCGTCGAACTCCGCCATCCAGCGCGCTTCCTCCTGGCGCTTCTCGGCGCTCTCGCGCATGCCGGCGTTGAGGTAGTGGATCATCCAATGGGACGAGAAAGCCCCATGCGAGGGGAAGGCCCGGCCCTCGATCACGGCGATCCGGTATTTCCGGAAAAGCCCGTCGGGGCTGCGGTAATCGACGAAGGGCGAGATGAAGAATTCCGCCTCGGGCCGGCCCTGGAGATAGGCCCTCGCCGCGCCCGCGTCGTCGAGCTTCAGGAGCCCCTCGCCCGCATGGGACCCGAGGGGGCGCGCGATGATCGGGAAGTCGTGGCCCTGGAGCGCGACCCCCGGCCCCTCCTCCCCCAGCGCGATGCGGGCGAGACCCGCCCGGTCGATCCGCGCGGTCGGCGGGATCACCACGCCCGGCGCATCGTGCAGCAGGCGATAGGACCCGTCGCGCGACAATTCGGCGATGTGCTGGGGAAGGTTCGCCACGGGGCGGGGCCAGGCCGTCACCGGCTCCCGAAGCGCGGCGAGGATCGGCTGGTTCTCCTCCGACTCGCCGACCGCCACGAAGAGCAAATCGTGCTCCGGTAGCTCCGGCAGCGGCTCCCCCGGCAGCACATAGGCGAGGTCGAGCTGGATATCCGAGCCGTCGAGCATGAATTCCAGGGGCGTATTCGCCATGAAATCGCCGGGCGCCATCACCGCCAGCATCCGCAAGGGCGCGGCGGTGCCAATGGCGGGGCGGCGGTAGACCCGCCCCTTGGCCAAGGCCCGGTGGAGAAGCGCCATGCCGTCCACCTGGGTCCCGGTCAATTGCTCGATGATCGAGAGGTCCATGAGGACCCCGGCGTTCTTCGGCTCGTCGAACATGCGGTCGATGAGCTTGCTGCGCAACTCGGTCAGGTCCTCGCCGTCGAAGGCCATTTTCGCCAGCGCCGCGAGGCCCAGGAAGTCCGCCGGTTCAACCGCAGTCATGACGTCTCCTCAAAGGCCTTGCCGAAGCGGATCGCCGCCTCGACCAGCGCGTCCACATCGGCGAAATCGGTGCGGTGGTTGACCACGGCCGCCCGGATCGCGAGCCTGCCCCCGATGGTGGTGGTGGAGGGCGCCGCGATCCCCGATTCATGGAGATCGGCCACGATTCCCGCATTCGCCTCGTCCGAGGCCCTGTAGCGGAAGCAGACGATGTTCAATTGCGCCGGTGCCAGCAGTTCCAGCGCGGCCTCCGACCGGACCCGGGCTTCCAGGTGCCGCGCCACCGCGCAGGTCCGCTCGATGGCCTCGCCGAGGCGGTCGGTGCCGTTCACCTTGAGCGTGAACCAGGTCTTCAAGGCCCGGAAGCCGCGCGACAAATCCGGCCCGAAATCGCAAGGCCAGGGCGAGCCCGCCGCCAGCCCCCGCGTCTCGCGCCGCAGGTAGGCCTCGGGGGCCGCGAAGGTGGCGCGATGCGTCTCCCCGTCGCGCACCAGCAGAAAGCCCGCGTCATAGGGCACCTGCCCCCATTTGTGGAAATCGAAGGCGATGGATTGCGCCCGCTCCAGCCCCTTGAGTTTAGGTTTAACGGCAGGGGCCAACACGCCCAGCGCGCCAAAAGCCCCGTCGACATGGAACCAGAGCTTCTCGCGGGAGGCGATATCCGCCAGCCCCGAGAGATCGTCGATCGCCCCTACATCCACCGAGCCCGCCGTGCCCACCACCAGGAAGGGCAAGGCGCCCTCCGCCCGGTCCTTCGCGATGGCCTTTTCCAGCGCGTCGAGGCGGATGCGCTGCATCTCGTCCATGGCAACGATGCTCAAATTCTCGATCCCGATGCCGGACATATCGAGCGCCTGGGCGATGCAGCCATGCGCCGCCTCGGAGGTATAGGCGGTGAGCCGCGTCCCCTTCTTCAGAAGCCCGCCGCGCCGCACGCCGGCGCCCAGCGCCTGCCCCCGCGCGATCAGCACGGCCAGGAAATTCGCCATGGAGGTGCCGGTCACGAAAAGGCCGGAGGCGGTCTCGGGGAAGCCCATCAGCGCCGCCATCCAGCGGGCGATCTGGCGCTCCACCTCGATCGGCATATGGTCGCGCCCGCCGAGATTGGCGTTGAGCCCGGCCGCCAGCATCTCCCCCAACATCCCCGCCGGATTGCCGCCGCCATGGACCCAGCCCATGAACCCCGGATGGGTGTTGCCCGTGGCATAGGGCAGGATCGATTCCATGAATTCGGCGTGGACCGTGCTGAGGTCCTGCGGCTGCTGCGGCGGCGGAACCCGCAGGCTCCGCCGCGTCTCTTCGGGGATCGGCTGCCAGACCGGCCGGTCGCGGATCCCCGCCATATAGTCGATCATGTCGTCGAGCATCCGATGCCCCTGGGCGCGGAAGGCGGACCAGTCCTCGGGATCGAGCGGGCCAGGGCGGGGGGGCCGGCGGGAATTCTTGGGAGCCATCGGGGAGAATCATACGCCTCATGGAGCCGCACACAAGGGCTGCTCCTTTAGACGTCATCGCCTAATATCGTCATGCCCGGGTGACGGCCTGTGGTTTGTGAATGGAGCGCCCATGGGCGAGGGAAGGCGGCGGAAGGCGGCGGTGGCCCAGGGGCTGATGCGGCCCTTGGGCGTGACGCGCGATCTCGCCCCGGTGACACGCTTCGCGCTGCCGCCCGAGATCGGCCAGCCGACGCCCGATGTCGCCGCCTATGTGCAGTCGCTCATCGAGCGCATCCGCCGGCCGATCCGGACCAGGCTCATCCAGGCCTCGGCCCAGGGCGAGACCGGCCGCGTCGTCGAGGAGATCGAGGCCATCGGCGCCGAAACCATCGCGGCCTATGAGGCGGAGCTTCAGACCCGGGAGCGCAACGATCCCGATTTCGTCACGAAACTGCAAACCGTCGATTGCCGGAGGGGCTGCGCCTTCTGCTGCCATGTGAACGTGACCGTGAGCGTGCTGGAGGCCGCCCGCGTCATGGGCGCGATCAGGGGCGGCCGCGCGCCCGACCGCATCCCGGCCATCCTGGCGACGGCGGCGGGGATCGGCGGGCTTGACACCGAGGCGCGGCACAAGGTCAAGGTCGCCTGCCCTATGCTGGTGGGGGGCGCCTGCTCGACCTATGAGAGCCGGCCCCTCGGCTGCCGCGCGCTGCTCTCCCAGAGTGCTGAACTCTGCGAGCATTATTTCCTGGGCCTCGACCCCGCCGCCGCCGCCCCCCTGCCGACCCTGGTGACGCCGCGCCTCGTCGCGGCGGGCTTCCTCAGCGGCCAGGTCGCGGCCTTGCAGGACCTGGGGCTGGCGAGCCATGTGGTGGAACTGACCGCCGCCCTGGCCCGCATCGCCCGGGACCCGACCGCCCTGCCGCGCTGGCTCGACCGGCAGGATGTCTTCGAGCGCCCGTGAGGGGGTGGATGAGAGACGGGGGGAAAGCGGTTGCGGGAGGAACAGCGCCTTTTCTCTCCGTCTTCTTGAATCGTCACCCTCGGACTTGTTCCGAGGGTCTATGTCGAAGGCGGTACAGGCCCAACCATGGACCCTCGGAACAAGTCGGGGATGTTATACTTCCCGTTCCCACCAACTTCGGCTATGTTGGAGGGCGGTGAATGAGGGCGCTTAACCATTTAGAGTCGCAGAGCGATCGCTCGGCTTATAGGGTAGCCGTTCCTGGAAAGCCGCAATGGACTTCCCTTCCTGTGGGCGAGGGTCAAATGCAGCGCATTAGCTTGGCGTGGTTCTCTCAGTTGGGGGCGGCGCTTCACCCTTTGACTATTTTTTCGAGCGTGTCCGGCCAGCCTGACTTCTCGATGGTGGACTTATATCGAGTCCAGACATTCCTAAAGTCTCTGTCTGACGAAAAGGTGTGGCCTCTGGATTTGAGGGCGAGCAGGCCAATAATACGTGAGATATTATCCTACATAGCGGTCATAATCGCGAGCCAAGACGCGAAAGAACAGCAAAAGTTACTTGATTCCTACAAATATTCTATTTGGGCAAGCGTTAACAAGCTAGATACGCTCCTAACCGGAGAGTTATCTATACAGCCAGTTTATCACGTATGGCCAAAGAGAGCTTATAATGTCGAAGCACTCGTGGGGTCAGGTGAGAGTATCTTTTCACATGCCGTTCAAAGCGAACTGACCCATCAGGAAAAATATGACGTGCAGCAAGCCGGTAAGTGCTTGGCGTTTGAGATCCCGACGGCGGCGTGCTTCCACATACTTAGATGTGCAGATTCCGTCCTACGTAGATACTACGAGTCCATGGTTGGTCAATCGCCAAAACCCAAGATGAGAAATTGGGGTACTTACATTTCTGTTCTGAGAAAGAAAGGCGCGGACGAGAAAATCGTGTCGATTCTTCTTCAAGTGAAAGACCTGCACAGAAACCCGGTTATACATCCTGAAACCAGAATGGATATTGATGAGGCGCTGTCCTTAATTGGCATAATCGAAAGCGTCGTGAGCGCCATGGCGTCAGCCATAGTTTCAAAGAGAATGGCAGACAATACCCTGCCACTTCCCTTTGAGGAGATTATTGACAGATCTCCTTCTTTTTCTTCAGTACCGTCGTGAAAGCTCTTTCAAACGCCTCTGGCGACTCATCGGCTTCCAGTGCTTCGGAGGCTTCGCGGATACGTTTGGCGCGCTCCTCATCGGAGAGCGGCGGGTCTTTCTTGGCTGGCATGAGTGGCCCTTTAGAATTTCGTGGATTTATCGAGCTTCTTTGCGCATTTCTCGCATGTCCAGGTTTCAC
The DNA here is from genome assembly GCA_947473305.1 of Rhodospirillales bacterium. Lineage (GTDB taxonomy): Bacteria > Pseudomonadota > Alphaproteobacteria > ATCC43930 > CGMCC-115725 > CANJCB01. The sequence continues at coordinate 13,104 of CANJCB010000050.1, forward strand.
GGCGAAATTGAGCCTTGTTCTCTCCCATAACGCCCGAAGACTAGGACATCCGCATGGCACGCTCTCCGCAATATGGGCATGCATCGGCGGGTTGCCTATCGAGGCGCAATTCCAATTCCGTAATGCGGGCTTCAAGCGTCGCAACCCGTTTCGCTATGGAAAATATGCGTTTAGTCCAACCAACTATCCTAACAACAATAGGCCACGTGAGTATGGAGGACATGATGTCCGATCCTTCCTTTGAATTTTCTCATGCGCCGGCCGGGATGACACGGTTCCCCCCAAACATCGAACAAATCGCAGTTGAACGAGAGGCTCTGGCAACGTGGTTGGTTGTTCGGCGCAATGACGTGACGCTTAAGTTTCCTCTCCAGGAGGCGGATTGCCGCTATTTGGCCGGTCTTCTTCTGGGGAAAGGTCCAATTCAAGCTGAGGGTTGTCGGAAATGATTGGGTGCCTTCCGCCCATGAATATCCTACCGGGCTGCCTGGGCTTCTTCTCGGTTAGTCGTTCGATAGGTGAGCCGCTTGCCGACGACACCCTTGAGGGCATTGGTCGCCCGTTCGGTATCGTTCACGCCAAGGGCAACCCGGTTGTTGTGTCGGAAGTCGAACTCGGCAAGGTAGCGGTGCAAATGCTGCTGGCTGACATGGTGGAAGGTGCCGGTGATGCCGCGCTTCAGGATCGAGAAGTAACCCTCGACGGTGTTGGTGTGAACGTCGCCACGGACATATTCCTCGATGCCGTGGTTGACGGTCTCATGGCGGAAGTCCCGGTTCATATGGCGGTACTGCCCAGCATCGTCGGTGACGAGCAGGGACTTGTTATCGACCTGGGCCACGAGGATCGCGCGGAGAGTGGCAGAGGAAACGCTGGCGACGTGATGCGAACGGACGTGACCATTGCGCTCGACCAGGGAGAAGACAGTCTCCTTACCCCAACTGCCACCGAGCTTCTTGGTGGCGCGTTGGCTCCGATGCCGGTTCTTCTCCTTGCCGCCGATGAAGGTCTCGTCGGCTTCGACGGTCTTGCCCTCTCCACCAAGCGGACCAAGGCCACCTTCCTTCATGGTTTCGCGGATGCGATGCGACATGAACCAAGCGGACTTGAGGGTAATGCCCAAGGTCCGGTGAAGCTGGTTGGCGCTGATGCCCTTCTTGCTGGAGCAAACAAGGTGGATCGCGACCAACCAATCACGCATGGCGATATGGCTGGCCTCGAAGATGGTCCCGACCTTGACGGTAAAGGGCTTGCGGCACGCATAGCACTTGTAGAGCCCGATCCGGTTGGTCTTGCCCTTGAGTTCGCCCGACCGATCAACCGTGCCGCAATGCGGGCAGACGCGCCCATTCGGCCAGACATGCGCCTCGACGTAGGCGTAAGCGGCGGCTTCATCGTTGAAGTGTGCGGCGGAAAGGATCGACTTGGACATGACTAGCTCCATCTATGAGCCAATCATACCCATTGAGGTTGGGAACGTCAAGTATAATAGCCCCGAACAAGTCCGAGGGTGACGACCTAAAAAGGAAAGAGATCGGGGCGCTATCCTTGCCACCGTGCTCGCACGAGCCAGAGCCCTGTGGCCATCCCGCCACTCCCCGCCTCTTTTTTCGCCCGCTCCATGGACCTTTCCGGCCCTTTCGGCGGTTGGCGCTCCGAGAATGCCCTGGAGGACATTCACCTTACGGGAGATGAAAAGATGTTCGCGAAACCCCAATCCAAGGCCGGCAAGATCGCGCTGGCCGCCGGTGTCGTGCTGCTGCTGGCGGGCTGCGGCTCCAAGAATGACCGGGCCGGACGCGATCTCGGCGGCGCCGGCGTCGGCGCGGCGAGCGGTGCGGCCATCGGCGCGATCTTCGGCGGCGTCGGCGCCATCCCCGGCGCGCTGATCGGCGCGGCCGTGGGCGCCGGCACCAGCGAGGTCACCTCGGAGAACCAGGTCGATCTCGGCAAGCCGGTCTGGAAGCAGTAATCCCCGCTTCCCGGAAGCAGGCGTGAAAAAGGCGGAAGGGCCTAAAGCTCTTCCGCCTTTTTAATTCTGGGTCTAGACCCGGCCTCGCGGTGAAGCTTTCGCTTCACCTGTCGGCCCGCCGAAGCGAAGCTTCGGCTTAAGCCGCGCCCTTCTTGGCGGCGGCGCCTTCGATCCGCTTCTTCAGGCGCTTCATCTCAATGGTGAGGCGCGAGACCGGCGTGCCCATCACATAAGAGTCGATGCCGCCGTTATGCTCGATGGTGCGGATGCCGTTGGTGGAAAGCCGCAGGCTGACCGAAGCGCCCAGCACGTCCGAGAGCAGCGAGGTCTCCTGCAGGTTCGGCAGGAAGCGCCGCTTGGTCTTGTTGTTGGCATGGCTGACGTTATTGCCCGTCTGCACGCCCTTGCCGGTAACTTCGCACCGTCTCGACATCACGAAAACTCCAAAAGCGCGCAGCACGAGGAACCCCGGGCGCGCGGGGAAGGCGCTTTCTAAGCGATCGGCCCCTTGGCGTCAAGCAGCGCTTGCCCCGCCCTGCGCCGAAACGCGGGCGTGATGTAGGATGGCCGCACGAGGCCAGCGAGGGAGGGGAATATGGACGCCGCCAAGGAAGCCCGCAAGCCGGTGCCGCCGGAGGAATTCCTGCATAAAGAACTCACGCGCCATCTCGCGGACTATAAGCGCAAGCAGGTCTACAACCGCTTCGCGACGGCCGCGATCCGGGGCCTCCTCATCCTGGCGGGGGCGGTGACCACCGTGCTGCTGGGCGTCAAAAGCTATGCGGGTCCGGCCTGGGAGGCCCGGCTTTCCATCGCCGCCCTGGTCATCAGCGCCTCGGCCACCGCCCTCGGCGCCTGGGAGGCCTTCGCCCAGCACAGCCAGAAATGGGTTCGCGCGCGCATCACCCTGGGCGAGCTTCACGAGATCGGCGACGATCTCTCCTATGCGATGAACACCAGGACGCCCCTGGAGGAACCCCTCGTCGCCGAGCTTTTCGCGCGGATGAAGGCGACGCTCCATGCCAATAACGAGCAATGGTCCGCCACCCGCGCCCGCGCTATCACCGCTCCCCCTAAGACGGGATAAGGAAGACGGGATAACCGGGGGCGGAACAAGCCGCCGCCTCCCGCGTTTTTCCCTCATGCGACAAAATCGCAAGTAGGACTGTTTTTAATAAAAAAAGTCCTAAATATATGAAAGGTTAAATAAACATAAAGAGGGCTTCAACTTGGGTATGCGCGTCATCCTGAAAACCGGCGGCTTCGTCGCGGGCATCCGTTTCCTCAACGCCACCGACCGCGAGGCGGCCATCGCCGAGGCCTTCGCCCTCAGCGACGGTCATAACGAATTCGACATCTGGGACGAGGGCAAGCGGTTCTATTGCCACCCGCTGGGCTTCTGCGCGTGAGGGCGGATAAAGTAGGCCGGACAACAGTAGGGCGGAAAAGCGCGGCGCCTTCCGCCATTTCCGCACCGCCCCCGGCGGAAGGCGCTAACGCTTTTCCGCCCTACGAGCGCCTTCACTCCAACCATAAATCTTCATCAAGGCCCCGGCCATGAGCGTGGCGCGGTCGCTCTCCGAGAGGCGGTCCATGACCCGGAAGGCTTCGACCGAGAGGCGGTAGCTCAACCACTCCCGCGTCGCCTTCGAGGGCGCGGCCCCCTCCTCCACCCAGCGCCGCTCCAGGGTCTCGCCCAAGAGCGCCAGACGGTCCTGGGGCGACATTCCCTTCACCAGGGCCACATCGGCCTGGGTCTGGTCCTGGAGCAGCATGCCGGAGGACCTCGTCCAATCCGTCCCCCAGGGGCAGCGCTCCAGCCCGAAGGCGTCGAAGATCCGATGGATCGGGTCCCAGAGATCCCGATAGGGATAAGGCCCCCGCGCCATTGTGCAGGCCCCGCTGATCTTGACCGAGACATTGGGAAAAGCCGCGAGCGCCAGCAACGCCGGCAGATCGGCGAAGGGCTCGGCCGGGACCGGCGGCGTCTTGGGCTGGAAGAGGCCGAGATGGTCGATCACCATATTCGTGTCGGGATGCCGCGCCGCCAGGGCCGCCACCTGCCCCAGCCGTCCCGGGCAATAGATATTGACCGCCAGCCCGCGCCGCGCCGCCTCCCCCAGCACCAGGGCGAGGCCGGGATCGGCCGGGTCCTCCGGCCCATGGGGTGTCAGCATGAGCCGCACCCCCACCACGCCCGGCCGCCCGGCCCAATGGGCGACGGTCTCCCCCACGCCCGGATCGCCCGGATCGACCGGCTTCACCAGCCGGAATCGGTCGGGATAGGCGTCATAAACCGCCTCCGCATAGCTCGGGTCGTAGCCATAGAGGATGACCGAGGCCACCAGCACCGCCCCCTGGACCCCGGCGGCGTCCAGGGCGGCGACCATCTGCGGCCCCGTCGCCTCGTCCGGCCCCGGCAGATGCCCGAGCCAGGGCCGCCCCGGATGGTTCTTCTCATAGGTATGGACCTGGGCGTCGAGGGTCAGCATGGGGCGGGCCTCCTGCGGGCTGGGGCGTTCGGGTGGGCGCGTTCTGGCTGGGACGTTCTGGCTGGGACGTTCTGGCTGGGACGTTCTGGCTGGGACGTTCTGGCTGGGACGTTCCGGGGAGGCATCATAGCCACCCCTCCCCCTCCGCGTCATTGCGAGACCGCGCAGCGGTCGCGGCAGTCCGGAAACCCTCCGCGCCCCAGTCTCCCAAGCTTGGGAGAGGGTGCCCGAAGGGCGGGTGAGGGTCGGACGCGCGCCGACCTCCCCCAAACATTCCTGGATCGCCACGGCGGCTCCGCCGCCTCGCGATGACGCCGAGAGAGCGAGAGCGGGAGAGCCCCCCTTGACCGGCCCGGCCCCCGCACCAAGATTACTCGCCGGTATTCTTTCCCTTCCCGGCGGAGGCGTCGATGCGCGATCTTTTTCTTCTGTCCGCGGCGCGGGTTTTCGCACCCGTGGCTCTCTGCGTCCTGGCCTTGAGCGGCTGCGGCGCCACGCCCCAGTTGGTGGGCCAGGGTCCGACTTCGGTCGAGGTGGAATGGCCCACCAATTCGAGCGCCGGCGCCCAGGCCCAGGACATCGGCGCCGCCTATTGCGCCGCCTCGGGCAAGAGCGCCGCCATGGTCATGGAGAACTGGCACGGCGCCATCGACACCGCGCGGTTCGAGTGCCGGTGAGCGGCTGCTTCGACAACGGCTAGGACCCGCCGCCGCGCATTAGAATAAAGCGCGAGGCCATCATCCAGATCCGGGCTTGCCGAAGCGGTGGCGCAAGTCGTCATAGCCCCCGACCCGCTCGCCCCCGATGAAGGTCCGCGGCATGGTCTTCACCCCATGGAGCTCCATGAAGGCATCGGTCTCCGCCCGGGATCTCAGCGGCCGACCCTCGCCCGCAAACCCCCTCGCGCTTCAAGAGATCGAGGGATTTCAACCCGAAGGGGCAGACATGCTCCGGCGTAACCATGCGGTAGAGGATGGCTGATTTGGGGGTGAGGGCTCCGCCATCCATCGCGCTTCTTCCTGTCGTGATAGCTTCCTTTAAAAGCAACCGCGCAGAAGGGTGTGGGCTTCGGTCATGTTCTTGGTGGACGTCACTCGACGGGACCAATCGCGTCTCGCGGCACATTGGGCGGCCAACTATCGAGTTCCTTGGCCCGCTCATGAGCCAGATTGGCGAGGCAGGTGAGTAAGTTCATCGTCGCAATTGAACCGCCCCCGCCTCCCCAGAATGCGCAATCGGCCTTGCGAAAGGCTTCCCAGGCGCGCTGGCTGGCTTCCAACTCTTCCTTCTCGTCAGGCTCCAGGTAGCGCATTACCTCGCGGTAAGATCTGTCCATGCGAACCTCCGCCGCTTTTGCGATGCCGGCGGCGCATTGGTTCATTTCAACAGTCGTTACGGCCGCTTCAAGACAGCTATCGGAGGGCGCGACCGAACTGCCCGATGACACCGAGGTCTGAAGCGGCGGCACGCTCGTGCAAGCCACGAGTAAAAGCATGAAGAAAAAAACTGCCCCCTTCATGTCAAGATTTCCTATTTACCCAAAAACGCCTGCAGCAGCCCCCTCGCCGCCACGGGCGGGCTGGTCTTCCCCTTCGCCACATCCGCCTCGACCTCTCCCAGCCGCGCCGCCGTCGCCGCGTCTCCCTTGAAGGCGTCCAGCAACCCGTCGCCGATCTCGCGCCATAGCGCCGCGCGGGACTGGGCCGAGCGGCGGGCGGCGTGGGCGCCGTTGCCGGACATGATGGCGGCATAGCGCAGCACGGTCTGCCAGACCTCGGCAATGCCCTGGCCCTCCTGGGCGGAGATGGGGAGGACTTCGGCGGTCCAGTCGGGGGCCGGGGGGCGGATTAGGCGCAGCGCGTTGCGATAGTCGGCGACGGCGCGGCTGGCGGCGGGCTTCAGGTCGCCGTCGGCCTTGTTGATGATGATGACATCGGCCAGCTCCACGATGCCCTTCTTGATGCCCTGGAGGTCGTCGCCCCCGGCCGGGGCCAGAAGCAGCAGGAAGATGTCCACCATATCGGCCACGTCGGTCTCGGACTGGCCGACGCCCACGGTCTCGACGATCAGGGTGTCGAAGCCCGCGGCCTCGCAGAGCAGCATCGATTCCCGGGTGCGCCGGTTGACCCCGCCCAGGGTCCCCGCCGAGGGCGAGGGCCGGATGAAGGCCCCCGGCGAAACCGAAAGCCGCGGCATCCGCGTCTTGTCGCCCAGGATCGAGCCGCCGCCGCGCTTGGACGAGGGATCGACCGCCAGGACCGCCACCTTGCGCCCGAGGCCGATGAGATGAAGCCCGAAAGCCTCGATGAAGGTGGATTTCCCCACGCCCGGCGTGCCGGTGATGCCGATGCGCACGGACTTGCCGGATTTGGGCAGGGCGCGTTCGATCAGCGCCTCGGCCTGGCCCCGGTGATCGGCCCTCGTCGATTCGATCAAGGTGATCGCCCGCGCCAGCGCCCGGCGGTCGCCCTTGAAGAGCGCCGGGGCGAGGTCTTCGGTCGCGGGGGGCACGGGCGGCCCTACTGCGCCACTTCGGCCAGGGCCGCAGCCCGCTGGGCGGCCTCCTGCTGGCGCTGCCACATCTGGGTGTAGATCCCGTTCTGGGCGAGGAGCCCCCGGTGGGTCCCGCGCTCGGCGATGCGGCCCTCGTCCAGCACCAGGATCTCGTCGGCGTCCACCACGGTCGAAAGCCGGTGCGCGATGACCAGGGTAGTGCAGGTCTTGGCGACCTCGTCGAGGCTCGCCTGGATCTCGCGTTCGGTGCGGGTGTCCAAGGCCGAGGTCGCCTCGTCGAAGATCAGGATGCGCGGGTTCTTCAGGATGACCCGGGCGATGGAGACGCGCTGCTTCTCGCCGCCGGAGAGCTTCAGCCCGCGCTCGCCGACCGAAGTGCCATAGCCGTCCGGCAGGCGCGACACGAAGTCGTGGATGCGGGCGAGCCGGGCCGCCTCCTCGATCTCCTCCTGGCCCGCGCCGGGGCGGCCATAGGCGATGTTGTAGCGGATGGTGTCGTTGAAGAGGACCGTGTCCTGGGGCACCACGCCGATGGAACGGCGCAGGCTCTCCTGGCTGACCTCGCGCAGGTCCTGGCCGTCGATGCGGATCGCCCCGTCGGCCACGTCGTAGAAGCGGAAGAGAAGCCGCGCGATGGTCGATTTCCCCGCCCCGCTGGGGCCGACGATGGCGACGGTCTCGCCGGGGGCGACGCGGAAGGAAACGTCCTTCAGGATCGGCCGGCGCTCGTCATAGCGGAAGGAGACATGGTCGAAGACGATCTCGCCAAGCTTCACCTCGACCGGCGGGGCCTGGGGCTTGTCCTTGACCTCGGGCGCGACACCTAAGAGCCGGAACATGGCTTCGAGATCGGTCAGCGACTGCTTGATGTTGCGATAGACCACGCCCAGCACGTTCAAGGGCGCATAGAGCTGGATCAGGTAACTGTTCACCAGCACGAAATCGCCCACGGTCATGGCCCCGCGCTGGACGCCGAAGCCCGCCAGCAGCATGACCCCGATGACGCCGGAAGTGATGATGAGCCCCTGGCCGATGTTGAGCATGGAGAGGGTCGTCTGGCTTTTCACGGCCGCGTTCTCATAGGCGCGCAGGGCCTTGTCGAACCTGGTGGCCTCGTGCTCCTCGTTGGCGAAATACTTCACCGTCTCGAAATTGAGGAGGCTGTCGATGGCCTTGGTATTGGCCTCGCTGTCGCGCTCGTTCATCTCGCGGCGGTATTGCAGCCGCCAGTCGGTGACGATGAAGGTGAAGGTGACATAAAGGACGATGGTCGCCAGCGTCACCGCCGCGAAGGTCCAGTCGTAGAGATGCCAGAGGATGCCGCAGACCAGCAGGATCTCGAAGAGGGTCGGCAGCAGGTTGAAGAGGAGATAGGAGAGCAGGAACTCCATCCCCCTGACGCCCCGCTCGATGGCGCGGGACAGCCCGCCGGTCTGCCGGTCCAGATGATAGCGCAGCGACAGCCGGTGAAGATGGCGGAAGGTTTCGAGCGCCACCTGCCGCACCGCGTTCTGCTCGACCCGGGCGAAGACGAGTTCGCGCAATTCGCCGAAGAACTGCGCGCCCACCCGCGCCACGCCATAGGCGACGATCAGCATCACGGGCACGACGACAAGGCTCTGCGGCCCGGCCAGCGCATCCACCGAATGCTTGTAGAGCATCGGCACATAGACGTTCACGAGCTTCGCCAGGACCAGGAAGCCGATGGCGATCAGCACGCGGACTTTGAGTTCCGGCCGTCCCGCGGGCCAGAGGTAATGGGGCAGCTTCTTGAGGCTGCCCAGCTCCTCGCGGAATCCGACTTCGCGCTTGCCGCCCGGGGGAGCCGCGACCCGATCCCTCGCCATCTCTAGTTGCCCGCCGCCGTCTGCGCCGCGCGGGGTGCCGGGGCCGGGACCTTCAGCGCCATGACCACCACCACCGCCGTCAGCGCGGCCCCTAAGTAATAGGGCGCGTTCTGGCCATAGAATTCAAAGGCGATCCCGGCGATGGCCGGGCCGACGATGCGGGCAAGGCTCGAGGCCGATTGCGCCACGCCCATGACGCCGCCCTGCTCCGTCTCGCCCGCACGCCGCGAGATGAGGCTGTTGATCGAGGGGCTGGCCAGCCCCATGCCCAGCGCCAGGAAAGCCGAGAAGATCAGCACCGCCGGGGTGGTCGTCGAGAAGGGAATCCCGAAAAGTCCCACCAGGATGCAAAAAGCTCCCGCCACCAGCAGCTTTGCCTCCCCATAGCGCTTGGTCAGCCGCCCGATGAGCCCGCCCTGCACCAGCACCAGCACCATGCCCACATAGAAGAAGACGAGCCCGACCTCCTGCGCGTGCCAGCCGAAGGCCCGCTCCGCCCAGAGGCCGAAAGTCGTCTCCATGCCCGCGAAGGCCGTGAAGAGGATGAAGCTGATGAGGATGAGCCGCCGAAGCTCCGGCCGCGCCAGCGCGCCCTTGGCGAGTTCCACCCGCCCCGGCCGCTTCTCCGCCACGGCCTGCCGCTTCTCCACCGGCAGGCTTTCCTTCAGGATGAAAAGCACGCCCAGGAAGGCGAGGACCGACAGCGCCGCCGCGAGATAAGCGGGCCTGGACATCGACTGGTCCGCCCCCGCCACCAGCCCGCCCAGCGCCGGCCCCACGGTGAAGCCGAGCCCGAAAGCGGCGCCGATCATGCCCATGCCCTTGGCGCGCCCTTCCTCGGGCGTCACATCGGCGATATAGGCCTGCGCCGCCGCGATATTCCCCGCCCCGATCCCCGCCATGAGCCTCGCCCCGAAAAGCATCCAGAGGGCGCTGGCGCTCCCGAGCCAGACATAGGAGAGCGCGGAGCAGGCAGTGCTGACCAAGAGGATCGGCCGCCGCCCGAAGCGATCCGACAGCCGCCCCCAGATCGGCGAGCAGAACAGCTGCCCGATGGAATAGGCCGCCATGAGCATGGTGACGACGCCCGGCGAAGCCCCGAAATGCTCCCCATAGAAGGGCAGCAACGGCAGGATGACGCCGAAGCCCACGAGGTCCAGGAAGACGATGAAGAAGAGAACGGCCATGAGCGGGATAGATAGCCTGTTTGGCGACGGCGCAACAGGGGCGCGGCGTCGCGGGCGCGGGGAAGGACAGCCCTTGGCAGGGCCGTGACCGAAGCGATTATAACGCACCTTTATACGCGCGCCCCGCGGATAGAGCGAAACGGCTTTTGCGGCCATCATCCGTCCTGACCCGGAACCACGTCGTCAAAGTCTGCAAGCCGCCCGATCCGATCGCACGACTTTTCCTCCTGGAATTCACCCAAGAGTTGGCCACCGCATCAGTAGTATTACCGATCCTGAGCCCGGAGAGTCCCCAGACGAACGTCCCATAAGCTTGCCTTAATGTCGCAAGCCCATTTCCTGGGGGCAGCTTCATCGGGATGAATATTATGTCCTCTTCTAGAATTTACCGGGACCTCGGCATTTTCTCCTCGCAAGCCCCCCGCCTGACGGAGGACGCGGACCCCAAGCCCGCCCCGACTCGGCGCCCCCCGACTCGGTCAGCCCCGGACAGCCGACTCGACAGGACCTGGCGCGACCGTCTCGGACGCCTGCCCCCGGTCGATCTGGAGAGCTACCGCATCGCCCGGCACTGGATCTCGCTCAACGGCGACACCGCCGAAACCGAAGCCAGGCGGATCCGCGACAGCTACCGCGCCGAGGGCGACGAGACGGGCGAGGAGATCTGGAACGGCATCCTCCGCGCCATCGCCCTCATCCGCGCCGTCACCTTCCGCCCGCGCCTGAGCTGGAAGCCCCGGGACGCCAAGCTCGGGTCCTGAGAAAGGCGCTAGGCCGCGGCGGCGTCGCGGCGGACCATATCCGCCGCCTTCTCCGCGATCATGATCGTCGGCGCGTTGGTATTGCCGCTGGTGATCCTCGGCATGATGGAGGCGTCCACGACCCTGAGCCGGCCCACGCCGCGCACGCGCAGCTCCCTATCCACCACCGCCATCTCGTCGGAGCCCATCTTGCAGGTGCCGCATTGGTGCCAGCCGGTATTCCCGTTTTTCTGGAGATGCTCCAGGAGCTGTTCGTCGGTCGTGACCTTGGGACCGGGCGAGATCTCCGCGACGATGCGGCCCGCCAGCGGCTCGGTCGCGCAGATCTGGCGGAAGAGCCGCATCCCGATCAGCGTCCGCCGGATGTCCTCGGGGTCGCTGAGGTAATTGGGATGGAAGGCGGGCGCCCGCATCGGATCGGGCGAGACGAGCTCCATATGGCCCACCGACTTCGGCCCCACCAGGCTGGCGACGCCGCTGACGCCTGGCTCCCGGTCGACCTCGACGCCGCCGTCCTCGCGGAATTTCAAGGTGATGGGGCGGATAGCAAGCTGGATGTCGGGCTGGGGCCAATCCGGCGTGCTCCGGACATAGGCGCTGACCGCCGAGGAGCCGAGCGCCAAGAGCCCGCGCCGCGTCAGGAGATAGCGCATCCCCTCGATATATTTGCGCAGGCCGTGGAGGTTCTGGTTGGAAGAACTTTCCGCGTTCACCTTCATGACGAAGGTCGCGTACCAATGATCCTGGAGGTTGCGCCCCACCCCGGGCAGATCCCTCACCAGGGGAATGCCGAATTTCTGGAGATCGGCTCCGTTGCCGATGCCGGACAGCATGAGGAGCTGGGGCGAGCCGAGCGCACCGGCGCAGAGGATCACCTCCCGCCGCGCCGCGATGGTCTCCGGGCGGCCGTTCCGCAGCACCTCGATCCCGGTGGCCGCGCCGTTCTCGATCGCCAGCCGCGTCACCCTGGTATCGGTGGCGACGGTCAGGTTTCGGCGGTGCAGCACCGGCTTGACGAAGGCCGTATAAGTCGAATCCCGGCGGCCCTGGCGGATGGTGAACTGCTGATAGGAAACCCCCTCGAAGGGCGGCCCGTTGAGTTCGGCTATGTGTGGCACGCCGACCCGGCTCGCCGCCGTGATGAAATCGTCGGTCAGGGGATGGCGCGTCGCCGCGTCGCTGACGGTCAGCAGTCCGTCGCCCCCGTGCAGCTCGCTGGCGCCGCGCTCGTTGCGTTCCGATTTCTTGAAATAGGGCAGCACGTCGTCCCAGCCCCAGCCCTCGTTCCCGAGGTCCGCCCAATGATCGAAATCGAGCGGATGGCCGCGCATATAGACCATGCCGTTAATGGCGCTCGACCCGCCGAGCGTCATCCCGCGCGGCCAATAAACCGTCCGCCCGCCGAGCGTCGGCACGTCTTCGGTCGTGAAGCCCCAGTTGAAGCGCTTGTTGAGAAAAAGCTTCGCCATCCCCGCCGGCGTGCTGATCCAGAAATCATCCGCCGGGGGTCCCGCCTCGACCAGCAACACGGTCTTGCCGGCATCCTCCGAGAGCCGGCTGGCCATGACGCATCCCGCCGATCCGGCACCGACGACGATGTAGTCGTAGGTTTGAGAGGAGGTGTACTGTGGGGTCACGAAGCGCGGGTCCTTTGGCGGGAGATGGGCGGATAATAGAAAATCGGCTGTATGCCCCCAACCAACGAGAGAGCGATTTACCTAATGGGTAATCTCGTCGAACCGCTCTTGTAAAAATTTATCTATTGCCGATCGATGACCGAGTTCAATGAAATTTAACATCGAGACGATATCGGTATCTTCGAGCACAATCATGTAACCGCGCCCATCGTTAGCAGCATCCCTTCCTGCCGCAACCGCTCTCGCTCGGTTTTCTAACGACCTGCACACAAGGACGCCGAAGAAACCACGTTGGTGTCCGAAGCGCGAGGTAAGTTGATCAAACTCTGGATTACCTAAGTCTTTTCCATAATTTTTGCACTCAAATGGGATGCTGATAGCGCGAGCTTGGGAAGATCGAAGCAATCGATCAAAAAATCCACTCGTTGACGCATTGGTGAATTTTATATCTATGCGTTTTCGACCTTGATGTATTTCCTTTTCTTTCACTGGCCGAATGAGTTCTGGGTAAAATAAAAAAGTGCATATGAACCGCCCCGGGATTCGTGGAGGCCGTTTAGTTTAAGTTATGCTGCCGCTTGTATGTCGTCGAGCATGGCGTAGTAGCGTTCCTCGGCTTCGGCGGGAGGAATGTTTCCGATAGGCTCCAGCAGACGCCTGTTGTTGAACCAGTCC
>CANJCB010000051.1 GCA_947473305.1 Rhodospirillales bacterium
AGCCCACCGTGACGGGTAATCGACCAGGTGATCCTGAACCATCCGGACTGCCCGCTCGCGAACTTCCGGTGAAAACTTGTTCGTTGTCTTGCTCATCATGGCCCCACCTTCTCAGGAGTTGGAGCCTCCGGCAAACCCGGGGCGGTTCATGGCGCGCGTCTTGAGCCTTTCCCTTTGCCTTGATGACGATCTTATGGCCAGGGACCTTATCGATGTGGCCCTCGTCCGCTAGCCATTTCAGGAAGGCGCGCAAGTTTTCTAGATATTTTCTAGCGGTCTTCGAGGCTAGGCTTAGCCCCGGGCCAGATGCCTCCGAGGCTTTCACGATCTCTCGCAGCGACATGCCCTCAAACTTCTTCATCTTCGTGTAATTCGGAGGAAGGCTCAGCAGCGCATCCCTGAAATCACGAATGTCCTGATCACTGAGAAGTTCAATCGGTTTGGTTCCCCCGACGAGATCGCAGAACATGTCCAGGACCCGCTTATTCTCGTTTGCGGTTTTCCCGACCCATTCCTGGCCCTTGGACTTCATGGCCCGATATTTCTCAGCCATTTTTACGAGGCTTCGATGGCTGTGCTCGATTTCATCGTCTTCGGTAACGATGGGAGGCAATGCGCCGGGAATAATTCCATCGAACAATGGATCTAGCGGCTTGATTTTATCCGTCTCACCCAGGAGCAATGCCGCGAGTATCCGGCGCACCTCCGCATGAGCCCGCAATACACCGGTGCAGAGCGCGTTGTAGGCTTCCCTATCGATCTTACTCGGTTCGACGCCTGCCTGTTCGGCAAGTGCGAATGCCTGAAGCCGATCTTCCTCACGGAAATCTCGACGGGCTATTCGCTTTCGAAGATCAGCTTCGTCCGTTCGGGCGCCAGCGATCTCGGCCTCGAAGTCGAATTTGTAGTCGTCGGGCGCAAGGTGAGCGATTTCGGAAGCGTTCGCTAATTCGGCTTCGAAGAACCGGCCGAGCAGCGTATGTATCGCCTCGCGTGACAGCTCCGGCATGGCGCTCACTTGTGAAATTAATTGCACAACGCCAGAGCTAAGACGCCGGCATTTCACTCTAGCCGCGGCCGGATCGCCCGTCTTCAGTGAATGCTTGATCTCGACCGCTCCGATCCGTCGCCGAAGCGCCGGCGCGAGAGCCATCCGGAAGTAGAACACATTCCCCCTGCGACAGAGATGAGGGACCTTAAAATTCGCCAAGCCAGCCTCCTTGCTGTACCACGATGCTGTACCAGCTCAGGAAGAACGACGGGCGACGACCGGTGAAAACCTAGGTTTTCTGCGGGGTCGGCGGGAAACTGGCGGAGGGGATGGGATTCGAACCCATGATACGATTCATCACCGTATACACACTTTCCAGGCGTGCGCCTTCAACCACTCGGCCACCCCTCCGGAAGCGATGCGCGACGAGGCGCCCGCAAGGCTGCGCACACTAGCGGAGCCGGGCGGAGGACGCAACGACGCTCCTGGGCTTGCGCGTCAACGTCGCGGTCCCTTAATCTAAGCACCCCAACGAGAGCCGCGAGGGGGGCTCGCCCATGATTGTCGGGAGGCTGATCGGTTGGCTCTTGCTGTTCGCCGGGCTCGCCATTCTTTGCCGGGATTTCCTCGGTTGGTATGAGCTTGGCGCGTATGCGTCTGTGAGCCTCGGACGCCTCTGGTCCGATCTTCACGCGACGAGCCTGGAAGCCCTGCTGGCAAGGGTCCCCGATTGGCTGCTCAACACTCTTTCCGGAACATTGGCGCTGCCGGCGGCAGGGACGCTGGCGGTGATCGCCGTCTTGATCCTCTGGCTCTGCCGGCGTCGAGCAGGCCGCCGCAGGCGTTAGGTATCGCTCATCTTGAGTGCGGCGAGGAAGGCTGACTGCGGGATTTCGACCTTGCCGAACTGCCGCATGCGCTTCTTGCCTTCCTTCTGCTTGTCCAGAAGTTTGCGTTTGCGCGAGATATCGCCGCCGTAGCATTTGGCGAGCACATCCTTGCGCAGGGGCCGTACCGTCTCGCGGGCGATGATCCGGCCGCCGATCGCCGCCTGGATCGCGACGGCGAATAGCTGGCGCGGGATCAGGTCCTTGAGACGCTCGCAGAGGGCGCGGCCGCGTCGGTCGGACTGGCTGCGATGGACGATCAGCGCCAGCGCATCCACCGGCTCGGCGTTGACCAGGATATTCATCAGCACGAGATCGCCGTCCGCGTAATCGTCGATCTGATAATCGAAGCTCGCATAACCTCGGCTTACAGACTTCAGGCGATCGTAGAAATCGAACACGACCTCGTTAAGGGGAAGCCGATAGACCACCATGGCCCGGGTGCCCGCATAGGTGAGGTCGATCTGTATGCCCCGGCGTTCCTCGCAGAGCTGCAGGACCGAGCCCAGGTAGGCGTCGGGCACCAGCACCGTCGCCCTGATCCAGGGCTCTTCGATATGGTCTATACGCACTGGGTCCGGCATGTCGGCCGGATTATGCAGCGGCATCACCTCGCCGTTGGTCAGGAAGATGCGATAGACGACACTGGGCGCGGTCGTGATGAGGTCGAGGTCGAACTCCCGCTCCAGCCGCTCCTGCACGATTTCGAGATGCAGGAGGCCCAGGAAACCGCAGCGGAAGCCGAAGCCCAGCGCCGCCGAAGTCTCCGGCTCGTATTCGAAGCTCGCGTCATTGAGCCGAAGTTTCGCGAGGCTTTCGCGCAAGTGCTCGTAATCCGCCGCATCGGTAGGGAACAGGCCGCAGAAGACCACCGACTGCACCGGCTTGAAACCGGGGAGGGCCTCGAGCGCCAGCCGTCGTTCGTCGGTAATGGTATCGCCGACCCGGCAATCGGCCACGGTCTTGATGCCGGCGGTCATGAAGCCGATCTCGCCCGGCCCCAGTTCGGGCATGGGGACGTTCTTCGGCGTGAAGACACCGACCTTTTCCACCGTATGGGTGGCGCCAGCCGCCATGAAGCGCACCTTCATGCCTGGCTTCAAGACGCCGTCTTTGACCCGCACGAGGATCACGACGCCGAGGTAGGCGTCGTACCAGCTGTCGACCAGCAGCGCCTTCAGGGGGGCTTCGGCATCGCCCTTGGGCGGCGGCAGGCGTTCGACCAGGGCTTCCAGCACGCCCTCGATGTTGAGGCCCGTCTTGGCGGAAATCATGACCGCGCCGGAGGCGTCGATCCCGATCACTTCCTCGATCTGCTCCTTCACGCGGTCGGGTTCGGCCGCGGGCAGGTCGATCTTGTTGAGGACCGGGACGATCTCGTGATTGGCGTCGATCGCCTGATAGACGTTGGCGAGGGTCTGGGCCTCAACCCCCTGGCTGGCGTCCACCACGAGAAGCGAGCCCTCGCAGGCGGCGAGCGACCGGCTGACCTCATAGGCGAAGTCCACATGGCCGGGCGTGTCCATGAGATTGAGCTCATAGGTCTGGCCGTTCTTGGCCGTGTAGTTGAGGCGCACGGTCTGCGCCTTGATGGTGATGCCACGCTCGCGCTCGATATCCATGCTGTCGAGCACCTGCTCGCGCATCTCCCGCGCTTCGAGCCCGCCGCAGAATTGGATCAACCGGTCGGCGAGCGTGGACTTGCCGTGGTCGATATGGGCGATGATCGAGAAGTTGCGGATATGGCTGAGGTCGGTCATGGGCCCGATACTGTAAAGGAGGGCTGGAAAATAGGGTGGCTAGGCCCCCGGCGCAATGAGCTAATCCACCGAAGCCGCGAGCGTCATGCTGAGGCGGCTCAAGGAATATCCCGTCTCCTCCGCCCAGGCATTGAAGATCGCCTCGACCTTGGCGCGGTCGCCCTTGCCCCTAGGCGTCCCCTCGAAGGCGCCCCAGCGGTTGAGGCCCTTCACGACCCAGTCCGAGATCATGAAGGTATCCTTCCCCGCCATGCGCAGAAAGGAGGGTCCCGAATTGCCGCCGAGCTGTTGGAAACGCTTGCCCAGGTCGTCCCAGAGCGCGATGGTCTTGCCTGCCGGCCAGCCCGCGAGCCAGTCGCCGAAACCGCCCTTTTCCTCCGAGATGGCCATCAGCGCGGCGGCATTGGCGTGGGTTGCGCGAAGCTTGCCGAAATGGCGGATAAGGCTGGTGTTCTTGAGAAGCCCTTCGACCTCTTCATCGCTCATGGCGCGGACACGGCGGGGGTCGAAGCCGTGGAAGGCTTCCTCGAACGCCGGCCATTTCGCATCGACGACGCTATGTTTCAAACCCGCGCGGAAGATGCGGAGCGCCATCAGGGAGAAATAGCGGTCGTCGGGCACCGCCTTAAGTTCCATCGCGGATTTCACCGCAGGCAACCGCTGCGCCAGAGCTTCCACCCCGAGCCGCTGGCGAGCGGCCGCCTCGATCTCCGCGAAGGGCGTCATCTCAGGCCCTGAGCGTCCCGCCGGTCGCCTTTTCGACCGCCGCCACGAGGCGCTTCGAGAAACCCTCGATCTCCACCTCGGTCAAAGTCGCTGCTTCGGGTTGGAGCGTCACATTGATGGCAAGCGACTTCTTGCCCTCCGGCAGACCGGTCCCTTGGTAGACGTCGAAGAGACGGACGCCAGTGACGAGCTTCTTGTCGGCTTGGCGCGCGGCGTTGAGCAGTTTCGCCGCCGCCAGGTCGCGATCCACGACGAAAGCGAAGTCGCGCTCGACCGGCTGGAAAGCCGAAAGCTTCAGGAGCGGTCGCGCACGACCCGCCTTGGTGCGGGGCAAGGGAACCTCATCGAGGAAGATCTCGAAACCCGCCATGGGGCCTTTCGCGTCCAATTTTGTGAGGATCGCCGGATGGATCTCACCGAAATAGGCCATGACCTTGGGGCCCAAGCGCAGGGAGCCCGCACGGCCGGGATGATACCAGGCGGGCGGGTCGGCGCTCGCCTGAAGGTTCTCGATCGGGGCGCCCGCGGCCGCAAGGGCCGCCATGGCATCCGCCTTCGCCATATAGACGTCGGTCGCGCGACCGGGATCGTCCCAGCGTTTGGGCCCCGTGCGGCCCGCGCGCAGGCCAGTCGCCATCAGCGCCTGCCCTTCGGGCGTGTCGTTCGCGTATTGCGGCCCCACCTCGAAAAGGCCGAGATCGGCGAAACCGCGGTCGGCGTTACGCTGGGCGGCGACGATCAGGTTCGGCAGGATCGAGGGCCGCATGGCGTCGAGGTCGGCGCTGATCGGATTATCGACGCGCAGGTCCGCGGCCCCCCCGCCGAAAAGTTCGGCCTGTGCCTGGGGCATGAAGGAATAGGTCACCGCCTCGTCGAGGCCACGCGCGGCCAGCGCCCGCCGGACGAAACCGACCCGGCGCTGTGCCGGAGAGAGCGCGATCTTGGGGAGGGCGGTTTCCCGCTCCATGGGGATCGCGGGGATCTGGCCGTAGCCGCGGATCCGCAGCACTTCTTCGACGAGGTCCGCCTCGCCAATGATATCGCCCCGCCAGGACGCCGGCAGAACGGCGAAACCGCTTTGCTCCCCCCAACTGACCCCGCAGCCGAGCGATTCCAGGATCACGCGGGAATCGTCCGCCGAGACCTCGACGCCTCCGAGCGTCTGCGTGCGTTCCGGGCGGAAGCGATAGGTCCGTTTCCAATCCGGCACCGCACCGGAGGCCGTGACCTCGCTGGCCTCGCCGCCACAGAGTTCCAATACCAGGCGAGTGGCGATCTCCATGCCGGTGGTAACGAACTCCGGGTCGAGACCGCGCTCGAAGCGGTAGCGCGCATCTGACTGCACATTGAGCTTCCGGCCCGTGGCGGCAGTGCGGATCGGATCGAAGAGCGCGGCCTCGAGGAAAACCGTCGTGGTCGTCTCGTCGCAACCGCTGGACGCGCTGCCGATGACACCGCCCAGGCTCTGGACGCCCTTGTCGTCGGCGACGACCGTCATTTCAGGGTCGAGGGTATAGGTCTTGCCGTTCAAAGCCTCGACGGTTTCATTCGGCCGCGCGCCCCGGACCACGATATCGCCCGCAACCTTGCCGGCATCGAAGGCATGGAAGGGCCGGTTCACGTCGAAGGTCATGAAATTGGTGATGTCGACCAGCGCCGAAATCGGCCGGAGACCGATGGCCAGAAGCCGCTCCTGAAGCCAGCGCGGGCTCGGGCCGTTTTTCACGTTGCGGATCGTGCGGCCCACGAAAAGGGGACAGGCCTTGGCATCCGGTCCCGCGAGATGGATATGGATCGGGCTCGCGAAGGTGCCGGGCACCGGCGTCTCGTCGATGGGACGGAGCTTGCCGAACCCAGCGGCCGCCAGATCCCGCGCGATGCCGCGCACGCCGAGGCAATCGCCCCGGTTCGGCGTGATCTTGATATCAAGCACCGGGTCGTCGAGGCCAGCCACCTGAGCGAAACTCGCCCCCACCGGGGTATCGAGCGGCAACTCGATGATCCCCTCGTGGTCCTCCGAGATCCCCATCTCATAAGCTGAGCAGAGCATGCCGCGCGAGGCTTCGCCCCGGATCGTGCCTTCCCTCAATTCCATGCCATTGCGCGGGATGACCGAGCCCACGGGCGCGAAGACCCCGACCATGCCGGCGCGTGCGTTGGGCGCGCCGCAGACGACCTGCACCTGGCCTAGGCCGGTTTCCACGATGCAGACTCTCAACTTGTCCGCATTGGGATGCTGGACGGCGGAAATGACCTTGGCCGCCGTAAAGGGCTTCAGCGCCTTGGACCGATCCTCGATCCCATCCACTTCGAGACCCAGCATGACCAGCGCCGCGACGAGTTCGTCCAGCGTGGCAGTGGTGTCGAGATGGGTCCTGAGCCAGGCGAGGGTCGTCTTCATCGGCTAAGCCCTCCCACCATGGAGGGCACGTCCAGAGGAACGAAACCGTAGTGGCGTAGCCAGCGAAGATCCGTCTCATAGAAAGTCCTGAGATCCGGAATGCCGTATTTCAGCATGGCGATCCGCTCGATCCCCATCCCGAAGGCGAAGCCCTGGTACTCGTTGGGATCGATATTGCAGTTCTCCAAGACCTTGGGATGGACCATGCCGCTGCCCAGGATTTCGAGCCAATCGCCACCCGCGCCGATCTTCAACCCGCCGCCTTCCCGCGAGCAGCCGATATCGACCTCTGCCGAAGGCTCCGTGAAGGGGAAATAGCTCGGCCGGAAGCGCACGGGCAGGTCGTCGATGTCGAAGAACGCGCGGCAGAACTCGATGAGACAGCCTTTGAGGTGGCCCATATGGCTCGCCTTGTCGATCACGAGGCCCTCGACCTGATGGAACATGGGCGAATGGGTCGCATCATGATCCGAGCGGAAGGTGCGGCCCGGCACGATGATCCGGATCGGTGGCCGCTGGCTCAGCATGGTGCGGATCTGGACCGGCGAGGTATGGGTCCGCAACACCCTGCGGCTGCCGTCCTGCCTTTGCGGCAGGTAGAAGGTGTCCTGCTCCTGCCGCGCCGGATGCTCGGGCGGGATGTTGAGCGCGGTGAAATTGTAGAAATCGTCTTCGATATGCGGGCCTTCGGCGACGGTGAAGCCCATCTCGCCGAAGATCGCGGTCAGCTCGTCGATGGTCTGGCTGATCGGATGGATACGGCCCTGGGTCTCGACTTCCACCGGCAGGGTGATATCGACCCGCTCCTCCGCCAAGCGCCGGGTCAGCTCCTTGTCCTTGAGCTCGGACGAGGCGGAATGGATCGCCCCTTCGATCTCGTCCTTCAGGCGGTTGAGGGCGGCGCCAGCCTCGCGGCGAGCCTCCTGGGCCAGGGCGCCCAGTTCTTTCATGAGGCCGGTGATGCTGCCCTTCTTGCCGAGCGCGCCGACCCGGATCTGCTCCAGCGTGTCGAGGCTCTGGGCCTGCGCCACGGATTTCAGAACCTCGTCGCGGAGCTTTTCTTGTGAGTCCATTCTCATCCCGCTGGGTTTAGACACGAAAAAGGGGCCGAACAGTCGCTCGGCCCCTGGTTCCGTCCTTGAATGCGCCAGTCGCCGGGCCTAACGAGAGGTCCCGATGCTAAATCGGCCGACGCAAACGAGGGGCCGCATAATGATCTAGGCCGACTGCTTTACTTGGTCGAGCGCCGCCTGGGCACTCGCCACCAAAGCCTTGAAAGCCTCTGGCTCGTGGATCGCGATATCCGACAGCACCTTACGATCGAGCTCGATCCCGGCGCGCTTCATCCCGTTGATGAATTGCGAATAGGTCAGCCCGTGCTCCCGCACGCCGGCATTGATCCGCTGGATCCAGAGACCGCGGAAAGTCCGCTTCTTCACCCGCCGGTCGCGATAGGCGTATTGCAGCCCCTTCTCGACCTTTTCGACGGCGATGCGGTAATTTCCGCTGTTGCGATCGCGGTAACCCTTGGCGAGTTCCAGGATCTTCTTGTGACGGGCGTGAGTGGTTACGCCCCGTTTGACGCGCGCCATGGCTCAGCCCCTCAGATACGGCATATAGGTCAACACCAGCTTCGAATCGCCGTGTTGCAGCAACATGGTGCCGCGCGCCTTGCGCTTCATCTGCTTGGGCTTCGAGATGAGACGATGGCGCTTGTGAGCGACATTCGCCTTGATCTTACCGGTCGCGGTGCGGCTGAAGCGCTTCTTCGCCCCGCTTTTCGTCTTCAGTTTGGGCATTTTTGCATCCTTACGAAAGGAGAGCTTAAGATCGGCGACGAGGCATGCCCTATGGCGCATCGCGCGGCCATGCCGCCGGGTGAGCCGCGGTTTATAGCGGCGAAGGTCTCGAAACGCAAGGCTGGAGAACGCAAGCGATCGTCGCGGCGATGGATCGCCGCCCAGCCCTATTTGGGCGACATCACCATGGTCATCTGGCGGCCTTCCATGCGCGGGAACTGCTCGACCTTGGCGAGCTCGTCGAGGTCGCCCTTGACGCGCATCAGCACGTTCATGCCGAGATCCTGATGCGCGAGCTCGCGACCACGGAAGCGCATGGTCACTTTGACCTTGTCGCCTTCCTCGATGAATTTGAGCATGCTGCGCATCTTGACGTCGTAGTCATGATCGTCGATGCCGGGGCGGAGCTTGATCTCCTTGACCTCGATGACCTTCTGCTTCTTGCGCGCCTCGTTTTTCTTCTTCTGTTCCTCGTACTTGAACTTGCCGAAGTCGAGGATTTTGCAGACCGGCGGATCGGCGCCGGGGGCGACCTCCACGAGGTCGAGGCTGGCTTCTTGAGCCATGGTCATGGCCTCCTCGCGGGAGACGACACCAACCATTTCGCCGTTTTCGTCAACGAGCCGGACGCTTGGAGCGCCGATCTCTTCATTTACACGCGGCCCGTCGCGGGTCGGCGTGAGGTTCATAGGGGGTCTGGCTATCGAAATGCTCCTAGCTGCTGCGACTGGATGGCACGACAGGCGGAGAGACGCTCACGCCTCACCGCCGGTCCGCTATCCCCGGTGATCTCTGGTGTCTTTCATAATGTCAAGACGAAGGGATCGCCGCTTCTTCCCTCAATCTAGCGACGGCGGCGTCAAGCGCAAGGCTTTCTTGCTCTTTCCCGCCCAATCGCCGCATGGCGACGGTGCCTTCCTCGGCCTCGCGCTTGCCCACGACCAGCATGACCGGGATCTTGGCCAGGCTGTGCTCGCGGACCTTGTAGTTGATCTTCTGGTTGGCGAGATCGATTTCCGTCCGCAGGCCGGCGGCCTCGCAAGCCGCCTTGACCTGGCGGGCATAATCGTCGCCCTCGGAGGTGATCGTCGTCACCATGACCTGCACAGGGGCGAGCCAGAGCGGGAACTTCCCGGCATATTGCTCGATCAGGATGGCGATGAAACGCTCCATCGAGCCCAATACCGCGCGATGGAGCATCACCGGGCGATGGCGCGCGCCATCCTCGCCGACATATTCCGCATCGAGGCGCTCCGGCAACACGAAATCGACCTGAAGCGTACCGCATTGCCAGTCGCGGCCGATGGCGTCGCGCAGGACGAATTCCAGCTTCGGCCCATAAAAAGCGCCTTCGCCCGGATTGAGCGTATAGGGCAATCCCGCCGCTTCGACCGCGCCTTTGAGCGCCGCCTCGGCCCGGTCCCAGGTCTCATCCGTCCCGGCGCGTACGGCAGGACGATCCGAGAATTTGACCGTCACGTCCTCGAAACCGAAGTCCTTATAGATCGACCGGAGCAGATCGCAGAAGGCGATGCTCTCCGAGATGATCTGGTCCTCGGTGCAGAAGATATGCGCGTCGTCCTGGACGAAGGCCCGGACCCGCATGATGCCGTGCAACGCGCCCGAAGGTTCGTTACGATGGCAGGAGCCGAACTCCGCCATGCGCAGGGGCAGGTCGCGGTAGCTGCGCAGGCCCTGGCGGAAAATCTGGACGTGGCAGGGGCAATTCATCGGCTTCAGGGCCAGGACCTTCTTGTCCTCGTCCTCGACCGTGAACATGGCTTCCCGGAATTTCTCCCAATGCCCCGAAGCTTCCCAAAGCGACCGGTCCACGAGTTGCGGCGTCCGCACCTCCTGATAACCCACCCGGTCTAGTCGGCCCCGCACGTAGTTCTCGATGGTCCGATAGAGCGTCCAGCCCTTGGGGTGCCAGAACACATTGCCCACGGCCTCTTCCTGCTGATGAAAGAGACCGAGTTCGCGGCCGAGCCTGCGATGGTCGCGCTTCTCTGCCTCCTCCAGCTGAAAGAGGTGGCGCTCCAGATCCTTGTCCGTCGCCCAGGCCGTGCCGTAGATGCGCTGAAGCTGCGCGTTCCGGGCATCACCCCGCCAATAGGCGCCGGCCACCTTCATGAGCTTGAAGGCCTGACCGAGCTTGCCCGTGGAGGGCAGATGCGGCCCCGTGCAGAGGTCGATGAAATTCCCCTGGCGGTAGAGGCTGATGTCCTCGTCCTTGGGGATATTGCCGATATGCTCGGCCTTGTATTTCTCGCCGAGGCCCGTGAAGAACTCGACCGCGTTGTCGCGTTCCCAGACCTCGCGCGTGATGACCTCGTCGCGCTTGACGATCTCGCGCATCCGCGCCTCGATCTTTTCGAGGTCTTCGGGCGTGAAGGGCTGCTCGCGGGCGAAATCGTAGTAGAAGCCCGTCTCGGTCGAGGGACCGAAAGTCACCTGCGTGCCCGGATAGAGCTCCTGCACCGCTTCGGCCATGATATGGGCCGCGTCGTGGCGGATGATTTCCAGCGCTTCCGCGCTGTCCCGCGTGACGATGGCAATCTTGGCGTCATGGGCGACATGGGCCCCCAGATCCTTGATCTCGCCGTCGATCTTGAGCGCGACCGCCGCCTTCAGGAGGCCTGGCCCGATGGAAGCCGCGATCTCGGTTCCCGTTACCGGCCCCGGATAAGTCCGCACCGTCCCGTCCGGCAGCGTGACGGCGATAGGACCTGAGGGATGGGGATGGGCTGCGGATTGCATGACGATCATCTTCGCGGCAAGGGGTTGGGAAGAACCGCTCCCTTTAGCCGATAGCGAGCGTCGCGGCAACCTCCTCCACCCGGAGATCGCTCAGATTGGCGCGCCTCAGCACGGTCACCGCCTTCCCATAGGGCTGGGTCAGGGCCGGGTCGGAGGCCGCCGAATAGAGGACGGTGGAGGGGGCTCCCCCCGCTGCCGCCAGATGCATGGGACCGGTATCGTTGCCGACGGCATGGATCGCCCGTCCCGCGAGCCCGACGATCTCACCGAAGGATGTCCGCCCCGTGAGGTCGATAGCCTGGGGCGAGCGCTCGCGAATCGCCGCCGCCAGCGGCCGCTCGATATCGCCACCCAGGACGATGGTGGAGATACCCTTGCCGAAGGCCCAGGCGGCAAGCTCGCCATAGCTTTCGGCAGGCCAGCGCTTCTCCGGCCGATGGGCGGATCCGCCCGGAACCATCAGTATAAATTTCTCGGGCAGATCGAGACCGGCCACATCCCGAGCCGCCCAGGAAAGATCGGGCGGCGGGACCTCGTTGATCCCCGCCAAGCGGAGCTGATCCCGCTGCCGATCGATCGTGTGGATGTGATCGCGGTTGGGATTGGCATGGGGATGAGAGGCGCCCCGGGCAATTCCCGACCATTCAACCCGACCCATCAGCCGGTAATAGAAACTCGACCGGTCAGAGGTCTGGAGATCGTAGACCCGCTCGAACCCTCCGGACCTCAACTGCCGCGCCAGCGCGATCCATCCGGAGAGGTCGAGAAACTTCGGCCGCCTGTCGATCCAGACTTCGTCGAAATAGGGTGCCGCCCGTCCAAGCTCCGCATAGGGCTTGGTGGTCAGGAGCGTGATTTTCGCGGAGGGATGAGCTCGCCGGATCGCGGCCGCCGGTCCCATGGCCTGGACGAAATCCCCCAACGCGCCGAGCTTGATGACGAGGATCCGCCCATAAGCGTCGAGCTGTCTGCTCACGCGGCGACCGGTCCTTCCGCATCGGCGGCTGCCTCCGGGAACAGGATCTCTTCATAAACGGCGATGGTGCGGTCGGTTGTGAAACGGCTGTCGAAGAGGCTACGCGCATGGTGGATTGCCCGCTCCGCCAGCACCAACCTCTGCTCTGGCGTCAGTGATAGAGCTTGGTCGATCGCCGCGGCCAGCGCATCGGGATCGCTGGGGGGCACAAGCCACCCGGTTTCGCCGGGCGCCACAGTCTCGCGAGCCCCCCCATGATCTGTAGCAATGACGGGACGGCCCATGGCCTCGGCCTCGACGACGATCCGGCCAAAACCTTCGGGTTGCGTCGAGGCGGAAACCACCAGATCCGCCAGCATGTAAGCCGCCGGCATGTCGCGGCATTCGTCGACCATGCGGAAGAGGCCGCCCACTCCCTGGGCCTGCACCCGGTCGGTGAGCTGCTTCTTATAGCGCGCCTTGCCCGATCCCACGACCAGGCAGAGGAAGTCCCGGCGCTGCAGCCGCGCGACTGCCTCGATCAGCACTTCCTGGCCCTTCCACCGGGTGAGGCGTCCCGGCAACATGACCACGGGCATCCCGTCTGGAAGCTGCCACTGCCGGGCCAAGGCGATCAGCCGTTCCGCGCTGATCCGTTCGGGATCGAAGCGCGTCACATCGACCCCGCGTGGGATGATCCGGAGCCGATCCGCTCCCACCCGATAAACGGAAGCCGCGTGCTCGCCAACGAATTCAGAGATGGCGATCACCCGTTCGCCCCTGGCCATGACCGAGTTATAGCGGCGCTTCAAGGCATTGGACGCGCCATAGGCATTGTGGAAGGTGGTCACGAAATGCCGTCCCGTGTTCTGGGCCGCGGCCCAGGCGCTCCAGGCCGGCGCGCGGCTGCGAGCGTGGACGATATCGATACCGTGGCGCTGGATCACCTCCGTCAGACGGCCGACATTGCGCCGCATGGTGATCGGGTTCTTCGACGCCAGCGGCAGCAACACATGCGTGCCGCCCGCGCGCTGGACCTCCGTCGCCATGGGGCCGCCCTCGGAGGCCACCACGGCCTTCCAGCCGGCAGCCACCAGCGCCTGGGTCAGTTCGACCGTGCCCCGTTCGACCCCGCCGGTGACGAGCCTCGGCAGCACCTGCAGCACGGCAGGCGGGCGGGTTCCCTTCGCGGGAGGCGCAATGTTAGTGTCGGCGTCGTTGGCCATAGTTCAATGATAGTGGAAGCGATGAGCGCAACTGGACTGCCGAATGCCGGAGCCGATCAGGATCCGCCCGCCATCTTAGCACGCGAGGACGGCGCGACAATCGCCTACCGGCGTCGCAGCGGAAAAGGACCCGGCGTCGTGTTCCTGGGCGGCTTCCGCTCCGACATGAACGGCACCAAGGCCCAGGTTCTCGATGCTTTCTGCGCCGGGCGGGGGCAGGCCTTCCTGCGGTTCGACTATTTCGCCCATGGCGCGTCGAGCGGCAATTTCGACGACGCCACCATCGGCCGCTGGAAAGCGGACGCGCTCGCGGTCCTGGACCAGCAGACGAAAGGGCCGCAGATCCTGATCGGGTCCAGCATCGGCGGCTGGATCATGCTGCTGGCGGCGCTCGCCCGGCCGGAACGGGTCAGGGCGCTCATCGGGATCGCGCCCGCACCCGACGCCACCGAGGACCTGATGTGGGCAAGCCTCTCCGCCGACCAGCGCGAGGCCATGCAACGCGACGGCTCGGTCACCTTGCCCTCCGGCTACGATCCCGCGGGTTATTCCTATAGCTGGCGGCTGATCGAGGAAGGCCGGAAACATCTCGTGATGCGTCAGACGATCCCGCTCACCTGCCCCGTCCGCCTTCTCCACGGAATGAAGGACGATGCGGTGCCCTGGCAGACGAGCCTTGCGCTTTCCGACAAACTTCAAAGCGACGATGTCGCCGTGACGCTGATCAAGGATGGCGACCATCGGCTATCCAGGGTGGAAGATCTCGAAAGGCTCAAGGCGGCTGTCGCCGACGTCTCCTAAGCGCCGTCCTTAAAGAGCTGCGTCAAACCCGCCCGGTAATTGGGGTAGCGCAATTCGACCCCCAGATCACCTTTGATACGGCGGTTATCGACCCGCTTGCTGTCCGCATAAAAGCTGCGCGCCATGGGGGACAGCTGCGCTTGCTCGTAGGAGACGAGGGGCGGCGGCTCGACGCCCAGGAGACGGCAGGCGAAGTCGATCACCTCTGCCGGCGGCGCCGGGTCGTCGTCGCAGACATTATAAGCCGCGCCCGGATCGGGCCGCTCCATGGAAGCCCGCAGGACCTGAACGATGTCCGCCACGTGGATGCGGGAGAACACCTGCCCCGGCTTGTCGATCCGCTGCGCCCGACCCTGCCTTACCGTGTCGAGCGCGCTTCGCCCGGGTCCATAGATCCCCGCGAGCCGGAACAGATGGACCGGCAAGCCTCCCGCGCGCCAGAGATCGAGCCATGCCTCTTCGGCCGCAACCCGCCGGCGGCCCCGCTCGCCACTCGGTGTCAGGTCGGAAGCTTCATCGACCCAGCCGCCCTGTCGATCCCCATAGACGCCCGTGGTCGAGAGATAGCCGAGCCAGCGAAGGTTCGACAGGCGGGCGATATCCGCGCCATGGAGATCGGCCACCGCATCGCCTTCTGCATCCGGCGGAATGGAGAGCAGGATATGCGTCGCTCCGTCGAGCAACCGGCGAAAATCGGTGAACGGGCGGTCACGATCGAAAAGATGCGTCTCGAAGCCCGATGCCTCCAGCGCGGCGCGACGCTGGGGCTCGCGGCAAGTACCGCCGATCCGCCAGCCCTCGGCCTGGAGGCTT
The DNA here is from genome assembly GCA_947473305.1 of Rhodospirillales bacterium. Lineage (GTDB taxonomy): Bacteria > Pseudomonadota > Alphaproteobacteria > ATCC43930 > CGMCC-115725 > CANJCB01. The sequence goes on from CANJCB010000051.1 coordinate 15,120, forward strand.
CGGGCAAGCGCCTCGGCGCTATATCCGAGGCCGAAGCAGAAGAGGAAAGGCCCAACGCTCATTAGCCTCTCCTAAAGGATTGTCCAGGACTCGACTCGCAGGACACGACAAAACGGTGTATTATCGACAGCTTAGGCAACCTCGGCAACGGCGGATCCACCGCGGGCCAAGGCCCAGGAATCGGGCGGGTTGCTGAAACCTTGAGCGGTCGGTGCGAGGGGGGATACTCGCAATCGGCGGCATTCCGCGATTCCGTGTGTGGCACGGCGGTTGCGAAAGGCTTGTAGGCATTCGATACGTTAGGGTAAAATATGTGTAAATTGCCCGGCTAAAGTCGGGATGACGGGGCAGGCGGGGTTTTGGTTATGAAGCGGTCTGTGGTCGCGGCGGTTGCATTCGTAATTCTGGGCGGTGGCGTTGGCGTCTGGTACGTCAATGGCGGACAATTGCCGAGCATGGGCCTTAAAGCCGCCGAAAAGTCGCCGGCTCCAGCGGCTCGCGTACCTACCGTTCCGGTTGTCGTCGCGCATGTCGAGCGCACCGCGGTGCCCGTCCGAATCGAAGCCATCGGCATGGTTCAACCGATCGCCTCCGTCGCGATCAAGTCCCGCATCGACGGCATGATCAACCAGGTCATGATCCGCGACGGCCAGGACGTGAAGGCCGGCGACGTGCTGTTCCAGCTCGACCAGCGCCAAGTCGAAGCCCAGTGGAAGCAATCCGAGGCCCAGCTCGCCCGCGACCGCGCGCAGCTCGCCCAGTCCAAACGGGACGTCGAGCGGCTGAGCACCCTCATCGCCAAGGATTTCGTTTCGCGCCAGTCCTTCGACAAGACATCGACGGATGCGGCGGCCTTGGAAGCCACGGTAAAGGCCGACGAGGCCGCCGTGGAAAACTGGAAGGTCCAATACAGCTACTACACGATCCGCGCGCCCATGGACGGCAGGGTCGGCGTGGTGTCGCTGAAGGCGGGGAATAACGTCAAGGCGAACGATACGATCTCGCTGGTGACGATCAATCAGGTTCACCCGATCTATGTGAACTTCGCCGTGCCGCAACGCGATCTCGCCGGCGTCCGCACCGCCATGAAGGCCGGACCGGTCGAAGTCGAGGTCCGCACCCCTGGAGACAGCGGCGCGCCCGAAAAGGGCAAGCTCGGCTTCTTCGAGAACGCCATCGACGCCACCACCGGCACCATCGCGGTCCGCGGCGTCTTCGACAATCCGACTGAACGGCTCTGGCCCGGTCAATTCGTCAACGTCACCGCGACCCTCAAAATCGAGAGCGACGTGCTGACCGTGCCTTCGGCCGCCCTCCAGGTCGGCCCCAATTCCACCTATGTCTTCGTCATCAAGCCCGATAATTCGGCTGAGATGCGCACCGTCAGCGCCAATCGGACCATCCAGGGCATGACCGTCATCTCCGAAGGCCTCAAGGAAGGCGAGACCGTCGTCATCGACGGCCATCTGCGCCTGTCCAACGGCACCAAGGTCGACATCAAGGACAACTCCAAAGGGAAGGCGGCCGCAGCCTCATGACACTACCAGAGACCTGCATCCGCAGGCCGGTCATGACTACTTTGCTCATGCTGGCTTTCGTCATTTTCGGCTTGTTCGGCTATCAGCTGCTGCCTGTCGCGGCGCTGCCCCGGGTCGATTTCCCGACGATCGTCGTCTCCGCCCAGCTTCCGGGCGCCAGCCCCGAGACCATGGCCTCCTCGGTGGCAACGCCGCTGGAACGGCAGTTCTCGACTATCGCGGGGCTCAATTCGATCGTCTCGACGAACGGTCTCGGCGTCACCTCGATCACGATGCAGTTCGACCTCGAACGCAATATCGACGGTGCCGCGCTCGACGTTCAATCCGCGCTCACCACGGCGCAACGAAAGCTCCCGCCGGAACTCACGACGCCGCCAAGCTTCCAGAAGGTGAACCCGGCGGATCAGCCGGTGCTGTTCATCTCCCTCTCCTCCGCGACCTTGCCGCTGCCGGTCGTCCATGAATTCGCCGATACCCTCATGGCGCAGCGCATCTCGACGCTGCAGGGCGTGGCGCAGGTTCAGATCCAGGGCGGCCAGAAATCCGCCGTCCGCATCCGCTTCAACCCCGAGGCCCTGGCCTCCAAGGGCATCGGCGTGGACGAAATCCGGACGGCGATCATCGCCGCCAATTCAAACACCCCGCTCGGGACGCTCAACGGCGATTCCCAAGGCGCCACGCTGAAATCGAACGGGCAACTCGCCAAGGCCGAGGACTACAAGTCTCTTATCGTCGCCTATCGCAATGGCGCTCCCGTCCGGTTGGGAGAAGTCGCGACACCGGTGGACGGCGCGGAAAACGAGCGCGTCGCGGGCTGGGTCAACGGCAAGCGCGCGATCATGTTGGCTATCCAAAGGCAGCCCGACGCCAATACTGTCCAGGTGGTGGACCGGGTACGCGCACTCATCCCGGTGTTCCGCGAACAGATCCCTGCATCGATCGACATCGATGTCTTAAGCGATCGGTCCATTTCGATCCGCCACTCGGTCGAGGACGTCCGCTTCACCCTGCTGCTCACCGTGTTCCTCGTCGTCATGGTGATCTTCGTCTTCCTGAGGAACGTCACCGCGACGTTAATCCCCGCCCTGGCGCTGCCGGTGTCGGTCATCGGCACTTTCGCCGGCATGTATCTGATGGGCTATTCCATCGACAACCTGTCGCTGCTCGCCCTGACGCTGTCCGTCGGCTTCGTCGTCGATGACGCCATCGTGATGCTGGAGAACATCGTCCGGCATATCGAGGACGGGATGAAGCCGCTCGAAGCCGCCTTCAAGGGCGCGCGCGAGATCGGCTTCACCATTGTGTCGATCACGCTGTCCCTCGTCGCCGTCTTCATCCCTGTGCTCTTCATGGGCGGCATCGTCGGCCGCATCTTCCGCGAATTCGCAGTGACGATCAGCATGACGATCCTGATCTCTGGCATCGTCTCCCTGACCTTGACGCCGATGCTCTGCTCGCGCCTCCTGCGCAGCCACGACAAGAAAGAAAAGCACAACATCTTCTATCGCGCGTCGGAAGCGGGCTTCGACGCGCTTCTCGCGGGCTACGCCAAGGGCCTGCGCTTCGTGATTTCCTGGAAGCGGGCCACCATCTTCGTGACGCTGCTGACGGTCGGCGCCAGCGTCTATCTCTTCAACGTGGTGCCCAAGGGCTTCTTCCCCGCGGAAGACACGGGCCTCATCAGCGGCTTCACCGAGGCGGCGCAGGATATTTCCTTCGAAGCCATGGCCACTCATCAGCAGGCCGTGGCGAGTATCGTCTCCTCTCATCCGGCCGTGCAGGACGTCAATTCCTCCATCGGCGCGTCGAGCTGGACCCCGTCGCTCAACAACGGCCGCCTCTTCATCACCCTGAAGCCGCTCGAAGAGCGCAACAAATCGGTGACCGAGGTCATCCAGGACCTACGGCGCATGGTGTCCCAGACACCGGGCATGGGGGTCTTCTTCCAGCCGATCCAGAACATCAACGTCGGCGGCCGGCTGGCAAAGAGCCAATACCAATATACGGTCCAGGCCGGCGACACCGACCTCCTCTATCCCACGGCAACCGACCTTCAGGAGCGCATCGCCAAGCTGCCCGGCTTCCAGGATGTGACCTCGGACCTGCAGCTCAAGAACCGGCAGGCCGTATTCGAAATCGACCGCGACAAGGCGGCCCAGCTCGGCGTCACCTCGGACCAGTTCCGCAACACGCTTTACAGCTCCTTCGGAACGCGCCAGATCTCGACCATCTATCAGGCGTCGAACGATTATCAGGTCATCCTGGAGATCGATCCCCGCTACCAGCGTGATCCGGCGGCGCTCTCGAAGCTCTATGTGCGCGCCACGGGCGTCTCCACCGCGACCGCCACGACCGGCACCGGCGGGACCGCCGCCAACACCACGCCCACGACCGGCGGCTCCAACTCGGGCTTCCCCGGGACGGCCGGCGGCGGACCAAGCCTTCTCGTCCCGGTCGACGCCTTCACCACGATCCGCCAGACCACCGGGCCGATCACCGTCAATCATCAGGCGCAGCTGCCCTCGGTGACTATCGCCTTCAACCTCGCGCCGGGCATTTCGCTGGGCGAAGCGGTCGAGACGATCCGCGCCATGGAGCGGGATGCCGCCCTGCCGGCTTCCGTCGTCACGGGTTTCCAGGGCACCGCCCAGGTCTTCCAGGATTCGCTGCGCGGTCAGGGCTTCCTGCTGCTCGCGGCGGTGCTGGTCATCTACATCGTGCTCGGCATCCTCTACGAGAGCTTCATTCATCCGATTACGATCCTGTCCGGCCTGCCGGCGGCGGGCCTCGGCGCGATCCTGACGCTGATGCTCTTCAAGATGGACCTCAGCGTCATCGCGATCATCGGCATCGTCATGCTGATCGGCATCGTGAAAAAGAACGCGATCATGATGATCGACTTCGCGCTCGAACGGCAGCGCGCCGGCGACGTGACGCCCGAGAAGGCGATCTACGAAGCCTGCCTGCTGCGTTTCCGGCCGATCATGATGACGACCATGGCGGCGATCATGGGCACCCTGCCGATCGCGCTGGGCACGGGCGCCGGCGCGGAGCTGCGCCAGCCCTTGGGTCTCGCCGTGGTGGGCGGGCTTTGCGTCTCCCAGACGCTCACGCTCTTCATCACGCCGGTGGTCTACATCTACCTCGAACGCATGCGCCAGTCGGCCCTGCGTCGCCGCGCCCAGAAGGGTGGCATGATGATCCCTCAGGCCGCGCCGGGCGAATAATCGCCCTGGCGCCGGCCCGCGCCCGAGCTTATCTCTGACGGGATGCGCCGCCCGCTTTATCGTCTCGTCATCTTCCTATCCGTCGCTTGCGCCGTCTCTGTCGCCAGCGCCGCCTTCGCGCAGAAACTGCCGCCGGCAGTGTCTTCCCCTGCGGAGGAGGCCGCGACTTACGATCGCTGCATGGAGATGGCCAAGACCGACCCCTCCAACGGCTATGAATTCGCCCAGCAGTGGTATGCCCGCAATGGTGAGCACCCGGCCCAGCACTGCATCGCGGTCGCGCTTTTTTCGCTGAAGCAATACGGCGAGGCCGCCACCCGCTTCCAGAAGCTCGCCGAAAGCATGGTCCGCGCGCCGAAGGAATTGCGTGGCGAAATGCTCGATCAGGCCGGCGTCGCCTGGTTCCTTGCCGATGAACTTCCCCGCGCCAAGGCGGCACTCGACACCGCACTGACGCTCAAAGCCAACGACCCCGACATTCTCATCGACCACGCCCAGGTTCTCGCCGCCCAGGGCAGTTTCCCCCAGGCGATAGGCGATCTCGACGCGGCGCTGAAACTCAGTCCCCGGCGCCCCGACGCCCTTATCTACCGCGCCTCCGCCCTCCGGCAGATTCAGCGTCTGGATCCCGCATTGAAGGACATAGAAGCCGCTCTAGCCTTGTCGCCCAATTCCCCCGACGGCCTCCTGGAACGAGGGATCATCCGCCGCCTTAAGGGCGACGATGCGGGCGCGCGCCAGGATTGGATCAAGGTGACAATGCTGGCGCCCGGCAGCCCCGCCGACACCGACGCCAAGACGAACCTTGAACGCCTCGACCTCGACCCCGCTAAAGCAGGCTCGGGCGTTCCGGGCAGGAACCGCTAGGCGACTGTCTGCGCATCCGTCAAAGCCGCGGCCGCCGCGACAAGCTGGCGGGTCGGGCCATCGGGGCCGAAAGTCTGGCTGCTCGAATAGGCGCCTTCGATCAGAAGCAGGAGTTGCTCGCCCAGACTTTCAGGATCGCGGGCGCCAAGAGCCTCCGACAGGGCGATCAGGCGGCGGCGCAGTTCGCGCTTGTTCGCCTCCGCCACCTTGCGGCCGGGATGCGCGGGGTCGGGGAATTCGATGGCCGCATTGGTGAAGGGGCAACCCCGATAGCCGCGACGCGCGACCCGCTCGCCGATCTCGTTGACCAGGGTCAGGAGCTGCTCGCGCGGATCCGGGCAACGGCGGGCAACATCGTCCCACCACGCCCAGTAAGTCCCGTTGCGTCTTTCCAGATAGGCCATCACCAGCTCGTCCTTGGAGGCGAAGCTGCGATAGAGGCTCATCTTGGTGACGCCGGCTTCGGCCACGATCGTATCGACGCCGATGGCGCGGATGCCCTCGCGATAGAAAAGGTCGCAGGCCACGTCCAGAATCCGTTCGCGCGCCGGCTTCGGCGGGACCACGGCGGGCTGACCCCCTGTGTTATGCTTGGAGCGCATGGGCCTCTTGAAAGAGCGAAGCGTGAAACCGATTGACATGATACAGACCGGTCCGTAGCCTGTCAATCAATGATACAGAACGGTACGTATCATTCCCGGTTCCGCCCGAAGGATTTCCCCATGAAGAGCCTCGCCCGTCGCCTCCCCTTCCATTACGGCTGGATCGCCGCGGGAGTCGTTTTCCTGATCCTGCTGACAGGGGCGGGCATGCGCGCGACGCCGGGCGTCTTCATCGTGCCGCTGGAAACCGAATTCGGCTGGAGCCGGGCGACGGTCTCGCTCGCGATCGCCATCAACATCATTCTCTATGGGCTCACCGGCCCCTTTGCAGCCGCGCTGATGCAGCGGATCGGCATCCGCAAGACCGCGATCTATGCTTTGGCGCTGCTGTCGGTCGCCACGGGGCTTAGCAGCATGATGACCCATGTCTGGGAGTTGATGCTGCTCTGGGGCGTCGTGGTGGGATTGGGCTGCGGCTCGATCGCGCTGACTATGGGCACCCTCATGGTGAACCGCTGGTTCGACAAGAACCGCGGGCTCGTCACCGGTCTCTTCAGCGCCAGCATGGCAACGGGTCAGCTCATCTTTCTGCCGACGCTGGCCACGGCCGCCGAGGCGGGCGGGTTCAAGCCCGTGGTCTGGATCGTCTCCGCCGCCGCGGCCTGCATGATCCCCGTCATTTTCTTCCTGCTGCCCGAAAGGCCGAAGGATCTGGGTCTGCTGCCCTATGGCAGGACCGTGGACGACGGCGTTGTTCAGCCGCAGATGAATCCAATCACCGCCGCCTTCGGAGTGCTCGGCAGGGCGTCAGGTTCGAAGGATTTCTGGTTGTTGTTCGGAACGTTCTTCGTCTGTGGTGCGAGTACCAACGGTCTCATCGGCACCCATCTCATCGCCGCCTGTATCGACAACGGCATTCCCGAAATACGCGCCGCCAGCCTGCTCGTCGCCATCGGGCTTTGCGATCTCGTCGGCACGACTTTCTCAGGCTGGCTGTCCGATCGGGTCGACAACCGGATCCTGCTCTTCTGGTACTACGGACTGCGCGGACTATCGCTCTTCCTGCTGCCCTATACGGATTTCACGCTGGCCGGCCTCACCGTTTTCGCGGTCTTCTACGGCCTCGACTGGGTCGCCACCGTGCCGCCGACGGTGCGGCTCACCAACGACCTCTTCGGCAAGCAGGATGCGCCGATTCTCTTCGGCTGGATCTTGGCCGGCCATCAACTCGGCGGCGGCGCCATCGCCTTCCTCGCCGGGCTCATGCGCACCAATTTCGGGACCTATGGGTCGTCCTTCATCCTCTCCGCCATTCTCTGCATGGTGGCGGCGATTGCCTCGCTCTGGATCGGGCGATCCTGGCGCGGCCGCAAGCTGGTGCCCTCGGCCGCCTAAGAGGGCGGGGGTATCCCCCCGCTTTTCTCAGCCCCGCTTTTCCGGGGTTTGGGACTGCTGCGCCCGAGCCATCTCTTCCAGGCGCTTTACCGCAACCGTCAATTGCACATCCTTCTCGGTTCCGATCGACACCGAATCGATAGGCACGTCGGTCTCCGCCTTATTGCCCTCGGTCGGGACGGCCTCGTCCTTCTTGGCATTGGGGTTCTTGAAGGCGTTGCGGAGATCCGCCTCATGGAGAAGCCGCCGTCCCGCCCGGTCGCTGGGCGGCGAGGCGACAACTTCGTCAGGCGTGATCCCCTCGCCCTGGATCGAGCGGCCGGCCGGCGTGTAGTAGAGCGCCGTCGTCAGCCGCAGCGCCCCATTGCCGCCATCGAGCGGCAGGATCGACTGGACCGATCCCTTGCCGAAGCTTTGGGTCCCGACGATGGTAGCGCGGCGACGGTCCTGCAAGGCGCCGGCGACAATCTCCGAGGCGGAAGCCGAGGCGCCGTTGATCAGCACCACCATGGGCACGCCTTTCAGGAGATCCCGCCCGTTGGATTGGAAGATTTGATTATCGTCCTCATCCCGCCCGCGGGTGGAAACGACGACCCCGCCATCCAGGAAATTACCCGCAACCTCGATGGCAGCCTCCAGCACGCCGCCCGGATCGTTGCGCAGATCGAGAACGAAGCCCTTGAGCGGCCTTCCCGCGTCACGCTGGATACCATCGAGCGCCTTCAGCAATTCCTGCTGAGTGTTCTCGTTGAAAGTCGTGATCCGGGCATAGCCGATCCGGCCCGGACGAAGCTGCGATTTGACCGAAACGACATGGATCACCGCCCGGGTAAGCGTCACGTCGAAGGACTTTTCCCCCGCCCGATCCAAAGTCAGGGTCACATTCGTGTCGACCGCCCCGCGAAGCTTGTCCACGACCTCGGTCAGGCTAAGCTCCTCGGTCGCCTGTCCGTTGATCCGGGAGATGATGTCTCCTGCCCGGACGCCCGCGCGGGCAGCCGGCGTGTCGTCGATCGGAGAGATCACCTTGATCTTGTTGTCGTCGCGGGAAAGCTCGGCGCCGATCCCGGCGAAGCGCCCCCGGGTCTGGGCCAGCAGGTCCTTGAATTCCTTGTCGTCCATATAATCGGAATGGGCGTCGAGCCCGCCAAGCATTCCCTTCAAGGCATCCTTCAGCAGCTTCTTCGTATCGACCGGCTGGACATAGCTCGCCTGCACCCGGTCAATCGCATCGCGGACGATCGCCAAGTCCGGCGGCGGCGAAATCACGGTTTCGCTCGGAGGATCGTAGCTGCCGCTGCAGCCGGCGAGGGCCAGGACGATGGCGGCCGTGCCGGCGGCGAGGACGCGTCGCGAAAAGCTGAGTTTGATCATCGGTACGGTAAAACTCGTCTGAACATGGTGAAGGCGCGGCACCGGGGAAACTAGGCCCCGCGAGGAATTATACTAGCCTCCTCCCTCCTTAAGGGCACGTGAACGCCTTGTAATTTTCGCTCGCGACTCATTGCGGCGAGCCGGGTCCCCGGCATTTTCTGACTTTGGCTCTGGCACTCAATGGCAAAGAGTGCTAATAGGGCGGCCACGGGGCGTCCCCGACAGATCAATGAGGAGTTTCCCGATGAATTTCCGTCCTCTGCATGACCGCGTGCTGGTGCGGCGCCTGGAGCAGAACGAAAAGACTGCCGGCGGCATCATTATTCCCGACACCGCCAAGGAAAAGCCGATGGAAGGCAAGGTCGTCGCTGCCGGCACCGGCACGCTTGGCGACGACGGCACACTCCATCCGTTGGATGTGAAGGCCGGCGACACGATCCTTTTCGGCAAGTGGTCCGGCACCGAGGTCAAGATCGACGGCGAAGAGCTGATCATCATGAAGGAATCGGACATTCTCGGGATCGTCACGGGCTCGACCGCCGCCGCTCCGGCGAAGAAGCCGGCCGCGCCTGCTCGCGCGAAACCCGCCGCGAAGGCGGCGAAGCCCGCTGCAAAGCCGGCCGCCAAAGTAGCGGCGAAACCTGCCATCAAGGCGGCTAAGGCAGCAAAGCCGGCCGCAAAAGCCGAGAAGTCAGCCGCAAAAGCGGCGAAACCAGCTTCGAAAGCCGCGAAGCCGGCCGCAAAAGCTGCAAAGCCCGCCGCGAAGAAGCCCGCCAAGAAGTAGGCGCCTAGGCTTTTCATCGACGGCAAGACACCAAGTTATCAAGGAGTTATGGCATGGCTGCCAAGGAAGTAAAATTCAACACCGATGCGCGCGACCGGATGCTGCGCGGCGTCGACATTCTGGCGAACGC
>CANJCB010000052.1 GCA_947473305.1 Rhodospirillales bacterium
ATCACCAGCACCTGATCACCCGGGAAATCGACGGCTGAAAATGAGAAGGGGGTCCGATCGGACCCCCTTCTCATTCCCGAAACCCCAGCCAGCGAGTGGCTCCCTTTGCCTCCGCCACGTGGCTCCCTTTGTCTCCGGCGTTGACAGCCCAAGCTGATCGTCCAGAACGGCGAATTCATCGACTATCGCTCGGCCGTCGTCCATGTGATGTCGCCCGCGGTAAAATACGGGATTTCCGTCTTCGAGGGCGTCCGCGCCTATTGGAACGAAGAGCGGGAACAGCTTTACGTCTTCCGGATGCGCGAGCACACCGACCGGCTCTTTCAATCGATGAAACTGCTGCGCTTCAAGCCGACCTTCGGCAAGGACGAGATCGACCGGCTCAGCCTGGAACTCCTGCGTCGGAACGAGATCCGGTCCAATGCGGCTCTCCGGGTCGCCGCCTATATCGATGGCATGGCCGAGCAGGAAGCCCGCGAGCCTGTGAGTTATGCCATCGCGGCGCTTGAGCGCAGCCGTCAGACGGGCGTGGCTGAAAAGGGCATCCGCTGCCAGGTAAGCGCCTGGTCGCGGATCGACGATACCTCGATGCCACCCCGCATCAAGACGGGCGCTAATTACATCAACAACAGCACGGCCCGGCTGCAGGCCGCCCATGACGGCTACGACGACGCCATTCTGCTGAACCGGGCCGGCAAGGTTGCCGAAGCCACCGCGACCTCGATCTTCTTCCTGCGGCGCGGCAGGCTGGTGACGCCCCATCTCACAAGCTCGGTGGTGGAGAGCATCACCCGGGACACGATGCTCCAACTCGCCGCGGATGCCGGCATGGAGGTCGAGGAACGCGAGGTCGAGAAGACCGAGCTCTATTCCGCCGACGAGATCTTCCTGGTGGGTTCCGCCGCCGAGGTGAAGCCGGTCATCGATATCGACGGCTTCGTGATCGGCACGGGCGAGCCCGGCCCTGTCACCCGGAAAATGCAGACTGCCTATTTCGAGACGGTCTCCGGCAAACGCGCCGATAACCGAGGGTGGCTGACGTCCGTCTATACGGCCAGCACCTAGCTATCCGTCCTTCCCACCCGACACTTCGGCGAAGTGACGGATCGGCCCCAGGTCCGCGATCTCATTGATGAGCTTCTGCTTCATCGCATCGCCGAAGGCATGGAAGTCGTGGACTTCGAGCACGAAGCTGCCCTCGCCGCCGGTCACGTTCTCCCGATAGTAATTGGCGAGCCCGCCGGGCGGCTGGACGTGGGCGGTGAGCCATGAGACCGGGTTGTCGTTGATGATCGCCAACCCGTTGACGGTGATCCCCTGCTTCACAGCGTCGTCCCGGGCATCGGCCACGTCGCGGCCGGCGTTGTTGGTGCCGTCGCCGCAGACATCGATCACCCGGCGCTGCGCGTCCATGGTGAGCTTCGCCAATTCCTGGACGCCCTGGTCTATGCCCGCGCTGATGGCGGTGCGGCCCCGGAAAGACCTTGGCGCGGCAGTGACTTTTTCAACGAAGTCCCGCACCGAAGCCTCGTCGCGCAGCACCTGCCAGTCGAGCACGGTACGCACCTGGAAGTTGCTCGCAAACTCCACATAGGCCACGGCGATCGCCCCGACCGGCCCGCCTCGGATCGCCCGGATCACCTGTGGATCGGTGAAGGCCGCGGCATAGCCCTCTTTCTGAAGCTGATATTCGGTATCGTCGATGCTGCCCGAGACATCATTCACCAGGACAAGCGCCACATCGACGCTTTCGACCGCGAAGGCGCAGCCCATGGAGGAGAGAAGAATGACGGCGAAAGCAAAGGCGATCCGGCGCATGACCCTGACCTCTTTCCCGTAAGCAGCACCATTAATGGGACGCCCCGCGGTCCGTTCCGTCAATCGATTTCGTGATTGAGCCGGGGGGATGGCCGCGACGCTCGACATCCGCCCCTCCTTCATTCTATCCTCGCGGATCAAGGCGGGGCCCTTGCTTTCTCAGTCGCTTGCGGGCCGGCTCGACCAGACTTCAGGAGACCGATATGAAGCTCGTAGCGAAGAGGAATGAGGTTCCGGATACCGCCGCATGGCAGGCGCGAGTCGATCTCGCGGCGGCCCATCGGCTCGCGGTGATGCATAACTTCAATGAAGGCATCTTCAACCATATGACCTTGGCGGTGCCCAATACAACGGACCGCTTCTATCTCAATCCCTTCGGCCTCTATTGGTCAGAAGTCCGCGCCAGCGATTTCATGGAAGTCGCTTTCAAGGACGCCGCGATCCTGGAAGGGAACGGCATCGTCGAGCCGACCGCCTATTGCATCCATGCGCCGCTCCACGAGCTTGGCCCCAAGGCCAATTGCGTCATCCACACCCATATGCCCTATGCCTCGGCGCTGACGCGCCTGGAGGACCCCCGGGTGCTGCCGATCGGCCAGACCGAGCTCGGCTTCGTCAATCAGATCGCCTATGACCCCGAGTACAACGGCCTTGCCCATGACCGCGCCGAAGGCGAGCGGATGGCGTCGCTGGTCGGCGACAAGAACATCATGTTCCTGTCCAATCATGGGGTCGTCACCCTCGGTCATAACGTGGCCGAAGCTTACAACCGGCTCTATTACTTGGAGCGTGCCTGCCAGGTGCAGCTCTTCGCGATGTGGACCGGCCGGAAGCTGAAGCATGTACCGGACGAGACGATGAAGCTCCTCCAAGCCCAGACCGGCACCACCTATGGCGGGCGGAAGTCCTACGATCTGCATTTCGACGCGCTGAAGCGCGTGCTTGATCGCAAAGACCCCGACTACAAGGACTGATCGGCGCCATGAGCTACCAGACCATCGAGGTCAAGCCGCTCGCCGGGAACATCGGCGCCGAGATCTTCGGCGTCGATCTTTCCCAGAACCTCAACCAGGAGACCTTTTCCGAGATCCATAAAGCGTGGATGGAAAATCTCGTGATCTTCTTCCGCGACCAGGAACTGGATTTCGAGACGCAGAAGGCTTTTGCCCGCCGCTTCGGTCCGCTCATCAAGGATCCGATCATCGCCGCCCCGGAAGGTCAGCCCGAGGTGATGGTGGTTTCGAAGCTCGAGCACGAGACCTATACCTTCGGCGACGCCTAGCACAGCGACAGCACCTATCACGAGAAACCGCCGATGGGCTCCTTCCTCTATTGCAAGGAAGCCCCGCCCTATGGCGGCGACACGATGTTCGCCAACGCCTATCTCGCCTATGAGACGCTGTCCCCGGGTCTTCGCAAGATGCTCGACGGCCTGACCGCCGTGCATTCGACGGAGCGCTATCATGCCGCGCTCACCAGCAAGCGTTTTGCCGGCGACCGCAGCATGAAGGTGAAGTTCGGCGATGAATCCTATGAAAAGGCCATGAAGGCCCAGGTCGAGCATCCCGTCATCCGGACCCATCCGGACACGGGCCGCAAGGCGCTCTACCTCAGCCGGGGTTACGTGGACCGTTTCAAAGGCTGGACCTACGAGGAAAGCCGGCCGCTGATCGATCATCTCTGCGATCACATTATCCGGCCGGAATTCACCTGTCGCTTCCGCTGGGAAGCGGGGTCCATGGCGGTCTGGGATAACCGCTGTGCCCAACATCGCCCCATCGGCGACAGCGGCAAGTTCCGCCGCATCATGCATCGCGTCGTCGTCGAAGGCGACCGCCCGGTCTAAGTTTCGACCGCTCGCACCATCTGCGAAAGCCGGCCTTCGGGCCGGCTTTTTCATGTCGCTTGACTGCATCGTTCCAAAATTGGGATTGTCCCCATTTTTCGGCTGAGGCAAAATTTCACCTGGAATCAAGGAGACCTCTTCCAATGGACGAGACCATCGAGGTGAAGCCGATAGCCGGTAATATCGGCGCGGAGATTTTCGGCGTGGATCTCTCGAAGGACCTCAGCCAGGAGACCTTCTCCCAGATCTACAAGGCTTGGCTCGACCATCTCGTCATTTTCTTCCCCGACCAGGATCTGTCGATCGAAGACCAGAGCCGCTTTGCCACCCGCTTCGGTCCCCTCCATCACGACAAATATTTCGCCGCGCCCGAAGGTCATCCGGAACTTCTGAAGGTCATCAAGGCCGTCGACGAGAAGATCGTCTTCGGCGAAAACTGGCATTCCGACAGCACCTATATGACCAAGCCGCCGAAGGCCTCCTTCCTCTACGCCAAGGAGGTGCCCGCGAAAGGCGGCGACACGATGTTCGCCAATCAATACCTCGCCTATGAATCGCTCTCGCCCGGCATGCGGAAATTCTTCGATGGCCTGGTGGGCATCCATAGCGCACAGACGATCCACAACGCCTTCCTCCACCGGTCTCCGATGAAGCGCGAGATGAAGTACAACACCGAGAACGTCGACCTCGGCAATCCCGAGATCGAGGAGCATCCGGTGGTCCGCACCCATCCCGACACGGGCCGCAAGGCGATCTATGTAAGCCGCAGCTACGTCCGCCGCTTCAAGGATTGGACCGAGGAAGAGAGCCAGCCGATCATCCAATGGCTCTACAACCATTGCACCAGGCCCGAATTCACCTGCCGCTATCGCTGGAAGGTAGGCTCGCTCGGCATCTGGGATAACCGCTGCGCGCAGCACAAGCCGGTCGCGGACTACGACGGCCAGCGCCGCGTCATGCACCGAATGACGGTCATCGGCGACGATCCGAGTTGAAGAAGATCAGGAGGCCGCAGGGATCCCGCGATAGAGCAAACCCCAGCGTTTTCTCGTAGCCGGGACATTGGCCAGCAGCCAGATCGCCGCCGACCGCCAGCTTTCGATCGGCAAGGGCCAGCGATGGACGAAATGGTCCCAGTTCTCCGACCAGCTTTGCACCTGTTCGGTCAGTGTCCGTCCCGCAGCCTCCCAGGCCGGCAAAGCCTCCGCCACCGGAGCCCGCTCCAGATGGTCGACAAGGCTCGCGCCGTTGGAGATCGCGAGCCCCGCGCCCTGGCCCAGGTTCGGCGGCTGGCCGTGGACGGCATCGCCCAGGATCGCCACCCGGCCGCGATGCCAGCCTTTGACCCGCACCTTGCCATGGGGATGATGAATGGCGGTGGCCGGATCGACCCGCTCGAAGAAGCGGCGGAGCCAGGGGAAATCCGCCGACCAATAGTCGCGGTCGAAAGGCAGGGCCGCTCCCCGCGTATCGCTTTCACGGCTTGAGGCGCAGATATAGGTCACGTCCCGGCCGACGGGAACGATCATCACCCTTTTATGCCCGTTCCACCATTCGATGCTTCGGTCGGTCTCGTCGCCTTCCTGCCAGGGGATCAGGATGCGGGTCGATCCATTGGGGAAGAGCTTGGCATAGTGTTCAAGTCCAACCTGCTGGCGGGTGAGGGACCCGGTGCCATCGGCGCCGACGATCAGGTCCGCCCGATAGCTCTTACCGCCGACAAGTTCCAGTCTCCCCTCCGGCGTGACCGAAGTCACTTCGGATCCCGTCTCGACGGACACGCCCCAGCGTTCGGCCGAACGGGCGAGCTCGCGATGGAGGGTTGCCCGCAACACGGTAAAGACCCGTTCGCTGCTCACATTGCGCGCGAGCAGCACGCGGTCGTTGCCGTCGTGAATCTCCGACCGCTTGATCCGGGTGCTTTCGGCGACGATGGGCGCTAGGCAGTCCAGCCGCTCCAATACCCGGACGCCATTTTCCTTGAGATAGATCCCCGCGCCCACCTCGCGCAAGGTGTCGGCGCGCTCGTGAACCACGACCTGCCAGCCGCGCTGGGCCAGGCCCGCGGCGACGGCGAGACCACCGATCCCGCCGCCGATCACATGAGCGTTGCGGCCCATGGCGCTAGATCAGATAGGAACGCTGCGCCGGGGCGAGCGACGCCGCATCCGGCAGACTGCCGGAACGCGGCACGTAAAATTCGAGCTTCAAGCCATCGGGATCCGCGATGACGAAGCTGCGCTTGGCCGCGTGATCGATCTCGGTCACGACCGAGACGCCGCGCGCATCGAGGGCCGCCCGCGCCTTGTCGAGCGCGGCCTCGTCGGAGACCTCGAAGCCCAGATGGTGCAGACCCGAATGACCGCTGGCCACGAGGCCGATCGTATATTCGCCGACCCCGCCTTTCAGTACCGCATAACCCGTATCGGGGCCACCAGCCGCCAGATCGAGCCCCGCCACTTCGGTATAGAAGCGGATCATCTTGGGAAGATCGGCCACTTCCAGCACGGCGCGCGCGACCCGGCGTGGATGAATCGCCGCGCCCTCGACCTGGGACGGGTCGAACTGCTTCACATAAAGTCCCTCTTTCAGGGCCGCTTTGGGATCGGGTTCCCATTGACCGCTGATGAGCTGATTTTCCTTGGACGCGAAGAACTCCCGCCAATCGGGGATCGTATCCGCATAGAATTCCAGAAGGTTGCCCTCGGGATCGAAGAGATAGAGGCTATGGGAAATCCCATGGTCGGTGACCCGGTGGAAATCGAGCCCGGCGGCCGTGCCGCGCTGCCAGGCGGCCACGAGATCCGCCTCGCTTTCCATCTCGAACCCGAGATGATTGAGGCCAGGCACCATGCCTCTGCCCGTGGGGATCTGGACATGCCCGCCGCGGCCGACACGCGGTTGCTGGGCGATCCGCATCAACCCGATATCGTGGTGGCTGCTGCCGTTGCTGTGGAAACCCGCGAAGATGCCAGGTTCCTGGAACACCTCCTCGATGCCGCAGACCTGCTCGTAGAACCGCATCGCGCGCGGCAGATCGCTGACGAAGATATTGCCATGTCCGAGGCGGCGCGGCCGCAGCCGCACCATTTCCTGCTGCTCCGCACGATCCGGCATGGCTGACCTCCTCCGTTAAGATGGTAGCCAGTATAGGGCTCTGGCCCCGCCTAAGTTAAGCGTTTTACAGAATCCGTCTAATTTCCGCTCCTACTTCGACAGGATACTGCGGGCGAGCGCCATCTTCAGCACCTCGTTCGCACCTTCGGTGATCATCATGCTGCGCTGCTCGCGGAAGAAATATTCGATCGGCAGCTCTTTGGAGAGGCCCATGCCGCCATGGATCTGCAGGCAGCGGTCGGCCGCCTTGAAGGACTTCTCGTCGCCGAAGAATTTGGCCATATAGGCTTCGTCGCGGCAATCCTCGCCCCGGTCGAACTTCCAGGCCGCGTGATAGACCATCAGTTTCAGCTGGTGCAGTTCCGTATAGCTGTCGACGAGGCTCCATTGCACCGATTGCCGTTCGGAGAGCGGCTTGCCGAAGGTATGGCGCTGCTTGGCATAGGAGGTCGCAAGCTCCAGGCAGCGCTCCATGACACCGATGCCCCGGGCGCCATGACGGATGCGGCCCGCGTTGATCCAGGACTGGGCGAACTTGAACCCCTCGCCTTCCTCGCCGACCCGGTTCGCGACCGGGACCTTCACGTCGTCGAAGAAAATCTCCCAGGGCGTGTCGTCGATCATCAGTTCCTGGGGACGACCCAGCCGCAGGCCGGGCGTATTCATATCGACGAGGAAAGCCGAGATGCCGCCCTTGCTGCGCTTGGCGGGATCGGTGAGCGCGAAGACCTGGGCGAAATCCGACTTGTCGGCATTGGTGATGAAGCGCTTCGAGCCATTGATCACATAGTGATCGCCTTGGCGCACGGCGGTCGTCCGCATGCCGCCCGGGTCGGAGCCCGCATCGGGTTCGGTCTGGGCGAAGCAGGCGCGCTTTTCGCCCCGGAGCACCGGCAGGAAATATTTCTCCTTGGCCTCGCCCTCCAAAAGATAGAGCAGCGGGCTCACGTCGGGACCGAAGATGTTGCCGCCCCGCGACGGGATCGCCGTGGTGCGGGAGATTTCCTCCCAGACGATGACCCGCGCCATCATGCCAAGGCCGAGCCCGCCATATTCCTCGGGCACGTCGAAGAGCCAGAGGCCCAGTTCCTTGGCTTTTTCCTGGCAGGTCTTGCGGATCTCGTCGGGGTTCTTCCCCTTGCCTTCCAGGGGAATCAATTCCCGATCCACAAATCGGCGGACGCTGTCCTTGAGCATCCGCAGCTCTTCGCTGAGCTCGAAATCCATGGGGCTACTCCCTTTCTCTTATTTAGCGGCGGCTCTTACTTTGCACCTGGCACGAAACCCTGGGCGAAGACCTGATCGGGCTTCACTTCGCCGTCGAAGGTGAAGGCCTTGCGGGTGAGTTCGATCGTCCGGGTGACCCTATCGCCCGTGACAACGCCATAGCCATGCTGCTTGGTATAGGGCGTCTCGATCGCCTTGGCGGTCTGCAGCCATTGCTGGAGCACCGTCTCGGTCTCCAGAGTGGGGTTGTATTTGACCATCGTCTTGGCCGCTTCCTGGGGGTTGGCGAGCGAATCGGTCACGCCCTTAGCCACAGCCGCCGCGAAGGCCTTCACCTCATCGGGCTTCTGGGCGATCCGGTCGCTATGGGCGACAAGCAGAAAGCCCAAGCCGTCGTAGCCCCATTCCGCGAAGCTCGCGAAATAGGGCTGCTTGCCCTGGGGCGCCAGCAGCTTGATGAGCGGCGGGATATCGGCATCGATAGAGGCGGAGAAGCTGTCGATCTGCCCGCCCATCAGAAGCGAGATATAGGCCGTGTTGGCGGCCGTCTGCCATTGGAGCTTGGCGGGATCGAGACCGTTCAACTGCAGGACGATGGGCAGAACCGCCCGAGCGCTATCTGCCGCGGCGGCGGCGACTTTGCTGTCCAAGACGGATTTCAGATCGGGATAGGGCTTCAGGGAGGCGAGCCCATTGGGCGTCGATTCCAGGAAGGCCATGAAGGCCTTGGTCTTGACGCCCTTGGCGATATTCTGGACGAGGGTCGCGGCATCCGACATGCCGTATTCCGCCTTGTTCTGATCGACCGCGCTGATGACGAAGCCGCTGCCGCTCGACGGCTGGATCTCCACATCGAAGCCGGCCGCCTTGAAATAGCCCTTGTCGAGGGCGACGTAATAGGGCGCATGCCGTCCATAGAGGACGTAGTTCATGAGCAGCGTGGTCTTCTTGGCGGCCTGCGCATAGGCCGGCTGCGCTCCCGACAGAACCGTGAGCCCCAGCGCAACCGCCGGCAGCCATCCCCGCAACGCTTTTTTCTTCATGAGGCGTCTCCTTCAGATGTCGTTTCCGCCGAGGCCGACGACGCGCCGATCTCCGCCCAGAGGTTCCGGCGCATCCGCGCCAGGATATCGCGCATAAGCGCCACGTCGTCGGCAGGCACGCCCTTGAGCGCCAAGGCATTCGCCTCCTGGGACAAGGGCAGGACTTCCTCACGCAATGCCCGCGCCTTTTCGGTCAGGTGAACCGTAATGGTCCGACGATCCTCGGGGCTGTTGAGGCGCGTGACAAGCCCATCCCGCTCCATGAGGCGAAGCGCGGTCGTGGTTGTAGCTCCGGTTGTGCTCGCCCGCTCGCTCAACTCGCGCTGGGTCAGGCCATCCTCGATCCAGAGCGCCCGCAGGAAATACCATTGCGCCGTGGTGATGCCGTAGCGCTGAAGCCGCTCGCGCAGCACCTTCATGTAAACGAGATGCGTGCGGCGCAGGAGATAGCCCACGCTGGTATTGAGGAGCGCCAGCTCTTCGCCTGAAATTTCGGCTCCGGGCCGCCGCGCGGGCACGGGCTCTGTGGGCTTAGGCTGAGCGCGCATCGGATCCCGCGGCAAGGCCCAATTCCCGGAGCACTTCTTCCGTATGCTCGCCCAGGGTCGGCGGCGCATTCAGAGGTTGATCGTCGCGGCTGCCGTCGAACCAGATGGGACGGCGGATCGCGACCACCTCGCCTTCGGTCGGGTGCTGGAGAGCGACGAAGGACCCGAGGTGCTCCACCTGGGCATCGCCCTGCACCTCCTCGATCCGATAGATCGGCGCGAAGGGCACATCGAATTTCGCGAAGTGGTCGAGCCACTCCCCCCTTGTCCGCTTCAGGAAAGTCGGGGATGCCAGTTCCTGGATGACGAAATAATTGTCGATCCGCTGAGGCCGGTCGGCAAAGCGCGGATCGGTCAACATTTCCGGCATCGCGATGGCCTCGACAAAACCCTCCCAGAACTTGGTCTGGGAAGAGAGATGGATGCAGATCAGCTGATCGTCGCCGCAGCGGAAAGCAAAGGACTGCGAGGCACGAGCCCGGAAGTAGGCGTCGGGACGGAGATCGAGCTGATTGAAATAGGCGAAGGGGTCAGGCATGAAGGCGATTGTCGCTTCGAGCATGTTGAGCTCGATCCGCCTGACGCGGCCGGTCCGCTCCCGCTCGTAGAGTGCCGCGAGAATACCGTAAACCGCGGAATAGCCGGTAGCATTGTCCGATATGCTAGGACCCGTGATCTGCGGCTTTTCGGGCGGCAGGAAAAGGCCGGACATGCCGCTCAAGGATTGCCCCACCGCGTCGAAGGCGGGACGCGACGCATAGGGTCCGTCGACACCGAAACCGGTGATCGAGCAATGGATGAGACGCGGATTGATCGTCTTCAACCGCGCTTCGTCGAATCCCAGCCGATCGAGCACGCCGGACCGGAAATTATCGAGCAGGATATCCGCCCGTTCGAGAAGCTTCTCCAGCGCCTGGCGGCCGAGATCAGACCGCAGATCAAGCGTGACGCTCCGTTTGTTGCGGTTGTAGCTGCAGAAATTGGGGCTGTAGAGCCCGATGCGGAAACTCCGGAAAGGGTCACCCCCTTCCGGATTTTCCACCTTGACGATTTCCGCGCCCAGGTCCGCCAGCATCATCCCGGCCTGAGGGCCGGTGATCATGGTGGTGAGCTCGACGACTTTCACGCCATCGAGACACCCGGCCATGGCGCGGAACTCCTATCCGCCTCAGCCTTCCTTCTTCGCCGGCGGCAGCATCGTGCCGAGCTTAAAGGGCTCGAAGAAGGGCCGGAAGCTCTTCTTGTCGAGGAACTGCTGAAGGCCCGCGTCGTAGGACTTCTCGGGGTCGGACGCCTTGAGCGCGAGGCTCACCTGGCCGAGGTAGTCGCCGGCCTGTTGGATGTCCATAGTGCGGACCATGCGCATCGCCTGCTTCGTGGCGCGCAGGACCTGCGGGCTCTTCGCCATGAGCTTCTTGGCCAGCTCTTCGGTCTTGGCTTCGAGCTCATCCTTCGGCACCGCGATATTTGCAAAGCCGACCCGGACGGCTTCCTTGCCGTCGAAGGGCTCGCCGAGGCAAGCGTAATAGAGCGCGTGACGATAAAGGATCGAGTCGGACACGACCTTGGCGACCAGCGCGCCGGGGATGATGCCCCAGTTCACTTCGGACAGCGAATAGACCGCATCCTCCGCCGTCACGACGAAGTCGCTGGCGAGAAGCTGCATGAAGGCGCCACCGGCGCAGAAGCCATCGACCATGCAGATGGTCGGCTTGGAATACATGTAGAGGCGATGCCAGCGCCAGCTGTTGGCGAGACCCTGGATGCGCTTGCGTTCGGCCGCGTCGCCTTCGAGGCCGCGGAAGAACTCCTTGAGATCCTGGCCGGCCGAGAAGTTACCGCCGGCGCCGGCGATGATCACGACCTTGGTGTCAGTATCGTTCTCGAGCGCGATGAGGGTCGCATCCATCTCCTCGTGGAGACGGGGGTTCATCGCATTCTTCTTTTCCGGGCGGTTGAGATAGACCCAGCTGATGCCATCCCGCTGGACGACCTTGACGTGTTTTAACTCGCTCATGAGACTTCGCTCCCCGGAAATTCGTTAGACCTCTAACTTTCTAGCGCCACGCACCGGGGAGTCTTCATTGCGTTATGTGCAATTCAGGTATGTTATGAGCGCATGACTTGCGAAAGGCTTGATTCGCTGAGGTCTATCACGTTCACTGCGGCCCGCCGGCGCCTTCCCAGGGAATGCCGCGCCCACCTGAGGAAAGAGACTAAGCCATGGAATTCGACAATTCCTTCGAGGTGCCGCTGCCGCCGCCGGACGCCTGGAAAGTCCTGATGGACGTGCCCCGCATCGCCCCCTGCCTGCCCGGTGCGCAGCTCACCGAAGTGGTGGACGAGAAAACCTACAAGGGGAAAGTCTCGGTGAAGCTGGGGCCTGTGAGCCTGACTTTCGCCGGCACGACCCAGTTCGAGGAGATCGACGAAGCGAACCTCAAGGCCAATCTCAAGGCGAACGGCAACGACCAGAAGGGCCGCGGCGGCGCCAATGCCAAGGTCAATTTCTACCTGGAGCCCGCCGGGACCGGCACGAAGGTCATGGTCCATACAAACCTGACCCTCTCGGGCTCCGTGGCCCAATATGGCCGCGCCGCCGGCATGATCCAAGGCATGGCCGAAGCGCTCATCACCCAATTCGCAAATTCACTTAAAGCGCAGCTTGCCTCCGAACCGGCAGCCTCGGCGCCTGTCGCAGCCTCGGCCCCGGAGCCCACACCAGTAGCCGCCACTTCCGATGCCTCCGCTTCCGCAGCGGCAGCGGCACCTCTTCCGCCGCCGCCCCCGCGCCCCGCTCCGCCGCCTCCGGCAGCACCGGCCGCGCTCGGTTTCGGCCTCATCCTGAAAATGCTCTGGGCCGGCTTCAAGGGCCTCTTCTCGAAGCGTTGAGCCTTTACTTCGCCTGGGCTTCTTCGATCATCGCCGCGATCTCCGCGGGGGTGATCGGGACGCGGGTCATGGAAAGGCCGAAGGGACTGAGCGCGTCCTCGATGGCGGAGATGATCGCGGGCGCGGTCGGCACCACCCCGCATTCGCCGACGCCTTTGACGCCCAGGGGATTGAGCGGCGTCGGAGATTCCTGGTGGATGAGGTCGATCGGCGGCATTTCGGGCGCCGAGATCAGGAGATACTCGCCGTAGTTCGTGGTGATCGGCTGGGCGTTCTCGTCATAGCCCATCCATTCGAAGAGCGCATTGCCGACCCCATGGGCCGCACCGCCCACCATCTGCCCGTCGACGATCATCGGATTGATGATCCGCCCGCAATCATGGGCGAGGGTCAGGTGATGGATTTCCACGAGACCTGTCTCGATATCGATCTCGACTTCCGCGACCGCCGTTCCATTGGCATAGGCCATGCCGTCGATCACCGGCTGCTCGGTCGCTTCGAGCGCCGGCGACTGCCCCGCCGGCAGCCGGAACCCCGGCGTGCCCGCGAGGGCCTTGGCGATATCGCGCAGGCCCATCTTCATGTCCGGCACGCCCTTGACCCGCACGTCCGAGCCGACGATCTCAAGGTCGTCGACGGCCGCTTCCAGGACCTCGCTGGCCACGGCGAGGAGCTTTTTCCTAACGACGAGCGACGCCAGATGCGCCGCACTCCCCGCCAGCACCGCCTGGCGGCTGTTGTAGCCTCCCATGCCGAAACCGATGGTCGCAGTATCCCCCGCCGTCACGGTGATGTTCTCCATGTCGGCGCCCAATTGCTCGGCAACGACCTGAGCCATCATGGTCTTGGTGCTCTGCCCCATGGCGGCCGCACCCGTATGGACCTGGATCTTGCCGGAGGTCCCGATCCTGACCGTGGCCCCCTCGAAAGGCCCGCGCCCCGTGCCCTTGACGAAGTTCGCCATGCCGATGCCGATGTAACGGCCCTCGGCCAGCGCCGCCTGCTGGCGCGCCCTGAACCCGTCCCAGCCCGCCTTGTCGAGCGCCGCCTGCTGGCACTTCGGGTAATCGCCGCTGTCGAGCAGCACCTGGATCCCGCCCCGGGTCTTCATCGGCTTGGTGAAGGGCATCTTCGAGGCCGGAATCAGGTTGCGCCGCCGGATCTCCGCCCGGTCGATTCCCAGCGTCCGCGCCGCCTTGTCGAGGAGCCGCTCCATCACGAAGACGCCCTGGGGCTGGCCCGCGCCACGCACCGGCGAGACCGGCACCTTGTTGGTGAGCGCGACCCTGACCTTCATGGAATAGGCGGCGATGTCATAGGGCATCGTCACCGCCTGGGACGCCTCATAGGCGACATTGATCCCCCGCGCCGTCCAGGCGCCGTGGTCGTGGATCATGTTGCCGCGCAGGCCCAACACATGACCCTCGCCGTCGGTCGCGAGTTCGACCTCCCAATATTGATCGCGCTCCTGGGTCGTCGAGGTGAAATGCTCGCGCCGGTCCTCGATCCATTTGATCGGTCGGCCCAGCATCCGGCTCGCCGCCGCAACCGCCGCTTCTTCCTGGTAGAAGCAAAGCTTCGGCCCGAAGCCCCCGCCCACGTCCGGCGTGATCACCCGGACCTGCCCGTCGTCGAGCCCCAGGATATCCACCAGCATCCGCATGCCCGCATGGGGCGTCTGGGTCGAACTCCAGAGCGTGAGGTTCTGCTCCATCTCGTTCCAGGAGGCGACCGCCCCCCGGCACTCGATGGAATGCCCGCCGCCCCGATGCTGCCAGAGCGAGAGTTTAAAGCTATGGGGTGCGGAGGCGAAGACGGCAGCCGCATCGCCATAAGCGACCTCGAACTCCGCGACGAGGTTGTTGGGATTGGCGAGATGGGTCTTGGGCGCGCCCGGCTCCAGCGCCGCCTTGCAATCGGAAATCGCCGGCAAAGGGTCGAAGTCGACCTCGATCAGCGCCAGCGCGTCCTCGGCGATATAGCGGCTGTCGGCGATCACCAAAGCGATGGGCTCGCCCACATGGACGGTTTCCTTGCCCGCCAGGAAGGGCCGGTTGGCGTCGATCTTCCAGGCCGGGCTCGGCAGGGCCACGATCAGCCGGTCGTTAGCGAGATGGGGGCGGAAATCCTCCAGCGTCAGCACCGCATGGACGCCCGGCATCGCCAGTGCCGCTGTCTTGTCGATGCCCCGGATCGCCGCATGGCCATGAGGACTGCGGAGGACCGCCGCCTCCAGCATCCCCGGCAGCTTCAAGTCGTCGACGAAACGGGCGCGGCCGGTCAGGAGATCGAAATCCTCGACCCGCTTGACCGACTGCCCGAAGACGAGGCCCGCCGTCTCGCTGCTGTTCATGAGAGGGCGCGCATCCGCTTGGCGGCGTCCAGCGCCGCGGCCACGATGCCCTGGTAACCGGTGCAGCGACAGAGGTTGCCGGAGATGCCGATGCGCACCTCCTCCTCGGTCGGATCGGGATTGTCCCGCAAAAGCTCGATGAGCGTCGTCAGCATCCCGGGCGTGCAGAAGCCGCATTGGAGGCCGTGGTTGTCCCGGAACGCCTCCTGCAGCGGATGCAGCGTATCGCCATCGGCGATGCCCTCGATGGTCATGATCTCGTGCCCATCGACCTGCACGGCCAGCGTCAGACAGGACCGCGCCGTACGGCCATCGAGCAGGATGGTGCAGGCGCCACAAACCCCGTGCTCGCAGCCGAGATGCGTTCCCGTCAGCCCGAGCTTCTGGCGCAGGAAATCCGCCAGATGCATGCGGACTTCCGCTTCCGCCTCATAGGCCTTGCCGTTGACCTTGACCGAAATCTTCCGCATCTCCGTCATGGCCGCTCCACCCGTCCCTGCGCCAGCACGAGCGCGCGTCGCGACATCACCGCCGCGAGCTTCCGCCGGTAGGAGGCGGGAACCAGCGCATCGTCCATCGCCTCGATCCTGCCGCAGATCTCGCCCGCCGCCCGGAAGAGCCCTTCGTCCGGGACCTGCCCTACCATCAATTCCTCCGCCTCCGTCATCCGCAAGGGAGCCGTATCGACCCCGCCCAGGGTCAGAGACGCCCGGGCGATCTTGCCGCTCCCATCGACCTGCAAAAGGGCCGCCGCGGAGGCAATCGCGAAGTCGCCATGCCGACGCGCGAACTCGACGAAGCCATAGCCATGCCCCTTCGGCCAGGCCGGCAGGCGGATCTCGACCAGAAGCTCGTCGGGCTCGATATTAGGCGTCATGAAGGCGACGGGGAATTCCGCGAAGGGCATCGTCCGCCGGCCCCGAGGGCCTTCGATCGTCAGCGTCGCATCGAGCGCCGCCGCGACTGTCACCTGCTCGGCCGAGGGATCGAGATGGCAGAGCGAACCGCCGATCGTGCCCCGGTTCCGGGTCTGCCGGTGCCCCGTGCTGAGGATCGCCTCCGCCAGCAGCGGGAGCTTCTCCTTCACCAGGGGCGAGAACTCAATATCCCGCTGGCGGGTCATCGCGCCGACGACAACCGCCTCGCCATCGTCGCGGATATAGGCAAGACCCTCCACCCGGCCCAGGTCCACCACATGGTCGGGCAGCACATAGCGCATGTTCAGCATCGGCATCAGAGATTGTCCGCCCGCCAGAACCTTCGCGTTCTCCAACCGGCCCAAAAGGCTTACCGCCTCGGCCAGACTGCGCGGATCGTGATAACTGAATACTGGCGGCTTCATTTTGCCCCTGACGCCGTTCGTCTCTCGCCTGAACCGGCGAGCACCCGTTCTTACAAGGAAGCGACGTGAAGCGGAAACAGGAAAATATTTTGCATCTTGCATGCATTCGATAACAATGGCCCCGAACTAGGCGGCTCCGATGAACGGAAGCCGGCCCGGTGCCAAGATCGAAAGGGAGATACGAATGGATGGGAAGACGCAGCGTCCGGCGAGCCGGCGCGGGTTCATAAAGGGCGCGGGCGCCGCAACGGCAGGCTTGATCTTGTCGCCCTATGTGATCTCGGCGACGGCCCGGGCGCAGAACAAGACGGTTTTCGTCAATACCTGGGGCGGCAGCTGGACGGCGGCGGAAGACGCGGCCTTCTACCAGCCATTCACCAAGGCGACCGGCATTGCGGTCAAGCCCGTGACCCCCGTCACCTATGCCAAGCTCAAGGCCCAGGTTCAGAGCGGCCAATACGAATGGGACGTGACCGGGATCAACCAGACGAATTGGCGCCGCGCCGAGAAGGAAGGCCTCGTCGAACCGATCGATTATAAGATCGTCGACAAGAACAAGCTGCCGCCGGACGGCGTTTTCGCCAATGGCATCGCCTATTGCTCGCTGGCCACCAATCTCTGCTACCGCAAAGACAAGTTCCCAAACGGCGGGCCGCAGAATTGGGCCGATTTCTGGAATGTCGAGAAATTCCCCGGTACCCGCAGCCTCTATGGCGGCGATGCGCATGTGACGACCATGCATGCGCTGATGGGCGATGGTGTCGAACCGGGAAAACTCTATCCGCCCGATATCGACCGCGCCTTCAGGAGCCTCGACAAGATCAAGAAGCACATCAAGGTCTGGTGGACCCAGGGCAACCAGTCGCAGCAGCTTCTGCGCGACGGCGAAGTCGACATGATGTCGATCTGGAACGCCCGGGCGAGCGAACTCAACCAGCAAGGGACCAAGGTGGAACTGGTCTGGGCCGGCGCCACCCAGTCGATCACCATGTGGGGCGTGGCCAAGGGCGCTCCCAACAAGGGCGCCGCCTGGGAATTCATCCAGTTCGCCGTCCAGCCCGAGCCCCAGGCCGAATTCGCCAAGCGGCTCTTCTACGGACCGACCAATCCCAAGGCCTACGACTTCATCCCAGAGGACGTGGCGAAGCAGCTCCCCACCTATCCCAAGTACAAGGAAATCGGGCTCACCATCGACCCGATCTGGGGCAGCGACAACATCGGCAAGCTCGAAGAACGCTTCACCCAGTGGCTGGCTTCGTAAGCCCGCTTATCTCCGCCTAGATAAGGGAGGGCAATCCGGAAAACCGGATTGCCCTCTTTCTTTCAGCCCACCATCTCGACGTGCTGAGGGGCGAGTGTGCTTTGCCCCCGAATGAGGTCGGATGCCCGCTCCGCGATCATGATCACGGGAGCATTGATGTTGCCGCCGATCAGGTCCGGCATTACCGAAGCATCGACCACCCGAAGACCATCGATCCCGCGAACCTTAAGCTCTGCGTCGACGACCGCCATCTCGTCGCTGTCGACACCCATCTTGCAGGTGCCGAGCGGGTGATGGGCGGTCGCGGCGGTGGTCGCGATGAAGGCGTTCAGGTCCTCGTCGCTGCTCTTGCCGACGCCGGGCCGGATCTCCCCGCCGATATCCTTCTTCAGCGCCGATTGCTGCCCCAATTCGCGGATGAGGCGCATACCCGCCCGAAGCGTCTGTCCGTCGCGCTCGGCGGAGAGAAAATTCTGGTGGATCTTCACCATGGCCGCCGGGTCCTTCGAGACGAGTTCAATCCGACCCCGGCTTTCCGGATGGATGAGGATCGCCCGCAGCGCGCAGCCGTCCGGGATCGGCGCCTTGAAGGGCTGGAGATAGGGGCCCACCCCCAAAGGAGCGGCGCGGAAGATGATCTGGACGTCCGGTATCTTCGCATCCGGCATCGCCTTCAGGAAGCCGCCCCACCCGCCCGGGATATCCGTCGCGAAGCCCGTGCCCTTGAGCCAGGCCTCAGCGAAATCATAGGTCAGCCGGTCGAGCCGCATGTGCTTATGGACCGTGCCCGTCCCGATCCGCGAGAAGTCGAGTGCCACCGACAGATGATCCTGGAGGTTCCGGCCGACGCCCGGCAGACCGAGCTTAACCGGGATGTCGTTGGCTTTGAGCTGCTCCGGATCGCCGATGCCCGACAGCATCAGGACCTGGGGCGAATTGATGACGCCGCCGCAGAGGATCACCTCTCGATCCGCATGGACCTCGTATGTCTGACCGTGCCGCTGGTATTCGACGCCGACCGCGCGGGAGCCCTCCAGGAGAATGCGGTTCACCAGCGCTTCCTGGATCAGATCCAGGTTCAAGCGCTCCCAGGCGGGGCGGAGATAGGCGACGGCGGTGCTGCAGCGGTGCCCGTCCCGGATCGTCGACTGGACCCGGCTAAGCCCTTCCTGCTGATAGCCGTTAAAGTCCTCCGAATAGGGCAGCCCCATCTCCCTGCCCGCGGCGAGCCAGGACTCGACGAGCGGATCGCTGAAGCTAGAGAAACGGGTGGAGAGCGGCCCACTGCCCCCGCGCCAGGCGTCCTCGCCGCCCTGCCAGCTTTCCGAGCGCTTGAAATAGGGCAGCACATTGGCGAAGGACCAGTCCTTGAGGCCCATCCCCGCCCAGCGTTCGTAATCCCGCCAGTGACCGCGCACATAGGCCATGGCATTGATCGAGGAGGATCCCCCGATCACCTTGCCGCGCGCGCATTCGATCCGGCGATTGTTGAGACGCGCCTCGGGCTCGGTGAAATACATCCAGTCGTGGAGCCGCCATTCGAACATCTTGGCCCAGCCGAGCGGCACCTTGATTAAGAAATCGCGGTCCGATCCGCCCGCCTCCAGCAGAAGCACCCGCGTGTTGCCGTCCTCGGTCAGACGATTGGCCAGCGTACAGCCCGCGGAGCCCGCGCCGATGATGATGTAATCATAGCTCTTCTTCTGCACTCGGAACTCCCTGACCCGGCGTCTGTCATTCGATGCTAGTCGGAATTGTGGCGGTCGCCTAGGATCGCCTCAAGCGAAAGGTGGGGAATGCCATGACCGAAAATGCAGCCGTGGTTCCGACCGCCTTCGGGCCTGGCGAGGAAGCGGACAAGAAGGTCTATTCCTGCGCCTGCCATTGCGGAGCGGTGACCTTCGAAGCCCGCCTCGGCGCGACCCCGCCCGCCATCCGCTGCAACTGCTCCCTGTGCCGGAAAAAGAACGCCACCATGGTGCGCTTGCATGAGAACGACCTGCGGCTGCTCACCGGTTCGACCTCGCTCGGTTGCTACGAATGGAACACCGGCAAGGCCAAGCATTATTTCTGCAAGAGCTGCGGGATCTACACCTTCCATCGCATGCGGAGCCGGCCCGATCATTTCGGGATCAACGCCTCCTGCATCGAGGGGCTGGAGATCGACCCGCTCACGATCCAGATGATCGATGGCGCCCGACTCGATTAGGCGCCGAAAGGAACCGACCCCTTCACCGTCGTCCGATACATGAGACGCCGCTGCGGCAGTTCGTAGCCGCCGGTCGCCTGATGGATGACCCCATGGTTGTCCCAGACCACAAGATCGCCCGGCTGCCATTTGTGGGCATATTGGAATTCGGGGCGCTCCATATGCCGGAAGAGCTCGTTCAGCAGGGCATCGCTCTCGTCCGGCGGCAAGCCCTCGATCGCCATGGTGTGCCCATCGCTCACGAAAAGGGTCTTGCGTCCCGTATAGGGATGGATCCGCACCACCGGGTGATAGACGTCCTGGAGCTTTGCCTTCTGGTCCTTCGGCAGTTCCTTCGAGAAACCGCCGGTCTTGGGCTTAGTCGCCTGGAAGAGCGCGCGCCGGCCGTGGATCATCCGTTTCATCTCGGCGGGCAAAGCCTGATAGGCAGCGCCCGTGCTGGCGAATTCCGTATCGCCCAGAGGCTGGCCGTCCTTCATGGGAATCTCGACGCCGTAGAGCAACGATACGCGGCTCGGCGTCGTCGTATAGGCCATGTCGCTGTGCCAATAGCGCGCCGCTTCGGCCGCACCGATAGGCTTGCCCTCGTCGTTGAGGATGT
This sequence comes from Rhodospirillales bacterium, assembly GCA_947473305.1. Classification (GTDB taxonomy): domain Bacteria; phylum Pseudomonadota; class Alphaproteobacteria; order ATCC43930; family CGMCC-115725; genus CANJCB01. The sequence goes on from CANJCB010000052.1 coordinate 20,258, forward strand.
TGGAGAGGATCATCACCTCAGGATGCTCGGGCTTGGCGAATTGAGTGAAGACATGGATCGCGAGTTCCGGCCCCCAGAGCTTGCTGAAGGCGACCTGATCGGCATCGCTGATCTTCTGGTTGCGGAAGACCACCACGCCGTTATCGTGAAGGATGCTCTCGATCTGGGCGAAGGTATCGGCATCGACCGGCTTCGAAAGATCGACACCGAGGATTTCCGCCCCGCAGAAGCCCGGCGCGCGCCGCACCGAAACCACCTGCCGGCCGGCGAGCTTCGGGATGTTGAAGCTCGCGCTCAAAGCCACTTCCGCCATCGGGTCCTCCAGGGCATTTCAAGCCGCATTACATACAATATTGAGGCAAGCCCCCTCAAGCCGGCTCAGACCGGTGGGGGAACCTTGTCCCAGCCCGACAGCGTCTCAAGCGCCCGGCCGATCCGCAAGACCATGGGCTCGTCGAAAGGCCGACCGACGATCTGCAGTCCCAGCGGCATGTTCCGTGCGCCGAAGCCCAAGGGCACCACCATCGCCGGATGGCCCGTCACATTGAAGGGCATGCTCTGGCTCGCCGTCCAGGCCAGGCCCTTGAACTCATCGAAGGTCGGCGCGGTGATCAGCGCGCAGGCCGTGATAAGGGCATCATAACGCATCAGCGTGTCGTTGACGTTCCGCGTAAGCTCCCGCCGGACCCGCAGAGCCTGAACCAGATCCACCGCGCTCAGGGTCGAGCCGAGCACGAAACGCTGGATCGTCTGCTGGCCGTAGTCCTGCGGACGGCTGCGAAGATCGGCCTCGTGGATCGCCCCGGTCTCCGCTTCCTGGATAACGCGCCCGCAGGCGAAGAAGAGGGAATAATCCTGGAGCGTCACATCCTCCACGGTGGCGCCGGCCTCACGAAGGTCCTGTACCGCCTTGTCGATAGCCGCGCCGATCTCCGGTTGCAGGGCGGGCGAGTCGGCGTAGAAATGACGCGGCACGCCGATCCGCAACCCCGCGACGCCCTTGCTGAGATCGGCCCGGAAATCGGGCACGGGAAGATCGGCACTCGCCGGATCCTGGGGATCGAAGCCCGCGATGGCCTGAAGCGCCAGCGCCGCATCCTCGACCGTGGTGGCGAGCGGCCCGCAATGATCGAGCGTATAGGCGAGGGGGAAGACCCCGCGCCGGCTCACGCGGCCATAGGTCGGCTTCAAGCCGACCGTGCCGCAGAAACAAGCCGGTCCGCGAATGGAGCCCGCGGTGTCCGATCCCATGGCCACGCGGGTGAAGCGGGCAGCCACCGCGGCCCCCGACCCGCTGGACGAGCCCGAAGTCAGGTGGTCGGCGTTCCAGGGATTGCGCGCCGGCGGGAAAGGAAGGGAAAAATCGGGACCGCCATTGGCGAATTCCATGGTCGTGAGCTTGCCCAGGAGCACCCCGCCCGCTTCATGAAGTTTCTCCGCCACCACACTGTCCGCATCGGGGATATGGTCGATCCTCAGCTTGGACTGGCAGGTCGTGCGGACACCCTTGGTGTCGTAGATGTCTTTCAGCGCATAGGGGATGCCGTGAAAGCCGCCTCGGTCCTTGCCCGCCTTCAGTTCCTGGTCGGCGCGGCCTGCGTCAGCCAGCGCGCGTTCCTTCGTTACCGTGATGAAGGCGTGGAATTTAGGGTCCCATTCTTCGATGCGGCTCAGAAGATGGCGGGTCAGCGCTTCCGAGGTGAGAGTCCCGCCCCGAAACCGTCTGCCGAGTTCGGCGACCGAAAGATCTTCGATACGCTCCGCCATCACTTTTTCTCCAGGTCGAGCGGCGACAGGCGAAATACATTCGACGGCTCCGCCGCGGCAGTCCGGCTTGCGTCACGCAGCATTGCGGCCTGGGCCCGAAGTTCCGCAAAACCGGTGAGCATGGCGGGACGGCGGTCGGGCGGGACCGTGATCCCGGCCCGCGCCATGAACATGTCGAATTCCGCTTCCAGCGCTTCGGGCGTCGGATTGGCCATAACGATCCTCCCAGTCGGTCTCATCGGACCTATTGTCTAGACTTCGCTGACGCTATGCCGCTCCCGAAGAAATGAAAAGAGCGAGTTCTGTGGCTTGGAATGGCGCTCGACGCCCTCGAAGCCGGGGCATAATCTTCGCTGAAGAACACGGGCAGCGAAGCGCCTATAGAGGGTAAGGGAAAACAAGATGAGCCAGAGAACGCGACTTCGCCTCGGCGCGGCCCTTGCCCTCGCCTCCTGCCTCGCCGGCCCCGCCCTCGCCCAGACGCCGCAGCGCGGTGGCACCGCGATCTTCGCCCTGAGCCAGGATCCGCCAAGCGTCAATCCGGCCGCTTCTTCCGGCTTCGCCAACCGGATGGTTGGCTGCATCCTGTTCCAGGGGCTGGTGCGGGTCACCGACGACTACAGGATCCTGCCGGGCATGGCGAAGTCCTGGACCGTATCGCCGGACGGGCTGACCTATACCTTCGACCTGCAGAACGCGAAGTGGCACGACGGCAAGCCCTTCACCTCCGACGACGTAAAATTCTCGCTTGTCGAGGTGAGCGCGAAATTCTCGCCGACCTTCGCCCCCGCCGGACGTTCCATCGAGAGCGTCGAGGCGCCGGCCCCCGATAAGGTCGTGATCAAGCTCAAGAATTCCTTCGGGCCGTTCCTGGTGTCGCTCGCCTGCTTCCAGGGCGGCGCCATCACGCCCGCGCATCTCTATCGCGGCACCGACATCCTCAAGAACCCCGCCAATGTTTCCTCGCCGGTCGGCACCGGGGCTTTCAAGCTGGCCGAGTGGAAGCATGGCGATTTCATCCGCCTGGCCAAAAACCCGGACTATTGGGATAGCGGCAAGCCCTATCTCGACGAAGTCGTCGGCAAGGTCATCACCCAGCCCTCGACCGCCGTCCAAGCGCTGAAGTCGGGCGAGATCGACGTGCTCCAGCCGGTCCCGCCGAATGACATGGCCGGGATCAGCGCCAATCCGAAACTCCGGGTCATCGAAAGCGACCAGCCCGAATCCATGACGCTCGCCTTCCTGAACACGACCCGCAAGCCGCTCGACGACAAGCGGGTGCGGCGGGCGCTCTTCATGGCGACCGATCGCGACTACCTCTTCAAGAACGCGTTTTTCGAGGTTGGCAATGTCGGCATTATGCCGATGCCGAGCCGGCTGAAGTGGGCGGCTAATTCTTCCATCGACTACCGCAAGATGTATCCCTTCGACCCCGCGAGGGCCAACGCCTTGCTCGACGAGGCGGGGGTCAAGCGGGGCGTCGACGGGAAGCGCTTCACGCTTCATCTCTATATCTACAGCGCCGATTATCCCGAATTCCGCCAGGTCGCCGTCGCCTTGAAGAGCATGTACCAGGCGATCGGCGTCGACGTGGATACCGAAGCCATGGAAGAAGCGACGCTCGTCAAGAAGGTCCATGTGGAGCGCGACTTCGATATGACCATGGTGGGCTATACGAGCTTCGGCGATCCAGCGCTCGGTTTCGCCCGCGCCTTCATCAGTTCCACGGTCGGTCGCCCTTACGGCAATCCTTCAGGCTATTCGAACCCTGTCGTGGACGAGCTTTTCGTCAAGGGAGAGCGGGCTCTCACCTATGAGGAGCGCGGCCCCTTCTATAGCCAGGCCCAGGCGATCATCGCCGCCGACCTGCCTGTCTTCACCTGGCGCGAATTGCGAAATATGGACGCGGGCTCGACCCGGATCCATGACCTCTGGGGCAAGATCCAGGGAAATGGGAATTGGGCGGAGGCCTGGCTCGAAAAATAGCGCCGACCGATAGTTGGATCAGGTAACCGGCACTACTTGATCGGGCGCGACCTGTTCGAGTTTCCCGGTGTGGATATCGAAGCGGTAGCCATAGAGACGCAAGCGGCCCTCCGCGACGGCCTCGGCAATCCAAGGAAAAGTCATCAGGTTCTTTAGGGAGAGCCGAACCACTTCGATCTCGCAGTGGTCGAGCACTTCCTCAGTCCCGGCATGGTGGGGAACGGTCTTCAAAGCTCCCTCGGCCATGGACATCCAAGGCTCGACGAAATCGCGTGCGTCGGGGGCGCCTTCGACCATGGCGCGAACGCCCCCGCATTGCGCATGCCCCAGGACAACGACTTTCGGAATCTTGAGGACGCGGACCGCATATTCGAGCGCGGCGCTGGTCCCGTGATAATGGGCGTCCGGCTCATAGGTCGGAACCAATCCCGCCACGTTGCGGACCACGAAGAGTTCGCCGGCGACGGCTCCGAAGACGGTCTGCGGATCGACCCGCGAATCCGAGCAGGCAATCACCAGTGCTTCCGGTTTCTGCCCGCGCTTGGCCAGCGCTTCGTAGCGAGCCCGCTCCTCAGGCCAAATCTCCTGGCGGAAGCGACGATATCCCTCGATGAGGCGATCCAAGCCTGTCTCCGATATGAGGTTTGATTCCCTTCATCTGGCTTAATTGCCGGCTCATTGCAACCGGTTCTCTCGGCCGCGTGGTTAAGAACGCGAGTCTCTTTGGGGGTAGGGGTCCTCCTGTGACGCTAATCACAAAATCGCAATTATCATAAATTCTCATATTGATTTATCTAAAATACCTGTTAAATTTAGCATCAAGTTGATCGGACGAATTAACCGTCCTTCCTAAGGGGATTTCAAATGAACCGCTTCTTCCGCTCCGCCGCCACCGCCGCCGCCCTCGTGATCGCGGCTTCCGCCGCCCAGGCCGGCACCACCGGATCCGTCAACCTCTCCGGCTCCATCGGCCAGAGCTGCAACCTCACCGTCGTCGCACAGTCGATCGCC
>CANJCB010000053.1 GCA_947473305.1 Rhodospirillales bacterium
CACCAACAAGTAAAGCTCCACGGGCTTCATGCTCCCGCCCCTCGTCCCAAATCGGAAACGATGGGCTTACCACTGGCAGACTTTTACGCCGCCATCAGCACCACTGCGGCGCCGATCCGTGGCCTACAATCGCACCGCCGCTCTCAGATTTGGGGTGGCGTCACACTTGGAAGCGATTTCACAAATGTCACATCACCTCCGCAACGACCACAATACTAAGCCGGTGTGAATTTGATACCTGCGACTCCCTATGCGTAAACACTCGCCGGTCGCCTGAGACCAAGGTTCTCGCGCAGCGTCGTTCCTTCGTACTCGGTGCGGTAGATACCGCGGCGCTGAAGCTCCGGCACCACCAGGTCGACGAAATCATCGAGCCCGCCGGGGAGGTAAGCGGGCTGAATGATGAAACCGTCGGCGCCGCGCTCCTCGTGCCATTGCTGAAGCTGGTCGGCCACTTGGATCGGATCGCCTATGAGCAAGGGTGCGGTCCTGGCGACCGACATGCGCTCATACATCTCCCGTACTGTCCCTGGGTTCTGAGCCAATAGTTCCCGGGTGCGGCGGCTGTGGGTCGAATCGTCGGTCGGGATCAGTTCCTTCGGGAAAGGCCGATCGATATCGAGTTTGCCGATGTCGACATAGTTCATCTGGGTCCGGATGATCTCCAGACCCACTTCGGGGTGAATCTTCGACAGCAGGAACTCGTGCTGGCGCTTGGCTTCATCGGCGGTCTTGCAGACGATCGTCGCCATGCCGGGGGTGACCAGCAGGTCTTCGGGCTGCCGGCCGAACTTCACCGCGCGCTCTTTGACGTCCTTATAGATGCGCTTGGCACTATCGAGACTCATCTCCATCAAGAAGACCATGTCGGCAATGGTGGCGGCCAGATTCTTGCCGTCTTCGGAAGTACCGGCCTGGACGATCAAGGGATGGCCCTGGGGCGGACGCTCCATGTTGAGAGGACCCGCCACATTCAAGAATTTTCCCTTGTGATTGAGCCGGTGCATCTTGTCGGGGTCGAAGTAGATCCCGCTCTCCCGGTCTCGGGGGAAAGCATCGTCGTCCCAGCTATCCCAGAGGCCCTTCACCACATCGACATATTCATGAGCCCGCGCATAGCGCTCGGCATGGCTCATGAACTCGTCCTTACCGAAGTTGGCCGCCGCCTCCTTGGCCGCGGTCGTCACGACATTCCAGCCCGCGCGGCCTTCGCTGATATGGTCGAGGGAGGCAAAGAAGCGAGCGAGGTTATAGGCCTCCATGAAAGTCGTGGAGGCTGTCGCCACGAAGCCGATATGCTCGGTCACCGCCGCCATGGCGGAGAAGATCGTCAGCGGCTCGAAATAGGTGTTGTATTGAGGCCAGCGACGCAGCGCGTTTAAATTGCCCTCGCGGATCCCCGGACTATCGGCCAGGAACATGAGGTCGAACTTGCCGCGCTCGGCCGTCTGGGCCATGGACAGATAATGCTTGGCATTGCGGCCGGCATCGATCTGTGAGCGCGGATGCAACCAGGCCGCTACATGATGACCTGTCGCATGGATATGCGCTGCTAATTTTATCTGGCGTTTCTGCTCGGCCATAGCGTCGTTCTTCCTCTCGTATTCGGCTCGCCACTATAGCTAGGCTGTGAAATCGCTTCCAAGTGTGACCCCCCAAAATGCAAGCAACGCATTGATCACGCCGAGAGACGCCAACTGGGTGGGGTCCAGTTTCGCGCGACAGATGACCCCCTCTAATTCGCATGTTTGCCAACCAGATCAACGCGCTGAGAGACTTCAGGGCCGGGGTCATTGTTGGGCGCAATTTCACAGCGGTGGCTACTTCAGATCACTGGAGACCTAGTTTCGTGGCGAGATTGCGAAGATCATCGACAAATGCCTCCCCGAGGATCGCCTTTGCAATTCTGCCCGCGGATCGATTCCGCATCGCGTGGGACTGCGCGATTAGGGCGACGATCAACACAATCGGGTTGATGTTCATCTGCTTGGCCAACGCAATCGCCTCAGGCATTTCCGCGGCACGCTCGAGCATCCATGCGTCCTGCGGGTCGAGTGCTGAGAGATCGCCGTCGAGAAGATGGTTCGGCGAAATATCCCAGTCGATCTTCGAGCCGATCCCTTGCAAATCGGTGGAAGGTGCAGCCGCGCACTGAAACGCAACATCTGGAAAAGGGTCAAGACTTGAACACAATGAATCCATTTTGAAGTAGATGGATTCCTCTCTGAGCGAAAAGCTGGCGCTGGACTCAGAAAGGCGTGCGCTGGCCATATCCATCATTGGCATCGAAGCCGAACTCGGATGCGGCAGGGCAATTTTCCGATGCGCGGGAATACCTTCTTGGGCTTCTCCCGCTTCATCGATGAGCACCAGACTCGTGAGATGGGTTACAAGCCCTTCCGCTTCAGCCAGCTGCGCCGCGCTCTCCTCACTGAGGGCCGGAAGCGCCAGACTGGCGGCAATTGCTGCGACTGCTCTAATTTGCTGCTCGTCGACAATGGTCTGTGTCGCCGGCCGCCATTCAGCGTCCAATAAAGCGTTGCCGCGAACAACTCGCACGTGGCGCAGAGGACCGTCGACCGAGTGTGGTTGCTCAAACGACGCTCGGACCGAGCCGATCGCGGTGGTCAAGACGTCGGCTATGTCAGCACTGGCGGCAACGAATATGTCGCCGCCTGTCAGCGCAGAGAGATATCCGACATTTGCCTCAAGGCTGTCTTCGCCGACGAGAACCACCGTAATGCGACGCCCCATCTGCGCGAGTTTCTGGACATCAAGTGCATGGCTCTTGCCGTCGGTGATGAGCAGAACGTCACGGGCATCGGAGCCGGCAATTGTGCCGGAGAGAGCAGCACCGATCTCTGTGCCACCGTTGGGCCCGGTTAGGCGTGCTATGAGATCGAGAAGGCGTTGGCGCCCTTGTCCCGTGCGTGAAGAAGTCCCAGCGGAAACCTTCGATGATCCGACGTGAGCGAGGCGAGTGTCGAACTCCCATAGATCGACAATGTCTGCGTCACCCAGCCTTTGAGCGATGGATGTCAGTCCACTGACGATGGCTTGGTGTTTCGTGATGCTTCCGACCTGGCCTGAAGAACCTGAGCCCATCGAGCCGGAGTGATCGAGCAGAACAGCTACATTTAATGCCGTGTCACCGCCTTGATGCGGAGTGATGCGCAGGATCACTTCACGACCGTCTGCGGCCAAACCGTGCAACTCCTTCACCGAGGCTTGTGTGACGGTGAGATCAATAGGGGCGTTCAGAGGAACGCTTGCGTGGCCATCGACGAGGTGAGATCCATGAAGATCGATGTTGCCGTTGCCGCAACGAACGAACAGGTCAGCGTTCTGTACTAGCCCACCGAGAAGAAATTCGTCGGAATCGGGCAGGCCCGATCGGCCATAAATGTCCCCAACGGTAAGGGGTATCCGAATTTGACCGCGATCGCCGATGTAGGTCAGCGCCGACACCCAGGTTGATGACACTTCGATCTCAGCTCCGGGGCCGATATGGGCGACCGAGAGCATGTGAACGCCGCGCAGCAATTCCTCGTGGAGCACCGCGGCTTTGCCACGTTCGATCGCATTTTCATACGCTTCGCGCGCCAAAGTTCGCCGCTGGGCACGTGCCTTCACGACACGCCCATCTATGCGGGCTTCCAGTCCAAAGAGCACGGCGTGCACCGGAACAGGAAACGTGATCGTGGCTTCGATACCTTCCGCTTCATCGTTTCGGAAAACGCGCTTCGTCACCACGGTCACAAGGCCGGCGTCGATTTCGACATCGAACCTTGTGGACACGAGCGGGACGGGGCGGTGCCCTTCTGTCGTGAACGCGCCCGCAATAAATGCGCCGAGAGGATCAATCGTGTTTGGCATCGCGATCGGGGGCATGAGTGGGTTCCTTAAAGAGGTCGGTAAGAAGGTGCTGAATTTTTTCGAGAATCGGTTGGACCGGCGCTCCAGCGGCTAGGAGCTTGGGGTCGACCACCAGCGTGACCCCCGGCGCCACTGGGAATGGGGCGCCCTCACGCGCCTGAAGAAGCAGCATGATGGCTGCCGGCGGGAAGCCCAGCTCTCGTAAACGGGTGTACCTATCTATCGCCGCGATGTGGTCATCGCCGTAATCGGCATTTGCCCGTCCACCGCGGGGAGGCGGGATGAAGCCTTCGGCAATCAGGTACCGAACCTGACGCCCCGCTATCCCGGTACGGGCGATAAGCTCTCGAATATGCATGCCTGCTTCTTTCGACAAAAGATATGGTGAAAGAATGGGGCGGCGTCAATGTGTCAACGCCGGAGTAAAAATGCATCGGCGCGTCGGAGTAAAAATGCATCACTGTTGATTTCCGTTGAGACCTGACCCGGATAGGTATGGAATTTCCACTGAGATTTGACCCGTGTTTGAACTCGCCCCGGCTGGCTGCAGCGGGGGTTATGGGTTGAGATTATGCTCCCGCATCGGGTGTCTCTCTGCATAGCCATTCGAGCGTTCTGGTCGATCGTGACCTTGGCGGGCGCAAGACGTTTTCTGGGAGGACGGCGTAGAAGCGAGCGCTTACGGAAGACTTGCGGATAAGCTTTCCGGATTACACCATGGGGTCCGCCAACCATCACCCCTCGCCGATATGATAGATTGCGTCTCATGGTTTCATGGCATGCGGTTCTCCGAGCCCTGGTGAAGAGCTTCGTCAAACACCGTCGCGTCTATCGCGAGGTCGTGGACCCGCCTGCTCTCCAAGAGAAATTGAAGGCCGAGGGGAAGGCGATGACTGCCGGTCGCATCGCAGGGCGCGCCTTGAGGCGATTTCGGGATCGTGAGTAAAGAGCTCGATCGAGAGGTGTCAACGCCGGAGAACTAGCGTCTCCTTTCGTGCTTGGCGTTGTCGATCCGCTCCAGCAGTAGTCCAGCCCGAAACTTGAAGGCACTATCGGCCAGCATTTCAGCCTCGAAGGCTTGCCTGCGCAGCCGATCATAAGTCCGCCACCTCATACCTTTCGGCCTTAGTGGGAACGGCGAGGCCATTCCGGGATCGCCGCCAAGGCGCTCCTTTAGTTTGTCGGCACGACGCAGCGCCCGATCCCATGCGCCCTCGTTCTGGCTGGCGTGGGCGAGGCGGTAGCAGTGCCGGCACAGAAAATAGCGCCCGGGCCCGTGCAGCTTTCCTACCCGCCGTCTGCACACGGTGCCGTTCACCACGCCGGGGCAGATGAAATATGGTCGCGCCCCACCGAAGCGGCAGGGCACGCGGTCTATGCGAACGGTCTCGATCACATCCTCCCATTCGCCGCTGTTGATGCGCACACGATAGGAAAGATGCAGTCGATCAGCTTCGGCCCGGAGATCGATTGAGGCAACCCTTTCGCCGTTGCGCGTCCATTGCCAACTGCCCGCCCAACCGGCACGAAGGGCGCCGTCTTTGTGGAGCCGGTTCACATCAATCGAGCGGCAACCCTCCACCTTGTCGCGGCCCCAGCCGCTCGACCGACCCGATCCCAAACCACCCATCATAGGTCTCCGTTTTTCCCGAAATCCTCTGGCAATTTCCTCGGTCCCGCATCTCCGTCTCCGCGATCACCGCCTGCATCGGATAGCGCTGCCTACCCTTGGCCATGAACGACGGGCACAATTTTCCTCACCGGATTTGGGCATGCCAGCGGCTCGCCCGGATTGTATGTGACGGCGTTTGACTGCGGATGGTCCTTGGCTTTTTCGGTTGCCGCATCCCCCTGGTGGATCGCGCCGACGATGGCTTGGCCGCCTTGATAGACATGGACATGCTCGACCGTCATCTTCTGGTCGCCCTTACCGCGGTAGCGCTGCAACGCCTCGATCTGCGCGGTGTAGGTCCGCAGCAGCTTAACCGCTAGGTTCCCATTGGAGTCCTGTTGCGCGATCGTGTCCGACCCTTTGAGTTGGCGCAGAGAGCGCATCGCTGCTGAATGCACAGCAACCATCTGCGCAGCGAGCATGCCCTCGATCTCATCTCTGGGAGCGATCCCGTGCATAGCGGCGAGAGCGCCGTTAACATCCGAATCCTCAAAGGGCTGAGATGGCGTGCCTCGGCAACCTGACTCCAGCAGCTCGCGCAAGGTCCTGGAATAGAAGTCGTTTGAGGTCGTGCCGAATGCAACCAACTGCGCCAGCATCGAAGTTTGGGGCTCACCCTCGGCGTTGACAAGTTCGACCGGCTTGGGCGGATTGTGATTCACCTTTAACCGTGGCGCCCGATGCCGTGCCTGTCCACGTTCTATAAAGTCTGCGGCCAGTCTTCGATCGGCATCGCTGAGAGGCGGGCTCCTTTCATCTGCCTTCTGCGCATGCTTTGTGGATAGGCTTCCGGCGCGGGCATTGCTGCCATTTCGATCACCCATGATGCTCATCCAACTCCCAAACCAGTATTACGCGATCGTACGCAATCGGGCGGCGCCGATAGGTGAGGCGTGCACGCGATTTTGTCTCGATTACTGCAGCGTCTGGGGCAAGCATGACCAGCCTATCGCCATTCAGAAGCCAGAGCAGGCCGGCATGATCGATGCGCGCGAACGGTCGCGCTCGGTCGCAGCCGAAGAGGTCCCGTGGCCCCCAACCCAGCGCTGCAGCGCGCGCTGCCCATCCACCGTCGAGGAACCGGCCACAATCGTCCACGAACCGCCGCCAACGCTTGAGTGGTACGTCGCCGGGTGCCTGTTCGGGGTCGAGGCGGCCGAAACCCTCGGCCCATTCACGTGGAGCGCCGGCATCTTGCTCGACTATGGCGGCACGCTCGTCGACCGCATCGCTCCACGGTGATGCCGGGGCGGCGAGTGATTCATTGATGTTTCGCAGGGGCAGCTCATCGTTGGTTTGACTGGTTCCTGCGGTTCCACCGGTTCCACGGTGGTAAGGTCGGTGGATTTCCGCCATTTTTGCCTGCGTCATCGGCGATCTCGCCTGCGGGTTCCATCCGGTTCCGTCGGTTCCTCCTTCCGATTTCTCCGCCCCGCAATCTCGCCTGGGAACCGCCGGAACCGGATGGAACCCAGACGGACCGGCCGATGAATTTAGGCGAGAGTCCAGCATTTCCGCGGTAACCAGGTCACCAGAACCAATGGAACCGGGGGAACCAGGAGTTTCGCGGGATGCTACGAGTGCAGCGGCAAGCGCCGCGCCCCAATCAGGCATTGTCGCCTCCCTCCAGGATGCAGGGCTTGACGTGGTAGAGCCGGGCTTTGTCCGAATGCCCGGGGACGCCCAGCGTAATGCTGGTGCGACCGTCGGCACCGACCATCAGTCCGCGCTCTATGAGGTGACGCGCGACCGCCGAGCCATCGAGCCCATGGCAGACCTCGGTTTTCCATGCTTCCGGCAGCACGAAATAATCCCACCCTGTCTCGTCGGGGCACCGACGACGGAACCCGGCACGGTTGAGGATGCGAGGATTCGCCAAAGCGCTGCCATCGTTCAGGATTTTCTCCCAGGCCGCTTCGAAGCGGCTGTTGCCGTGCTGCTCGATGAAGGCACGAACGCGGGCTATATGGTTGCGAATCTCGTTTGCGCCGATACCCCCACGCCCGTCCAGCCATGCGCCGAAACAGGTCGCCGCCGCCCGTGTCGCAGCGCCTTGCGGCCATGGGACGATCCCGACGGCAGCGGCAATCTCGCCGGCTGCGGCAATAAGCCCGAATCGGCCGGCGACGCGCGACACTTGGCCGTCGGCGCCTAGCGGACAATGATCCCTCACAAACCCATCGCGAAAACGGCTCGCCTGAGTTCCGATCTCCTGCGGCTCGCCGGCCACGCTCTCAAGGAAGGCTCGGGCAGCTGTGCCGTAGTACTTCCCAGCCATGAGATTAAGGTGGCGGGCGAAGACGCCGGCATCGGCAAACTCGTGCAGGTCCTCGAAGAGCCCAAGCCCGGCTCCGGCATCAGCAGACAAATCGATGACACGCACCTCTTGTCCGGCTGCGATGGCGCGGCCCCGACCATCCTCGGCCAGCTTATCCGCAAGTGAAATTTCGCCACTGGAGAGGAAGATGACTCGCCACTCGGCGGCAGCTCGTACTTCGCCACCGCGCCCGGCGCGCGCCTTACCGCCACCGTTCGCTAGCATGTAGGCCGCTGCGCCCAGTGCCTTGGGATCAACCTGGGAAATCTCGTCAAGACAAAGGCAGGCATCGCAATGCGCCGACGCCACGCCTTCCAGTCCATTGTCGGTAGCGCGCCATTGCCGCATATACCCCTTGATGCCCCCGCCGCCCCAGACCGAACCGGCGATTTGGAGCGCGGTGCTTTTGCCGATGCTCGAACCGCCGCGAAGGTGCAGCCCACCGGATTCAGTGCCGGTGAGATGGAGCAGCGGACCAGCGAACGCAATCGCGATCGCCAGCATCAGACGGCTGTTTCCGAGCGCGTGAACCGCCACACTGCTTTTCCAGTCGCTGAGGGTGCCGTTCGTCCGAAATGGCCAGTCGTGCCGGGTCGGCGTCTGTAGCAGCAGCTCCTCGCCACCGGTATCGCCGAAGGTAGCGTCCGGCAGGACAAAGGCAGTCCCGTGCCAGCCGATTCGAGTTACGCATCGCGCCCGCGCTGTCGGACGCGCGGTCGAGATGTATTCCTGGAGCCAGTTGCGGGGCGCCGCACCGGGCGCAAGGATAAGCCCCTGGCTGGCCAGTTCCCGTCGATATTCTTCGCCGCTGCCAGCAGTCGCCGACATCGGCATCGGCCAATGATGGAGCTGCCCATCGCTGTCGGTGATGCGCAGGAGCCGACCCCATTGCTGACCATCGGCGTCGCGCGTCATCGTTGCCACCTCTAACCGAGAGCAGAACCAGCGCCACTCGATGGTGATTTCTCCGGTCTCCTTGTCTTCCTTCTCGATCCGTCTCTCGACACCGTGCTCGACCAGCCGGAACGGCCAGCCTCGGGCGCGCACCGAATCGGGTGATGACTTCACCTCATCGTCATTGCTTTTCCCGCCAGCAGCTGTGAAGAGCGAAAAGAATGCTGGATCCTGACGCATCTGCTCCACGCTAGCGGCCGTCCAGCCCTCGGCCAGAGCATCGGCGAGGTCCCACTTTTCTGGGATCGCGTCGCCCCGGAGCCGTCGCTCGCCATTCTCCCAGAGCCAGCTGCCAAGCCGATCGGGACGGAGATGGAACACTTGGCTAGCGCCGGCCTCGCGTGCCAACGTGTGCACTACCGCACAGAACTCTTGACCGGGCACATCGTTGTCTGCCGCGATCACCACCTTTCGGTTTCGACAGACCGAGAAGTCCGATTTCGCAGGTGATTTAGCGCCGTGCATCGGGGTTGTAGCCACCATGTCGGGGAACAGGTAGGCGCCAGCGTCCCGCGTCTTCTCACCTTCGCAGATTAGAATTACGGCATCCGCGCGGCGAATAATCTCGGGGAGACCGAGGAGTGGCCGAGGCGCCGGAACGCCGGCCGACGCCCATCGCCTGTGCCCGTTGAGCATGGTGCAGAAGGTGACCGGCAGGACATCCTTGTCTGGTTTGCCCGCGGCATTCACGAAGTCCCACCGGCAGACATAGCCGACGAGCGCGCCCTCGGCATCGTGATAGGCCCATCGCGAGGTGGCCTCGCCATGTCTTGGATGGCGGAACCGCATGGGCGGCGCATCCGCCGGAACCGGGATGATCGGGCTCTTTCGCGCTGATGGGGATGCCGCCGCCGCTGGCACGTTCTCTCCGAGATCGCATGGCTCGAACATGGCTGACCGCTGGCTCATGACGGGAGTCGCAGCATCCGGGCAATTTCAAGCGCGGCTGCTGCCTGCCCCGTGCCGGCGAGGTAGGCTGCGAGGGCTATTACATCGCCGCCTCGCGCCGCCGCGATCGCAAAATCCGCCCAGGCGCCGGTTTTGAGATTGATCCGGAAGCTTCCAAGATGATGGTCAACCCGCTTAGGGTTTAGCGCCACATACTCTGCGCCCTCCACTCTGCCGCCAGGCAGCCACCGTTGGAGTAGTTCCGGCAGGGCGCTTAGCGCCGCCCGGTTGATCCGCTGGAAATCGATTCGATGGCTCACGGCGCGACCTCGTGCGCATGTAGCCATTTCCGTAGAGCGTCTACCGCGATGAGACGGCGCTTACCGATCTTCAGGCTTCTGAGTTCGCCCGAGCCGATAGCGCGATAGATTGTGGTCCGTCCGATGCTGGCTAGGCGCGCTGCATCGGCAGGCGAGACGGCGAGCGGCTCGGCCAAGGTGGATGAACTGGATTGGGATGTTGGCATCTTTGCGTGACCTTTCTGGGGTTCACAGGGATGCCAGCAAAGATGAGGCTATCGGATGGCGCAAAATAGCCGTCGCAAAAACCTATAATTTTGCGATTTTGCGCCAAACGCGAGCGCCTATTCGACACCCAGGCTGCTCAGGTGGCGCATGATGGTCTTCACAGCGGGAGAAGTTCGATCCAAATCCTGCGATTGGATCTCTGCACTGATGGCCCTTGCCTCTGCAGCCTGACTTATGACGGGCTCACCACGTTTCCGACGCATGCGGTAGATTTCTATAATCAAATCCTTTTCCGAGGGCCGACCAGCACCATCCTTCACGCGCTGCCGAGTACCTTGCCGAATACCCTTGATCCACCCGGCTATTCTTGGCTCGTCGAGAGAAAGTCCAGCGGTCCCAGCTCGGGCGATCTCGCGCAGGTCGAGGAAGACGTAGCGATGGGGCAACGCGACTTGGAGGGGCATATTGCCGCGCGTCGTGATCACCAACCCGACACTGTCCTTCGGAACTGGAGGAAGGCGCGCAGCGACGGTATCGAGGTCGCCAAAACTCAATGTCCCTCGGGCGAATATGACCGTTACGGACGTACTGCGGATGATAGCCTCGCCGAGTAGCCACGCATGATCCAGGACCAATTCACGCCGCCGGGGGGGCTGGATGTGTAGTTGCGCTGTCAGCCAATCAATCAGCCACGGCGGATTGACAGCGATAGCCTCGATGTCGGCATCCAGCACCGCTACCCGCCCAACCTCTGGGCAGAAATGGAAATACGAAGTTGTCGCGGGATTAAATTCAAGTTGGGCGGAATGGGCATTGTCGCAGGCAATGCAAGTGGTGACCGTGGGTCTTTGACCGGGCACCAACGCACCAATCCGCATGAGATAGTCCACTGCATCTCCATGTCGGTTGCGTAGCGCGGCGGTGCTGAACGCTATGGCACCGGCATCCATGAGGGTGCAGAGGAGGTCGATTGGATCGTCCTGCCATCGCATGGCGATAGCGCCTTCACACCGACTCGATCAGGCCCCAGCGTTCCAGATATTTCTCGGCGATAATCTGGTGCTTGCGCGTTTGATCCCTAAGATTCGACCCGTTCGGCCGACGAAGGTCGACCGTAATCGTTTTCTCGCGTGCCCCTGGCTTATCAGGGTGGAATGTGATTCGAAGCTTCGCTTGAAGCACGCGCCATCCCCCGCCGTTCAAAGGGTCATTAGTGCCGAACCAAATTCGGCTTGCCGCATGTATGTCCGTGTTCTGGCCCTTGTCGATTTCCAGGGTCACTTGGCCGAACTGGTCCCCCATGTCGGCAAGGCGCAGTAGGAGAATATGGACCTCCTTGATCCCGTCTACCGTTTCAGTCGGGAAGGATGCGCTCTTCCTCAGCCGGTCCAAATCGTAGCGCTGACGGTAAACAGGCTCGATGCCGTCCTCTATGCCGAGCAGGTTCCGAGCGAAGCCTCGGGCGATTTTCTCTCGCACTTCCCTACCGCCCCTGGCGACGATGTCGAGCATGCCTTTTTGGGCATCGTAGCAGATCGCGGCCTCGATTGCCGGACGGCTCGACCGCGGTTGCGGCCCATCCGTTTCGAATTCGAGCCTCGTTTCGGGCAGTCCCTCTATATAGAGCGTAAATTGGAGGATTCGACTTTCCCCTTTGCGTTCGCACCTTTCAAAGGCATCGATTTTTAACCGTCCTCCTGAACCGTCGAAGGATCTGAAAATGGTGCCTACATCACGAGCTAGAGCTTCGCGGGCTGCAGAATCGTTGGCGGCGGGCGAGGATGCCAATACCCTATGGGAACTCCAGCTTCGTCCCCCATACCGTCGGTCGGCGTAGCCGGCCGCGAGGGCGTTGTCGATGAGGTCGGGTTCTACCAGGAGAAGCGCGAGGCCCCGCGCTTCGTCACCGTCGAGCATTTGGATATGATTGAGGAGCGCCTCATCAAGTATGGCGTGCCGTATTGCAAGTTGGCCAGCTTCGCCGCAAAGCTGAGATACACGTTCGAAATCCTCGATAATCTTTGCGACAGCATCTTCGGACAGTCCATTTATGACTTTTCCCACGGCATCTACATAGGCCTGCGGCTTCGCCCCCCAATCGACGCCCTCAAAACCGCTCAAGCACCTGTGCTCGATATATTCCCGCAGGCTGGCGGGCGAAGTGCGGCGAAGGAATTGCGGCAAGCTGAAACTCATGCGTACCCCCTGTCATCTCGTCCCCAAATCGCTACTGATGGGGCAACGGAACAAAGACAGGCACTAGATATATGATGGTCGGTGTGCGGTTACATCCCCCGGCGTTCAGCTGAGTTCAACCACGTATATTGCCGAAAACTTACCGAAATTTGACTGCCGGCCACAGTCTAAATCTATAAGTTCTTGATTATATTGGCGTCCCCTACGGGATTCGAACCCGTGTTACCGCCGTGAGAGGGCGGTGTCCTAGGCCTCTAGACGAAGGGGACTGGAGGCGAGGGGCCTTATCTAACGATTTGCGGGCGGGGGATCAAGGGATTCGGTGGAGACGGTCCCGTCAGTCCCGAAAGTTCAGATATTGCAGAGGCTGCTCGATCTTGAGCCCGCGCAGAAGCGCGATAGCATCCTGAAGGTCGTCGCGCTTCTTGCCGGTGACCCGAAGCTCGTCGCCCTGGATCGAGACCTGGACCTTCATTTTGCTGTCCTTGATGTCGCGGACGATCTCCTTGGCCAGCTCCTTGTCGATGCCCTGGCGCAGGACCACCGTCTGACGCACCGAGTTACCCGCCGCCTTTTCCGGCGGTTTGAATTCCAGCGCGCCGGTATCGACCTTGCGGCGCGTGAGGTGGACCTTGAGAAGCTCGTGCATCTGCTTCAGTTTCAGGTCGTCGTCGGCGGCGATGGTGAGCGAGCCTTCAAGCCGCGCCACGGACGATTTGCTGCCTTTGAAGTCGAAGCGCGTCGCGATTTCCCGGGTGAGGGCGGCAAGCGCGTTGTCGACTTCGGCCATTTCGAGCCGCGACACGATGTCGAAACTGGGCATCGATACCTCTTGGAGCGGGAGGATCCTTGCTGCGGTTATAGCGCGCTGCCGCCGCTTGGCAAGCAAGGTATGATCGGCGCCTGAAAAGCGATGGGAGGGAAGATGACACGCCTTTGGATCTTCATCGCCGCGGTGGGCGGAGCGGGCGCCGTCATCGCCGATGCGGCCGCGCGCCATGGAACGGGAGGCGACGCCCAGGCCGCGGAATGGTTCGCGACCGGTGCGCGCTATGGCCTCATCCATGCCGTGGCTCTGCTGGCGCTTGCCATCCTGCCGCCCTCGGGCCGGCGTGCCGCGCGTGGTTTGGCGGCGGTGGCGGGCTGGTCTTTTGGGACGGGCATGGTGCTCTTCAGCGGCGGTCTTTATGGCTTGGCGCTGGGGTGGGGCAGGCTGCTGCCGGTCGTCCCTGTCGGGGGAACCTTGTTCATCCTGGGCTGGGTTGCCCTGGCGCTCCACGCCGTCTTGCGGGGCAGGTCTTGAGGCTGCCTACTTGAGCGCGGCCGGAACGGAAATCTTGGCTTCGGTATAGTAGCGCAGCGCGCCGCGATGAAGTTTCGCGCCCAGCATCGGCAGCAGGGCTGGGGAGAAGATCCCCCAGGCGGGATTGCGCTTGATGAGCGCCTCGCGCTGGCCCCAGACATATTTGGTGATCTCATAGGCGACGGCGTCGGTCATCCGGCGCGTCGTATAGATCCCCGCCGGCAGCATGACCGTATTGATGGCCTCGTCGATGCCAGGATAGGTGCCGCGGGGTATGGTCATGCGGGTAAGCGAATCGTCGCTGGCCATGACCTGTTTGATCTGGCTTTCCGGCAGGCTCAGAATCTTGAGAGGCAGGCTGCTCGCGAGCTCGGTGACCGCGGCTATGGGAAAGGCTCCCGCGGTCGCATAGCCGATGACCTGACCGCTCTTGACGGCGGCGGGGGCGCCGCTCACGTCGAGATCGATGAGCTGCACGCTGCTGTCGATGCCGAGCGCCTTCAGAAGCGCCGTGGTTTGCCGCTCCCCGAGGCTGCCCTTCGCCCCTGAGATATAGGGTTTCCGGGCCAATCCGCTGATATCGCCGATCCCGCTGTCCGCACGCACCAGCCAATGGGTGGTCTGGCCGGGAATGGGCGTCAATGAGCGGATGTCGTCGTATTTCGGATTGCGCTCGAAAGGCTTGTCGCCCCGATGGGCCTGCGAAATCAGATAGGGTGGGGCGGTGAAGAGCGTGTCGGGTCCCAGCTTGACCGAATCCATCACATTCTGGACTGAATTGGGGCTTTCCTGCACATCCACCGTCAGCGCGCCGTTGGCCGCAATGCTGAGCGCCTCGGCGAATTGAACGGCGAGGGTGTGGTAGGGGCCGTCAGGCCGGCCCGCGCGGATCACGATCTGGCGGGTCGCATTGGCGGCGAGCACAGTCTGGCCAGGCAGAAAGGCGGCGGTCCCCAGCGCGAGCGTAAAACTTCGACGTCCGATCACCTGATGAAAAGGTCCTCTATTCCTGGTTTTGCAGCCCGCAAGGGTTTCTAACCATAGTGTCCCTGCCTGTCCAGGAGGTCGCGCGGCCGATGCCTTGTGGCAGCGCGCCGCATCCTATGCGACACTTCCGATCCGTTTGGAACGAAGGCCACCATGACCACTCTGCTCTATACGCACCCCGCCTGCCTCACCCATGATCCCGGCAGTCATCATCCGGAATCGCCGGCCCGCCTCAGGGCGGTTCTGGCAGCTCTCGACCGCCTCGAATTCGCGGCGCTCGACCGGCGCGAGGCGCCCCAGGCGGATATCGAGGATATCGCCAGAGCCCATCCCAAGCCCTTCATCGAGGAGGTATTGGCGGCCGTCCCGAGCTATGGCCATGCCGGGATCGATGCCGACACCGTCCTGTCCCCGGGATCGGGAGAGGCGGTGCTGCGGGCGGTTGGCGCGGTCTGCGCCGCGGTCGATGCAGTCATGGCCGGCGAAGGGCGCAATGCCTTTTGCGCGGTGCGTCCCCCGGGCCACCACGCGGAGCCCGATCGTGCCATGGGCTTCTGCCTCTTCAACGCTGCGGCGATCGGCGCGAAGCGGGCCCGCCAGGTCCATGGCTTGGAGCGGGTCGCCATTGTCGACTTCGACGTGCATCACGGAAACGGCACCCAGGCGGTCTTCGAGGAGAATCCCGCTTTCTTCTATGCTTCCACCCATCAATCCCCGCTCTATCCCGGCACCGGGGCGAGCAGTGAGACGGGCGTCGGCAATATCCTCAATGTGCCCTTGCCCCCGATGTCGGGATCGAATGCCTTCCGCACCGCCTATAGCCGGGTGATCCTTCCCGCGCTGGAGGATTTCCGCCCGGATTTCCTGGTGATTTCCGCAGGCTTCGACGCCCATCGGGCGGATCCTCTGGCGCAGCTCCAGCTCGAAGAAGCGGATTATACCTGGGTCACCCAGGAGCTTCTGAAGCTCGCGGAGCGGGTTTGCCAGGGGCGGGTGGTCTCGACGCTCGAAGGCGGCTACGACCTCCAGGCGCTGGGATCGAGCGCCGCCGCCCATGTGCGGGCGCTGATGGCCGCCTGAAGGCTTGCTCCCTTCAAGACCTGCGCCTAGATTGCGGCACTTTTTCCAGGAGGGCCTATGGCCGAGAACGCTATCCCGTCGGAAGTGGCGCAGCTGAGCTTCGAGGAAGCGCTTGCCGAATTGGAGCAGATCGTGCGGCGGCTCGAATCGGGCAGCGGCAAGCTCGACGAGGCGATCCAGTCCTACGAGCGGGGGGCGCAATTGAAGCGCCATTGCGACGCCAAGCTGCGCGAGGCCCAGGCGCGGGTCGATAAGATCGTTATCGGCGCGGATGGCGCGGTTTCTGTCGAGGCGATTTCTCATGACTGATCTTTATTGGCCGAAGGGCACCGGCTTCAACGACGCGCTTGCCGACGCGGCGCAGTTGACCGACAGGACGCTCGACGCCCTGATCCCGGTACCGCCGGGGCTTGAGGCCCGGGTCTATGAGGCGATGCGCTACGCGGCGCTGGCTCCCGGCAAGCGGCTCCGGCCTTTCCTGGTGCTGGCGGGAGCGCAGCTTTTCGGCGTCGCCCAGCGCAGTGCGCTCCAGGCGGCCGCCGCCATAGAACTGGTCCATGCCTATTCGCTGGTCCACGACGATCTGCCCGCGATGGATGACAGCGATCTCAGGCGCGGCCGTCCGACCTGTCACAAGGCCTACGACGAGGCGACCGCCGTGCTGGCGGGCGACGGACTGCAGACCCTGGCTTTCGAGGTGCTGGCTCATTCCGATACCCATGGCGATCCGGCGGTCCGCTGCGAACTCGTGACCTCGCTCGCCCAGGCGGCCGGCCCGGCGGGCATGGTGGGTGGCCAGATGATCGATCTGATCGCGGAGACCCGGACCCTGGACCTCGACGCCATCACCCGGCTGCAGCGAATGAAGACCGGAGCGCTCATCGCCTTTTCCTGCGAGGCCGGCGCCATCCTGGGAAAGGCCTCGGTGGAGAAACGCCGGGCGCTGCGGGGTTATGCCCATGACCTGGGCCTTGCTTTCCAGATCGCGGACGACCTTCTGGATGTCGAAGGCTCGGCGGGCGAAACCGGGAAGCCGGTCGGCCAGGATGCGGTTGCGGGAAAGGCGACCTTTGTCTCCATCCTCGGCATCGAACGCGCCCGGGATCAGGCGCAAACCCTGGTAGGGCAGGCCATCGCGCATCTTGAGGCCTTCGAGGGTAATGCGGAGCTTCTCCGCGACGCTGCCCGCTTCGTGGTGGACCGGCGAACCTGACGAGCCCTCCTTGAAGCAGCGTCTCGACGCTCTCCTTGTCGAACGCGGCTTGGCCGAAAGCCGCACCCGCGCCCAGGCCATGATCATCGCCGGGCTTGTCTGGTCGGGAGAGCGCCGTCTCGACAAGCCCGGCGTTGCCTTTCCCGACGATACTCCCATCGACGTGCGCGGCCGCGTTCATCCCTGGGTGTCTCGGGGCGGGGTGAAGCTGGCCCATGCCCTCGACCACTTCGGGCTCGATCCTGCCGGTCATATCGCTCTCGATATCGGGGCTTCGACGGGCGGGTTCACGGACGTTCTTCTGCAAAAGGGCGCGGCGAAGGTTTACGCGGTCGATGTCGGCCAGGGCCAACTGGCCTGGAGCCTGCGGCAGGACCCCCGTGTCGTGGCGCTGGAACGGTGCAACGCGCGCTATCTGACGAGCCAGGAGGTGCCCGAACCGCCAGGCTTCGTCACCTGCGACGCGAGCTTTATCGGGCTCGCCACGGTGCTGCCGGCAGCGCTTGCCCTAGCAGCGCAGGGCGCGCGGCTGGTGGCGCTCATCAAGCCGCAGTTCGAGGCCGGAAAGGGAAAGGTCGGGAAGGGCGGCGTCGTTCGCGACCCCGAACTTCATGCGGAAATCTGCCGACGGATATCCGACTGGCTCGCAGAGCAGCCCGGGTGGGAGGTCATTGGCGTAACGGAAAGTCCCATCCGGGGACCCGAGGGCAATATCGAATTCCTCATCGCCGCCCACCGCTTGGCCTGAAGCAATTCCCCAAAAACGGCTGCGCCATAGGAAAAGCCCGCCTCCAGGGAGGCGGGCTTTCCGGGCTTCGAATTTCAGATCAGTGCTGGTCAGCCGCCGGTCCGACGTGTCGAAGTATAACCGCGTTCATTGGGCATCTTCGCGCCGTTGCCGACGGAACCGCTGCTCGGCGGCGAGGTGACACCGCGACTGCTCGTCGCAACTGTCGAACTAGAGCCCGTGCTGCCAGTGCTCGTCATGGTGCTCGAAGCGCCGCCGCTGGCGTTGTTGCTCGCCATCAGCTTCGAACGGGTTTCACGGTCGAGCTTGCCGTTCTCCTTCAAACCCTGCTTGTGCTGGAACTGCGCAATCGCGTTCCGGGTCATAGGTCCGTTCTTGCCATCGATATTGCCCGTATAGAGGCCTTGCGCCTTGAGCGCGGTCTGGGCATCCCTGGTGTGGCTGGACTTCGCGGCGTGCCGGTGTCCGGACTTCGTCGAATGCATGTCGCTCGACGCGGAGGTCGAGGTGCTCTTCGATGCGGAGGCCGGTGCGGTCGTGCTCGACGAATAGCTCGGCGAATTGCTGGTCTGGCTCGTCTGGGCGATCGCCGGGGTCACCAGACCCAAGGCGATAATGGAAGCGGTCGTCAATAGGAGGCGTTTCATGGGCTCTTCTCCAGGAACTCTTGAGGACAGCGCGAAATCGCTCCCCGTTCTGAGCCCAACTGGTTTGACTGGAAAAGGTTCCGAGAGGTTTATTGGTCACCGTCTCGCGGAGCCTGCCGTTCCCGCTTGGTTTTCCCCCGGACCGCCTTGCCCGTGAGACGTCGTTCCTTCGACGCCTTGGTCGGGCGCGTGGGGCGGCGAGACTTCGGGCGATGTGCGGCTTGCCGGAGCAGGTCGACCAGACGCTCCATCGCGTCTTCCCGATTGCGGTCCTGCGTGCGAAATCGACGCGCGGTGATCACCACCACGCCCTCGGTCGTCATCCGCTGTCCCGCGAGCAGGCGAAGGCGGGCGAGATAGGCCTCGTCGTAGCCGCCGGTCGATGGATCGAAACGAAGCTGCGCGGCCGTCGAGACCTTGTTGACGTTCTGCCCGCCCGGACCGCCGGACTGGATGAAAGATACCTCTATCGCCGTATCGTCGAGGAGGATGCCGGGGGCGATCCTGATCACGTGCCGGTTATCTTGTCGATCTCCGCCAGATCCTCCGGGGTGAGCGCCCAGTTGACGGCCTGGACATTGGCGTCGAGCTGCTCCGGACGGGTGGCGCCGGCGATGACGCTCGAGACGGTGGGGCGAGCGGCAAGCCAGGAGAAGGCAAGCTCCAGCATGCTGCGGCCATGGGCGGCGGCGAAATCGCCGAGGCGTTCGACGATTTCCCAGTTCTTGTCCGTGATGAAGCGATCGGCCATGCGCTGGGTATCGGTCAGGCGGGAGCCTTCGGGCATGGCCGCGTTCCGCGCGTATTTGCCGGTGAGTAGTCCGCCCGCCAGCGGGAAATAGGGAAGAAGGCCCAGTTTGTATTCGGTGAGCGCCGGGATTAGTTCCTTCTCCGGTCCCCGCACGAGGAGGCTGTATTCGTCCTGGGAGGAGACGAAGCGGTTGATGCCGAGCTCGCTGGAGGCCCATTGCGCCTGCACCACCTGCCAGGCCCGCAGATTGGAAGCGCCGATGTAGCGTACCTTGCCTTGGCGGATCAGGTCGTCCA
The DNA here is from genome assembly GCA_947473305.1 of Rhodospirillales bacterium. Lineage (GTDB taxonomy): Bacteria > Pseudomonadota > Alphaproteobacteria > ATCC43930 > CGMCC-115725 > CANJCB01. The sequence goes on from CANJCB010000053.1 coordinate 19,456, forward strand.
TCGCCCTGAGGGTTTCCTCGATCGGCGTTCGGGGATCGGGGGTGTGAAACTGATAGAGATCGATCCAATCCGTCCTGAGACGCCGCAGGCTATCTTCGACGGCCGTCATGATATAGCGGCGGGAGCCACGGGCCTTGTCCGCTACGTCGTCCATCGGCAGGCCGAATTTGCTGGCGAGGACGATGTCCTTGCGCCGAGGCCCCAGGACCTGGCCGAGAAGATCTTCCGACCCGCCTCGGTTGCCATAGATATCCGCGGTGTCGAAAAGGGTGATGCCCAGATCGAGTGCGCGGTAAGCCACGCGCCGGGTCGCTTCGAGGTCGCATCGCCCCCCGAAATTATTGCAGCCGAGCCCTACCAGGGAAACTTGAAGGCCAGACGGTCCGAGATTGCGCTGCTGCAAGGTTTTCGCTCCTCGCGCTTAAAATAAGGGGCGTCGAAATGACGCCCCTTACTTAAGTTAGCGGCAATCCGTGCCGGTCGAAAGCGCGGATTTGTGACGCTAGCCCTGGATGCGCCAGCTTCCATCGGGCTGGAGGCAGGCGGTGCCATAGCCTTCCTGCGTCTGGCCGCCGACGGTGATCAGCTGCTGGAATTCCCTGCACTGCTGTCCATAGGCGTCGCGATAGACCGGCCGCGGCGTGATCGTGCCGTGGTGGCCGGTGTTCGGATTCCGCCAAGCCGCCGGCCGGCCGTCCGAATTGAGCGCGGCATAGGTCGCCTGCTGGAGCTGGACGTGATCGGCCTGGTCAAGTTGGGCACCGATCTGCGACCCGATGAGGCCGCCGGCCAGCACGCCAAGCACGGTGGCCGCGGCGTTGCCGGAGCCGCCGCCGAACTGCGAGCCGATCAGCCCGCCCACACCGGCGCCGACCAGCGTACCGCCGGTCGTCTTGTTCATTCCTATCGTGCCGGGCTCGCCATAGCCGGGTTGCCCGGGGCCGGCGCAGGCGCCGAGAAACGAGCAGAGAACGAGCGCGGAAGCGAATTTGCGGGCAATCATAGAAGGCTCCTTGTTCAATATTCCCGACGGTGCGAGAGATCGGCTTGGCAAAGGAATATTGGTGGAATTCGCCAAAAACACAGTGCCTCCTCCAGCAAGAGCCTTCGCGAAGCTGGAATGCCGGCTCTGCCGGTCGCCGGCGGGGGGCCAAGGATTTCCGGACTTGGGCAGGTACCGTCCTGGCGGCTCGGGCCTTGATGGAGACGGTCAAACCGAGCAGTCCGACCCATGCGCGCAGGATGATCGCCGCGGCGTTGAAGACGGTTGCTTTTCGCTTGGGAAATACGGTCGCTGTCTGCCGGCAATGCTATGTGCATCCGGTCGTCCTGAATCGCTATGCCGAAGGGAAATTGCACGCGAGGAAAGCGCCGGAAAATATGGAAGGGCACGCTCTCTTGGCGGAAGAACTCGCGGTCCTGGGGATGGTTCGGGGGGCAAAGCGTCAAAAGGCGGTCGAGCCGCCCCCACCGAAGGAAAAGTGTTCCTTGCTGGCCCTGCTTAGTGCTTCTCCTGCCGTCCGTGCAGCTGATTGACCAGATCCAGGATCTCGCGCGGGATCGGCTCACTCGCGGCATCGTCGAAGATCTCGCGGAGATTTTGGTTGATCATATCGTCCAGGCCGGCCTTGGACGGAACCGGCAGCAGGAAGGAGGGGAAAAGTGTCGTCTCCATGGGTTTCCGCCGTTTAGTCATAATCAGATCCCCAGCTTCGAGATCGCCGATAGCAAATGCTCGAATTGCTGCCATTGAGGTTCTCGCTCCAGCCACTCACCGTCTCAAACACTCCGGGATGACGGAAGTTTCCTTCCAAGGGCCTTGCTTCCGTTAATTTTTCTTCAAAATTCCCGAGCGCCTTGAGCGTCCATGTAGCCCGTGAATTAAATCAAAGATATCGGGCTTTTGTTCCGGTCTCAATCGGGATTTTGTAAATTTCCCTGACAGTCCGAAGCGAGATTCCGCCTGATTGCACAGTCTTGGGCGCCGTCATTCTTTGGGGTCAATTGAGCGCGGATGTGTCTCGGAGGATACAATTCTTTACAAAACCGAAGGCTGACTTCTCGCCCCCTCGTGAACACCTATCTCCCGACGCACCTGCATGGCGGCACGGCCTAGAGCCTTCAGCTACCGAGACGTTTCAGGTTTTTCCGGATGCTCGGTATCCGAGAGACTTATCGATAGGAAACCGCATGTCAGCTGAATCGATTTCTCCTTATTTCCGCGATGAAGTCCTGCGGCTTTTGCCCGCCATGCGCGCATTCGCCCGCTCTCTGACCAATAACGCGGCAGATACGGACGACCTGGTCCAGGACGTGATCGTCCGGGCCTGGACTCACGCCGATCAGTTTACGCCGGGCACCAATCTGCGGGCGTGGCTGTTCACAATCCTTCGCAACCGCTATTTCTCCGTGGCGAAGACCCGTCAACGCGAGTTGGCCGATCCCGATGGCTTTCACACGGCGCGCCTGACGATGGACCCGTCCCAGGAATGGGAGATTACGGGGTCGGAACTCAAGGTGGCCCTGACCAAACTTCCGGAAGAACAGCGGACGGCGGTCGTTCTCGTCGGCGGCGCAGGAGTCAGCTACGAGGAGGCGTCGCAGATCTGCGGCTGCGCGCTCGGCACCATAAAGAGCCGGGTGAACCGGGCGCGGACGAGGCTTTTCGATCTCATGTCCGAGAAGCCGTCTTCAATCGGTACGGTTCCGCCCCGCTTGGACGATCAGGCCGGTTGGATGTCGCAAGACCCCCGTTAAAACCTGTCTTTGGCCTTAGTTCGGCGAACCGCGGGATTTCTCGCGCGCCTCAAGACTGTCTGGTACGGCGGAAGCAGGTCTTCCGCCGCTTTTTTGCAGATTTGGAGTCGTTTGAAAGGCGACGGGAAATTCTCTCGCTCCTTCGATATGCATGCCGGTTTGCCGAAGGGAACCAAAAGGCGAATCCCCCTGTTGAAGGCTGAAGGTCAGAAGCCTGGAGGCCAAGATGATCTCGATCTTTCTGCTCGTGCTGATTGGCTCTTCATGCTGCCTGGCGAGGATGGGTCTTGACCCGCAAGCCGCCAGGATCGAACGCCGCGAAAGCAGACGAACGCGGCTCTGACCACCCGTCATGCAAGGAGATTGATGATGACGACCCAGGATATCGGGCATTTCTTGGGCGATGTATCGCTCCATTTCAAGCATCCCGACGACATCGCTTCCAACCGGGATTTCTCCCGTCAGCAGAAGATCAAGCTGCTGCGGCAATGGGAGCACGACCTGCAACTTCTGCTGGTCGCCTCCGAGGAGAATATGACCGGCAGCGGCGCGTCTCAGGGACAAACAGGCGAAACGCTTAAGGTGGTCGTCGATGCCCTGAACGATCTTGAGGCGGAACGTCCGGCCGGTCCCGCCAAGGTGGGCTGAACCTGGTGAAGTTTTGGAACAACCCAAAGGGCTTAGTGTTCTAGTCCCACCAGCCCCATTCCGGAGAAAAATCATGAAATCAGCAGCTATGGAAGGCGCGGTCGATAAGGCTTCGGCCCTCGCCAACGATTCGATCTCGATCGCCAAGGAGGCCGGTAAAGCGGCTTATGACAGCGCTCGGGAAACGATCTCGGACCGGGCATCCTCGCTCGCGGCGGATTCGATCGCCGTGGCCCGCGAGGCCGGCAAGGCCGCTTACGACACGGCCAGGGAAAGCGCCCAGTCGATCTACGAGACCGCGCGCGAAGGGGCGGAGAGCGCCGCCTCCGTCGCAAAGACCAAGGGCGACGTGGCCTTGCGTGAAATCAGCGCCACGATCGTCGCTCGTCCGATCACCTCGGTCGCGATCGCGGGCGCGCTCGGTTTCGCGCTGGCTTCTTACCTGCGCCGCTGACCTCTAACGACTAACGGCGTCGGTTGGAAATCCGATACCGGAGCGATCGAGGATCGCTCCGGTTGCGGGATCTTCTCTCCGGCGCCGTCTTCGATTCAGTCTCGGGCCGTATCCTTCTTCTTCAAATAAGAGTTCAGGCTCATGACACGCGGAACGCCGGCTCTTCTGGCAATCATAGGCATGATTTCGCTGACGGGATGCGTGGGGGATCTGCCATCCCTCGGGCAAGCCCAGCGGGAACCGATCCTTAAGGAGCAGACCGTCCCCGCCCTTTTGTCTCCGGCGCGGGAAAATGCCGTCTATCTGCCGGCCGAGCCCCGCCCCTTGCCCCAATATGGCCCTGACGGAACGGAACCCCGATAACCGGTCGAATGTTTTTCAGAGGAGAGCGCAAAGCCTCAGCGCAAAGCCTCGGGGCCCAGGCGTCTCGATACTGAGGAGATTTCGATGAAACGCATTTCCATTCTTTCTGCCGCGATCCTTCTTGCCGGCGTCGGGCTTGCCTCGGCCGAGACCACGACTTCGACGAGCACGACCTGGACCAACGACCAGGGAACGGCGATCCGGGAATATTCATCGACGCAGCACTACAGCTCCTATAGCGATCCGGGCTTCAACGCGAACGTAGGCGTGGCTCTGCCCTCGGGCGCCACCCTCTATCCGCTCCCGGAAACCATGCATGTTCCGAAGTCGGAGACCTATAGCTACAGCATCGTCAACAACCGACCGGTCGTGGTCGAGCGTTCGACCCGCAAGGTTATCCATTCCTGGGATTGATCGAGGGTCGCGTCAGACCTGGGAAAGCCCCGCCACTTGGCGGGGCTTTTTTCGCTGGCGGACTTTTCCTGGCGGTGAAAAACATCGAGGAGTGAGCTTGGCTCAATCTCGGGGGGGGGAGGTCTGATAGGCGGTATTGACCAAGTCTCCGGCCGATGAGACGCTTTAAATCTCTCTTGGAGGGGAAAGCACATGAAAATCAGGTTCGCACTAATTACGCTGGCGGCAGTGCTTTTAGGTGGGTTCTTGTCTGGCTCGGCATCGGCCCAAACCGCGGGACTGAAGAGCAAGGTTACTGGAACCTGGACAGTCGATTCCGCCTACAACATCTTGCCGGACGGCCGGCGGATCGAGCCGCAGGGGCCGAACGGCAAAGGCATGTTCATCCTGGCGTCCAATGGGCATTTCACTTGGATTCTGTTGCGCCCGGATATTCCGAAGTTCGCCTCCAACAACCGGCTTGATGGGACGCCGCAGGAATACGCGGCGACTGCGACGGGCACGCTTGCCTATTACGGCACCTATTCCGTCAAGGACTCGGACAACAGCCTGACAATGAAGATAGAGCTGGCTCGGTTTATCTGAGCAGCTTTTTCGCTTTGATAAGTGGAACCTCTGCGGGGTTCAGGCGGCCGCGATCTGCGGCAGCCTGTTGAAGTAAGCTTGGTCCGGGGTCGTCCGGTCAAGGCTCGACTGGGGTCTGCGGGCGTTGTAGAAGCCGAGATAGCGGCTGATCGAGGCGCGCGCC